>JAWKLG010000059.1:0-25370 GCA_041392845.1 Saprospiraceae bacterium | reverse complement strand
TCAAAGGCTTTTAAGGATTTCTCGTTTTCGTAAAAAAACTGCTTTCCTGTAATCATTGCAGTTTCTTTGGTGAAAATGGGATTTTTGCCTGTCAACTTAGACCATACCCAAAATACCCTCCAGGCTATTTCCTGCATCCACTTTTTCAATTCTATAGAAGGAGTTTTTCTATCCAATTGTTTAGCAATCGCTGAAAACAATTCGAGGTAAGTAACATTTGCTCCGTTAAGAAGATATCTTTGGGAAGAAATATCGCTTTCCATCAGGCGAATCATATATTTCGCAACATCCCGCACGTCGACAATCCCACTTCCACCTTTGGTATAAAAAGAAAGCCCTTTGTCTATGGTCGTAACCATTTGAGCGGTTCCTTTTTCCCAAAATCCGCCTCCAAAAATTAGTGAGGGATTGACAATCGCGGCATTCAAACCTTCGGCGATTCCTCGCCAGACCTGTACTTCTGACTGGAATTTGCTAATGGCATAATTGGTATTCAAGTCGCTGTTCTCCCAGGAAGTCTGTTCGTTGATATGGGCACCGTCTTTTGCTCTACCCAGTGCAGCGATGGAACTTACATGTACCAGTTTTTTAACAGCATAGAAAAGGCAGAGATTTACAAGATTGGCAGTACCTTCTTCATTTATCCGCATCATTTTTTGATGCTCATTTTTTTTAAAAGAAACCACTGCAGCACAATGAAAAACGAATTCTTTGCCTTCCAGGGCCTCTTCTAAAAAAGGTAGATCCAGAATATCTCCTTCCAACCATTGAATTTTATCTGCTACCGGTTGGACCAAATCCATCGGGCTGGAAGATCTTTTCAAAGCAAATATATTGGAATAGCCATATTCAACCAGGTAACGCAACAAATAGGACCCCACAAAGCCGGTTCCACCAGTTACCAGTATAGCTGAATTTTTCTCCATTTATATTTACAATGGTTTGTTATCGCAAAGATGAATTTTCTAAGCGAAACTAACAGCCCGGACCCCATAAAACCGAAAAAAAAGAACCAGCACCCATTACCCAGCACCCAGCTCCCAGTACCTAGCTCCCAGCACCTAGCACCCAGAACCTAGCACCCAGCACCCAGCACCCCTAGTTCGGATTTTGCACAATAGCTTGTTGAACGAGTTCTTTTAATTCTGTATGGAAGGCTGCACCGACTTTTTTTACAAGTACATTACCTTTTTTATCAAGGAATAACAAGGTAGGATATGCTTTGATTTCGAAGATGGCAGCAAGGTTGCGACCGTTTTCACCTTCAGCATTTACTTTCATACTTAAAAAATGCTGATTCATTAAATCGCCGATTTCCTTATCCGTAAAAACTTCATCTTCCATCAATTTACAAGGCAGGCACCAGTCTGTATAAAAATCAAGAAAGACCATTTTTTGTTCTGCTTCGGCCAAATCAAGGACCGGCATGAGTCTTTCGGATTCCACAAAATTGATTGCGAGATATTTTTCAGGCTTGGCAGGATCAATTTCCTCTTCAACCATAACTTCCGGTTTAGATTCCTCTGTTTTTTTAGCTGAATCCTTTGGACTGATTTCTACCAGCTCTTCCTCCTCCGTAGATTTGGGGGTATTTGATTTTTGAACCGGTTGGAGAAAACTGCAAGCAGAAATAGCCAGCAATTGAATGATAAATATAGTCTTGATAGTGAGTCGAAGTATCATCAGTAAGTTTTGCCTGGAATTATATTCATATTAAATGTAATACGAAATTAGGACTTAAATACTTCTATCTCGTGATTTTTAACAATCAAATCGGTAAATTTTCCTTTAAAACGGGTTGCTTTAACGATATGATTATCAATCCAATGGTAATTCCCGCCCCTAGGTTTTCCAAATAATATAGTATGGTATTTGAATCCGTGTTTATCCAGCCATTTTTCTGTGACCTCACGGTGTTCTTCTGTTCTTGAAGTGAAAAAGGTAATGACGTGGCCTTCTTCAAACCATTTATTGCAAATTTTCAAAGCATCGGGATATGGGAGAACGGTACCCATTCTTTCCGGCTCTTCATTGGGTACATCATCGCAAACTGTGCCGTCTATATCAATTAGAAAATTTTTAGTACCATCAGGCAATTTAGGGCTGATGGCTTCTCCTTTTTCATTAAATGTTTCATTCAAATTCGGGATTTTCTTATCTGAATCCATGGTATTATTTTAGGATAAATTCTTTAAAAAACAGGAAGGACTAATAATAAGGTTTAACGGCTAGTTTGAAGATGCGACCCTTATAAAGGGCTTGTTTAACTTCAATTTATTTTAAAAAGACAAATATAGGAAAGATATTAAAGTCAATTATACAATAAGTACTCAATCCCGGAAGGTTTTTGCAATTTTAAGCCAATACATTTTCTGAAGAGGGTGGTTTTCTTTCCCACCATTTGGCCAATAAAAAAACTGTTAGCAAGTCCCATACTCCCCAAAAAGCAGCAACCAGCATCATTCCACCCAGATCCGGAAAAAAGTTAAAAATAAGCACCAGTCCCAATCCTGCATTTTGAATGCCTGTCTCAATGGCTACCGTCCTGGCATCGGCTTCGGGAAGTTTATTTGCTTTTGCAAAATAATAACCCATTGCATAGGCCAGCCCATTGTGCAAAAGCACCAAAATGAATACGAGGTAAATGTATTTTATAATATTGTCTATGTTGGCCAGTACAGCAGCGACGATGATTCCAAGGAAAATGACCATGCTGACTATTTTTACAGTCTTACGGATTTTGGCAGCCCAGTCCGGTTTGAAATGATTGAGCGAAAGCCCAATTATCAATGGAATAACAATCAATTGCATGATGGTCCAAACTACTGAACCCGGATCCAGACTTATTTTGGTTAGCAAGGCTTGTGTCTCTGGCAAGATGGCTGAAACAACCGAAAAGCTGATGGGCGTTATCAGGATTGCAAATAGGGTTACAAAAGAAGTAAGGGTCACTGATAATGCTGTATTTCCCTTTGCAATATGCGTGGCATAATTACTCACATTACCACCCGGACAGGCACTTACCAGTACCATTCCCAAAGCAATACTTGGGGCTGGTTTAAAAATAAGGATAAGGGTAATGGTGAAAATTGGCATTAAAATCCATTGGGAAATCAAGCCCACAATTACCTTTTTAGGATGCCCGAATACGTTTTTAAAATCCTTGATGGAAATATCCAGGGAAACAGCGAAGGTTAGGAAAGCCAGACAAAAATTCAGTAATCCAAGAGTTTCTTCATTAAAATTTATGCGTATCTGGTCGATATCTGCCATGTATCAAATCGTAGTTATTTGCTTTGTAAATACGGAGCTGCTGTCAGGAATTTTGGGGAAGCTTTATTAACAAAATGCAATTATTTGGGCTCACTTTCCAAATATGGGGAAATTATATCAATTTTGCCCTCAAATGGAATTTTATCATGCCCAACCAACCCTGGTTAGAAGACGCTACTAAGAAAACTTCCCGAATCGTCCGGATAGGTAATGTTTTGTTGTGGAAGTTCATCAAGTGGTCTGGAGAAAATATCAGTCGCAGGAATTTCCTCATCATTGTAAGTGCAATTACCGGGGTCGTAGCAGGTATTGCGGCCATGATTCTAAAGTCTTTTGTACATTATCTTCGAGGACTGGTAGAAGGAAATGACCCAAGCAGTGAAAACATTTTGTATATGATTTTACCGGTTGTTGGTATTTCCCTTGCGGTATTTTTTATGCGAAATGTTCAAAAGAATGTTTACGATAAAGGATTGAGTTCCCTCATCTTTCAAATATCCAGGAAGAAAGTCCGTATTCCAACCTTTGAGACCTTTTCTCATATGGTAACGAGTGGACTAACAGTTGGATTGGGTGGTAGTGTCGGACTGGAGGCTCCCATTATCCGAACAGGCTCCGCCCTTGGATCTTATCTTTCCAGAACGATGAAATTGGGTCGAAAAGACCAGACTTTAATCCTGGCCTGTGGAGCAGCAGCTGGCATGGCTGCCATCTTTAACAGTCCAATAGCGGGGGTGATTTTTGCCTTTGAAGTCTTGTTGCCGGAGATGGCCATGACCGCCTTCATTCCATTGATTATTTCAGCTGCTTCAGGTGCAGTGGTAGCAAGATTCTTATTTGCGGAGCAAATCTTTTTCCTCATAACTGAAGGTTGGGAATTTAAGGCCCTGCCTTTTTATATTTTGTTAGGAGTTCTGGCCGGATTGGTTTCTACTTACAATATCAGAATGTTGGCTTTTGTAGAAGGGAAGCTGAATTCGTTGAAAAAAACTTCTGCCAAAATTGTACTCGGAGGTTTAGGATTAGGAATCTTTATTTTCCTGATGCCTCCCTTGTATGGGGAAGGTTATCATGCGGTAAACGCATTGCTTGAAGGCAGGTATTTCAATCTCGCAGACCACAGTATTTTTTATAAACTTTCTGAAAATGCCTGGTTTTTGGTTGCTTTTGGTGTTTTTCTTATTCTGGCAAAGATTGTTGCCAGTGGATTGACCATTGGAGCGGGAGGTAATGGAGGGGTGTTTGCATCCTCCATGTTTTCCGGAGCTGTATTAGGTTTTGTTTTTGTAAAAACCGTGAACCTAACCGGCATAGTGGATTTACGTGAACCCAATTTCATAGCAGTTGGAATGGGAGGTATCCTCAGCGGGGTAATGAGTGCCCCCTTGACAGGAATATTTATCATAGCCGAAGTAACAGGTGGGTATGCTTTATTCGTACCTCTGATGATAGTATCAGCTATCTCTCACTTTGTGACCCGTCATTTTGAAAGTCATAGTGTTTACACCAAAATTTTAGCTGAACGAGGTATTTGGGCACATCCGGATGACAGGGATGCCAACGTGCTTTTAAAATTGAATGTTTCTGATCTGGTTGAAACAGATTTTATTGCTACCCGACCTAATCATTCCCTGGGAGTTTTTGTAAAGGCAGTTGCCAACAGCAGAAGAAACATTTTTCCGGTGACTGATGATTCAAATGTGTTGGTTGGAATAATTCTCCTGGACGATGTCAGGGAAATCATGTTTGACCGTGAAAAATATGAAGAGGTGAAAGTTGGAGACATTATGCATGACCCTCCTTGCACGGTTCACATCAATGAAAAGATGGTTTCAGTCATGGAAAAATTTGAGTTTTACCAGGCCTGGAATCTGCCAGTTGTTAAAGATGACAAATACATAGGGTTTCTTTCCAAATCAGCCATCTTTAATCATTACCGCGACCATCTTGTAAACTGATCAGGAACGAATCAGCTGGAAAGTTTTACTTCCTTTGGTTCCTTTCAGGATTACCACATACATTCCTTTGGTATCTGGAACCATGTGTTGTATTCCTATTGAATGTGAACCTGCCGGAAGATCCAATCCCTTCCTTGAAATTAATTTCCCATTGGCATCATGTATCAAAAGGTCATAACGACCACCTTTTTCAAGTATAAAAAATGCACTTGAATTATGATTGACAGGATTGGGAGAAACGCTGAAGGAAGCGATATTGCTAGGTTGTTCTTTTATAGATACTAATTCTTCCACTTTTAATTTATACATCGACCTACCATAAGTAGCGGCAACTAAAGTCCTGGTTGGCTGATGAAAAACCAGGTCCAAAATTGGAACATTTGGTATTCCATCCGATAATAAGTCCCAGCTGACTCCACCATCAGCTGTTTCATAAACACCAAAATCTGTTGCAAGAAACAAACGATCAACGTTAGCCGGATCAGGTACTATATCATTGGCCGGTGCTTCAGGGATACTTTGCCCAATATTTTCCCAGGTTTGACCATAGTCGCGAGTGCGATAAACATGAGGCAGATAGGAATTATTTCGGTACCCTGAAAAGGTTAGATAAGCGGTGGCTTCATCAAATGGATCTGCCTCAACAGCTGTAACCCATCTTTGCGGCAAGCCACCTGAAACCTTTTCCCAATTTCCGCCGCCATCTATGCTTACCCAAACATTTCCATCGTCGGTACCGGCATAAATGATTTGATTGTTTACAGGGGAAACGGTAATGGTAGAAACCGTACCAAATGTCAAGTTGGTACCCGGACCATTGGTCAGGTCGGGACTAATTGGCCTCCAGCTTACCGCTTTATCTGTGGATTTATAAATAGTTTGCGCCCCATAATATAGTGTAGATGGATTCATAGGATCCAGGATGTAAGGAGTTTTCCAATTTTTTCTTTCACCAGGATCAATTCCTGTTCGTGCAGAGGTAAATCTGGATCCACCATCTTCTGACCTTCCTAATGCTCCATATTGTGATTCGGCATAGATAATGTTGTTTTCAATCGGGTCAACTTTCACTACAAAACCATCTCCACCATAAATTCTGTTCCAGTTGTTATTCTGACCATTTCTTGTTCTTACCGTTCCATTATCTTGCGTGCCGCCTAAAAAGTGTCTTGGATTTTGGTAATCCATTTCACAGGTATAAAATTGAGTAATTGGCATATTATCTGAATGCTCCCAGGTTAAGCCGGCGTTTTGGGAAACGTACACTCCTCCATCATTTCCGATGATAAACAAATCCGGATTCATTGGGTGAATGATCATGGCATGCTGGTCTACATGGGTTTTTCCTACAGTAATGGACTCCCAATTATTTCCATCATCGTAGGAAGCGTGCATGTCGAGACTCGTGGCAAAGACTTGGGAAGGATCGAAGGGATTTATAAAAATTTTTCCAAACCAGTAACTAAAATTAGCTCCTGCAAAACCTTCATTACCTTGAAAAGTCCATGTATTACCACCATCTGAGGTCTTCCAAAATCCCTGATGTTGAGAATTTCTATCTGAAATAATCGTGTATAAAATTTCCGGATCACTTGGAGAGATACAAAGGCCAATTCGTCCCAATTGATTGCCCGGTAGTCCGTTGGTTAGCCTTTCCCAATTGTCTCCTCCATCGTAAGATCGAAAAATTCCGCTTCCGGGGCCGCCGTAACTTCTCCTGTTTGGTCTTCTGACTCTTTGCCAGGTGGCAGCATAAATGGTATCGGGATTATTAGGATGAATTACCAGGTCAATTCCTCCAACGGAGTCATTTAAAAACAAGACCTGTTCCCAGGTATCACCACCATCGATGGTTCTGTAAATTCCCCGCTCGGGATTGTTTCCGAAGAGGTCTCCCATAGCTGCTACGAAAACCCGGTTTTCATTTTTGGGGTCTATTTCTACTTTTCCGATGCTGCCCACATTCTCAAGTCCTTTGTGTTGCCAGGTAAGTCCGGCATCGGTTGATTTATAGACTCCGTATCCGTCGTATGCCAGGGAGCCGCCACCTGCATTTGCTTCTCCTGTGCCTACGTAAATGATATTTTTATTGGTAGGTGCAAGGTCCAAATCTCCGATACTCAAGCTGGCAGCTTCATCGAAAATGGGAACCCAGCTTACTCCTTGATCGCTAGATTTAAAAATTCCTCCGGAAGCTGTTCCGGCATAGATGGTCATGAGATCATCCTCATACATTTCCAAATCAGTGATTCTGCCACCCACATTGACCGGGCCGACAAACTCCCAGGGTTCATCTTGTTTGGATTGGGCTGCATTTTGGCGAAAGGCAGCTGATTGCTTCAATGCGGCCTGGTAGGCATCTTTGGGAATAGTACCCAGGGGAAAAGCTCTTTGCATATAAAACCAGCTATTGGGTAGCCTTTCTTCTTCCTCCTCCTCTGCAAATTCAGAGGATTCATCCAAATTGGAATGACAAGAGATCAATAGAAATATGGAAAGGTAGGCAAAGGAAAAACAGAAATTTCTCCATCCAAAAGTCGGAGCGTAGCATTTCATAAGTGTGGTTTAATTTCAATGGTTGAGTCTGGAACTCTTTAAAAATAAAGAAAACCATTGAAAATAAACAGTTCTAGCAATTAGAAAGCATGCTTTTTTATAAAAATTACAACATATAGGTTATGGCAAATACCAAAACCGCCATGATTAAACCATATAAAAATACGTTGTAGCAAATACTGAGGAATCTGTATTTTTTAGCCAAGACAATTCCTAAAAAGTAAAGATCCTTAGTCATTGTGCTGTACAGATAGTCTGAATCTTTGATAAGCTCCCTCATTCCCCAATCATATTCATCGAGCGGCATTTTATAAAAATTGCCAAAAAAGAGGAGATTTCCTCTGCGATTTTCGATATCATCTCTAGACATTCTTCCTTCGGTCACCTTGGGACGGGTAGCAAGGGTAGCAAAAAACATGGCCACCAGGCAAACGATCAAAATCGTTACAGTGGGCATGATGAGTTTGGTATCGGTATCAAACTGAGGCACCAGCGTAGAAATGACAATGGAGACAATAATTGCATTGATACTGAGCATGATATTGGCCTTGTTGTCTGCCATGGCACTCAGGTTGACATGAGTCCGGTAAGCAGTCCGGTACATAGTTTCTACACCGCGGCCCAAGCGCAATTCTTTAATCTCATAATCCTTATTGTATTTCTTTTTATTGAACTCTTCTGCCTTTTTTTTGATGGTCAAATCCTTTTTTGAAATGGATTCAGGCGATTCATATTCCGCAGGACTCAGGCGAAGTTTTTGTTTGATCAACTGGCGGATATGTTTGTGTTTTCGCTTGTCGTACAATTCTTCTGCAAAATCGGTATGGTAGCGCTGATTGGTTAAAAAGTCGATTTCAAAATCGACCCATTCCTGTTCGGACATGATTACATTTTTAACCAGATGCATTTCCTGTCTGATTTTCCCACAGCGATCCCAATAGGATTTTTTACCCAGGTGGCTCATGTCAGCATCGGCAAGAATGGAAGGCAAATCCCCATCCGGGTCTTGAGGCATTTTGGTAGCCATGATGCATTTACAGACCAATTCTTTGTCTTCTTCTGTAAAATCATACTCAGCCATAAAAGCTTTTGCGTATTCGCAACCGCGTTCTTCATGGCCATCCGGACCTTTATCATATCCGGTATCGTGAAACCAGGCAGCGATGAGCAATAATTCCAATTCTTTGTCTTCCAGCTCATAGCCCATCGCAATTTCTTCTGCGGACTCAACTACTTCTTTAACATGTTCGATGTCATGAAAGACATGATCCTTGGAGACTTTTTCTTCAAAGTGCTGTTCCACAAAGTCTTCAGCATCATCTAATACCCTGGATTCGAATTCCATCATAATTTTCTGATTCTAGCGGAAAATTATGATTTTTTATTTTGAAAAGAAAAGAAAGAAGGGAAGGGAAAAATTTTGAAATAACTTAATAGAGTTATGATTTCAAAAAAGTTTAGTCCTCTCCGATTATAAACAGGTATTTAAATTGAAGCAATAGAAAAATCTAATGAAGGAAAAACTCAGTCAGCCATAAAATGCTGTCAGACAATTTGAGAAGAGAACCCTATCTATATTTCGGATTTTAAAAATTAATAATTCAAATGCTTGATTTCAGATATTTCTAGGAAATAAATTAGAAATTGTACGGAAATTAAAACCCAAGATGTTTAGACCACATTTGGTGATTGTTTTCATCCTTTCAGCTTGCTTTGCTCTTCATTCAGCAAACAACATTCCTCTAATAAGGCTTCATTCAGGTAATCAGGATAAAGTAATGCTGGGCGACTCTACCAAGATTTTGGTGGATGTGGACAGGCAATATTCCATTGAGGATATTATTCAGATGGGAGATCAACCATTCAAGAACGTTGAAAAAGATTACCCTAATGGTGGATTTTACGGCTGGATAAAACTAAATCTTCATAACGTCGATCAAAAAACCAGGCATGAGTATTTCAATTTTTGCAATGCAATAGATTCGATTTGGATTTATAAGGTTGACAATGGCAAAGTAATGGAAACCGATATTGCCGGTGGAGTCATGAGACCTTCTCATTATGAGTTAAAGTCCAATTATTCTTATCATTCTTTGAGTTTGCAGCCTGGTGATTCAGTGAGTTATTATTTCCAATTCTATTTTAATAATCAAACTGCTAGCGCCCATTTAGGGCATATAAACATTCAGCCAGGGTTTTTGGCCATTCAGAAGGTGATTCATTTCCAAAACCAGGCAAGTTTTTATCTAGGGGTGATGATGCTTTTTGCGCTGGTAAGTTTCTTCCTTTTCCTACTTTTTAAAGAAGTTGAATTTATCTTCTTTGGACTGATAATGGTAAGTTTTGGATTTTATTTTTGTATTTCCCTTGGTGTCTTTCAGGTATGGTTTGATCTGGCTTCCCCCGGTCTTGGATTTAGATTTTTGACACTCAGTATATCGATGATTGTAGTTTCAGCTACCCTTTTCACCTGGTATTTTTTAAATATAAAAGAAAAGCTTCCTACTTATTCGAAATTTTATCTCATCATTTCTGGTTTAACTGCTATAGTTCCCCTCGTTCTAAAGCTAATTATTTCCAATCCTGTTCTTGTCGGGTTTATTAACAATATTTTACTTGTTATTTGGCTTATCTCCAATATAGTTGTGGTTTTGATTTTATTGAAAAGAAAGGATAAATCAGCCCGGATAATCATTGTATCTTTTAGTATTGTTGTCGTAACTGCATTGGTACACATCAGCACTATTTTCCAGCAGGGCAACCTCCCTTTCTTCACCAATTACCTTTTCATGTTTGGGACCATCTGTTATTCCGGGGTTTTGTTTTATGGTCTTTTTGATAAAATAAATACCATTAAAAACGAAAAGCTGAAATTTGAGGAACTAGATAAACTGAAATCCAGGTTTTTTGCAAATATCTCCCACGAATTCAGGACACCACTTACCCTTGTAAAAGGCCCCATCGCTCAGGTTTTGCCTAATCTTAATTCAGAAAAAGACAAGGTGTTATTAAGCACAGCAAAGCAAAATGCTGACAGATTACTAGATCTAGTCAACCAATTATTGGAACTATCAAAGCTTGAGTCCGGTAAAATGCCATTGGAAGTCGAATCTTTCAATTTTACAAAATTATTGAAAGGTATAGTCATGTCTTTTGAATCCTTGGCAGAAGGGAAAAATCTAACCATGGAGTTTAAAGCGCCAAAAGAGGACATTTTCCTTTTTGTTGATGAAAGAAAAATCGTAAAAATCTTTTACAACCTTTTGTCCAATGCCATTAAATTTTCCAATGGAGGTGGAAAAGTCAGTGTTGAGATAAAAGATGAAAATAATGAGGTAAGCATCAGGGTGAGTGATAACGGTGTAGGAATTTCTGCTGAGCAATTGCCCTTTATTTTTGACCGGTTTTTTCAAGTGGAATCATCCAAAGATCAGCAGCTGACCGGTTCAGGCATTGGACTGGCATTGGTTAAAGAACTGGTTGAATTGCATGGAGGCAACATTTTTGTAACATCGCAGGAAGGGAAGGGTACTCAATTTAATTTATATTTTAAAAAAGGAAAAAGTCATTTTAGAACTGAAGATTTTGCTACCGGGCAGAATGAAAATCTGTCACCGCTCATTGATTCAGCTGAAGAAAAAGAGACTAATGGTGACTTACAAAACCTAAAAGATGAAACCGGGCTTCCCGGTGCATTTGCATTGGAAAACAAGGAGAGCATTCTTATTATAGAGGACAATCCTGATGTAAGGGCTTTTATAAAACTTAATCTTTCCAATCATTACCACATTCTGGAAGCTGAAAACGGCAGGAAAGGAGTCGAAGATGCATTTGAAAAAGGTCCGGATTTGATTATCAGCGATGTCATGATGCCGGAAATGGATGGTTATGAAGTTTGCAAACAACTTAAAAATGACCAGCGGACAGATTATATTCCTATTATCCTATTAACTGCAAAGGCTGCGGATGTTGAAAAAATTAAGGGTCTGGAAACGGGAGCCGATGATTATTTGATCAAACCTTTTGACACCCTGGAATTGCAAACCAGGGTAAAAAATCTTATACAGGTCAGAAAGCAACTTCGAAAAAGGTTTTCAGATAATCCTTCTTTTCAACATGAAGTCAGCAATTTGAATTCAATTGATAAAATGTTTCTGGAAAAAGTCATTCAAACCGTGGAAACGAATTTGAGTGACGAACTTTTTAGTGTAGATGATCTGGCAGCAGCTGTGGGTATGAGTAAAGTACATTTAAACAGAAAACTAAAAGCACTGACGGATCACTCCCCAAATAAATTCATTCAAACCTACCGATTGCAAAAAGCAATGGAACTGGTAAAAGCCAAAAAAGGCACCGTTTCGGAGATTGCTTTTGAAACAGGATTTTCATCCACCGCTTACTTCGTAAAATGTTTTAGAGAAAAATTTGGACAGACCCCCGGAAGCTTCCTTGAAAGTATAATTTCGAAATAAAAGCTTCAAAACCCTTGATTTTACTGCCTGTTGTTTCATTTTTTATACAAGATGATTTGATTTTGATATGGCATGGACCGTCCTTCATGCAACTTTGAGCCATCAATTTTTTAATCATTTTAAATCTAAAAAAATGAAATCAACCTTTACCCTAGTTTCCCTTATGCTCTTTTCATTTTCTGTTCAATTAAAGAGTCAAATTGTTTTAACCAAGGACAACTTTCCGAGAGAAGCAACTTTTACAGATGAGTTTTATTTTGCAAATGCAAGCAATATTGCAGCCCCTACGGAAGGAATGAATCAGGTCTGGGATTTCACGAACCTGCCATCAAATGATTTGCGATCAAGGGATTATTTTGAAGCAACCGATGCCAATTTTCCTGGCGCATTCAATTATTACCAGCGAACACTTAGTTTTCAATCCTTCATAATTCCCAACCGAGCATACGAAGCATGTGACGAAACCGGCTTTTCAGATTATGGTTCTTCCTCTACATCGGTAAGCTATTCAATACAAGCAATAACAGGTGGTCCATCCGATACGCTAGCATTTCCCGGAAGAGATGTAGTTTATGCTCAAAGGTTGGACTACCTTCAATTTCCCTGTCAAATGGGTAAAAAATGGACCCAAACTGCCACGGAAAATACCAATTTTGTATTAACTGTCCAGGGATTTGGGCTTGACAAAGTACCCGGCTTTTCAAAAAGACGACTCACCGTATCAAGGGATGTCGTGGGTGAAGGCAAAATTTTACTTACTTACCCTGATGGTACCCCGACCAAACCAATAGATGCCCTCATGGTTAAAGTAGTAAGGACTTCAATTGACAGCTTTTTCCTGGGAGGTGCAGTTGCTCCGCCGCCATTGGCTGCAGCATTCGGCATCACTCAGGGACAAATGGCCAGTGATAGCTTTTATGTGTTTTACGCACCAAATTTTGGAATGCCAGTCATGGATTACGACCTGGTAGACAATACCATTGCTTACCGTCCTTATGCAGATCAGACGGTGTCTTCCAAAGAAGTTTTTTCAAGTGCAAAATTTGAAATTTTCCCTAATCCTGCCAGCAGTGGTTCACACTTAAACATAACCCTAGAAAAAGCTACTGAAAATGGCACCATTCAAATTTTTGGCCTAAATGGCAATATGGTTTATGAGCAAAGATTAGCAGCAGGATTGGGTAGAGCTGAAATCGGCCTACCAGCCATTCTAAATCAGGGAACTTACTTTTTAAGAATAATAGATCAGGAAGGATTACCAACCAGGGCACAGAAAATTCATATCAAATAAAAGGTTGGTTTTAAACCAAAATAGCTCCGGTTTCCCTTGGAAGCCGGGGCTAACTAATGATTGGGATTTTCGAGTGACGAAGTACGAGTGACGAGTGACGAAGTATGGTCCCTATTTTATAATGAAAGGGCTATTAATCCTTAAACTCAACGAAAGTTTTCAACCAATCATGTTGTCAAAAAAAGCCGACGGCCAATAGCTACCATATAATAGATTATATAATTCATTGAATATCTGCTGATTACGCTTTTCGGTGTTCGACTTTCGCTTTTCGTCTTTAAAGGCCGCGGAAACAGTAGATCCAAAAATACCCGTTGAAAAGCTCCTCCACCTGTTTTTCCACCTATAATCTTGGAAATCCCCCTCTGGAAGCCAACGGCCAATAGCCAATAGCCAACAGCCAACCCCCACCTATTCCACATACAAAGACAAATAAATGGCTACGAAATGAAAAATAGTGCCGCAGAGCACGAGTAGGTGCCAAATGCTGTGGTTAAAAGGTAACCTTTCCCAAATAAAAAATATCACTCCAATACTGTAAGCTATTCCTCCGGCAAGAATCCACCAAAAGACATACAGAGGCATGTTTTGAATCAAGGAGTCCGCAAGAAATACGGCCATCCAACCTAAAAATAAATACAAGATAAGGGATAGCTTTTCATATCTACCCGTGTAGAATATTTTCAAAATAGAAGCCACAAGTATTATACCCCACATGATGGACAAAAATATCAATCCGGTGTTTGCATCGGTATATTTTTGAACGACCGGAGTATAAGTCCCACCAATCAATAGGTAAATGGATATATGATCCCAGATTAAAAACCTGGACTTTAGTTTTTCATGAGTGACGGCATGGTAAAGGGTCGATGAGAGATAACACATTAACATTCCAAATCCGAAGACACTGATTCCGAAGGTTACAGAAAATCCACCTACAACATATGCGTCATAGATAAGAAACGGCATAGCTGCCAATGCGAAGATCACACCCAGTCCATGGGTAATCGCATTCCAAATTTCTTCTTTCGATGTTTGTGATATTTTGAACATATGCTGGGTTCTGGGTTCTGGGTTCTGGGTTCTGGGTTCTGGGTTCTGGGTTCTGGGTTCTGGGTTCTGGGTTCTGGGTTCTGGGTTCTGGGTTCTGGGTTCTTAAGTTTTTGCTTTTCAATCACTTATAACAAATGTTACGGCGATTTTTCTGAACATTTTACTAACAATTCGAACAGATTCAGATTCGTTCATTTCGCCTTGTAGAGCCGCCAAGCGTGGCGGCTCTACAAGAATGTATTTTTCATATCTAAAATTGAGTGATTCATTAATTCAAAATCATCAAAATACTAACCTGTCCCAAAGTCAAAAAACTATTTCACTCAATCACACATTCATTAATTCACTCATTACCAAAGACTAAAGACCGATTTCAAAATTTCAGCCACAATTGATCTCCTTCTCTTCCTTTGGCATTTCGATCCACCCATTCATTGATTCCTTCGAGTAATCCTTCTTTCAGGTTGAGGGCGGTGGAGCGCTCTTCTTCTGACAAGGTCAGGATGTCTGAATTAAAGTTTTGGATGTTATGGGCTCCCCAAAATAGTCCATGCCAGTCGCCACCCAACATTTGTCGGGTGTATGCTTCCTTAAAGAGTTCCTCGGCCAAACGATAATTATTGTTGCGATAATCATCCGGAATGTACCTTGGAATCCGAATAGGCAATTGGTATTTTTTGGCTATTTCAAAAAGCAAATGGTGTTTTTCCAAAAGGTATTTTCCGTCCGGAGCCATTTGACCTTTGTATTGGGTAGGGCGATACCTGAATCTGTATAACTTCTCATACAGGGGCAATAGTTCAGGAAATTCATTTTTTAAGTTTTCCAAAAACCAAAGTGCCTGTTGATCGCGCAAAGTCATGCCTCCACCAAATAAAATATAATCTGCGCCGCTGTCTTTCGTCTTTGCAAACAAGGAATCTAAATCCTTCGGGTCGTCTGCAAGTCCGGGCACCAAAGGAATGGCAAGGATCCCTGACTTAATCTCCGGAAAGTTCTTCTTGATGGTCTCTACAATCTTAAATCGCTTCGAAGGATTGGCTGCCTTGTTGTCTAGAAATTTAGACTTTTTTGCATCAGCTGTTGTAATGGTTACTGAAACGGCTGCCCAGGTTTCCTGCGCGATGGATTGCAACAAGGCTACATCATCCAACACTAAATTGGACTTCGTTACAATGTGAACCGGAAAAGATTCTCTTTGCAGCACCTGAAGGAGTTTTCGGGTATTGCGAAAAACCTTTTCAGCTGGTTGATAACAATCGGTTTTTCCGCTAAGGGCAACTACATCTTTTTCAAGACTTCGGGAACTCGCTAACTTTTTTTCCAGGATTTCTTCAGCGCCTTTTTTTATAAAAATATCCTGCTCAAAGGCGGCAGGATCCAATTGTGGAGCATCCGGATTGCGATATTTTTGAGAACGGGCATCACAATAAACACAACCGATGGAACAACCGCTGTAGGGATTAATGGAATACCTATCCCAAAACCAGTTGTCGATCCATTTTTTCCGATTTAGAATGCTTTTGTATGTCTGCTCTTTAAAATTGGGCATCCGCTGCTTTTCACTTCCGGAGGAAAATTTCAAATAAAGGCGTGAATATCGTAAAATTTTGGCAGGCAGCGATTTAAGTTCAACTTTGTCGGGATTTCATTTTCTTCAATTCGGCTAAGGCAAATCCTTTCTTCACTTTAGTCGCCATCCAGGGAGGAAGGTTTTCAGATTCAAGGATTTTTCTTTCCCTGACCATTTCAGGAAAAAACTTGGTAATGGTCTTCATTCCCCATCCTATTCCGGTCTTTTCTTCGTGGTTGGTTGCTGCCTTATGCTTGAGGGCCAAATCCAAAAGTTGGAGAGACTCTTTCTGTGGAAGACCCCATTTGACAGCCAGATGTGTTGCTACTCCTACCCCACGCCTGTCCCAATAATTTTCACTTTCACTTAATTCCTTCACCAGGGGAAAAGCATTTTTAAAATCTTTTAAAAGAGCAAAACCATAAACGCGCTCAGAGATGGTATCGCAGGCATACCAAACATTTCCCTCGTGGATACTCCAGGCTGCCAATTTAAAAGCATGCTTGATATTTTTTTCCAGTCTTAATTGAATTAGCTTGCCGCAAAAAGGGTATGAACCAATATGGTCCATTTTAATCACCTGTTGAATAATCGTTTCCTCTTCCTTTTCACTTAAAAATTCGTGCAGTATAACTGCCAGGTCTTCCAGTTTCGGGAACTTGATTTTGGAAGAAAGGGATTGATCGAGAATTTGATAAAAATGGGTAATATCTCCAGACTTATAACAAGCCTGAAGTTCGTCTGATAGCGCGAGAATTTCCTTTTTAGTCAAAAGAAAAATTTAGGTGGAACTGTTTTTAGGGAAGCCTATTAGAAGAATTTACGGATTACGATTTACGATTTACGAAGGGCTTCACGAAAGCGTAAATCGTAATCCGTAAATTCTATCTATCCCTTGTAATAATTACCCTTCTACATCGCTTCTCCGTATTTCCAAATACAAAGTTGCCGCTGAGGCCGACATGGATGGCGTGGTAATTTCCGGCATAATCAGGTACTCCGGCAGGGCCGTTTACTCGATCATACATATTGTATTGATAACCCAATTCCCAATGCAATTGAGCATAAATGGGTGCAGAGACACCGATATAAAAGTTATAACCCAATTTTTTGTCGTATTCAAAAGTCGAAACCGGGGTGCTGCTTTCTGCAAGATAACTTTGAGCGGTAGGTACATAATATCCCATTCCTGCACTTAAAATAAGACCAAAACGGTAGGCGGGAAGCGTACTTATATTTCCGCGAATAAAAGCACCATAATAGGTTTCTTTGAAATCGTCTTTGGCGGCGCCATTAAGCAATTCAAATTCCGGATTGGTCAAGTGCTGACGATAATCCAATCCAATCTGTACATGTTCGTGACCACCGGCTACTTTAAATCCAATAGGAAAATAGCCTACAGACTCAGAATAAGCTTCCGCATCGTAGTCAGTAAGATGATAACCTGAATAGGCTTCAACAAACAATTGTTGAGCGTTCAAAGAAAGCCCGGTAACAAGAAGAATTGATAAAATCAGGAGGTTTTTCATGGTAAAAAAGATTTATGAAACAGTGAGGTTTGTTATTTCAAAACTTGAAATCTGGTAGCACCCTGAATTTGTCCATTCAGATTTTGAATAACCAGCATGTAGGTGCCTGAATTCAGCATTGAGACATTTAAAGATAGATTTTCAATATCATTTGAAGAAGTGAACTTTTGAGAGAGAAGAATTTTACCACTCAAATCCACCGCTGAAGCCTGGTAAGTTCCTTTTTCCAGACCATTAATTTCAATATTTAACTGCTCCATTACAGGATTAGGAGAAATCATAATATCAGATGCCTTCAAGGTCAAATCTTTTGAACCTACAGTACCTGTCCCGGATTTGTATTGTACACTTTGCACATTTTGACCGGATGCATCTGTATTGATCAATGCAATAGGTTCCTTTGAAGTATTATTATAAAAATAATAGGTAACTGTGGTATCCTGACCTACATTTCCAATACCACCGATAGCAGAAACATAGGAAGTGACATCGGTCCAACCTATAAAAGGTAGTTTGGCCTCTAAAATGGCAGCTCTGATTTCCACTCTCTTTTCACGTAAAACTTCATATTCTCCTCCTGGAATTTTCATAGTTCCCCAGGCATCGATATTGTCGGTTCTGTTTAGATTGAGCCCAAAACCAAGAGAGTCTAATTGCAATGGAACTGTATTTAAAAGGGAATCTTTTAAAAATGCCGGCAAGTCGTCGATGCTAAATCGAATGGTAGCAGAAGTTTGTGCGGTTGCTGCAGCACTTGGATAGCTCAAAGGAGCTCTTTGCAGCACATACGGCTGATTAAATACTGCTGCATCTTCAATTCCCAATCCGGTTACATCAGATCCAATGGTACCTAAAGAAGCATAGGTGGTGCTGGTATTTTTAAAAAAAGTCTCAACCGCTGTTCCTCCTCCTCCAACTTTGATGTAGGAGGTTGCACCAGCAAAGGCAGCAGCATTAGGTGAATTGGAAGGAGATTCATATATAGTTTCTACCAAAGTTCCACTTCCTAATGTAGATAAATCCCAATTTTGATTGGGACCTGCATTTCCAATTTGGACGGAAGCAACATTTTGAATTACATTTTTTACCCTGAGGGTATCGCCCGGCACCGGGAAGATTGCATTGCTTACAGTAATTTGTGCAAAAGCACCAAGAGAGAACAAAAAAGTCATCGAAAGTAGAACGGTTCTTTTCATTTCAATTTTTTGAGTTGGAATAGACTTATAAAGGTAAAAGAAATCTCTTTTGAATAATGTTAAGATGCGGAATTTGCCTGCAATTTTGCAGGTCTGACCACTTTTACTGTTCTTAAAACAATCAATCCTACCAGAAAAAACACGGCAAGAATCAAAATACTGTTGCGCATGCTACCGGTAAGTTGATTGATAAATCCGAAGGAAAAAGTTCCTAAGACTACTCCGACCTTATCTGTAAATTCATAAAAACTAAACCAAGAAGCAGTATCAGGAGTATTTTCAGGAATCAATTTGCTATAGGTAGATCGAGACAAGGATTGGATCCCTCCCATTACAATTCCGACGCCCGCAGCTACTCCATAAAACGCTCCTTTTGAAGCAACAAAATAAGCAACAACACATATGACCATCCAGATGATCAAAAGAATAGAAAGCGAAAATTTATTCCCTTTACGTTCAGATAATTTTGCAAAAATATAGGCTCCACCTATAGCCACCAGCTGTAACAATAATATCAAAAGTATCATTTCACTGGTTGCAAATTTCAACTCCTTCTCAGCAAAGGTAGCTGCTAAAAAAAGTACTGTTTGAACGCCGGCATTGTATAGAAAAAAAGAAAGCAAAAACTTTCTGGTATTGACATGTTGACCAAGTGTTTTCCATACTTTTCTAAGTTCCTGGTAGCCTCTTTTCATCAAGGACTCAGTGTCTTTATCTTTTCGATCTTTTGGTAACCTTCTAAACGGAATCTGAGCAAAACCCAGCCACCACATTCCAACCATCACAAATGCCAGTCTCACAGCACCACTCTTCTCCGTAAAACCAAATGAGTCGTAATAGGTAATTATGACTAAGTTGATAATCAAAAGGATTACACTTCCGATATATCCATAAGTGAATCCCTTGGCACTCACGCTATCGTACTTTTCTTCGGTTGTAATTTCAGGCAGATAAGCATTGTAAAAAACCAGACCACCTGCAAATCCTACAGTAGCCAAAATAAAGGAAACTGTTCCCAAAGAGATCTGCTCCATACCTTTAAACCACCACATAGAGATACAAGCCAGGGAACCCATGGTGGTAAAAAATTTCAAAAATGCCTTCTTTTTCCCGCCATAATCAGCAATTCCACTCAAAAAGGGAGATGAAAATGCAATCATGAGGTAGGCAATAGATATAGCGAAAGAGTAAAGCGCACTATTCTCCACCTGCATCCCAAACAGATCAATCTGATCGTCTGTCATCGCCAGGTAATACCCTGGAAATATGGCAACCGAAATCACCAATGCATAAGAGGAATTCGCCCAATCAAATAGCGCCCAGGCATTGATGGTTCGTTTGTCGTTTTGTAGGGTAGGTGATTGCATAGGGTGGTTTTATTGGCTTTTAGCCATTAGCCATTGGCCATTGGCAAAAAGCCAATAGCCAACGGCTAACGGCCAACAGCTAATTAGAAGGTATCTCCTCCAATGTTTTCAATAAGAATTTCCAGAATTTTTGAACGCTGGAGATTTGTACTTTTTCATCAGGTGAATGGGCTCCGCGGATGTTGGGTCCGAAGGAGATCATGTCCATTTTAGGATAATTGGTACCCAGGATTCCGCATTCGAGGCCGGCATGGCAGGCATTGACGTCTGCTTCTTCCTTAAACATATCCTGGTAAAGATTACTCATCACTTTTACGATAGGTGCACCTGGTTTTGGAGTCCAACCCGGATAAGCACCGGAAAAATCTACGGAAGCTCCCGAGAGTTCAAAGGTTGCTTTGATGGAATTGGCCAAATCCATTTTTTCTGAATCAACAGAGCTTCTGGTCAAACACTGGATAGAATAATTTCCTCCTTTGATTTGTACTCTGGCAAGGTTGTTTGAGGTTTGTACCAAATCTTCGATATCTGGACTCATTCGAAAAATTCCATTGGGACAAGCATAAATGGAACGAAGGATTTTATCCTGAAAATCCTGACTTAAAACTTTTGATTCTGCCGTGGTTTTTTCGCAAACCAAGGTAATATCAGGATCAGTGGTCCCATACTCAGCCTTAAAAACAATTGCTTCGCCATTTACCCAATTTTCAAAAGCAGCACCTTGCTCAGGGTGTAAGGCAACTTTTGCAAAAGATTCTCTTGGAATGGCATTTCTCAATCCACCACCGTCAATTTCTGAAACCCGCAGTCCAAACTTTTCAGCAGCGCCCGCCAAAATTCTATTCATCAGTTTATTGGCATTACCTCTACCCAAATGGATATCCATTCCGGAATGACCACCTGAAAGTCCCTTTACAGTAATCTTATATCCATAATAATCCTGAGGTGTATTTTCTTCTGTATACGAACCGGTTGCAGTAACATCAATTCCGCCGGCGCATCCTATGGTTAGTTCCCTGTCATCTTCAGTGTCAAGATTCAGCATAATGTCTCCATCCAACAATCCTCCTTTTAGGCCCATAGCTCCTGTCATTCCTGTTTCTTCATCGATGGTAAACAACGCTTCAAGAGCCGGATGGGGAATGTCAGTTGAAGCAAGCAAAGCCATGATGGAGGCTACCCCGATTCCATTGTCAGCACCAAGAGTAGTTCCTTTGGCCTTCACCCAATCTCCATCGATGTACATTTTTATACCTTCTGTAGCGAAATCAAATTGAGTGTCTGAGTTTTTTTGATGAACCATATCCAAATGGCTCTGCAAGATAACTTTGCATCTGTTTTCCATACCTGCTGTTGCAGGTTTTTTTATGATAACATTTCCAACTTCATCTACTTTGGTTTCCAATCCAAGACTTTCGCCGAATGATTTGGCAAATTCAATAACCCTTTCTTCTTTTTTTGAAGCGCGGGGAACCTCGTTGAGATCAGCAAAATGATTCCACATAGCTTTAGGCTCCAGATTTCTTACTTCGCTACTCATATTTTTCTATCTTTTTATTTTAAAAATCAAATTTCTCAAAAGTAAACTAATGTATCATAATGGCAAAACAGGCCCGAAAGTGATTTCCAACTAAAAAAGTTTTCCTTTGTTTGAAATTTCAAAATTACCTTATGAAGAAAGTTTTCAAGATACTCGGAATCATATTAGCTGTTTTAGTTGTTGGGCTTGGAATATTTTATTTCGCTGCGAATGAACCGGAACCTGAAGGTGTAAAACCTTCCGAAGCGGATCAATGGGCAGACAAAATGATGGCTTCAGTCAACAAAGAAGCCTGGGATTCTACAAGATACGTCACCTGGAATTTTGCAGACAGACATTCTTTCCTTTGGGATAAAAAGCAAGATGTTGTGCAAGTTACCTGGAGCGAATTTGAAGTCCTGTTAAATACAAAAACCCAACAAGGAGCCGCTTTTGTAAAAGGACAAACGGTGACAGGCGGGAAAAAAGATGAATTACTTCAAAAAGCCTGGGAATACTTTTGCAATGATAGCTTTTGGTTCAATGCTGTAGTAAAAGCTAAAGACCCTGGCACTGTTAGAAGTATTGTCACATTGGATGACGGCAGGAAAGGATTGAAAGTAACCTACGAGTCAGGGGGAGTGACACCTGGTGATTCCTACGTGTGGTTGATGGATGAAAACAATCGACCGACTGCTTATAAAATGTGGGTAAAAATCATCCCGGTTGGAGGAGTAGAATTTACCTGGGAAGACTGGAAGGAATTACCAACCGGAGCCTTAATCGCTACCAAACATGCCAGCGATGCATTTACATTGGAGATGAAAGATGTAAAGGGTGGAATGAAACTATCAGATTTGGGAATTGAGGAAGATCCTTTTTCTAAAATGTAATTAAATACGGATACCCAAACCTAAAGAATACATATTCAGGCGAAAGGTTTCATTTTTTAGAATATTGGAAATACTGGCAAAGGCTCTTCCGGTTACATAGAAAGTACGCGAACCAAGTCCAATTCTTAAAGGCACCCCATAATTGTAATCTTCCATTTCAAAGCCCTGATAATCAGGATTGCTATTGATAAGTAATTGGTATTTAAAACCGGCATCAAAGAAAAACTGTACTGATTTTGATGCACCCGAACGGGTACCAATAAATCCTGCCATACCAATATCGCCCAATCTATATGGTTCTGTACCTGAGCTGCCGAATCCGCCGGAAATGGATTCATATTCAAGCGCTACACCGAAGTAAAATCTTTTTCCAAATGTTTTATCCATCCCAACAAAATAGCCGGTGGTTGCTTCATTATCTAAAGAGAATTTATCGTCCAGGTTGTTTGATAGCAAGCCACCATAAATGGAAAATGACTTATAAGAATCAAAGGGTGGAGAAGGGTAATTATTTTCAATCCCAGCTTTGGCCACGGTAATCCAAAACAAACATCCAAAAGAAAGCAAAAGGGAAAGTAATCTCATGTAGATACCATTGATTTAAATCGGCTGCAAAATAACGCAAAGACAAGCTAAAATCATGTGTATCAACATAAAAAAAGGGCCGAAAGGATCATTGCAATTGCAAATTCCCTTTCACGGCCCTCAAATTACGATTCAAACTTTAGGTTAATTTTTCGTCACAGTTACTGGTAAACATACCGGTGTAGGAGGACAAGCAGAACATGTAGATGGAGCTGTAACAGTTACAGCCAGTGTACAAGAAGTGGCATCATCCGTAATCGTTATGCTTAAGTTGCCACCGGAAATAAGGTAGGGACCAAAAGGATTGGAGGCGGATCCAAAAGAAAGTCCTGACTGGACTACATCTCCGGTTATAGAATAAGTAGTACCACTTCCTCCCGTTGGATTAAGAGTAAAGGTAAAAGTATCGTCGCTTGGGTCTCCAGGTGTTCCATTGGAATTACAAATGGCAATGATACCAGCCGATCCAATGGCAGGAGCAACATTTACATTAATAGTATCAGATGCAGTACATCCGTTTGCATCGGTAAAAGTCACCGAATAAGTCATGGTATCAAAAGGGGATACATTGATAGAGGGAGTCGTTTCTCCGGTAGACCATAAGAATGTTCCTGCTCCGGAGGCTGAGGCTGTTAAGCTTGCCGTTTCCCCTCCACAAATATCCTGATCTGGACCAATTGAAACGGTTGGCGCTGCAAAGTAGGTTACCACTATTGGACAACAAACGGTAGATGGACATCCTCCGGGAGTAGAAGAGTTCAGGGTATAGCTTCCGCCTGCAGTTACTTCGTAAGTCTGATTGGTTGCTCCTGGAATTGGATTTCCATCCAGGTACCACTGATAACTTGGTAATCCGGCAGGACCAGTCAAGGTTGCAGTTTCACCGGAACAAAGGTTCAATGGAACTGAAATACATACAAAGGCAAAGTCGTCTTCTGTTTCGTCCCCGTTTCCTGGTGAGGAATCTAAATCTGTTTCACCGATAGCTACTACTTCCGCGAAATTGACAATCGACCCAAAAGAATCCACTTGCAACATAATACTTAAATCAAGACTGGTAGTCGAACCTCCCAATGCTGATCCAACATTCCAAATTCCGGTCAATGGATCGTAGAAAGTTCCCGTAGGAGCAGTATGAGATTGATAAGTCATACCTGCCGGAATGGTGTCTTGGATTTGTAATCCGGTGGTATTTAATCCTGATTCATTGGTTACCGTGATAGTGTAGGTTACAACATCTCCAATTGCAGGGGTAGAATTGTCTACTGATTTGGACATGGCAAGATCCGTGGTATTGGTATCACAGTCATCCGGATATCCGTCACCGTCGCTGTCAACTGTGTTGTCTCCGGCACAATCGTCTAGACAATCAGGGGTTCCATCGTTGTCTGCATCTTCCTGGATATAGGCATAATAAACATCCAAATCTCCCAGAAGGCCAATACCTGAATTGACGCTAATTCTTACCCTGTCAAAAGACAAATTGGTCTTTGCACCTACTGCACCAACTCCGGTTCCTCCCAGCAAGGACAAACTCAAAAGTCCAGAACCATTAAATGATTCTCTTGGAGTTGCTCCTAAATAAGTTGAAATAGTAATTCCTCCCAGAAGGCTAAGGTCCAATAATCCTCCACCATCTTCAATTACAAATCCGGTTTCGGTTCCGCCTGCAAAGACAGTATTGGATGTTACTTCGATGAATTGAGTACAGCCCAATCCTAATAGAGAAGTTATGCTCGCATTATTCGTGGTATCTCCATCTACAACATTTCCAGGGTTAGAAATTCCGGCACCCAAACAAACCAGCCCTCCGCTGTTTCCAGAATTAACGGTGGCTCCATAATCCGTACTTATTGCGTCTATACATTCTGTAGGACAGCTGGCCGGACCTTCGTAAGCATGGTAGACTCTAATTGAACTTAACAAACCTATGGTACTACTTGCAAAAAGTTGAACCTCGTCAAAGTCATTAGAAGTAACAAAGCTCAGCATGTATTTTCCACCACCACTTGAGAGCAAAGTAGCAGAAAGCAAGCCCGCGGATGTAGCAGTCTCCTGTAATATTCCATTGCGATAGGTCCTAATCTGCAGTCCACCCAGCACAG
>JAWKLG010000058.1:0-26699 GCA_041392845.1 Saprospiraceae bacterium | reverse complement strand
TCAAGATAATTGTTAGCGGAGACAATGAGTCGGTCTCCACTTTGCACCATGTCGTGGTGATCGGGAAAAAATTTATAGCGGACCAGTTTGTTGTATTCGAGGGCTTTTTTATTGGAATTGGCAATAAGAATTCCATTCCTGGATGCGTGTACATCGCGAAATTGCCTTAGGTAATAACTCACTAAATTTCGATGGTCGACTTGCATCACCTCCGGCCCCGTGGGCGGATGATAAGAATCAAAAATTCCTTTCGTGATTTTATTTCTGACATGAGTGGCTGCGCTCAAAATCAGATTATCATGGCGCATAACCTCAGTCAGCTCCGTTTCCATGACAGGCAAATCGAAGGTCTTTTGAATGTAATCCTTTTGTAAGGCAACGGAAACCGGATGTCCGACAGGAGCCAATTGGGCACCGTCGCCGATAAAAATGAGTTTGGACTTTTTGTTTTCCGACATTCCAAAAAAAGAAAATACATCTGACAACAACTTACCGGTGCCAAATTTCAAGCCTTCTTCTGCATTTTTCTGTTCAAAATCAGAAACCATCGAAGCTTCATCTATGATTCCAATGGTACCATCTTCGGGAGTATCCGGATTGATAAAAAATTCAATATTCAGGTCGTCCTTGGAAAAATCAATCGGTTTGCGTTTGTAAATAGTGGTATGAATGGTGCCGGCTTCTGCCTTGGTTTTATGTGCCAATATCCTGGCTGCCCTGCCGGTCGGAGCCATACAAACCACCGGTATTTTCCTTTTTTTATAAAATTGAATCAGACCTTCCAACAAAGTAGTCTTCCCGGTGCCGGCATATCCTTTTAATATAAAAATGCGCTTTTCAGATTGAGGAAACATGGACAATTGAAACAGCGCCTGCTTTTGGGTGGCAGTAGGGCTGATATTCGGAAAGCAATCAAAGATGGAGTCCATGACCAAATTTATTAGTTTCCAGCCTTATTATAGAGTTGATTTGCAGGGATTTGTAACGAAAAATCCTGGTTTATGGTTTCGTTTTAAAAAAAATAAAGATACCCCAACTTTTATAAGCAATTTTGTTTATAAATAACAATTATAAACAATTTTGTTTATTTTTGATTTTTTATAAATAATTCTATTTATAAATGAAAGCAGTAATCACAGCCGATATTGTTGGTTCAGGTAAAATTTCATTAAAGGAAAGAACGAAACTTTTGGACAGTTTGCATGAAGGGATCCAGGTTTTACAATCCTGGCATCCATGCGAATATGTCATCATGAGGGGAGATGGTATGCAAGGTATTTTGGATGAGCCCAAAGCAGCATTAAGACATGCCATATTTTTAAAATCTCTGGTTAAATCTTTTGTCTCAAATTCAGGTTCCAGAATTCCGGCATTTGATATAAGGATTTCTATAGGCGTTGGAAACGTAAACTTTAGGAGACCAAATCTTTTAGAATCAGACGGAGAAGCTTTTCAACTTTCGGGAAGAGCTATAGATGAAATGAAGACTAAACAAAAGACTTTTCAAATATCCTTTCCAAATAATCAGGAAGCAGAAGCTTGGGATGTTATCAGCCTATTGGCTGATGCTTTAATGAGTGATTGGAGCATTGCTAGTGCAGAAGCAATTTACCATTTGGTACAGGGTAAAAATGAACACCAGACAGCAGACATTTTAAATATAAGCCAACCGGCAGTCAACTCGCGCAAAAAAAAATCTTATTGGTCTGAAATAGAAAGCATGATTTTGTATTTTGAGGCTCTATTTTAATGAAAACTAAAATGAAACTGACGATGGGAAATCTGCTTCTCTTCTGGACAGGCCTGGTATTGGTAGATTATTTTTTTCCGTTCAAACTAGACCAGCATAATTTTTTTAGAAAAAAGGCATTTTTTTTAAAATTCCTTTATTTCTTACTAATAGGTTTACTTGGCTTATTTAGTATTTTTAAAATCCAGGCTGGATGGTATGTATTTGTATTTCCGTTGATTTTAACCGGCCTTCACCAAATTGAAACCAGAGTAGGATCCTTTTCAGCTGGTAAGATGGCAGTGATTCATTTTACGAAGATAGCAACTGCAGTTTTGATAATGTTTTTGGGTGGATTTTTCATTTTGAAAATATCGAATTACCCGAAAAGTTATTTGAAACCAAGGCACTTGCACTCATCTTGATTTATACTTTCAACATATTTCCGGCAGGCCAATTTGTAGGTTTGGCAACCAAAAAATGGAGACTAGAATTGGAACCAGAAAGCGAATCAAAAAGAGATAGTTTGGCAGAAGCGGGAATTTGGATAGGCAGATTGGAAAGAGTTCTGGTGCTAACTTTTGTTCTATTGGATCAATTTGAAGCTATTGGCTTTTTAATTGCAGCAAAGTCAATATTGCGATTCAGCGATAAATCCTCTAATGAGCCACGAAAACAAACTGAATATGTGCTAATAGGGACCTTAATCAGCTTTTCGATTGCATTGTTTAGTGGTTTGATAATTGGTGCAATTGAATAAACTCAAAGTGAGTTAAAAAAAATAAATGGGGGGAAAAGGTTTAATTACTGTGGAAATACCCACTCGGTTTCCTGGCATCCAAAAACATTCAAGGTTGTTTCCCTGGTGGTAGGAAATAAGATGAATCCGCTCACCTGTTCCACCATTGCTTTGTGGCGTCCTTCGGATAGTTTCATTTCATAAAATGTTTTCCCTTGAATTCTAGCCTGAAATGCATTGTCAATATAAAGATTGTAAGGATTGTCAGAAAGTGAAGTAAACCTGACCGTACCCATGATGCAAGGATCTTCTTTTTCACAAGAAGCTAAAACAAAAGTGAGGGCCATTACCAGAATAAATCCTAGTTTTCTCATAAAAAGGTGTTTTAAAGTGAAACCATTATTTTGAATATGATTTACTTTAACAAAACCCTTACCATACCCCAATCTCTTGTTGGGTATTTTCACAGCAATAGATTTTCGTAATATTAGTAGTTCATTATTTCCGCCTACCCAGCAACAACCAAATCCCGACGATTACATCAACTACATTCCATAAAGTACGACCTAAAGCGATTTTAAAAATGGGTTGGAAGAGCAGGGCCAGACCGAAGTATATAAACATATTGGTTTCATCACCTTTTCGTTTGGCGTCGATGCCGAAGTAAATGAAAACTATAGTCGATATGGTTCGCACCAGTTGAAAATATCCGTAAGGCATGTCCAGGAGACAAAGGAAGAGGAGAATGGCTAAGCCGATACGAATCACATTTTCCCAGCGATTATTTTTCATAAACGGGTTTGTTTATAAAAGGCAATTATAAACGAATTTATTTATAAAATTTCTAATCTTTTAATTGGCTGTTGGCCGTTGGCCATTGGCTTTTAGTTTTTTTTCAACGCTGGTACAATTTTTCAAAATTGTACCTAGAGTACATGCAGGTCTTCAGACCAGTAAGATTCCGCAGGGAAAGTGACGAATGACGAATGTAGAGTGACGAATGGAAGGATGATGGGGCATAAATTAGCCGTTGGCTTTTGGCCGTTGGCCATTGGCGAATCACGAACGCCGAAAAGCGAATTACCACCCGGTGGCTGAGCTTGTCGAAGCCACCGGGATGTGGAGCAGGGTGATGGTTGGAGCCAAATCATTCCTTTTTCTTGGACATGCCCAATCCTGCCCTCATTCAGTAGGGGCCTGCGAGATTAGTTCTTTTAAAAATCATTATAGGTAACGTAACCAGATTCAGGCTCTACCGAAACCCAAGTTTGGCTTTTGGCTATTGGCTGTTGGCCTTTGGCGAAAAGCGAACCGCGAACACCGAACACCGTCCAGCCACCCGGTGGCTGAGCTTGTCGAAGTCACCGGGATGTGGAGCAGGGTGATGATTTGAGACATGTCTTCCTTTTTTCTTGAGATTCCCAATCCTGCCCTCATTCAATGAGGGCCTACGGGGATTTGTTCTTTTAAAAATTCATTGTAGGTAACGTAACCAGATTCCAGCTCGGAGGCAAGTCTGGCTTTTGGCTATTGGCTGTTGGCCTTTGGCGAAAAGCGAATCACGAACACCGAGATCACATCTTCACAAAACCGGCTTTTTGCAAAATGCCGTAGCGTTTGCATAGTTTATCGAAGGATCTCATGTTTTTTTCTTCTACTAAAATTCTTTGGCCTTCGGCTCGTATCGCTAATTCAGGAAAATTTGGATCCGATATTAGATTCTTAAATAACACAGGCTCTAAATTGCTTAGGTTAAAAATGCGCAAGCCCATCTCCTGAATAAGGAAATTTCCGGCTTCTTTTCCACTCTTTTCAAAAAACGCTTTCCAAACTAGTGGAAGGTCTGAAGGCAATATATCTCGGATGAAATTTAAGCGTTTATTGTATGAAATTCCCTGTTGAACTGTGCTTCTGATCTTCGCTTCATCCAATAGAAATTTATTGGCTGCTATTTGTCTTGAATAATCGCTCAAAATTTTTCCTACATTCTGACCCGGTGTATTATCCGTGACAATCAAGGCATCTTCGGATAAATGGATTTCGTTAGACAGTTTTGACTTTTCACGATCATAGGAATCAGTATATTCAAATACATATTTTCCAAAATCGTTGAGACAGAAACCCTTTAAACCTTCAAAAGGACTTTCAGGGAATTTTTCATCAACCGGATCAACTACAATATCTACACAACCCAAACTGGCCAGGGCATATATTAAACCTTTAGCAAAACTTCTATGCACATAACGGTCGTGTTGATAAATATAAATATTGCTGTCTTTGTAATCATCATATGGTGGCGGACCTGTACCAAAATCCTTGAAAGCATGAAGTTTCAAAGGCAGGAAAAACAGGCTATTAAATTGCAGCATTTCAAGATAGTTCTCCGTCTCATACCATTTTCCGTCTTTTATTAAATCAATGGCAAGTAAAATCCTCCTTCCCATTTTATTGTAATAATTCAAAGGATTTTTTCTCCGCCCTTTTATATGAAAAACAACACTGGCGCAAAATAACTCGCCATAGGTTTCTATAAAACTATGAATCCTCCATTTGACTTCTTTAGGATCGGTTTTGAAGGTTTTATCCCTGCCGGCGGTCATCCACAATTGGGCTACCATTAAGGCAGTAAATTTCTCCATATCACGGAAAGGTCCTTTCGGAATATACAAGGGAGCTCCCAATCTTTTGTACAATCCATTTACTACCTTTTTGGGCACCTCATCGCCGTAAAAATAATCAAGCCCTTCCCCCTGTCTGAACAGATTACCCAGCTGAAGATTATCAAAAAATTGTGCGTCAGTTTGATTGAAAACTGTTGCTCCCTGCGGCGGCTGCTCAAATGACAGGATAGAAGGCTCTTTTTTCCGATTTAAAAGAGATTTGATAGTCTCAGAAACAGGAGGAACTATAAACAAAACATGAACCTCAGAATAATAATCTGAAACCTCGTGTAACAAAAACTCAAAACCCGGTTTTATAATCTTGTCTCTATGATAGGAAAAACTGTATTTATCCTGCAATACTTCAACCCCGGTTTTTTCAACCAGGTGTTCATGAACCAAAAAAGGGTAATTTACCACTGTTGTGATTACCTCTTTAAACTTGGGTTCCAGGCATTCTAACCATAAATCAAAACGGGTTTCATTGGAAAAAGCAAAGGAGATAAGATCAATGAGTTGATCTTTATTAAAATGGTACAATTTAGGACAGTTGGGATCCCCCAGTATTGGAATCTCATGCTGCATTTCTGCCGATATCTGCCTGTTTTCCATGAATTTTTCAATCAGTGGAAGCCAGCCTTTCACCAATTGATTTTTTGTATATAAATGCAGTCCTGATCTAAGTCTATCCAAGGTTCAAGCTTTTTTAAGATAATAAAATGGCCAAATCTTCATCCGAAATAAATTTACTTCCACCGCTGTCCGAATCCAGTATATCTGAAGCGAGTCTGGATTTCAATTCCTGCAATTGCAGCATTTTTTCTTCAATACTGTTTTTCATGATCAGCTTGTAAGCAATGACTTTATTTTCCTGTCCGATACGATGTGCCCGGTCGATGGCCTGGTTTTCGGCTGCTTTGTTCCACCAGGGATCGAATATAAAAATAGTGTCTGCAGCAGTGAGGTTCAATCCTACACCCCCTACTTTGAGGGTCATTAGCAGCACTTTGATTTCCTGATCTGCCTGAAAAAGATTAACTATTCGCTGACGGTCTCTGGTTGCACCTGTCATAACCAGGTAAGAAATCCCTGCAGCCTCCAGCTGCTCTGAAACCATCTCTATGCCGGCAAGGAAATTAAAAAACACCAAAACTTTATGTCCATTGGATACTGCTTCTTCTAGCTGTTCAGAAAGCATTTCCAGTTTTGACCCTTTCACTTTGCCATCAGTCTGCATGGAAGGCACACTGGCCAACTGCCGCAGTTCATTTAAAGCCTGGAATATATACATCTGGCTGTTTTGAATACCTCCAGCCTCGCTTATTTGATTATCTAACAGATTTTTGTAAAAAATACGGCGCTCTTCATAAAGCTTTTGTTGGTCCGCATCCATTTCAGCATACAATACCTGCTCAATTTTATCCGGCAAATCCGGCAACACTTCCTTCTTTGTCCTTCTAAGCAAAAATGGATTGATTTTGATCCTCAGATTCCTCATTGCCTCCTCATCTTCCTCCTTTTGAATAGGATATAAATACCTGTCTTTAAATTGTTGCAAAGAACCAAACATGCCCGGATTCAAAAATCGGAAAAGGGTATAAAGTTCCGTCAGGTTGTTTTCTACCGGCGTACCACTGATGGCAAATTTATGTTCACCTTTCAGCAGCATGATGGCCTTGGTACTTTTGGCCATCAGGTTTTTGATATTTTGAGATTCATCCAGACAAATGTATTGAAACTCCACTTCCATCATTTTTTCAATATCAATTCTAACCACTGAATAAGTCGTAAGGATAATCTGATGTTTTAGAGCTTCTTCCCAATTGCGGTCCGAGCCATGATAGATGCTGAAAGTTAAATCCGGTGCAAATTTTTTCAATTCATTTTCCCAGTTAAACAACAGACTTCTCGGCATTATAATGATGGAAGGCTTTTTAGATTTCAATTTATCTGCTGCGAGTAAGGATATCATTTGGATGGTTTTGCCCAGTCCCATATCGTCAGCCAGGCATCCTCCAACCTTATTTTCTTTTAAATAATGCAGCCATTTAAATCCGAATTCCTGATAGGGTCTGAGTTTGCCATTGATAGGCAATTTTTTTACCTTTTTATCCTTCAACGCTCTGAATCCAAGGTACATTTCGCGGCTGGCTGTAAAAGCTTCACTGGGGTCGGCATCTTTAAAAAGTGCATCGAAGATGGGAATATCAAATACAGACATTTGGGTTTTGCTGCCTTTCCGACTCAATATTCTTTCCAGTGTTTTAAAATATTTTTCATGGACAAGGGCATTCACCCCATTAGACAAACGGATGAATTTCTGGGCTTTGAATTGTTGTAAGGCATCAAAAAAGTTGATTTTTTCGCCTTCAAAATCCAATAAAACTTCCCCTTCCAAAAAATCTATTCCTGAACTGAGGTTGGTATTAACTTTGGGTGTTACATATTTTACCTTGTAATTTTTGAGTTTTTCGGCCCCGATTACCTCTGCTTTAAAAAATAGCGCTGGCAATTCATTTTGAATAAAATTCAAAGCCGTTTGTTGTTGTAAAATGAAGTTCCCATTGTATTCAACAAGGTCTTCAAAAAGTCCTGATTTTTTAGAAGGCAAACATTTTTTGAGAATTTTTTCCAATTCGACCTCATTCAAATCTCCACTTTCATTGATAATGGTTTTCAAATGAATTTCATGAGCCTCATGGTCAATTTCCGCGTAATATTCCAAAGGGAGTTGATCGGTGAGTTGGAAGTCAAAATCGCCGATAGTTCTGGAAAAAGAGAGGTGCAATGATTGATCTTCTTCTACTTTTTTAAAAATAAGGGTAGGCTTATTGGTGATTTTACCCTTTCCTTTTATGACTTTATAGTTTTCTATTTGAATTTTTAAAAAAGGAAATACACTTATCAGAAGAGAAAGCAATAACCTAAAATCATTTTCAGAAAGATTTAGAAAAGATTGATTGACAAGTGAAAAGTTATCGCCAATCGGTTCCATTTTATACAAGAAATTTTCTGTAAGCAGGATTTCTGGGTGGATGCATTTGAAACCAGTATTCAATTCTCCATCCGGCTGCACAATCAGAAAATTGGCATGAAAAATCTTTTTTTCATTTTCCGTTTCCAAATCGATTTTGAGGAATAAATTGGCTGGTTCGGCTTGAATAGAAATTGGGGACAAACTTTCATTTACCAGGGGTATTTCTTTCAATTCATCAAAAAATGAGGAGCTCAGGTTTTTGACATACAATTCATCATTTTGTTGGAGCCATCCGGTTTCAAGATTATTTTTTTGCCGCTCCTGTTCCAAGGACTTCAATACCCAACGCTTTGCCCCGGTAAACAGCATAGGATTTGGATGAACCTCCTTGCCTTTAGTATCGATTATTTTAAAATAATAACCATTCTCATTTTCACCTAGCTGAAGTAACCACTCATCGACTGCATCAAAATTTTGATTTCGATACAAGTTTCTTTCAGCAAATAACTTTATAAAATCCTCCATTATTTGTCCTTATTGATAAAGTCGAAAATTAGGACAATAAAGAGGAATTAATAATGGGAAAGGAAAGAAATTTTTTACTGGCCATTGGTTTTTGGTTTTTGGCTGTTGGCTTTTGGCTTTTGGCTTTTTTTGCTTCAACGCTGGTACAATTTTTCAAAATTGTACCCAGAGTACATGCAGGTCTTCAGACCAGTAAGATTCCCCAATTTAGTGACGAGTGACGAATGTAGAATGACGAGTTAGTTACAAAGTATATAAGGACAGGGCCACATTGGCGAACCGCGAACACCGAACACCGCCCTACCACCCGGTGGCTGAGCTTGTCGAAGCCACCGGGATGTGGTGCAGGGTGAAAATTAGAGCCATTTTTTTCTTTTTTCTTGAGATTCCCAATCCTGCCCTCATTCAATGAGGGCCTACGGGGATTTATTCTTTTAGATGAGATATTTTGAAAGGGCGACCACTATCGATTTGGTCTTAGATTATAAAAAGAAACCATAATCCGTATTTTAATTTCCCAAACAGTTTGTTAATTTCACATTTCTTTGTTAAAAATAACAAACCCTTGTTGAGAATTTGAAGCAGCCAGAAACTATCAAGATAGCACATATCTCGGATTTACATATTGGTCAGGATTCAGGTTTGGAACTGATTTTTGAAAAAAGTATCAACCAAGCATTACACGAAAAGATTTTGGATGATTTGGCCAAAGCCAAACCAGATTTACTTTTTCTTACAGGTGACATTGCAAATCATGACATTTATCGGGAAGAGAACGAACATAGATTACAAGAATTAAAAACTTTCCTCGAAAAACTGAAATCAGCTTTACCTGAGATAAAGATTTATACTGTGCCAGGTAATCATGATTTTCTTTTTAATAGAGAAAAGCATAATTATTTAAAAGCTCTGGATCGATATTATGGAGATGAAGATTTAATTGAACAAGAAATAACCAAGATCCTAATAGAATCCTCTAGAGAATTAGGAAATGGGCCTTTTTCTAAATATTTGGAAGTACTCTCACCCGAACCGGGAGAATGCAATCATTGTCATAGCTTAAGCGACTTTTATATTATAAAAATCAAAGGTCTAAAACTTGGGATTATTACCATTAACAATTCGTGGTTGACCATTCCATCTAGTGATGACACCAATAACCTTTACCTGGGTAAAGAAATTACTAAAAGTATTTTTGACAAATTAGAAGGAGCACAGACAGATTTCAATGTAATGCTTATCCATCACCCTGAAGTTTATAATAATTTCAGGGAGTCAATTAATTTCCAGGAAATTGTTGGAATTGATAATGGCAAAAACGCTCCGAAAGAAAAATTTGGCAATTTTTTTCGTATAAAAAATCATTCGACCTACATCTTTTGCGGGCATACCCATATCCAAGGGAAAAAAAACTTTCAGGAAGAAGTTTTATCCAGAGAGCCAATTACATGTGAATGTGGGGCATTACACTTTAATATTTTTCAGGGATATTTACGTTGCCATTTTAGCATTTTGCACCTGGATGCCTTTGCTTCAAGAATAGATGGAACCAGATGGGAACAATTTGAATACTCATTAAGTGGATTTCTTCAGCCTAATAAAGAGTTTGACTTAATTGACGTATTAAATACAAAGGGTTTTCCTGATGTTTTAAAGCCTTTGTATCTTTTAAAAATTAAAGTCTTTTACTCTAATTTAGTCTCTCACCTCAAAGAAGAAATTCAAAAGCAGGATATTGATTTTGAAAAAGATGTATTGCACAATATTATTTCTTATCACTACGAATTAGTATCGAAAGAAAGGATTTTTGAAGAAAAATCGAAAAATCTGGAGGTCATCTATATTACCTATGATGATTTTCATAAAAACCGATCTTGTCTTGTAGAAAAATATTTTTCCGAAATCTATTATGGAATTGAAGGAGAACCAATTGAATATTTTGATATGCTTGAAAGGTATAAAACCCTACTGAACGTGAGTGGAATGAATATTTTTTGGAAAATTATTCATCATTTGGTAATACATGATTTACCACCTCTAAGCTTTTTTGATGAATCTGTTCCTAATACTAAACTCAAAATAATTGTAGCAGAATACAGTAAACATACCAATCAAACCATTGACAACAGGCATCAACACCTAAAAAAGAATAAGGAAGAATTCGATTCTTTCGTAAAATCATGCTCTTCAAACTTTAACTTGGACATTAACTTTGAATATGAATAATGATATTAAAAGATATGGAATTTCAATTCTTTTGGTTAATTCTGAAAAGTGTAAACCGGGTGAAATTGACTCCATTATTGAAGAGATTTTTGATATCTACCGAAAGACTTTATACGCTTTGGATCAAAAACCATTTTCAGAGGAAAAATCGTCCGGTTATTATTACCCAGTAAAAATTGATCTATTAGGATATTTCGATAAAGCATATTTGTTTTTAAATGAAGGATTTGAATTAACTACAAGATATCTTCATCCTGGAAGCGTTTTATCCAGAAGTACTGATAGCTCCGAAGTATTCAACTTCAAAATAACTCCGGGTAGTATTGCTTTTCCCAAGGAGAAAACTTCCTTATCAATATTTAATGATATCCAAGAGCAAAGAGAAACTAACAAATACATTTGTATATCCAGAGCAAAAGTAAATAGCAGGCATTTGTTTAAAGGAGGTGGGAAAGTTATTGGAAAGATCAAGTCGATAATTAATGATATTTACAAAAAACATAACCAATCCAATACTAAAGGTGTTTTTATTGTTGAGTCATTTGGGTTTCATGAATTCATTATTTTATCTTTTTGGAATAGCTACGAAAGCTCTGTCAAATTTTTAATGGAAACTCGCGAACTTCAGATTTCCAATCCAGATTTTGGAGATTGCATGCCATTTACCGACCAAAATTCTTTTCCGGTCTTTGATGTATTTTCTACAAATTTTGGTTTATTAAGCGATGAGGGTCTTTCTTCAGAAAACTTTGACCTTTTTACTGGAATTGGTCTTAAGCCAGGTAGATCAGTTGAATTCTTTAGTATTTTAAAAAAAGAATTTGAAGGATTGGATGAATTGGATTTTCACTCCATGCACGGCTGGTTGGATTGTCTAATCCCTAATTTTTATAAAAAAATTGGTGATATTGAAAAGATCCGAGATTTGATGTTGAAGCTACAACCATTGACTGATAGGGTTCACACCAATATTTATTCAAAAGCCAATCCTAAAACTAAATTGAAAAATAGCTATAGGAATGTCATAACGGAGCTCATAAATAAAGGTGACTTGATTGAAACTGAATCCAAAGAAGAAGACTTAACGAAGAAATTCTTAATCAAAAATGCAAAGATTAAGGAAGTCGAATACTATTTGAAAGAATTAAACCTAAACTATGTAGTCATTCAAAGGCTTATAAATAGCATCATAAACTTCAATAAATGTATTTCTGAAAGGGACAATTTTCCTTATTTCATAAGACTAAAAGAATACATCGATGTAATATTGATAGATTTTGTCAAGGAATCATATGAATTGTATTTCCTGGATTCTGTTTCCGAGTTTTTCAATATTTACGATTTTGAAAATGAGCTCATTTTAAGGGTCAAGGGATTTGAAACTGCTTTTTCGAATCGGTATATTCATTCAAGAGAACTAGCAGAAACCAGCGATATAAATTATGCTTACAAAGGGGGAATCCAGCAATATTTGGTGATTTATGAGTACCTCTTCCATTCAATGCACCAGTTTATTTTTGGCAAATCCAAACCAGGCGTCTCTCTGTATGTTTCAGCATATTCGCATACCTTATCCTGGAATCATATCATGCGGATGAATATTTTTCAGGTTTACAATCCTGGATTATTTTTGGTAGTACTCGCTCATGAAGTTTCAATCCACCTATTCCAAAAGCTAATAATTGAATGCTTTGGATATAAAATAAATGGTACTTCTCAAGAATTCAAATTCTTGCAAAAGTTTGATTATGATACCCAAAAGATCTTAAACGGTCTCCAAAGTCTTGGAATGTATGATGTCCAAAATCAAAATCCGTTTATGAATTTCGTCTTCCTAAATCATTTTAAATTCAAACCAGAATCTTATCAAATTGATCCATCTATAGATGATAATTACAGAAACAATGAAGTTTTGAAATACCTTTTGACTGATAAACTGACTTATCATATAACCTTCTTCAAAAATCTTGATCTATTCGTCTATTGGCATCTTTACTTCTTTTTCCAATTATATGGCCCTCCAACCAGGCAAAAACCATCCAGAGACTATAGTCAGTATCTCACAACTCAGATTATACGGTTTTACATGTTGTTTTCATTTTTAAAAAAGGACCTCACGAATAATGAATTAACTGAATCTTTAAAATCTGCACTTAATAAGGTAGTAGACACTTCTGATTTTATAGAAGAATTCAACTGCGCTGTTAAATATGCTAGAGAAATAATTGATTATGGTAATACAGCATCTAAAACAAATGTAAAGCCGTTGGAATTCCTGTTATTTCTATATGAAACCATTGCTCAAGATACCGATGTTGAAAATAGTTTCGAGGGATATGATTTAAGACATTTCCACAAAATACCTTTTAACCTTCTTAAAGAGCCGGAAAAAGACTTCTTATCTACAGATGCAATAAGGCTCGAACAAAGGAAATGCAATTATAGCTATCTTAAGTGCTACTATGAGGTTCTTCCAAAAATAGGATGGTATTCATCCTTTAATGAAAACCCTACCCATCAAAATCAAACAGTATATATAGATCCAAACGGGGGTATTCATAAGATCGGAGAAGAAAAGCGTGAGCTCATTTATATGTTGAAGCAAAATTACCTTCAAAATATTTGGCATCTGTCATACCTCTCAAAAGGGCTTGAAATAAGTTCAAATGAATAAATTTGAATTTAAATAAACCAAACAAAAAAAGGGGAACATGCAAAAATCATGTTCCCCTTTTTTGTTTGTAAGGCAATCCATTAAATAAACTTTCTGTCGTATTTTAATGCATTGAACGTAGCTCCTAATGGAACTGACCTAAGAGAAGTATCTGAACTTGAAATGATATTGTAAAAAGAATTATTTCTGATTTCCTTTCGCAATTCAATAAAATCTTCATAAACCTCTTTCCCTGAAAACAACTTGGTGTTCAGGTTTAAAGGTTGTCCTTTTAAATATTGATGGAATAGTAGAAAGTGACTTTTTAAATTCAACCTAGTTTCACCTAACTGATTGACTAACAAAGTATAGATATCAGGTGAAATCTTATCTAAATACAAGAAACCCGCCTTTCCCTGATTTCTAATAATAAAATTTAGCAATAATCTATTCAGCACCTTTGATGGAGGAAGTTGATTATTTATCAAAAAATCATTAAAACTAACATTATATTTTTTCCCGACTTCATTTCGGGCTTTATCGTCGTTTGATAGGTTTTTCCTTACCATAATTTGGATCCATTGATTAAGGGGCAAGAATTATAAAACAAATATCTTACCATAATGGTTTAAAAGGTTAATCGTTTTGTGAGAGAGGGCTGCAAAAATAGCTTTTTCCAGCCGTAATCTCAAAACATAAAGACCATTTACCTATTTCTTTTATGTCATTGAATATCAATATGTTTCAGTTTTTATATTAAAAAAAGCGAATATATAATTCATTCAACCGAAAACAAAATATCCTTATAAAATTTTATGCGCAATCAACAATATCTTTACTGAAACCGCATTTTGATACATGTGTTTAAAATCAGAAAAATAACAATTAGGACACCACAATAATTTCATTTTAAATAAAAGAGTTCCTCAACCGGTAAGTTTTGTGGCTGAATGGGTTTTAGTCTAGTTTAACCAAAGTTTGCAAGTAAATGACAATAGTCACCTGATAAATTGAATAATAATCTGATAACTCAACATTTAGGACAGGTATCAACAAACTTTCGATTTTTTCGACCTTCCAATCCTGCCCTCATTGGCCGTTGGCTGTTGGCCATTGGCCATTAGTTTCTAAATGGGAAACTCCCATATTACAATTAGAATAACAGGTGGAGGAGCTTTTCAACTGATATTTATGGAATTTACGATTTACGATTTACGATTTACGAGGCATTTAAAAACGAAAAGCGAACATCGAATGGCAAATAGCGTAACCTTCAGACAATCAGGAATTTATTCGAGCTGTTATATGATAGCTTTTTTAAACGCTGGTACAATTTTTCAAAATTGTACCCAGAGTACATGCAGGTCTTCAGACCAGTAAGATTCCCCATGGGAGTGACGAGTGACGAATGGAAGATGAAGGGGCATAAATTAGCCGTTGGCTTTTGGCCGTTGGCCATTGGCGAATCGCGAACGCCAAACAGCGCACACCGGATTCAAAAACCTAGCCCCGCGTTTTAACGCGGTGGTCAGCGGATGGCCATAATGTTGTTAAACGGTTTTAACCGTTAGGGGGGATCGTGAAAAGATCCTTTTTTGTACGGTTAAAACCGTAATGCTGATTGAGTCCGATTTCACACCACCGCGTTGAAACTCGGGGTTAATTGAGATGGCCGTTGGCTATTGGCTTTTGGCCATTGGCCGTTGGCGAAATGCGAATCGCGAAAACCGAACACCGCCCTACCACCCGGTGGCTGAGCTTGTCGAAGCCATCGGGATGTGGTGCAGAGTGAAAATTAGAGCCATGTTTTTCTTTTTTCTTGAGATTCCCAATCCTGCCCTCATTTGCTGGCTGTTGGCTTTTGGCAGTTGGCCGTTGACGAAAAGCGAATCGCGAACATCGAACACCGAACTACCACCCGGTGGCTGAACTTGTCGAAGCCACCGGGATGTATAGCAGGGTTTTGGTTTGATGGTGGTTCGCGTATCGGGACATCCATTCATTTTTCTTGGTCTGCCCAATCCTGCCCTCATTTTCTGGCCATTGGCTATTGGCCATTGGCTTTTTAAACGCTGGTACAATTTTGAAAAATTGTACCCAGAGTACATGCAGGTCTTCAGACCAGTAAGATTTCTCAATTTAGTGACGAGTGACGAATTTCGAGTGACGAGTTAGTTAAAAAGTATCTAAGGACAGGGACATTGACGAAAAGCGAATCGCGAATCGCGACCACGGACCTACTACTCGGTGGTTGAGCTTGTCGAAGCCAACGGGATGTGGAGCAGGGTTTTGGTTTGATGGTGGTTCGCGTATCGGGACATCCATTCATTTTTCTTGGCCTGCCCAATCCTGCCCTCATTCAATGAGGGCCTACAGGGATTTGTTCTTTTAAAAATATGGTCTAGGTAACATAACCAGATTCGGGCTTGGAGGCAAATGTGGCCGTTGGCTTTTGGCTTTTGGCGAATCTCGAACACCGAACAAGCAAAAAATCCGCATCCCCCACCCCGCAAACCGAATCCCGCAAAAAAAAGAGGCCACACCTTTCGGCATAGCCTCTCCTTTTTTCAAAGAAAGCGTATTAATTTTTAACTTAGATTGGATTGCATTTTATGTTTACCTTCTGCAATCTCTTCAATCATTTTTTCGCAAAATGGTTTTAAATCTCCGGGATGGCGACTGGTTACCAAACCGTGATCAGTAACTACAGGAGCGTCGATCCATTCTGCACCTGCGTTTTCCAGGTCCTTTCTGATGGATGGATAAGAGGTCATTTTTCTTCCTTTTACTACGCCTGCATTGATCATCGTCGATGGACCGTGGCAGATACTTGCTACAGGCTTTCCTTTAGTGAAGAAATCTCTTACAAAACCCACAGCGTTTTCGTCGGTACGAAGCAAATCAGGATTTGCTACTCCACCTGGCATAAGCAATGCGTGATAATCATCTACACTGGCTTGAGAAACCAATTTGCTGACCTTAACCGGATCTGATGCCCAGTTTTCACCGCTCCAACCGCGAATGGTTCCTTCTTTCGGAGATACAACCTCTACGGTTGCTCCCTCAGCTTCCAAAGCTTTTGCAGGTTCCACTAATTCTGATTGTTCAAATCCGTCTGTAGCGAGAATCGCTACTCTTTTTCCTTGCAATTTCATTTCTGTTATTTTTTGAGGTTTGTGCTAGGTGCTAGGCGCTCGGTTCTAGGTTCTAGGTTCTAGTTACTGGGCGCTAGTTCTAGCGATAAATTCAATAATTCAACGGGGTGGAATGGGGGCTTGTTCATATGAAAACTGGGAAATTAGGAAAGGAGGTTGGGGTGATTGGGGGAAGATTGAGTGAACATAGGCATTTTTTCTCCTGTTAAAATTTCAAATAAATAACTAACGAAATCATGTCAAAACCTTTAAACCTTACCCAAAAACTAATTCAAGAACATCTTTTAGAAGGCACTTTGGAACCTGGGAATGAAATCGGGATTAAAATAGATCATGCACTAATCCAGGATGCAACCGGTACCTTGGTAATGCTGGAATTGGAAGCAATAGGGCTGGATAAAGCCAAAACTGAAGTAGCTGTCCAATATGTAGACCACAACCTGATGCAATCCGATTTTAAAAATGCAGATGACCATATCTTTCTTCAATCTGCCGCCAAAAAATTCGGAATTTGGTTTAGCCGTCCCGGAAACGGCGTAAGTCACCCCGTTCATATGGAACGATTTGGGGTGCCCGGAAAAACCATGGTGGGATCTGATAGCCACACTCCGGCAGCAGGTTCTCTTTGTATGCTGGCCATGGGTACAGGAGGATTGGATGTTGCCCTTGCAATCGCAGGCAGACCTTATTATGTGAAAATGCCCAAAGTTATGGGTGTCAAACTGACCGGTACAATGCCGGATTGGTGCAGCGCCAAAGATGTTATTTTGGAAATGCTTCGCAGGTATGATGTAAAAGGCGGACGCGGATTTGTCCTAGAATATTATGGCGAAGGATTGGAAGAACTTAGTGCGATGGATCGACATGTGATTGCCAACATGGGGACCGAACTTGGTGCAACTACCTCCATTTTTCCATCAGATGATGCCGTTCGAAAATTTTTAAAATCACAAGATAGAGAAGACGATTTTGTAGAAATATTGCCAGATGAAGGATGTACTTATGATGCACATGAGCATATTGACCTTTCATCCCTTGTACCACTAATCGCCAAACCTAGTAGTCCGGGAAATGTTGTTCCTGTCTCAGAAGTAGCTGGAAAGACATCCAACAAGTTGTAATTGGAGTTCTTCTGCCAATCCTGGTATCCGCGATTTTTGGACGGTCAGTGAAATTGTAAAAGAAAAAATGGTCAGCTCCTCTGTTTCATTTGATGTAAATCCTACCTCCCGACAATTGATAGAAAACCTGGCCCAAACCAATGCCTTTTTCAACCTGGTAAAATCCGGTGGTAGATTCCACCAATCGGGTTGCCTTGGGTGTATCGGTATGGGACAGGCACCGGCAAGTGGTCAAATAAGCTTGCGAACCATGCCTAGAAATTTCCCTGGTCGCTCAGGTACTGCAGACGACCAGGTTTATTTTATATTGCCCGGAAACCGCTGCTGTTTCTGCACTGACAGGAAAAATCACAGATCCTCGTGATGCGGAGGATTTATTCGGAATAAAACATCCAAAATATACTTATACGGAGCGCGAATCCATCAATACGGAGATGTTACAGGCTCCACCTTCTGATGAACTTGGTTTAACATTGAAAAAAGGACCCAACATTAAAAGCCTGCCTGAAATGCAGCCCCTTAGAGACTCATGGAAGGTGCCGGCTATTTTAAAAATGGGCGACAACATCTCTACCGATGAAATCCTGAGAGCTGGTGTACAGGTACTTTCTCTGCGTAGTAACATCCCTGCCATCAGTGATTATGCTTTCACGGTAGTGGATGAAACTTTCCCGACACGGGCAAAGGAAGCCAAACAAGCCTACGGTGGCCACATCGTGGTTGCCGGAGAAAACTACGCCCAGGGATCCAGTAGAGAACACGCAGCACTTGCTCCAAGATTTTTTGGGCAGGTGGCGGTTATTGCTAAAAACTACGCCCGAATCGGCTGGCAAAACCTGGTCAACTTCGGAATCCTTCCCCTTGAATTTGAGGATCCATCCGACTACGAAAAGATTTACCAAAACGACATCCTGGAACTTTCGGATTTAACCAAAGCCGTAGTCAATAAAGAACCAATTATGGTGAAAAATGTAACACAAGGCTATAATATCCCTACCATCCACCGACTTAGTGAACGTCAAATTGATGTGCTGATGAGAGGTGGGATTATCAATTGGGTGAAGGAAGCGATCTGAGCCCTTTTAAATTTTAGATTTTAGTTTTTAAATTTTAAATCTAAAACTTAAAAACTAAAATCTAAAAATCCCCTTAACTCCAAATCTCCCTATCCCTACTTCTCAGAATAGGCTTTCTCCAGCGTCTCCAAAAACAAGTCGGTTTCCTGGGCGCCGCTGATGCCGTAGCGTCGGTCGATTACAAAGAAAGGAACTCCGGATGCACCTAATTGCTGAGCTTCGAGGGCGTCACGGTAAACCTGGTCGGCGTAGTCGATTCCTTCGATGACTTTATCTACTTTCTTTTCAGGGAGGCCTACTTCAAGGGCAATCTCCTTAAGGGTGGCTGGATCACTAATCATAGCACCTTCCATGAAATATGCCTGAAAGAGGCGTTCTTCCATTTCAGAACCTTTGCCTTTGGTTTTTGCTAGTTGTAGAAGACGATGTGCATGGAAAGAATTGGCCACTTTGGCATCGTCAAAATTATAATTCAAACCTACTTCTCTGGCCATCTCGACTACCTGCTCATGCATTTGCAAGGACCATTCAAGGCTTTGACCTTTTGATTCTGCAAGGTATTCGTAAACACTTTTATTTGGTTGATCTTCCATTTTAGGATTGAGTTGGAAGCTTTTCCATTCAACTTCGATATCATCTTTATGCTCAAATTTTTCGAGCGCTTGTTCAAACTTTCTTTTTCCAATGTAACAAAAGGGGCACATTACATCACTCCAAATCTCTACTTTCATTTTTCTTTTTTTTTTAAAATATATGAGGTTAAAACGTAATGTCATTAAGCTAAGAACGTAAAGGAATGTTTCTCTAATAGGTCTCTCGGAGAGGACCTGCTAATTTCAGCAGACCATTTCGTTTCAAAAAAACATATTTAATTGTATTTCAAACACTTACGAGTTTTAATTTCTAATATTTTTGGTTCATGCGGCGGCCGCGAAGGTTAAACGCAACGGTCGCGACTCAGATAATTTAATGTTTTTTACCTTCCTTTCTCTTTTCTTAATGACATTGGGTTAACACGGCAGAAGGGAATAAGTTATTTTTAAAAAATAGAAAATCAGTCGTTTTGTGTGGCTATAGACCACATATTCCCTGCAAAATCTAAAAAAGTGCCTCGTCTGTCAGGGTCACCTTCATTTTCTTTGGGCTCTTCAAATGGTTCGCACCCCAGGGCAATGGCCTTTCGAAAAGTTGCATCTACATCAGGAACATATACATGCATCACCAATTTAATTGGCGGAAACTCTTCCGTTGCATCACTCAACATGATTACAGAATCATCTATCAATAACTCTGCATGCATTATAGAAGTGTCTTCTCTGTCAAACCTTCTTAAAACTTTTGCGTGAAACAGCAAGTCCATTAATTCAATAAATTGTTGGGCTCCTTTGACTATAAAGTACGGAGACGCTGAATTGTAACCGGATGGTTTGTATGGTGGTGTTTTTGACATGGGCTGGGTGCTGGGTTCTGGGTTCTAGGTGCTAGGTTCTGGGTTCTGGGTTCTGGGTTCTGGGAAAATTTACTTTTTATTAGTATGTAAAAAATTGTGGGTTTGTTGACTGAATTTGGAACTATTTTAATCGAATAAAAATAACAATGTTTGCAAAGAAAAAAAATCCTGATTTTACCTGAATAATTAATCTTTAACAGGATTTTCTCCTAAGAATTTTGGAAATTTGGTGCAACGGAACCCTCAGCACACACAAGCACACATGCGAGTACTTAACCTAACTTACCTTTTACTACTTTTCTTTTCCGTATCCGTATCCGCCCAGGATCGTCCTTTCATCTATTTTGGTCAAACTACTTATGGTGCAGGTGTCGTTGCCAATATGATTGGCAGAGGTATCCCTGCAACCGCAGATTTTAACAATGATGGTGTAGCAGATGTAGGCCTTCCTTTGTTACAGAATTTCATTATTGCAACTTCAGTTTATAGAAATGGGGAATTTGGCTTTGAAATTCAGCCCAATTCTTATTTTCAAGATGGAAATATTTACCTGCGTATTCAATTTGAAGACCTAACTGACGATGGTTATAAAGAATTGTCGATGCAGCGGTACGACTCCAATAACGCCTTTGAACCTTATCTTTTTAAAAATAATATGGGAATTTTTGAAGACGCCAGAATGCCTGTCCCTTCGGTTTTCCCCAAGGACACCCCTTTGCAATTCGGCCATTTTAACAATGATGGAATCCCTGATGCTGCTTACCGCGATGGAAATCTATTTATTATAAATGGCGCCGATGGGACCATCCATGAAATGCCTTTTACCTATGGCCGTTTATTTTTTATGGATTTCAACCACGATGGATTGATAGATATAATCAATTCACAATACTACTCGGATGTCCACAGCGCTTATGGTGACCTTTTATTATTGAGCAAAGGAGATTTCACTTTCGATGAATACCTGACGATTGATAATAGAAATGTAGACGGATTTGGTGATTTTGATGGTGACGGTGTAGAAGATATCATCGATTGGGACAGAGGAATGGCTTTTAACCTGAAATTGAATTTAAAAAGTCAAAACCAGGCTACTAATATCAATTGGATTGTAAATCAGGAAAATCAGGATAGATCGCTGGCTGTCTATGATCTCAATGAAGATGGACTCGATGATGTCATCTTATTCGGAAGAGACAGTACTTATTACTGTCAAACCCAACCGGATCTTTCCTTCAAAATATTTTCTACTGTTTTTGGAAAAGGAGGTCAAAAATTCTTTACTCGCGATGAAAGTTGGCCTTTGGGAACACTCGTAGGACAAGACGGAACGGGTGGCTTGATTTATTACCATCTTTCTTTTGAAAACAACAACTTCCAGGTAGAGGATCGCAGTGCTAGGGTTATTCCACCTCAGGTTAATTCGATTCCTTACCGATTTGATTTATTGGCTATGGATCGAGACAAAATCAAAACAAATAGTAAGAACTTTGGGTCAATTCAGGTAAAAATTTCTAATTGGCGAGTTGAACGAAGTCAATTTGACCATTACTCCTACTTTTTCCCGGATGTAAGTCTGATCTCTTCTGTTACTATTAAGCACTGATTTCAGGTGATTTTGATAAAGACGGATTGGAGGATTTGATTTACGGAGAGCCCAATAATCCGGCTCAAATTAAAATGCTAAAAGGACAGAGCGACACCAGCTTTTATCCACCTGTTGTATTAGCAGACAGCTTTTCGCTAGGTTTTAAAATGCAGGTGGCAGATTTGAATCAGGATGGTTGGGAAGATTTTATAGCTACCGGAGGTAGGAAGTTTTCAGTATTTCTTAATCAGGGAAATGGCGTTTTTGCTCATGACACCCTCCTCCGCCAAAGTTCAGAGAATTGGGATTTCATCGACCCCAATTTTGATGGATATCCAGACCTCGCCATCACCTTAGGAGACAGCATAGAAATATATTTAAATGACCAGCAAGCGAATTTCCAATTGGCAGGAAAGTTCTCAGGCATACTTCCTCATTTAAAAGAAAAAGTTACCAATGAGTTTTATCGTTTTCGGAGGGTTGATGTAGGAAATTTCACCACCCATTATTTGGAACTTATAGCCATCTCACCGGATGCTGAAATTTATCAAAGTAAAGCCTTTAGGACTTTTAATGGTGCTGGAAACAGAACTGCCTTCCAAATGGATTATGACCTGGATGGCATTCCGGATTTCTTGTGTCAGAGTGGAGATAATGCTTTAATTGTTTATGGTGACACCGCCAATCTGGAGCGCACAGATTATTTTGAAAATACAAGAATGGTGGGTTTTGTAGACCTCAATCAAGATTCCATTCAAGATGTTTTTTGGGAAATTGGCTCCCAACATTTCCTGGAACTGGTGAATGCTCCCCTACCTTCTTCGACCAAAAATATTGAAATTACCGACCTCAATATTTTCCCAAACCCGGCCTACGAATTCATCCACTTCGACCTTTTAGATGCATCCATATTGGAATGGGTTTTCATTTACGATTCTAACGGTAAGCTAGTCCAATCTACAAAAGCCCCAGGCAAAAGAATCAACATCAGCCATCTTCCAAACGGCAACTACTACCTAAAAGGAATCCAAAATCTTCGGAATCAATTTACCGGACAATTTGTAAAAGTGGGAAGCTGAGGGTTGGATTTTTGAATCTTGATTTTTGATTTTGAATCTAGCCACCCCCTTGAGGCAATGTCATTAAGTTAAGGTTTTTATGTCGGAAATTTATTTTAAATTTTAGCTTAAAAATCAGCTATTTTTCGTATTATTACGTTGTAAATCAAGCACTTACATATATGAATCGCGCGACCCTAAAAACCATGCCAAACTTTTCGATTTTGTAAAAAATATCGTTAATAATCCCAATTTTATTGATAAATACAAACGGAATAAAAGTGATTTTACCAGAAATAGGGTTTGGGATTTTTCAACTTGCTTCTTTTTTATTTCCAGGTTCCTAAACAAGCGAATTCAAACCGAAATTGACCAGTATTTTTCTTCAAATAATTCTGAATTCTTTAGAACCGCGACAGCTTCTTCTTTTACTCAGGCCAGGAGTAAAATTTCGTATAAAGCTTTTGAAAAAGTAAATCAAAAGTTGGTAAACTACTTACATAACTTTTCAATATCAAAACCTTTCCACGGTTTTCGATTGGTTGCTGATGGTTCTGTTTTCAATGGTTCACCGAAATAAGGAAACAATAAAAGCATTTGGTGATAATGTATTGTCTAAAGGAAAAACCTGGGTTAAGGCTCAAATTTCTTATGCTACAGATGTCTTAAATAATATTTGTCTGGATGCGACTATCAATCCTTACAAAACCGATGAAAGGAACTTGGCAAAAAAATCATTTAAAAGGTTGAAGCAATGATTTATTCCTTTTTGATAGAGGTTATTTAAGTAGGGAATTAATAGAACAGCTTCTTATAACAGGAAAAAACTTTTGTATGCGATTACCTAAAAGGAGCTTAAAAGAAATTAATGATTTTACCGAAAGTGAACATCAAGATGGCCTAATCGAGATTCTCATTAACAAGAAAATCTATACACTGAGAATCACTAAAATAAGCTTGAAGTCAGGTGAAATAGAATATCTCGCTACTACATTGACAAACCAAAACCACAGTAAAAAGCAGTTAAAGAGCTTTATATTCAATGCGTTGTGATAGAGGAGCAATTCAAAGATTTCTTTAAGCATGCACTGGCAATAGAAATTTTACAGGCAAAAAGTTAACTCTATCAAACGTTATTTTTTGCCAATATGATGGGCTATAATCTTGCAATGATGGCCTTCTACAATCCAATTTCTCAAAAGAAAATAGAAAAGAAGTATCGTTATAAGCCAAATAAAAGAGCTTGTCTTGCCATTTTGAAAATTAAATGGAAGGAGCTTTTCTTTTCGACTAAATCGATATTTAATCTAGTAGAAAATATAGTTGAAGCTTTACTAAAAGAAATTATACCCATAAGAGACGGGCGTTCTCACCCCAGAGGTGATACTCAAAAAATAAAAAGAAGCACTTTAGTGACTATGTATCGTCAAGAAGGCCTTAATCCACGACATTGCCCCTTGAGGGGGCACGGGGGTGATAAATTCCACTATGATCAAGTACACCTCAAATCTCAACAAAATCATTCATTCCTCTTCCTGGTCTTCTGTTTCACGCGACGACCGCAAAGGTTAAGCGCAACGGGCGCAAAACATTATTCAAAACCTTAAATTCTTGGATAATTCTTTGATTCGAGCCGGCAGGCTTGCCGGCTCTACATTTTGGTTATTCTATTTTACGCATACCGCGTACCGCCCATCGCATTCCCGCTCCTTACAGCAATGTAGAATAAGCAGGATTCTGGATATTGCTAAAGTATTTGATGTAGTCGATCAAACCTTTTTTAACAATCTCGATGGCAGTTTGTCTGTTTTCGAATTCTTCAACGATTACTTCTTTGTTTTCCAGTTTTTTGTAGTCTTCAAAGAAGTTTTGAAGTTCACGCTGGAAGTGTGGTGGAAGTTCATCGATGTCGTTGATGTGGTTTACGGACATATCGTGAGCTGCCACAGCAATGATTTTGTCATCCGCCTCTCCGTTGTCCAACATTCGCATAACTCCGATAACTTTTGCCGGAACGATACAACGTGGAACCAAATCAATCTGAGATAAAATCAAAATATCCAGAGGGTCTTTGTCATCACAGTAGGTTTTTGGAATAAAACCGTAGTTCGCCGGATAATACATCGCAGAGTAAAGAACTCTGTCCAATCGCAAAAGACCGCTGTCTTTGTCCAATTCGTACTTTGCTCTTGAGCCTTTTGGAATTTCAATGATTCCGTTTACAATCTCAGGAGCCTCTTCCCCTATGTTTACACTATGCCAGGGGTTACTTAAATTCATAATAAAAGGATTAAATAAAATTGTTTTAAAATATGGTTCTGGGTAATTCTATGTTAATAGGCGGCTTTGAATTGATTGAGGAATCTTACGTCATTTTCAAAAAACAGGCGTATGTCGTTGATGCCATAAAGCATCATGGCTTGTCTTTCAATTCCCATACCGAATGCAAATCCGGTGTATTTCTCTGAATCTATTCCGCAGTTTTCCAATACTTTAGGATCTACCATTCCACATCCCAATACTTCTACCCATCCGGTATATTTGCACACATTACATCCTTTGGCATCGCAGATGAAACAGGATACGTCCATTTCGGCACTAGGTTCTGTAAAAGGAAAGAATGATGGCCTCAAACGTATGTTAACATTGGCTCCATACATCTCTTTTGCGAAATACAACAAGGTCTGTTTCAAGTCCGCAAATGACACATTTTCGTCTACATACAAACCTTCAACCTGGTGAAATTGGGCATGTGAACGAGCTGAAATGGTCTCATTTCTATACACTCTTCCCGGAGCAATAATTCGAATCGGAGGCTGACTGTGCTTCATCACCCTTGCCTGCACAGAAGAGGTATGCGTACGCAACAACATTTCTGTACTATCTTTTAAATAATAGGTATCCTGCATGTCCCTTGCCGGGTGATCTTCAGGCGTATTCATGGCTGTGAAATTGTGCCAATCGTCTTCAATCTCCCTGTCATCAGCAACCACAAATCCAATGCGCTCAAAAATTTGGATGATCTTATTCATGGTAATTGAAATCGGGTGACGTGATCCCAATTCCATAGGTTCGGCAGGAGCAGTCAGGTCGATGTTAGCGCCTTCATTTTGATCTTTGGCAGCATCCAATGAAGCCTGCAATTCAGCAAATTTTGCTTCAGCAATGGTTTTCGCTTCATTGACCAGCTGGCCATAATCCTTCTTTAATTCATTGGGAATATTTCGAATTTCTCCCATCAGGGGTTTCAAAATATTTTTAGAACCAAGGTATTTGATACGGAAAGCTTCAAGCTCTTCAGCAACTTTTGGCTGAGCTTCTTCAATGTCCTTGATAAGATCTTTTACTTTTGCGAAAATTTCCTGAGCCATGCGAAATAAAATTTGGGGTGCAAAGGTAATCGTTTTTAATATATAAAAATCGGGAACACGGACCTTAAAGTTCCACTATTCGGGTATTTCTTTCTTTTTTTGAATAAAAATATCCTTGACTTAGAATCATCTTCATGAAAGTAGCAGGATTTACCTTTATCAGAAATGCGGTTGAATATGAATATCCCGTTGTGGAAGCGATTCGCTCGATACTTCCAATTTGTGATGAATTTGTAGTTGCCGTTGGAAATTCAAAAGATGAAACCCTGCAACTCATAAAGGATATCAATGACCCAAAAATCAAAATCATCGAAACAGTTTGGGATGATTCTTTAAGGGAAGGAGGAAAGGTATTGGCGGTTGAAACAGAC
>JAWKLG010000057.1:0-27092 GCA_041392845.1 Saprospiraceae bacterium | reverse complement strand
TCAGTTCTGCAGATTGGATGGTTCGAAATCTGAGCTATCGAATAGAGACCATTTTCCCGGTTTATGACCCGAAATTGAAGAAAATGATCAATGATTTGCTCAAAATTCAGCTAAATGACAACGTAAAGGCGAGGATTTTGGACGAAAACCACAGCAATTTTTACAAGCAGGATAATAATGATGTAGCGATACGATCGCAGATGGAAACTTATTATTATCTTAAGCGTCAGGAAGAATACAGGGAATAATTTTTGAGGCAAAAAGTTTCACAAAAACCTGTATTTCAAAAGGTTAGAAATCAAGTAAAAGAAATCTTTCACCTTTTGAAAAAAAATCCAAATAAAAGTTTGACAAATGTTGAAGGTTTGCTGTAAATTTGCCCCGCTTTTGAAGTAAAGCACAACGAATTTTAGAAGATTTCGAGTTAGTCGCAAAGGATGGGGAAGGTTTGGAAGAGCGCAAAGAGATTCCAAATATTCAATCATTCTATCCATCAACTATTCAGAATTATATCAACTGATAGAGCATCCCGAATGCTTTCGGGACCAAGGTTGGGGTACTAAACTTGACATCAAAAGAAATACGCGGAAGTAGCTCAGCTGGTAGAGCACAACCTTGCCAAGGTTGGGGTCGCGGGTTCGAATCCCGTCTTCCGCTCTGAGAGCCTTCACTAGAAGGCTTTTTTTTTATCAGTACCACACGCCCGGATGGTGGAATTGGTAGACACGCCGGACTTAAAATCCTGTGGGCATTATGCCCGTGCGGGTTCAAGTCCCGCTCCGGGTACTTAGCCTCGTAGTGATACGGGGCTTTTTTTTTGGCGCAAAGGAGGGGGAAGGTTAGAAGAGCGCAAAGAGAGTCTGGAAATTCAATCATTCTACCCTTCAATCATTCAACTATTCGATTTACGCAAAGGAGGGGGAAGGCGAAGAAGTGCGCAAAGAGATCCTGGATATTCAACCATTCTACCATTCACAATTCAACGATTCTACCCTTCAACTATTCAATTTACGCAAAGAATGGGGAAGGTTAGAAGAGCGCAAAGAGATTTCAGATCTTCAAACTTTCTTCTATTCAATTATTCAACCATTCTACCCTTCAGCTATTCAATTGGCGCAAAGGAGGGGGAAGGCTTAAAAGGGTGCAAAGAGATTCTGGAAATTCAACCATTTTACCCTTCACAATTCAACTATTCTTTTCCTCCCTCCTTCTATCCTTCATTCCTTCTTTCCTTCTTTCCTTCCATAGTAGCTTAGCTGGCAGAGCATCCCGAACTCTTTCAGCACCACACGCCCGGATGGTGGAATTGGTAGACACGCCGGACTTAAAATCCTGTGGGTTCAAGTCCTGCTCCGGGTACTTAGCCTCGTAATGATACGGGGCTTTTTTATTGGCGAAAGGAGGGGAAGGTTGGGAAGGGCGCAAAGAGATTTCAGATCTTCAAACTTTCTTCCATTCAATTATTCAACCATTCTACCCTTCAACTATTCAATTGGCGCAAAGGAGCGGGAAGGCTAGGAAGAGCGCAAAGAGATTCTGGAAAATCAACTATTCTACCATTCAAAATTCAGCTATTCTACCATTCAACTATTCAATTGGCGCAAAGGATGGGAAAGGTTAGAAGAGCGCAAAGAGATTTCAGATCTTCAAACTTTCTTCCATTCAATTATTCAACCATTCTACCCTTCAACTATTCAATTGGCGCAAAGGATGGGAAAGGCGAAAAAGAGCGCAAAGAGATTCTGGAAATTCAACCATTTTACCATTCACAATTCAGCTATTCTACCATTCAACCCTTCAACTATTCTTTCCCTCAATCCTTCATTCCTTCAATCCTTACCCCTCTCCCCTCACTCAAACACCACCACCTTCTGCCCTACTTTTTTTCCCTGAGCAATATTTAAATAATAGACGCCTTTGAGATTTTGGGTAGTTTGAAGTTCAAGGGTATTACCTGACTTGTCTTTCCAACTTTGGATCAATTTACCGTTGACATCAAATAGATCGATTTGGAAAGGTACGGTTGGATCTCCTTCAAGACTTAACCAGAATTGGTTGTAGAAGGCAGGTTGTGGGTAAATTTTGAAATCGAAGGGATCTGCCAATGGATTCTGATAGGAAGTCAAATCTCCTGGTTCACCTTTTATGTAATGTAAACCACTGTTATCTTCAAAAATCAAATGAAAAACACCTCTTGAGTATGATATTTCAGGGAAGTCCTGGTTTTGATTCAGTGATTTTACCTTTTGAAAATTGTTTTTCAAGCCTGCAAAACCCTCTACAGAATAAGCAAACATCAGATCTGAACCGGTACCTGAAAATCCGTTTTCAATCCAAACCATACATAGTGTGTCCCCTTTCCCGGCCAGAACGGGTTGTTCTTGAGAACCGGATGGATTGAGCAAGGGCATTTGAAAAGAAGCAGTTGCTTGCATGCTTGACTTATCCAATTGGGAAATATACACCCTACCTTTCCCACTAGCCCCACTATGAAAAGCAACCAACAAAGAATCCTGTCCATATTCTAAAATAGAAGGTTTGCTGATAGGACATGAATTAATTTGCCAGTCTGTATCGTCGACATCTGCCACTTCCAGGTAACTTTGTCCTCCATCTACACTTTTGCTCACCCAAATGTCTCTTCTGCTACCTGTATTGTTTCTAAAAGCAAGGTAAATCTCATCTCCAATGGTGGCCATATCCGATGGACAACATTCACAAACGTAAGTGCCCAATGCTGAATCACTAGCCACCACAAAAGGATCAAAAGTAAACCCTCCATCACTTGATTTTATGGTCACGTATTTCGCTTCTGTCTCATTTGCATTTTCCCATAAAGTGCTAATAATTGGATTGCCTGCATCATCTGCTACAATGGAAGAGAGGGTTGCTATTTTATTGTCAGGAGGATCAAAAGCCAAAACCGGAGGATAAAAACTCAACCCTGCATCTGCTGACTTTGATAAATACAAACTTCCTGAAGATTCAAAAACGATGTACACACTATCTGCATGAGTTGCCAAATCCAGACCTGCAAAGGAGAAAAACCGGGGAGTAATCCCACCTGCACTTACAGACAAAGTCTCTTGTATTGTATCACCCGCAACCCTGGCTAACTGGATACTCCTTCCATTTGAATTACCCCACATTATTATTGGGTCTCCATTTTCCAAAACACCAATTCTCGAAGAGCTGATACCTCGAGAATTATCACTTACCCTATCAGGCTCAGACCAATGCAAGGTAGGTTGGGCGAGCAGAAAGTTTATTCCAAAACAAAATATTAAAATCGTAGTAAGTCCTTTCATGGTAAATAGTTTTTTTGATAACCCTAAATGGCCATAAGTTCCTTGATGGGAACTTCCCATATTACAAGAAGAATAACAGGTGGAGGTGCTTTTCAAATGGTATTTGTAGAATTTACGGATTACGGTTTACGATTTACGTGGCCTTTAAAAACGAAAAGCGAACGTCGAATGGCGAATAGCGTAAGCTTCAGACAATCTGGAACTTATTTGAGCTGTCATATGATAGCATTTAGTTTCAGAAAAGTAACCACACACCTTTCAATTCAAATAATAAAAATAGCACTGTTTTAACCTTATGAATGCAAAATTTGCGAATTTTTGAACTTGGACTCGTAATTGGGAGTTTTTTTTACTTTTTAATTGATTATTGTAAATAAAAATATGCGACCCCTAAGGGGGTCGTGGTCTCCCCACGTCGTCATTTTCCTACGGAGATTGGACCCTGCGGGTCCGAATGAGTTCCTAGTTGTTGAGGAGTCGATTGATTTCTAGGACCCGCAGGGTCCAATCTCCGTAGGCTCCGAAATTCATTCCATTCACGACCCGCAGGGTCGAATATTATTTTACCAAGACCCAGGATATAATAAAAAGCGAATTCCTTATAGTGTAACCATCAATAATTCAGGGGATTATTTAAACTGTTACTTAATAGCCGTTAGTTCCTTGATGGGAATTTCCCATATTACAAGTAGAATAACAGGTTGGAGGAGCTTTCCAACTGGTATTTGTGGAATTTACGGTTTAGGGTTTACGATTTACGAGGCCTTTAAAAATCGAAAAGCGAACTTCGAATGGCGAATAGCGTAACCTTCAGATAATCAGTAACTTATTCGAGCTGTTATATGATAGCCAAAATATGAATTTTCCCAAAAAACAAAACCTCCCTGGCAATGACACCAGAGAGGTTTTTTATTTAAAAGCTGAAAAAGCCAACAGCCAATGGCCAACGGCTAACAGCCAATCCTATACCGTACCCAAATCTTGTCTGATTTTATTCAAGGCAGAACCTGCTAACCCAGGCAATTTGAGCGTTGTTGTAAGTATGGGCAACTTCAAAACTGTCGCTGCTACCATCTGCATGGTTCAATACAACTGTTAGGTTTTTACCAGGCTGCATGGTATCCAATCCAAGAATGTCGATGCTATCGTCTTGTCTAACCAATTCGTAATCTGCAGGATTTACGAAGGTCAAAGCCAACATTCCCTGTTTCTTAAGATTGGTTTCGTGGATACGCAAATGATTTAACGATTACAGCCTTTACACCAAGGAATCTTGGCTCCATTGCTGCATGCTCTCTTGAAGAACCTTCACCGTAATTTTCTTCACCAAAAACAACTGTGCTGATACCGTTTTGCTTATAGGTTCTTCCTGAATCAGGAACAGCCATATATTCGCCGGTCTCCATATTCAAAACCTTATTGGCTTCGTCGTTGAAATAATTAATCGCACCAATCAAACAGTTGTTAGAGATGTTTTCAAGGTGACCTCTGAATTTCAACCATGGACCTGCCATAGAAATATGGTCAGTAGTACATTTTCCTTTAGCCTTGATCAACAAACGCATTCCTTTCAACTGCTCTTGTGTAATTGGAAGGAAAGGAGTCAATAATTGCAAACGATCAGAAGTAGGGCTAACCTTCACTTCAATAGCACTACCATCTGCCGCAGGTGCCTGATAACCTGCATCCTCCACATCAAATCCATTTGGTGGCAATTCTACTCCACTTGGTGGATCCAACATCACTTCTTCTCCGTTTTCATTGACCAACTTGTCCGTAAGCGGATTGAAGGCAAGATCACCGGCAATAGACATGGCAGTTACGATTTCAGGAGAAGCTACAAAGGCATGGGTTGCAGCGTTTCCGTCATTACGCTTAGAGAAGTTTCTGTTGAAAGAAGTAATGATGGAGTTTTTACGTGTAGGATCATCTGTATGACGTGCCCACTGACCGATACAAGGTCCACAAGCATTGGCCAAAACCACACCTCCGATATCTTCAAAGGCATTCAACAATCCATCTCTCTCTACAGTATATCTAATCAATTCTGAACCCGGAGTAACCGTAAATTCAGATTTCACTTTCAAATTTTTAGCTACTGCCTGCTTTGCAAGAGAAGCTGCTCTGTCCAAATCCTCATAACTGGAGTTGGTACAAGAACCAATCAAACCAACCTCTAATTTTTGAGGATAACCATTTTCCTTCACTGCCTCTGCAAATTTGGAAATTGGCCAAGCCAAATCCGGAGTGTAAGGTCCGTTGATATGTGGCTCAAGAGTAGATAAGTCAATTTCAATTACCTGGTCGAAGTATTTTTCAGGATTTGCATAACATTCAGCATCTCCGGTAAGGTGTTCTGCTACTCCGTCTGCCAATTCTGCAACCTCTGTTCTTCCGGTAGCTTTCAAATAGCGGCTCATAGAAGCATCGTATCCGAAAGTTGAAGTAGTCGCTCCAATCTCAGCACCCATGTTACAAATGGTACCTTTACCGGTACAAGACATAGACTGTGCTCCTTCACCAAAATATTCAACAATAGCTCCGGTACCACCTTTTACGGTAAGGATACCAGCTACTTTCAAAATCACATCTTTAGGAGAAGTCCAACCGCTCATTTTACCGGTAAGTTTCACACCGATAACTTTAGGTTGTTTCAATTCCCAAGGCATACCTGCCATTACATCCACAGCATCAGCTCCACCTACTCCGATGGCCACCATACCCAAACCACCTGCATTTGGTGTGTGTGAGTCGGTTCCAATCATCATTCCTCCAGGAAAAGCATAATTTTCCAAAACAATCTGGTGGATGATACCCGCACCAGGCTTCCAGAATCCGATGCTGTATTTGTCAGACACGGATGAAAGGAAATCGTAAACTTCTTTATTGGTATCGATTGCTGTTGCCAAGTCTGCATCCGCTCCTACTTTTGCCTGGATAAGGTGGTCACAATGTACCGTTGAAGGAACTGCTGTTTTGTCGCGTCCACACATCATAAACTGCAACAAAGCCATCTGCGCAGTTGCATCCTGCATCGCTACACGGTCAGGAGAAAAGAAAACATAGTCTTTTCCTCTTGCATATTGCTGCAAGGGAGAATCTTCATGCAAATGCGTGTACAATATCTTTTCAGTTAGGGTTAAAGGTCTCCCCAACGCTTTTCTAGCTGCTTCTACTTTTTGAGGCAAAGCTGCATAAACAGCTTTTATCATATCCAAATCAAATACCATGATAGAAAGGGTTTATTGTTACAAAATGAAGGAACTTTAGTTTCGGTCAGTTATTAAAACACTTTTTTAAAAAGCATTTTTATAAAAATCTGACTACCTAATAAACGCATGAATACTCCTTCCGTTTAAGCGAGCGCAAATGTACAATTTTTGAGCATTAATGACAGGCAAAAACGGGATAATCAAACAGGATTTTCGCCCGTATTTGCTTTTTTTATATATCTGGCTAAAAACAGAATTAGTCCAAATGAAATTACGCCTGAAATCCAGATACTACTTCCCATACTTTCGGGTTCTAACTCATTCATTTTTTCAGGATACCAATAGGCTGCCAAAACCTGTACTCCATTGTTCACACCATGCGCCAAAATTGGAATCCAAAGGTTTTTGGTCCAGTAAAAAAGATAACCTAATACTGCCCCAAGTACCATGCGGGGAAGGAAACCTTCAAACTGAAAATGAATGAATGAAAATATGAAAGCTGCCACCCAGATAGCTTTAATTGGATTTTGCATCCACTTTTCAAGGGTCTGTTGAATCAATCCTCTGAAGATCAATTCCTCTCCAATGGCAGGCAAGACTGCAATAATCAACAAATTGAATATCAATTCCATCGGACCATTCATCACCAAAAGGCCTTTGATCAATCCAGCGGTAGAATCTTCAATACTGCTCAACGCATCAGGAAGTGGTACCTGCGCATTTATCCAATAGGTCAACTGAGCAAATGGGAAAGCCACTATTATCAAAACCGTGGCCAGCATCGCATTTTGAAAGGCGGGCGATTTATTGATTTTTAAAAAAGAAAACCATTCTTTCTTATAGAAATACCAGGCTACAAAAAGAGCAGGAATCAGAAAGGTAAAGAGGTGATTTAACAGGGTAATACACCTGACCAGGTTTCGAGTTCCTAAAGCTTCTTCATCAGTAAAGTTGGATATATAACTTTGAAGGTCATGACCTGCAAGACTCGCAATGCCCATGCCTGCCAGACTACCAAACAGGGCTCCTGCGATAAGAGCGAACAACAAAAAGGTTAAAACTAATGCAGGAATTGGCTCAGGAGTTACATTGAAAACTGGGTCTTTTTCTTCCTGGTAAGGACTTGTCTCCAAAGGAATTTGTTTAATTAAAAAATGAACGCAAAAATAAAGAGGAATTCCAAGACTACGGGTTGAATCCTATAAATTTTCGACCTATTGACAGATTTAAAACATCTTTAACTTCAACACAAAAAACTTCCTCCACCATTATTTGTATATTTGTATCAATGTTTAACAGGCAAGTCATATATAAGAAAATTGCATTTATTCTCTCCATACTGGTGTTTTACTCATCAGTGGGGCTTGCAGTAGATTTGCATTTTTGCCAGGGCGAAGTTAAATCTATGGCATTTTTTGGGAAGGCTAAAAACTGCTATGAACTAGCCGGATTCAAAAATGCCTGTCCTAAACATGAAAGTATAACACTGGAGAAAAATCATTTAGAAAGCATTAAATCCAAAAAATGCTGTACTTCCAAATCTATACTTTTACAATCTGATTCAGATCAACTAATTCCTTCTGTTGATGTAAATCCTACCCAGGTATTTTTATTTGCTTTCTCCTCTGTATTCCTATTGAACCATGAAGAGTTGGATGCAGAATATACTGGTTTTTACATTTATAAACCTCCCTTGGTCTATAAGGACATTCCTGTCCTTTTCGAAAATTTTCGTTTATAGCATTTTGCTTTGTGAAGCTGTATTTCAGCTAATGGTTGTTGGTCCACTTGGATTTCAGCAGCCTTAAGTCAGTTATTTGCTGATTCGTAAAGTAAATTTTATGCTTAAAAGTACTATAAGGTTTTTCCTAGAAAATAAGCTGGTTGCCTTTCTGCTTGTCCTACTTTTTGTGGGATGGGGATTGTCGACCGCACCCTTTGATTTTGGAATAAAAAATTTGCCGCGTGACCCTGTTGCTGTAGATGCAATTCCGGATATAGGCGAAAATCAACAGATTGTTTTTACCAAATGGGCAGGGCGATCTCCGCAAGATGTGGAGGATCAGATTACCTACCCGCTTACTACTGCCCTTTTGGGGGTTCCCGGGGTAAAAAGCATTCGAAGTAATTCCATGTTTGGCTTTTCCAGCATCTACATCATTTTTAATGAAGACATTGAATTTTATTGGAGTCGTAGTCGTATTCTGGAAAAATTAAACTCACTACCCTCTAATACTCTACCCGAAGGAGTTCAACCTACTCTTGGTCCTGATGCGACTGCATTAGGACAGATATTTTGGTATACACTGGAAGGAAAAGACAAAGAGGGAAAGGTGACCGGAGGTTGGGACCCTCATGAACTGAGAACTATTCAGGACTACTACATCAGGTTTGGACTTTCTTCTGCACAAGGCGTGTCAGAAGTGGCTTCTATCGGAGGATTTGTAAAAGAGTACCAGGTTGATGTCGACCCGGAAGCCATGAAAGCAAATGGGATTACCCTCGACCAGGTCATGAATGCCATCAAAAAGAGCAACCTGGATGTTGGCGCTCAAACCATGGAAATCAATTTGGCTGAATATTTTGTGCGAGGTTTGGGTTATGTCGAAAACACGCGAGATATAGAAGAAACAACGGTAGTAGAACGTAACAATGTACCCATTTTAATAAAAGACATTGCTCATGTTCAAATTGCACCCGCCACCAGAAGAGGAGTGTTGGATAAATCAGGTGCAGAAGCAGTAGGAGGGGTTATCATTGCACGCTATGGTGCTAATCCATTGGAAGTAATTAACAATGTAAAGGACAAAATCAAAGAAATCGAACCGGGTCTACCCGGGAAATATCTTGCAGATAGCACCTGGTCAAAAGTATCCATTGTTCCTTTTTATGACCGCACAGAACTCATCAATGAAACGCTGGGGACACTCGAAGAAGCTTTAAGTCTTGAGATTCTTATTACAATTATCGTAATCATTTTGATGTTGTTTAATCTCAAGTCTTCCATACTGGTATCCGGTTCTTTACCGATAGCAGTACTGATGGTTTTTATAGCCATGCGTTACTTTGGAGTCGATGCCAATATCGTAGCGCTTTCCGGTATCGCCATCGCTATTGGTACCATGGTCGACATGGGTATCGTGCTGACAGAAAGTATGGTGAAAAGAATTGAAGAAGCGCCGCCCGGTGAAAGCCTTCTGGAGAGTATTTATGAAGCAACGGTAGAAGTGGCTTCAGCGGTCATTACTGCTGTCGCAACAACTGTCATCTCCTTTCTTCCGGTATTCACTATGGAGGCTGCAGAAGGGAAATTATTTAAACCACTTGCCTACACGAAAACCTTTGCACTGATCGCTTCCATCATCGTAGCTATTACTATCATACCCCCTTTGGCTCATAGCATCTTTTCCCTTCGCTCCAAAAATAAGACCGGAAGTGTTCTTTTGAATATCCTGGCTGCCTTGGGTGGGATACTTCTTTGGATTTTTTCAAACCCCTTCTTGGGTGGAATAGTTACTCTGGTAGGATTGCTTGGCCTGGTAAAAGTTTGGATTGACCAAAGGATAGGAAATCAATGGTCTAAATTGTATAGCGTAGGGACCAATATAATTTATGCTCTTATCGTAGGTTGGCTACTTGCTACCGTTTGGATGCCCCTGGGTGTTAACAAAAATGAGCTTACCAACTTTGCCTTTATCACACTAATTGCTGGAGGGCTGTTAGGTTTCTTTTATTTAATCATTTATTTCTACGAAACCATCCTCCGGTTTTTACTTCGGTTTAAAATCTTGTTTTTGCTGGTGGTAGGCTTCATTGTCTACCAGGGATTTGTCATTTTTAAAAATACGGGAGAAGAATTTATGCCATCCCTGGATGAAGGAGCCTTCTTATTAATGCCAACCTCAATGCCACACTCAGGCATGCAGGAAAATATTAAAAATGTTCGCTTGCTTGATATGGCCGTAACCTCCATCCCGGAAGTAAAAACTGTAGTCGGAAAAGCAGGACGTGTGAATAGTGCCTTGGATCCGGCACCGATGTCAATGTATGAGAATGTCATTCTTTACAAACCTGAATACAAGACGGATGAGAATGGACATCGCCTTCGCTTTAAATATGAAAATGGTGATTATCAACGCGATGATAAGGGCGAGCTGATTCCCGATGAGAATGGAAGATATTATAGACAATGGCGAGATCATATCAAAAGTCCGGATGACATCTGGGATGAGATTGTGAAAGTCACCAAACTTCCCGGAGTAACTTCCGCTCCGAAATTACAACCTATTGAGACCCGCCTGGTGATGTTACAAACTGGAATGCGGGCACCTATGGGTATAAAAGTAAGAGGCCCAAACCTGGAGTCCATTGAAAAATTCGGAATACAGCTGGAGAAACATTTGAAGGTCGTGAAAGGCGTCAAGGAAGCGGCAGTTTTTGCAGACCGAATAGTCGGGAAACCCTATCTGCTTTTAGATATCGAACGGGAAAAGATAGCTCGTTACGGACTTTCCATATTGGAAGTACAAAATCATATTCAGGCCGCAATTGGTGGTATGGCAATGACTTCAACCGTAGAGGGTAGAGAGCGATATAGTATCAGAGTTCGTTACCCAAGGGAGTTGAGAAGTGACCCTGAAGCATTGAAAAAAATATACATCACTGCTTCCAATGGAAAACAAATCCCATTGGGAAGCCTGGTTAATATACGCTATGATCAAGGACCTCAATCCATAAAAAGTGAAGATGGATTCCTGGTAGGATACGTCCTTTTTGACCGATTGGAAGCATACGCAGAAGTAGAAGTAGTCAATGCAGCCCAAAACTACCTCGATGAAAAAATTGAAACTGGTGAATTAGAGGTACCACCCGGTATCAGCTATCGCTTTGCAGGTAATTATGAGCAACAGGTCAGAGCGAGTAAACGTCTGAGTATCGTACTGCCAATTGCTTTAGCTGTAATTTTCCTGATTCTGTATTTCCAATTCAATTCGATAACCATTTCAGCAATGGTGTTTACCGGGGTTTTCATTGCTTTCTCGGGTGGCTTTATTATGATTGGATTGTATGATACACCATGGTTTTTGGACTTCAGTTTATTTGGGACCAATATGCGGGAACTGTTTCAAATCCATACCATCAACCTGAGTGTAGCCGTATGGGTGGGATTCCTGGCACTTTTTGGAATTGCTACTGATGACGGAGTGCTTGTAGCTACTTTTTTAAAAGATAGTTTTAAAAAGAACAATCCTGACAACATAAAAGAAATCAGGGATGCAGTGGTAGAAGGAGGACTTCGAAGGGTGAGGCCGGCCATGATGACTACTGCTACTACTATCCTCGCTCTACTTCCCATATTAACTTCTACAGGCCGAGGGTCAGACATTATGTTACCAATGGCCATACCTTCTTTTGGAGGTATGACCCTACAAATGATTACCATGTTTACCGTACCCATATTATTCTCACTTTGGAAAGAATGGAGTTTACAGTGGGATGAAAAATGGCAGCGGATAAAGAAAAATTCTTCTCTATTTGGTGCTATTATTTTCTTAACGTTCGCCCTACATCAAAAAGCTTCCAGCCAATCTTTGCCTGACCTAGTTGACGAAGCTTTAGAGCATAATCTGGAACTGCAAATCCTGGAAAAAGACTACGAGGCTGCTTTGCAGAAAGCACCCCAAGTAAGCCAGCTTCCTCAGCCGGAAGTCGGTTTGGGAGCCTTTCCATTGCCGGTAGAAACCAGGTTGGGAGCCCAAATTGTAAGATTGGGAGCCACCCAGATGTTTCCGTGGAAAGGATTGCTGGAAAGCAGGAGCGAATTGGAAAATGCACGTTCAAAAGCTCTATTTAAAAAGATCGCTATTCGGTCCCTTGACATTAAATATCAGGTAGAAAAAGAATGGTTGACCTTATATGAGCTTGATCATAAAATGGGCCTTTTGAAAAAAAATCTCCCGCTTTTAGATGCACTGGAGCGATTGGCTTTAGCTAAAGTTGAAAGTGGCAAAGGAACCACTGCCGATGTATTAAGGGTTCAGTTGAAAAAAGAAGCGCTTTTACAGCAAATTGAAATCCTAGCCCAGGAAAAAAGGGGACCTGTTGCTGCTCTGAATCAAATACTTGGTAGAATGGATGGTGCTACCATTACCCTTAGTGACAGTATTGAATTTACTCCGCTGGTATGGAACAAAGATTCTTTGATGAGTCTTATAAAAGCATCCCATCCTCAACTGGAAATGTTCCAATTACAACAAGACATTGCCAGGCAGGAAATGAACGTTAATGAGATGGATGGCAAGCCGACATTCGGAGTGGGCCTCGATTATATTATGGTGAATGGTCGCACGGATGCCAGTCCTGCCAACAATGGCCGCGACATTGTGCAACTACGTGGTGCTGTAACTATCCCTATCTACAGGAAAAAGTACGAAGCAAAGGCGCTGGAGGAACAACTCAAAATTGCATCCCTGGATTTGCAAAAAGAGGATGTTCTTCAAAAATATAGTGCCACAATAGAAAAGGCCTTTGTGCAATACGAAACCGCACGATTGAAGGTGGAATTGATCGAAAAACAAAAAGACTTAACTCAATCCACCATCGAAATTTTAAAAAGTAAATACAGCGCAGATGGCAATCGATTTGACGAATTGCTACAACTTCAAATGGAAATGGTCGATTATGACCTCCAATTGCTACAAGTTGTTGTGCTGAGCCATTTGGCAAAAATTAATATTGAAAGATTCATCCAACAATAAAGAATCATGAAAGATAATAAGCAAATCATATGGATAGTAATCGCCCTGGCCATCGGATTATTGGCTGGTTGGTTACTGTTTGGGAATGGGGAAAATACCAATCATCAATCCACCGAAAATACAGAAGTCGCTAGTACTGAAAGCGGAGAAATCTGGACCTGTTCCATGCATCCGCAAATCAGACAACCGGAACCCGGGCAATGCCCAATCTGCGGTATGGATTTGATACCCTTGGAGGAAAGTAGTTCAAACGATCCGCTGGTATTGGAAATGACCCGTGAAGCAGTCAAACTTTCTAACATTCAGACCACTACCATCGGTGTGAAATCAGGCAGCAATGCAACCGGCATTCGACTTTCCGGAAAGATTCAACCCGATGAGAGACTGGCATCCAGCCAGGTAGTACATGTACCCGGCCGTATAGAAAAGTTATTTGTAAGTTTTACCGGTGAACAGGTGCGAAAGGGTCAAAAAGTTGCCCTGGTCTATTCTCCAGAACTTATTACCGCACAAAGGGAATTGCTGGAAGCTGCAAAGCTGGAATCGGTTAATCCCCAACTTTTAGAAGCTGCAAAAAATAAACTCAGGTACTGGAAAATAGCGACTGAGGTAATTGATGAAATCCTCCAAAACGGAAATATCCGTGAGACTTTCCCTGTCTATGCAGACGAAAGTGGTACGGTTACCCAAAGAAGGGTTTCAGTGGGTGACTATGTTCGTCAGGGAGAAGCCCTTTTTGACCTCATTAATTTGTACAAGGTTTGGGCACTTTTTGATGCTTATGAGGAAGACTTGCAAAAAATCAGTATTGGAAGTAAAATCAGCTTTACTACACCTTCTCTTCCGGGAAAGACCTTCACCTCCAGGATAACTTTTATTGATCCGGTGATAAATGCAACAACACGGGTTGCGTCTGTAAGAGCTGAAGTAACCAATGCGGGAGGAACACTTAAACCTGAAATGCTCATCTACGGAACACTGGAAAGTACAAAAGGTAATAGTAGCAACCTGACTGTACCTAAATCGGCCGTTTTATGGACCGGAAAACGATCGGTTGTTTACGTGAAAGTGCCTGATATGAATATTCCTTCCTTTCAATACAGGGAAGTGGAATTGGGAGAGGCTATTGGAGATACCTACCAGGTATTAAATGGTTTGGAAGCCGGAGAAGAGGTAGTTACCAACGGCGCCTTCACCATTGATGCAGCTGCACAATTGAACAACCAGGCCAGCATGATGAACCACAATGTGGAAGTAAAGGGAGAAAAAAAGGACGATAGCTTGCCCGACTATTCTGAAGAAACACCTACAGCTTTTAAAGAACAACTTTCCAGGCTTACCAATTCCTACCTGGCTGTAAAGGATGCCCTTGTAGCCACTGATGCCAATATGACATCCCAAAAAAGTGAATCGGTTCTTGAAAGTTTGAATCAGGTTGATATGGAGTTGCTGGAAGGTCCGGCTCACCTGTATTGGATGAAGGAAATGAAGGCCATTAAAGCGCATACCACTAAAATGAAGGAAGCTTCTGACGTAGAAATTCAGAGAGAACAATTTGACTTTTTGTCACAAGCTTTGATAAAAACCCTAAGTGCATTTGGGGTTGCAAAAGACACCTTCTACGTGCAACATTGTCCAATGGCCAATGAAAACAACGGTGCCGACTGGATCAGTAATGAGAAAAAGATTCGCAACCCATATTTCGGAGATAAAATGCTGACTTGCGGGACCGTAAAAACGGTTTTGAACCCTAATTACAAAAACCCCAAAACCGAGCAAACAGCTAATTCAACCAGCAATACTCATAATCATTAAAATCAATATACCATGCAAAAGAAGATTGTAATTCTGCTATTGGCAATTGGCTTTTTAAATATGAATGCCATTGCCCAGGATCAAAATTCATCGTCACAAAATGAAGACGAGTTTGTTACAGAAGTTTTCACTGTTTACGGCAATTGTGGCATGTGCGAACGCACCATTGAGGGTTCTTTAAAAGATGTCGAGGGTGTTACAATTGCAGATTGGGACAGAGAAACGGACCAAATGAAGGTCTCTTTTAATCCTTCTGTAATTGCTTTGGACGACATCAAACAAAAAATTGCCGATGTAGGGTATGATAGTGATACCCACAGAGCAAAGGATGAAGTTTACAATAGCCTACCCGGGTGCTGTCAATATGATAGACCGGAGAATTAAAAAAAATAATTAACCATAAAAATCTACTATCATGAAGTTTTTAAGATTAGCCTTTCTAAGTCTCAGCCTTTCTGCTATGGCACTAAGTTTTACAGCCTGTGGAAGTGAAGCCCCTGAAACTGAACAGACCGGAAAAGAATACACCTCTGCTTATGTATGTCCAATGCATTGCGAAGGAAGTGGAAGTGACCAACCCGGCAAATGTCCCTCTTGCGGAATGGATTATGTTAAAAATGATTCAGCAGGAGAACACCACGAAGAAGGACATACACATTAAATAACATTTATTTTCATCTAAAACGGATATTATGAAACAAACTTTTATGCTTTTATCAATGCTTTGCTTCGGTACTTTGCTGGTGCATGGTCAAGTTATATTTGAGGAAGATTTTGAATCCGGGCAAATGCCTGCTGGCTGGACAATTAATACCAAAGCTAGCGATGGCGGCTGGAAGGTGGGTACAGCTTCTGCTTTATCAAGCCAATATTTTCCCATTCGTCCTAATAGTGGCTCCACCTATATTGCCGGCACCAATGATGATGCCTGCAACTGTGACAAAAGTGACGAATATTTAATCACTCCTTCCATAGACCTTACTGGTCAAACTGCTGCAGTATTGAAATTTGATGCTTTTTATATTGATGACGGATATCAAGGCTTTGATGAAGATGCTACCATCGAAGTATCCCTTGATGGCACCAACTGGGAAGTGGTGGAAGACTTGCACGGTCATGGCTCCTGGGACAGACACACTATTGACTTGGCAAATTATATAGGAGAAAATACCGTTTATATTGGATTTAGATACGATGAAAACGGAGGATGGCTATACGGATTTGCCATTGACAATGTAGTAGTAGAAGTACCTCCAAGCCTAGAAGCATCTTTGGTAGAACTGGATGTTTTACCATATGGAGAAGTGGATAGAGGAATTCCGATAAAAGGTACGGTGTACAATGCCGGAATTGAGCCCATTACTACTATGGAAATCAATTTTGGTGTAAACGGTGATAATCCTGTTACTGAAACTTTTGATAATATCTCCATTCCTGCGTTTTCCTATTTCAGTTTTGAGTTAACAAATCCATGGTTGCCTTCAGCTGCTGGAGTGTACGACCTTGAGCTAAGCATTGCAACCATTAATGGAGCAAATGATGGTGATGTTGCCGATAATTCAGGTAGTGTTGAAACTGAAATTTACGAATCTGTTTCCGTGCCTTTTAAAATTGATGACATTCTCGGAACCGTTCCCGATATTACAACAAAAGCTACGACTGCAAGTGGTTTAAATTTGCCCACCGATTTAGACTTTTTCCCCATTTTAGGAAAAGATGAAGTGTGGGTAGTCAACCAAAGAAATGAAAATAGCGGTGGAAGTACCATTATCATTTCAGATGCAAGTACCGGAAACCCCTCATATGAACAAAAGGTAGATGGTAATGCCTGGCATTTTATGTCTTTACCAACCGGGATTGCCTTTAGTTCAGACAATTTTAATTTTGGCACCTCGCCTGGAGTAAAAGACGCTAATCACAATGGAGGAACATTCACAGGGCCAACATTATGGTCCAGTGATCCAGACATCTATGCCCAGCCATCGGGTGGGAATGGAAGCCATTTAGATATGCTTCACGGTAGTCCATTTAGTATGGGTATCGCTCACGAAATAGACAATGTCTTTTGGGTCTACGACAATTGGAATAAAGATATCGTGCGCTATGATTTTGTAAACGACCACGGACCGGGAAACGATGATCATAGTGATGCTATAGTAAGACGATTCAAAAATCTGGGTATCAATGGTGATAGTAATATTCCTAATCATATGGTTTTGGATAAAGAAACCGGATGGCTATATTTTGTGGATAACGGTAATGACAGAGTTATTCGCCTTGATATCAACTCGCCTACATCAGCTACTCCAATTCCGCTCATCAATGAGCAGCTTGCGGAGCATTCAAGTATGCAAGATTACGTGTATGAAGTGATCGTGAGTGAGGGATTGGACCAGCCTTGTGGGATAGAATTATTTGAAAACAGGTTACTGGTAGGAGATTATGCTACAGGAGATATTGTGGTCTATGATGTTGAAAATAATTTTGAAGAAATGGGACGCATTCCGACTAATGAAACAGGCCTGACAGGTTTGAAAGTAGGACCAGATGGTAATATTTGGTATACGAACCGATTGCGTAACACTTTGAGTGTGGCTGCTGCCGGATCCCCTGTTTCTACAATTGACCTGGCTTTGGCCAATAGTGTCAAAATCTCTCCGAATCCGGCTACAAATACGCTTTTCATAGACACTCAAAATGCCGGAGAGCAACTTGATCTGGATATGTTCGATTTAGCAGGAAAAAGAGTTCTTTCTTTTAGAGGTGTGGAAAATCACCAGGGGATAAACATTTCTTCCCTATCAGAAGGGGTTTATCTTTTAAAAATGGAAGGAAATTTTGGTAATAGTACCCAAAAAGTAGTTATTCAAAGATAAGCGAGAAGGACAGATTCATTTTCTTATCAATAAATATTAATCATGTGTGGACAATTATAGAATATTTTGCCCGCACATGATTTTTTATCCAGCAGAAACCAGTCGTTTCTAATCAGCGAACAAAAAAGCCACCTATTGCTATTTCATTAGTAGTTCCGTTTATGCGTCATTGGGCTTTTTTCTACCCATAGCCCTTTAAAAATAACCTATCATGAAGCATTCCTATAAAATAAAAGGCAACCCTTCTCAAAAAGATCTTCAACAAATCAAAAATGCAATTGAAGCCATTGAAGGAGTTCAGCAGTTAAACCTAGGAAAAGAGCATTTTGAATTAGAAATTACTATGCATCACCACATAGACATGGAAACCTTGAATAAAGCCATTCAAAATGTGGGCAATTTTTCGATTCAAATGAATCATACAGATAAGAGTGGAAGCCATAATAGCGAACATGACCATCATGGCCACCATACTCATGAAGACCATCACAGGATGATGATAAAAGACTTTAAAAAAAGATTTTGGATAAGTATCGTACTTACTGTTCCTATCCTTGTTCTATCGCCAATGATTCAAAATTGGTTAGGCATACAATCCCTTTTTGAAGGTGAAATGTATCTGCTTTTTGCCCTTTCTAGCATTATTTTCTTTTACGGTGGATGGCCATTTCTGAAAGGCTTAAAGGAGGAAATTAAGAAAAAAGAGCCAGGAATGATGACCTTAATAGCAGTTGCTATTTCAGCTGCCTACTTATACAGCTCAGCTGTAGTTTTTGGTCTTGAAGGAAAAACCTTCTTTTGGGAATTGGCGACCCTTATTGTTGTAATGCTGCTTGGTCATTGGTTAGAAATGAGATCTATTTTAGGAGCTTCCAAGGCTCTGGAATCGCTGGCTGCTCTAATGCCTGATACCGCTCATTTGTTGGAAGGGGATACTACAAATGAAGTGTCTGTTAAGGATTTAAAAGGAGGAGATCTTATTTTAATAAAACCAGGAGAAAAGATTCCTGCAGATGGAATAGTCAGAGGAGGTAGCAGTGAAGTGAATGAGAGCATGTTAACCGGAGAAAGTAAACCTGTTTTGAAAAGTGAGAATGATGAAGTGATTGGTGGATCCGTCAATGGAAATGGCAGTTTAAGGGTAGAGATCGAAAACACAGGAGAGAATGCGTATTTATCGAAGGTAATAAAGTTGGTAAAGAATGCTCAAAGCCAAAAATCAAAAACACAAAGATTGGCAGACAGGGCTGCATTTTGGCTGACCATAATTGCTTTGACTGGTGGATTTGGAACCTTTGTAGTCTGGCTAATGCTTGGAAAAGAATTTTCTTTTGCCTTAGAAAGGATGGTGACTGTTATGGTGATTTGTTGTCCTCATGCACTCGGGTTAGCCATTCCCTTGGTTGTGGCAATTTCAACCAGTATTTCCGCAAAAAACGGGCTCTTAATAAGAAATAGAACTGCATTTGAAAATTCAAGGAAAATCAATACAATGGTTTTTGACAAGACTGGAACTTTAACTGAAGGATCTCATCAAGTTACAAAGGTTAAACCTCTTTCAGAAAAATATTCTGAAATAGACATTTTGCAAATTGCAGCCTCTATCGAGAAAGACTCTGAGCACCATATATCAAAAGGCCTATTAAAAAAGGCCAAAGAAGAAAAAATAAACTTACGAGATACTTCCGATTTCACTTATGAAAGTGGAGTGGGTGTCTTTTCTAAAATTGAGGATATTCAATACGCAGCGGGAGGATATGTTTTATTAGAAAAATTGAGTTTAAAAGCTCCAGCAAATGAGGCGGGAGATGAGACCATTATTTTTATTGTAAAAGAGAAGGAAATCATCGCTTACATAACCTTTGCAGATAAAATCAGAGACAGCTCATCTGCAGCGATTAAAACGCTTCAGGATATTGGAATATCCTGTTGGTTGATAACTGGTGACAATGAAAAAGTTGCTAAAGCAGTAGCTGGAAAACTGAATCTAGATAATTACATGTCAGAAGTCTTACCAGAACAGAAACAGGAAAAAATTGATTCTCTTCAAAAGAATGGAGGTTTCGTTGCAATGACAGGTGACGGAGTCAATGATGCACCAGCGCTAGCAAAAGCAGATGTAGGGATAGCAGTTGGATCAGGAACGGATGTCGCTGCCGAAACAGCTGACATCGTTTTAGTAGACAGTGACCCGGCAGATATTGCTAATTTGATTCTTTTTGGAAAAGCAACCTATAAAAAAATTGTTCAAAATCTCATTTGGGCAACTGGTTATAATGCCATTGCGATGCCACTTGCAACTGGATTTATCCCCGGATTGAGTATAAGCCCGGCAATAGGGGCAGCTTTAATGAGTGCCAGCACAATTATTTGTGCAATCAACGCTCAATTATTAAAAAGGGCAATGAATTAAAAAAAGGCGCAATCCCACACCTCTGAGGATCGCGCCCTTGTTAGAAATATTATTCTAACCTCTTATCTTACCAGGGTGACATCACCCTTGTACAATTCAACTACTCCGTCTTTAAATTCAACCTCTGCGAAGTATGCGAAGACGGCAGAATCCATCTGCTTGCCTCTGAAATCTCCATTCCAACTTCCGGCCGGATCATCTGGTTGGAAATCGTAATATTCGTAGATCAGGTTGCCCCATCGATCAAATACCAGGAAGCTTTTTTATCCTTTCTACATTTTCATCTGTATAAATCCTGAAGCCATCATTGATGTTATCATCGTTGGGTGAGAATGCACTAGGTATGTATACATTGCGGTCTCTTCTCACTCTCAAAGTGATCTGATCGCTGTCCATACAGCCATTTTCATCCACAACCGTCACACTGTAAGTTGTTATATCAGTAGGGGTCACCCATTGTTTCAAACATGGTTCTGTGCCTAATTCAGGATCACAAGGCTCAAAAACACTGGATGGCTGCCAATAAATAGTATCGTAACCTCCATCGACATTTGCGGTTAACAGCACACTATCGCCTAAATTAACCACATTGCCAAGGTTATTCAAATTGACTGTTAGTGTCACTGTTAACTCATCCGGCTCACTGATTATGAAGGTTACTTCATCTTCACATCCATTGGCATCCTCAACTGTTAAAATGTAAGAACCAGGTGTCAATCCGGTGAATGTATTCTGACTGGTAAAAGGACCACCATTCAAAGAGTACATGTATGGTGGAAGTCCTCCCGTTACATTGTTAACTTCAATGATTCCATTATTTGAACCAAAACAAGTCAGGTCAATTGAATTGGCATTCAAAGTAGGAAGATCAGCATCCTGAGTAATTTCCACCTCATCAGTGGCTGTACAACCCGTTTGGGTATTGGTAACAGTCAAGAAGAAAGTACCAGGACCACTTACTTCAGGGTTTAAAACATTTGGATTAGAAAGTCCGGGTCCCGTCCAGGCATAGCTGATGTTTGGTCCTATTGATGAACCATTTCCGCCAAGTATTGCTCTTCTGGTTTCACATGTCAATCCACCATCTGCTCCTGCATCTGCTATAGGATTTGGATGAATGGTAATACTGACTTCGGAAGCATCATTGGTACAAGGAGCATTGGCAGTTAGACTGTAGCGGAAAGTATAAGTACCCGGAGATTGACCATCAGGATTAAAGCTTGCATTAGTTGGATCAAAGGCTCCATTAACTGATGGATTTGCGGATATTTCCGTCCAAACTCCTCCTTGGTCAGCACCTTGAAGGTAATCTGCCAGGTTATAAAGGTTCTACTCTCCTTCACATTGTTCCGGATTGCTGATTACTGTTCCTGCAGTTACAGGATTTTCTATTTGAATGGTACGGTTTCAGTATCATCAGGACAAGGATCCCGGCCATCAACAAAATATTCAAAAGTATAACTACCGGCTTGAAGTGCCGTTGCATTCAATACCCGGTTGAAGTATTGAAATTTGCACCCGGGTTTCCTGCTGTTACAGTCCAGTGGTCCTCCTGTGCTTTCCTCCGGTCAATTGGTCGAATAAATTGATGTTGCCAACTGCATCCGAACAGAAGCTTAGGGTGCCAGGTCCAACACCTGCGTTAACTTCCGGATAAACCGTAATCGTCTGAGTCGAACTATTTGGACATCCTATCGGAGGATTTTGCGCCAATCGGAATTCAACCTGATAATCACCTGCATCTCTGCCGGTCGCATTGAAAATCGTACCGTTTAAAGTAGCAGGATTTGATCCAGCTGGACTGCTGATGATAAACCAACTTCCTGCTTCGGAAGTAATGGTAATATCAGACAAGTCTAAAATGGCATCTCCATTACAAAGTGGTGAAGGAGCAGAAGTCGCAACAGATGGACAACTACAATCGCTTACCGTTACCGTTACCATATAAGTCTGCTCATTACAAGGAGCTACTGCGGAATTCGTAGTATATTCAAAGCGATAATTACCTGGAGTAATCCCTGCAAAATCAAGATTTGGGAAACTTCCGGTAGCACCTGAATTATCCAAGTCCGTCCAAGTACCGGTTGCATCTCCAGCAGTTATTAATGTACTGAAGTTGATGTCGGTGGGATCTCCATTTTGATCCGTATTACAAACAACAACTCCTGGCCTAACAGTTGCTACCGGTGGTGCGATTACCGTAATTTCTTGAGTAGAAGAGTTTGGACAACCGACAGGTGGAGTTTGTGTCAATGTAAATTCAAGCGTGTAAACACCCGGATCTCGACCAGTCGCGTTAAAAATTGTACCGTTTAAAACTCCAGGATTTGATCCTGAAGGAGTACCGGAAATAGACCAGGTACCAGGTTCATTTGTAATGGTGATGGTACTCAAATCTAAAATGGCAGCGTCATTACACAAATCAGATGGTGGAGCAGTCGCAACGGATGGACAGCTACAATCACTAACAGTGACCGTAACCAAATAAGTCTTCTCTCCACAAGGAGACACCGCTGAATTGGTAGTATATTCAAATCTATAATCACCAGGAGTGATACCTGTAAAATCCAAACTTGGGAAAGTACCGGTTGCACCGGAATTATCAAGATCTGCCCAACTTCCGGTGGCATCACCTCCGGTAATTAATGTTGAAAAATCCAGGGAAGTTGGATTCCCACTTTGGTTCGTATTACAAACAACTGCCACTGGTGTCACACTTGCTGATGGCGGTGCAATTACATTGACAACTTGCGTAGATGTATTCGGACAACCAGGAGGTGGTGTTTGATTTAATCTGAATTCAAGCGTATACATTCCAGGATCTCGGCCTGTAGCATTGAAATTATTACCAGTTATAGTAGCAGGATTACTTCCTGACGGCGTTCCGGTTATCGACCATCGACCTGGCTCATTGGTGATGGTAATGGTGGTCAAATCTAAAATTGCAGCATCATTACATAAATCAGCAGGTGGTGCTGTCGCAACAGATGGACAGCTACAATCACTCACTGTTATGGTAACTATATAAGATTGATCCTCACAAGGAGCTACCGCTGAATTGGTAGTATATTCAAAACGATAGGCACCAGGCGTAATACCAATAAAGTTTAAATTAACGTGAATAATGTTTAAGCTACATAAGGTAGAAGTAACTGGTTATTTCTTATAGGTTTGATATTCAGGGAAGGTTTTTTTGGTAGATAATGATAGGCACAAATCCCTGAGATGAGATTATTCAAAAAGCCCTGCAAAGATCGATGCCGGGTATGTTCAATGGAGCAAATGTTTTTCAATTCGTCATTAACTGACTCGATGAGAGCTCTTTTTCTTAGGAGTACTTTATCGATATCTGAGATGTTTTGTTCCTTCATGTTTTTTCTCAATTTATAAACGAGGTGAATACCATCGTTCCATAAATAATCTGAAAGCACTTTTGAAATATAACCTCTATCTGCATAAATTTTTCCAAAAATATTTTCTGTCAAGAGGGTGATGATATCCCTATTCCTATCGTCTTTATTTGCTTTTGAAAGGTAAAAAGAAAGGATTTCACCTTTGTCATTGATAATGAGATGTAGTTTAAAGCCAAAGAACCAGCCCATAGTAGATTTACCTTTTGTAGCGATATGCTTAAAGACTTTGTTCTGTCTTTCTCTCTTTATATGACATACTCTAAGTACAGTAGAATCAATGAAATTTATCCCTCTACATTTACCCAAACAACAATTTTTTAAAAAGACAATAAAGGGAACAAGCAGCCTTTTTTGCAGCGTATTAAAACGCTCATAGGAAACCAAATTTGGGAAAAAACCTGTTAGGTGTACACAAACATATTCTTTGTAAAAAGCTTTGAAATTGTTGTAGTGGCTATGATGAAAAAGAATGTAAATGGTCATCATTTCAGACTCAGAAAGCTTAGTTTTTCGATTTCTAATAGACTTGAGTCCGGATTCTAGCCGTAATTTTTGAATTTCCTGGTCAAATTGGATAAAAAAGTCATCAACATCCATGAAAATCTGGAATAAAATATCTACATTCATGTCTAGAGAATTGTTGTTGTAATTATTTGATTGTCAGTCTTATAAATATAACACAATTCTCTATTTTTTTATAATTTCAATATGGATTTCTTATCCATTATTCACGTTAACTTAATAACATTCCCCTACAACTGATACTTCACCCTCACATACACCCTTCCCCCAAATACCGTTTGCTCTGATTCCTGGTATCCTTCGGGTGATAAAAACCGGTTTCGGCGGGTGTTGTTGTTTAAATTTAATAGATTTTCACCTCCCAGGGAAACCATAAAATGCTCGCCTAATTTTTTCTCTATGAGTGCGCTTACCAGGGTCTCATTGTAGATATTTCCTCGCCAGAGATAGGTCAACTCTGAAGCAAGCCAGGCATCAAATTTAGTGATGAACCATCGGGCTTCTATGGTAGAGTTGCTATTCCATTGGGGAGGCAAAGTCGTTTGTTCTCCAAACTGCCAGGTGGTTCTGTTGATTCGCGTTTTTAAAGCAATGAATATTATCTTACTTGTTAAGATATCTCTGGCGCCAAGCTGCAATGTCAAATTTGACATTAATAATTTTTGGTCTGTAAATAATGCTTCTCCATAGGAATAGGATTGAGCTCCAATCAAGTGGATAGAAAATCTGACCCCTCGAATATTCCTGGAAGTGGTAAGCTCTAAGCCAATTTTATTGAAATCGCGTTCTCTTACCAGCGTATCCACATTGTAACCTATTTCAGTTCTTTGTCTCCACTGGTAGTGGATGGGAGCATACTGATAGGTTATTTGAGCATTGGAGAAATTGCCTTTGAGTTGGGAAAATTCTTTCCATCCTGCAGACCACAGATGATTCCGAATTATAGCCGGATTTGAATTTCCTGCCCTTGAGTAAGTTTGAAGATTTCTAGGGCGTAATGAACGCCACAGATAATTTTCATCCAACCAATTCGCATCAGCGTTATAATTTAAGAAAATGGAATGTGCTCGATTTAAAGAATAGGACATTCGAGTTTTTCCAGTCCACTTAAAGGGATCATTTCCAGTGAGCACTTGTTTACTTTTGAAAAATGTACCGCCCAATTCACCGGTCAATTTAAATTTCGAAACTTCCATTTTATGTTCCAGGACACTGGATGTTGTGAAAATTTCGTAGGCTTGATTATTTCGAAATACATCAACTTCCGGACTTGTTTCATCAAATCCGCCTGCATCTGATAAAGACCTGGCATTATAATTTACAATCCAGGTCGTCGTTTGATTTAGGGATTTCCATTTGTGTTCAAGAGCGGCTCCTGCGTCAAAATTTTGTTGGTCGCGGTTGAGTTGATATCCCAGATTTTCATCTTGAGCATTGGGATTTAGGCGGATACCATAAATTATGGAATCTACCGTGAAATCATAATCTCTCCTCCGATTATCTATCCCAAATTGAACTCCGGTCTGGAAGTTCCAGGTAGAATCGATTTCCCATAAAACATGTCCAAATACTACAGCATTCTGATTGTTTGATTGATCTGACCAATTGTTTTTACGTGTGCTGAAGTCTGCAAATTCAATCAAGCCATTTTGATTTATTTCATTCACATCCTGGGCTAGATGGGAGGAAGCGTTCAGCGTCAGATTTTTTTGAAGCTGATATTTCCAGGATAAAGAAAACAATCCGCTTTGCTCATCAAGCTCTTCATTGTTTCGCTCTCTGAACAATATTTCTGATGTGTTGACATTGAAATTTGTTTGATCAATTTGCCTTGTCGAACTGTGGTTTTTGTAGCGAGAATATAGATTTAATTCGGATTTATCATCCTGGTATAAAGCATTGTAAAAGGCAAAGGCATTTTGGTCTTCTTTGGAAAGATCGATAAAAGGCTGATAGGAATCAGGTTTTTGAGGTTTTATATGAATTGCCTTTTTATTTCTAAAAGTATTGTCCACTGTTTCAAGCCATGGATTGAGCTGTGGCCTGTGTGGATCCGCAATTTGAGAAATAGCTGCTTCCGCAGAGTGGTTCCATCGAGTATCGCCGGTCCGAATTATAGAAGCACTTCCCTCTATTTCAGCTTGATTACTTAATCTTGACTGAATTTGTCCTAAAAGGGTAAGGTCCGGTTTCAGCACCAAATCCAGCGTCATATTTTGATCAGCTTGATCTACTGCCGGATCATCCGGATATAATTGAACTGTAGACAAATCTTCCTTTCTCACGACCCGATTGTAAAAATCAAAATTGCCTCGTGCAGCACTTCTTCCACTAAGAAGGATTTGACCAACCGCTTTACCCTTGTATTTAACTTGCCCTCCTTCTTCTATGGTAATGCCTGGTAAATCCTTCAACAAATCTTTCAAATCTTTTTGATGTGGTTTTCTGAAAACACTCAAATCAAAGCGAATGGAATCACCAATCACCCTTACCCCTTCATTTTTAGCAGATAAGATGACCTCACCAAATTCATAGTCTTTTGAATAAAGGAATAGCGTATCCGGAACCTGTTTGCAAGGAAAAATTGTATCAATCGGTAAATAAGAGACATGACGTATCTTCCACTTTATGGAATCTCCTCCGGCACATTTACAAACAGAAATAATCCCTTTATCGTCTGAAGTAGCAAAAGTGAATTCTGCCCCTTCAACTGTTGAAATACACTGAAGTGTTGCAAAGCCAACCGGTTGTTTACTTTCAATGTCAATCAAATAG
>JAWKLG010000056.1:0-27740 GCA_041392845.1 Saprospiraceae bacterium | reverse complement strand
TCAAGATTTGGGAAACTTCCGGTAGCACCTGAATTATCCAAATCAGTCCAAGTACCGGTTGCATCGCCTGCAGTAATTATTATACTAAAATTCAGGATGGTTGGGTCGCCGTTTTCATCTGTGTTACAGATAACAACGTTAGGAGTAAGTGTCGCACTTGGCGGAGCGTTCACTACAATGGTTTGAGTTGAACTCGTCGGACATCCGGCAGGTGGTGCAGGTTCCAATCTGAATTCTACCTCGTAGGTTCCAGGATCTCTATTTGTCGCATTGAAAGTAAATCCATTCAAGGTAGCAGGATTGCTTCCTGATGGTGTACTAATCAAATACCATCTACCCGGTTCTGAGGTAATCGTGATGGTATTCAAATTCAACACTGCATTGTCATTACACATCGGTGCCGGAGCAGTGGTCGCTACCGAAGGACAACTACAGTCACTTACGTTCACTGTTATAGTATACGATTGATTTGGACAAGGTGCCTGAGCAGCTCCTGTGGTATATCTGAATCGGTAAGCTCCGGGAGTGATGCCTATGAAATCCAATGCATCGAAGTTTCCGGTAGCTCCTGAGTTGTCCAGATCCTCCCAGGTTCCGGTGTTGTCACCTGCTACAATTAGCGTATAAAGATTAAGAACTGTAATATTGTTGTTCTCATCTGTATTGCAAATTTCAGCCTGGGGAGTCAAGGTAGCAGTTGGAGGCTGATTTACTGTTACAGTCGCAGTTCCAAGACCAGAATTATTGCAGTTGGCATCTCGGACGCTTACTATGGTATAGGTCGTCGTTACTGTTGGAAATACGGAAATACTCCAAGGACTACTCGTAGGTGTAATATTTCTATCAACTGAACCATTATTGTAGGTAACTGCCCATGGGCCTGTTCCGGTCAGGTTGAGGCTCAAGGTTGCGGTGTCTCCTATACAAATGGTCTGGTCTCCACTAATGGTCGCTGTCGGTAGTATCCTGAATATCACCGGTGTCCCCGCTGAAATATCCAAACATGGATCATTCAAGTCTACATTGCCACTTCCATCATCATTTCCGGCTATGGCCGAGATGTAGTAGGTCGTGCCATACATCATCGTGTTCGTGTCGAAAGTGAACTCTGGTATCGTATTGGTGCCCAGTATGGTTCCAAGGGTGTTACCGCTATTGGTATGTAATACAAATCTTACAATATCATCTGCATCCAACTCTTCCAGCAAGGCATCATAGTTTGCTGTTGCTGTTCCTGGTCCACAGATTCTTATCGTACTGGTACCCATACTTCCCACATTCGTCAAACATCCACAGTCAACCAGTGGATCTGCTACCACTGCTGGAGGACATCCATTGCCATCTGTTACTTGTCCGTCGTACGAACCTGGTGATGCGATTGGATCAGATGTAAAGACATTGCCGGTAAGGGTTCCTGGGATACCTGTCACCATGTAACTATTTGGATCGCCTCCGCTTATCGTAAAGCTTACCGTGAAGTTCGTATAAGTTGAATCACACTGCGTGGTGATGTCTGTAACTATCGGAGAATCATTTACCGTCACAGTGGCTGTTCCGCTTACAGTGCCTGTACAGAAGTTATTCCTTACACTTACTACTTCATATGTAGTTGTACTTCCAGGACTCACACTGAATACATATGGATTGGTTGTGATTCCGTTTAAGTCTATGGTATCTGCTCCATTGTAGTAGCGAATTGTCCAGGGTGATTGGCCTGTTAAACTGATGCTTAGGTCTGCTGAAGCACCCACACAGATGTCTACATCTCCCGTTAGTATTGCTTCAGGAATCAAATGCCAGATAACAGGCGTTCCTGCTGCTACTTTTAAACAGTTGTCACCCAGGTCAACATTGCCTGTTCCATCATCACTTCCGGCTACTGCTGAGATGTAGTAGGTTGTCCCATACATCATGGTGTTTGGATCGAAAGTGAAGGTTGGAGTATTAGATACTGCAATCACAGTTCCTAATGATACCCCTGCATTGGTATGTAAGACATATTGTACCAAATCATCTGCATCCAAAAACTCCCCTGTTGGATCGTAAACTGCCGTTACTGTACCAGGTCCGCAATTGCGAATCAGGGTAGTGTTCATGGTGCCTACTTCTGTTTCACACAGACAGTCAATCAATATATTGTCTGATACAGGGCTACATCCTGAATTGTCACTTACGGTAATCATCACATTGGTTCCGGATGGAATCGAATTGGAAGTAAACACATTCCCGGTTAAGGTTCCTGTTACACCGCTTACCATGTAGCTACCAGGATCGCCTCCATTGATAGTGAAAGTCAAGGTGAAATTGGTATTCGTTCCATCACAGGTTCCATCAAGGCCGGTTATGGACAATGGAGTAAGTTCAGTTACTGCTCCGGTGCCACTTCCGCTGTTGTCACATCCTTCTGCATCGGTAACCGACACAATGGTGTAATCACCAGGTTGATCTGTTGTGATGGTATAAGGACTGCTATTTACAGTAACTGGTACTTGTGGTGAACCGTTAAGGGCGTAAGTTAATTGCCATGGCCCGGTACCGGTTAGGTCAACTTGTAAGGTCGTTTGATCATTGCCTCCAGGACAAATCGTGCCCATTCCGCTGATCATGGCGGTTGGAGGTGGTGCAATGGTTATCGTTTGCTCGAATGTCTCAGTACAACCATTGGCATAAGGAACGGTATAGGAAATGATGTGACTTCCTACTCCCAGGCTTCCGGCATCTACTTCACCACTTGCATTGGCAACTCCTCCCCAGGTTCCACCGACGGGAGTTGCGGTATAGGTAATTACTCCACTTGTTGTACATATGGATAAATCTCCTATAATATTTACTACCGGTGGAGGAGTAATTGTAACCGTTAAATCTGCGGAATTTTCACAGCCTCCTTGATCTACATACGTATACGTCACTGTATACATTCCAGGTGATAAGGAGGAAGGATCTACCTGGCCATTCGAAGTAACAATACTACCAGACCAGAATCCATTGGGTCCGGAAGGTATCGCATTTAAAGTCACCGGTCCTTGTGAACCACAGAAGGTTGAGTCTCCTAAAAATTCTATTTCAAAAGGAGATAATATTTCAAAAGTTGTGGAGGCTGAATTGATACATCCATAAAAATCTTCATAAGTATAGGTCGCATTGAATGTTCCTACTCCCAAATCAATTGGATTGAATTCTCCATTTGCATCAACGTCACCTGACCAAAAACCTCCAAATGGGTACACCTCAAGGAAGGTAAACTCATCTTTCAAACAGAAAGGCCCGACAAATTCAAAATCTATTTGAGGAAGCTCTATAATTTCTATATCAATATCTTCAGTAGTACTACATCCGTTGGCGTCGGTAATGGTGTAGGTCGCAACATAATAACCAGGCCCCAACATTTGTGGATCTACTTGTCCTGAAGCATTGGCTACTCCGCCCCAGGTTCCTCCCGAAGGACTGGCAAATAAAGTCTGTATCGGTGCGTCCTCACAAATCGGATCTGGCAGGTCGTAATCAACTATCGGTGATTCCAAAACTTCTATTTCAAGAACTGCCGAGCCCATACAGCCTGCAAGGTCTTCATACACATACTCAACTGACCAGATTCCAGGACCAAGGTATTCAGGATCGAACTCTCCATTGGGTCCCGCATCACCAAACCAGTCTCCGCCTGGAGGAGTGGCATTTAAGGTGATTTCAGGATCTGTTTCACAGAAGGGCCCAACCGGGTCGATAACAACATTTGGTGCCGGAACAATTATTAAAGTATAATTTTCTGTAGCTGAGCAGCCAAATGGGTCTGTATAAGAATAGGAAATCGGATAGGAACCAGGCCCTAATGAAGCAGGATCCACTTCACCTGCTGGCGCAACTACACCTGTCCAGGTTCCACCAAATGGATCAATATCCAAGAAGGTTGGATCTTCCGTTTCACAGTATTCTAATGGAGATAATAATAAAATGTCTGGCAATTCAACCACTTCAATATCAATTTCCTGTTCGTCAGTACATCCAAATGCATTGGTTACAGTATAGGTGATGGTATGAAATCCGACACCGGCAGACATTGGATTGAATTGACCTCCTGGTGTAACCGGACCTGACCAGGTTCCACCGGCAGGCGTTGCACTTAAGGTAACTACTGGATCATTTTCACAGTAGGGACCAGCAGGATCAATATCAACAAAAGGTGCCGGGTTTACTACAAAGTTTATCATCGCAGTATTTCCACAACCATGAATGTCAAAATATTCATAAGTAGCCGAAAAATTCCCAGGACCCAGGGCTGAAGGATCTACTGTACCATTGGCATCAACATCTCCGGTCCAAACTCCGCCGGGTGGATTACCAACCAGGTCATACAAGTCATCATTTTCACAAAATGGGCCAGCAGGATCTATGGTTACAACAGGAAGAGGGAAAATTTGAATGCTTAATTGAGTTTCACCTTCACAACCATTGGCATCTGTATAAGAATAAGTAACTACATGGGTTCCTACTCCCAGAACTGTTGGATCAATTTCACCATTTGAATTGGCTACACCTCCCCAGGTTCCACCTGGTGGATTGGCGCTTAGCGTTGTAACGGGGCCATCTTCACAAATATCTCCGGGATCATCAATCTCAGGTTCTGGATTTGGGTTTACTTCAATGTCAATTTCTGCTTCTTCTTTACAACCAAACGAGTTGGTAAAAGAATAAATGATATTATGAACCCCCGGGCCAGCAACACCGGGATCAAATACGCCACCAGGCCCAACCGGACCTGTCCAGTTACCTCCGGGAGGAGAAAACACTAAGGTTACCGGATCATCTTCTTCACAGAATGGACCGGCAGGATCAAGCGTAACAACTGGTGAAGGGTTGATAGTAAACATGATCATGTCATCTCCCATACAACCATTGGGATCGGTGTATTCGTAGGTCGCTGTGTAGTTTCCCGGCCCTAAAGTTCCAGGATCTACTTCTCCATTAGGACCAACATCTCCTCCCCATGTTCCACCATTTGGTGAAGCTGTGAGGTTAAAGGGATCGTCATTTTCACAAATAGGCCCTGGAGGATCAATTGTCACCATAGGTTCAGGATCCACATCAATGGTTAGTTCATCTTCTTCTGTACATCCAAAACTATTGGTAAAAGAATAAGTAATGGTATAACTTCCGGGACCTTGTCCAGGATCAAAAGTTCCACCCGGACCAATGGGGCCTGACCAGGTTCCACCGGAAGGCGAAGCTGTTACTACTACCGGAGCTTCGTTTTCACAAAAGGGTCCAACCGGGTCAATCATAACCATCGGAGCAGGATTGACTACTATATCGATGTCATCCTCACCGTCACATCCTTCAGGAGTAGTATACATGTAGGTAACATTGTAAGTACCCGGACCGACACTTGGGTCAAAGGTACCACCTGGAGCAGAACCACCCCAGGTTCCTCCTGACGGAGTACCATTTAGATTCACAGGATCATCGTTTTCACACAAGGGACCTGCTGCATCTATCGTAACATTTGGAGATGGGTTTACTGTAAATTGCACAGTCTCTTCATCTTCACATCCATCTGAATTGGTGTAGGTGTAAGTTACATCGTAATTTCCAGCTCCAAGGGTTCCCGGATCAATGGTACCATTAGTAGTTCCTGTACCTGACCAAACTCCACCCGGAGGATCTACGGTAATGACAAATGGACCATCTTCCGTACAAAAATCAGGAATGGGATCTATGGTAACTTCAGGACTTGGAAATACCTCAATATCTATTGAAGCCGAAGCTGTACAGTTATTAGGATCGGTATATTCATATTCTACGGTATAAGTACCAGGGCCTATACCGGGATCAAATGTTCCACCAGGGCTAATTGGTCCTGACCAATTACCACCAGGAGGAGAAAAATTTAAAGTAACAGGGTCGTCATTTTCACAAAATGGACCTGCCGGATCAATGGTTACAACAGGTAAAGGATTGACAACAATTGTTACAAAATCATCATCCTGACAACCATATGGATTGGTATAATCATATCCGACTACATAAGTTCCGGGACCTAAATCTGAAGGAACAAAGGTTCCATCGGGGTTTACAGGTCCTGACCAGGTACCACCCGGTGGATTAGCATTTAATTGAATGGTATTATCATTGTCTTCACAAAAAGGGCCTGCAGGAGTAATCTCTACGAATTCTCCTCCCTGAGTTCCGGTAGCTGTTACGGTAAAATCACAAATGGAACCAGCACAACCATCGATTACAAGAAAATATGCTTCTCCAGGTGTAAGTCCACAACTGTTCACTACGAATGGAGGACGATTAGCTCCTCCACCACAGCCTTGGGTACAATCATAAGTAACGGTTAAGTCAAGGTCAAATATAAATCCTTGCAAACCTCTGGAACCTCCCACGTTTTGACAATTGTCTGCATCGATTGTAAATGATACACAAGGTTGGTTGGCTATAAATACCACATATTGTTCATTTTCTATAGTTAAACCACCGCAACCATAGTTACCATTTACCAATGGACCAGCAGTATATCCGTTGCTGCTTCCTGTCATAGGAAACTCACAAATGGTACAACCGGGAGGTTCATCATTGTCTGCGGGAGTCGTGGGTGTGGGACAAGGCAATTGCCCAAACAGGTGAATAGTTCCAAATAAAAGAAAGCCAAAAAGCTTGAGGTGTAGTGCTTTTCTCATCAAACAGTTTTTAAAAATTGATATCAATTCTCTTTAAACAGGACACAGTACTTTAGCCTTTGGCTTTTACCAAAGACTATACAAATAAGGATTCTGGTAAACTTTTAGTGCTGGCTGTTCCGGGCAAAGATTTATTTGGCCTTTTGGAGTGTCTAGATATAATGCAATAATTCCGTAAAGATACACCGAATAATTGAAGGCATCATACGTATTTTAAAAAATATAAATTGTTGTCTTTCAATTCTTTAAATCATGCAAATCACAATCAATATTATCCTATATTTGAACTCGGATTGCGATAAATCCATTAATCTATTTATAAGGAAATTTTAAACATTCTCAAAACCATATGAAACATAATTTTAGCGCAGGACCAGCCATCTTACCACAATCAGTTCTCAAACAAGCATCAGAAGCTGCATTGAATTTTAACAACAGTGGCCTTTCTATTTTGGAAATATCCCATAGAAGCAAAGATTTCGTCGCTGTAACTGAGGAAGCTGAGTCTCTTATAAGAGAACTCGCAGGATTAAATGACGATTGGGCTGTGCTTTTTCTTTCGGGAGGTGCCAGTACTCAATTTTTCATGGCACCCATGAATTTTTTAAAAAAAGGAGAAAAAGCTGCTTATCTGGATACAGGAACCTGGTCTTCGAAAGCCATTAAAGAAGCCAAAAGATTTGGTGAAATTGAAGTAGTCGCTTCCTCCAAAGACAGAAATTACAATTATATACCTAAAGGATATGCCATTCCTTCAGATGCCGCTTATCTGCATACCACCAGCAACAATACCATTTATGGCACCCAAATTAAGGAGATGCCGGATACCAGCTTGCCTATCGTTTGTGATATGTCGAGCGATATGTTTAGCAGACCTATTGATGTTGACAAATATTCAATGATTTATGCCGGTGCTCAAAAGAATATTGGCCCTGCAGGTGTTACACTTGTTTTGGTTAAAAAAGATTGGATTGGTAGAGGTGAAAATGACCTTCCAACCATGTTGAATTATAAGACTCATTATGAAAAAGAGTCCATGTTCAATACGCCTCCTGTATTTCCTATTTATGTAATGATGCTTACCCTAAGATGGTTGAAGGAACAAGGCGGATTGACCGGAATACAACAGCACAACGAGGCCAAAGGAAAATTGATTTACGATGAGCTGGACAGAAATTCCTGCTTCACCGGTACAGCCGAAAAAGAAGACAGATCTTTGATGAATGCCTGTTTTCTTCCAAACAAAGACGAGTATACAGAACCGTTCTTGAAAGCTTGTACTGAAGCTGGAATCAGCGGAATTAAAGGTCACCGCTCTGTAGGTGGTTTTAGGGCTTCTATTTACAATGCAATGTCACTTGAAAGTGTACAAACGCTGGTTGATGTGATGCAGGAATTTGAGAGGAATAATGGATAGTTTTTTCTTTCAAATTGGCTGGCTTTTTCAGAAAATTTACGGTTTACGGTATACGAATTACGGATTAAATAATATTTATACTCGTAACTCCTAAACCGTAAATCGTATTTTTAAATTATTCAATTATCAACTTTGAAATATAGGTTTTTGATTCAGATTTTATTTTTAAAAAATACATTCCGGAAGCTTGATTTTCCAAATTTATCCAGCATTCATCTTTAGCTTCTTTTAGGTCCTGATTCCAAACCATCCTTCCTGAAAGGTCGAGGATTTGAACCTTTTCCAGGTTTTCTATTTCGTTTAATTTTATTAAAAATTGACCTTGATTTGGATTTGGGTAAACGGTAAATTGGTTCGACCCTTTTAAATTCTTAATACTAGTAATTCTATTCACCAAATCATCCACCGGTTCACTGGTCATTTTAAAGATTTGCTCGCCATTTGGATTTTCATCTTTATAAAAAACAAATAATTCGTTGTCTTTAAGCAATAATTCCATCCCGTAAACATGGGCATGCTCTTGGGGAAAATCACTGTAACCATCAACTTCTCCATTGGGCTGTCGCCAAATAAGAGAAGTATAATCTCCTGCGCCAATATTGTTCAGAGTAAAACATGTGGTATCCAGGCTAAATTTCAAATCATTTAAAGGTCCGGATTGGATTTGAACAGCTCCCAGGCCAGGGGTTACCTGGTAAGGTAGTGTCGTCCAAGTACCATTATGTCTGTATACATATTCATTCTGGTCATCGATTCTTCTCCAAAAATGAACCTCGCCGTTTAATGCAATTCCCAGCTTTCCCTGTTGGTATTTTTCTTTTTGATTTAAATCGATTGCTGGATAAGTTTCTTCGCGGTTGATGCTCCATTGGGCAGCTTCATTTCTTAGGAATACCCTGGTAAAAGAGGTATTCCCATCTTCTAAGCCAGACACAGCAAAATAAATTCCTTCATGGTTTTTGGTTGAACTGAATTCAGCAAAATCAGAAAGATTGGAACCGGAAAAAATCTCTTCATCCCTCCATATATTAAAGTCCAACCAGGTGTAATGGAAGGAATTTTCTTGTCCGAAAATCACTCCGGTATTTTGGTAGGCACCTCCGATTCCAATGGGACCATATTGAACATTTTCAGCAACTTGTTGACCAGACCAATTACTTCCATCGTATTTGTAGGCCATTAAAACTCCGGTTTTATCCGCCGTATTTTTGGTATAAAAAATCCATGGATCGCCTCGGAAATCATACAAGAAAACAACCTCATTGGTAGCATTCATATTTGCAGGAAAAACATCCAGAGTATCAGACACCAATTCATTATTTACAACCTTAGACCATAATACCAAAACTTGATCTGCAGCATTATCAGGATGTTTTTTCATAGCAAGAACTATGTCACCAAAATAAACATTGGCATCACAAGAAAGAATCCCATATCCTGAAGAAGAAATAGCCTCCTTATTCAAATGGACAGCATTTTGAAAGAGGGATTGTGCATTGCTTGTAAAAAGGCAAATGGAAAATATAATGCTTAGCGTGTAATTTATTTTCATAAGAAAAATATTACCGGATGAATAATGCTCAAAAAGGTAAGGATTTTTACCAACACCAAATATTCTTTTAAAATCAAAAAATACTGGTCCTTTAAAAGGTCAAATCCAAATTTCCAATGAATTGTAAAGTGTAAATGGTACACAAAGCTTATATTCGCCTTCAAACCTGCTGATTTTTTAGGTGTATGAACTTTATAAAAATGTCCTAACATGAAAAATTTTTCCATTCTGATGGCTATTATGCTTAGCGTTTCAGGACTTTTAGCACAGGAGCTATATTCTCCAAACAAAGAATTCCAGCTAATCTTTCAATTGGAAAACGGCATTCCATTTTACAGTCTTTCTTTAAATGGAAATCCTATTGTAAAAAAGAGTAAACTGGGTATAGAAATCAAAGACCAGGAAGATCTAACCGGAGGTTTTGAAATAAAAAATACCGAAAATTCCACCTTTGATGAAACCTGGGAACCGGTTTGGGGAGAGACCAAGACCATAAGAAACCATTACAATGAACTGGTAGTAAGCCTTTATCAAAAATATACCGATCGCACCATTCTTTTACGATTCAGATTATTTGACGATGGATTGGGATTCCGCTATGAATTTCCCTTGCAGGACAATTTGAACTACTTCGTAGTCACAAAAGAGAATACGCAATTTGCTATGGCGGGAGATCATACTGCATTTTGGATACCGGGAGATTATGATACTCAAGAATATGACTATACGACTTCAAAAATCAGTGCTATTCCGGGTATGATGAAAGGTGCTGTAACACCCAATGCATCTCAAACTCCAATGAAAATTCCGGGCGTTCAAACTGCATTGATGATGAAATCAGAAGACGGACTTTACATCAATCTACACGAAGCAGCCTTGAAAGAATATTCCTGTATGCACCTTGAACTGGATGCTGCAAATCTGACCTTCACCTCTCACCTTACCCCGGACGCTGTAGGAAACATGGCTTACATGCAAACTCCAACCCAAACACCCTGGAGAACTGTAATAGCCAGTGAAAAAGCAGGTGATATTTTACTTTCCAACATTACCCTAAATTTGAATGAGCCATGCGCTTATGAAGATGTGAGCTGGATCAAACCGGTTAAATACATGGGTGTTTGGTGGGAAATGATCACCGGAAAAAGCTCCTGGTCCTATACAGACCTGCCTAATATCAAATTGGGGGAAACTGATTTTTCCAAAACCACTCCCAACGGAAAACACGGAGCGAATACTGCGCATGTAAAGGAATACATTGATTTTGCCTCCAAGCATGGATTTGATGCGGTATTGGTAGAAGGTTGGAATGAAGGCTGGGAAGACTGGTTTGGAAAATCCAAGGATTATGTTTTTGATTTTCTAACTCCTTATCCTGATTTTGACCTTCCAGGGCTGCGCGATTATGCAAAAAGTAAAGGCATTCGTCTTGTAATGCACCATGAGACTTCAGGAGCTGCCCGAAATTATGAGCGCCATTTGGAAGCAGCTTATAAATTCATGGCAGACAATAATTACAATGCAGTAAAGAGCGGATATGTCGGCGACATTATTCCAAGAGGAGAAAAGCATTATGGCCAATGGATGGTGAATCATTATATTTATTGCATAACCGAAGCTGCTAGATACCAAATCATGGTAAACGCCCATGAAGCAGTGCGCCCCACCGGACTAAGCAGAACCTATCCCAACCTTATAGGAAACGAATCAGCGCGAGGTACAGAATTCGAAGCTTTTGGTGGAAATAATCCTGACCACACTACCATACTTCCTTTCACAAGACTTATCGGCGGACCAATGGACTACACTCCGGGAATCTTTGAAATGGATTTGACCAAATACAATCCTTACAACAATTCAAAGCCAAGAACTACGCTGGCAAGACAGTTGGCCTTGTACGTAACGATGTACAGCCCGCTCCAAATGGCTTGTGATTTCCCGGAGACCTATTCCAAATTCATGGATGCCTTCCAATTTATAAAAGATGTTCCGGTTGATTGGGCAGATAGCAAAGTTTTGGAAGCGGAACCTGGTGATTTCATCACCTTCGCACGAAAGGACAAAAACAGCAACAACTGGTTTGTAGGACGCACCAATGATGAAGAAAAACGAACTTCTAATATCCAGTTTGACTTCCTCGAACCTGGTAAAAAATATTTGGCTACAGTTTATAGTGATGCGCCCGATGCCCATTATAAAACCAATCCCCAAGCCTATCAAATCAAAAAATACCAGGTTACCAATCAATCAAAGCTGAGTGTGAATTGTGCTCCGGGTGGTGGGTATGCAATCAGTATTGTAGAGGCGAAGGAAGGGGATTTGAAGGGGTTGGAGAAAATATAGGTTGGCTGTTGGCTATTGGCTGTTGGCCATTGGCGGTTGGCGGTTGGCAAAATGGAAAACTATTAGCCCCTCGATGAAACGCAGGGTTGGTTTATTTTTCGATGTTTGGTGTTTCCGTGTTCGCATAACGATTAGGATAAACATCAGATATTCAGTGAATTATGTGTCAATTTATATAAAAATGAATCTCGATTAAAGATATTTTCTGCTTATTCTAAATCATATAATCGTTCCAGGGTTGGCGCGGCCAACCCCTACAAAAGCCAATGGCCAACGGGCCTTCCGAACTCATCACCTGATCCTGAGGAATCTTACTGGTCTGAAGACCTGCATGTACTCTGGATACAAGTTTGAAAACTTGTACCAGCCATTTGGCCATTTTGCCAATGGCCAATGGCTAAGGGCCAATGGCCAACAACCAACAGCCATTTTTCTTATCTTCACTTCTCAAACATCCACCTAACTCCACATTCAATAAAAAATGAACCAGAAATTACTGGATTTTTTATCCACCTTTCCAGATTTGTCTAAAGAAGAAGTAGAGGCGATTGCAGCGCATATTCCAATAGTTGAGTTTAAAAAAGGGACTGTTTTTCTTAAGGAAGGAGAGGTTCCGGGGAAGTGTTATTTTGTATTGGATGGATGTGTTCGACAGTTTACAATCGTGGATGGTGAAGAAAAAACGACGGCTTTTTATACAGAAAAATTTGGGACAATCTCCTCAACAGATTACACCAACAGGACTCCTTCAGGGCATTACCTGGTTTGTGCTGAAGATTCTTTGTTGCTTTGGGGAGACCCGAGTCAAAGCATGGAAAATTTTGCAAAATTTCCGGTTTTGAAATCCATAGTAAGCGACATGCTGGTGGAGGAATTGAACCAGGCAAAAGACAAATTCAGTAATTTCATCATCGCCAACCCTGAGCAACGATATCAAAATTTTTTGGAAGAACGGCCAGATTTAGCGAACAGGGTTCCGCAGCATCAGATTGCGAGTTTATTGGGCATGACGCCTGAATCCCTCAGCAGAATTCGCCGAAGGATTCAGAAAAAAATGTCTAAAAGCATTTAGTTCCTAGATGGGATTCACCCATATTACAAGTAGAATAACAGGCTGTGAGAGCTTTAACCTGGTATTTGTAGAATTTACGGTTTACGATTTACGAGTGTCTTAAAAATCGAAAAGCGAACGTCGAACATCGAATAGCGTAACACTCAGATAATCAGGAATATATTCGCTCTTTCATATGATAGTTTTTGCCTCCTTTGATGAGCATCCAGATAGCCAACCCTACCTCACCCAATACCATTGGTAACATAAAAATGCCTTCGAGGCTTGACTTGATGCTAGCATAATCGGGCAAAACGATGTTTAAAATATTGGTCAACAAATAGCCGATTCCGGCAAGCAAGATCAAAATACTGATGATTTTAAGGACCCATTTTTTATCCCAAACCAGGTAAGCCAAAACTACCAGGTGCAAGCCAAAAATAATCAAGCCAAACGACCAGCTTCGGTTGAATCCTTCCAGGAATAGAGCAGTAAGTTCTTTGGAGTTTCCGTTAACCAGCACTTCAGAAAAATCAACTCCGCCAGAGTTTAAAATCAAAACCATCACCCATTGTAAAATGGCAACAGCCAGGATACCAGAATAAGCGAGTCTGAACCAGCCGGTCAATAAAGCCAGAGAAGCGTTTTTGTCCTTGTAAAATTCTTTCAATCCCCAGGAAGCCAGGATGTCAGTTATCAAAATTCCAGTCCATCCAATGATGCCCCAGCGGAAGGTGGAGGATTGGCTTTGGAGGTTGATAATGGTCTGGTCGATATCTCCCGGAATAATCAGGGTAGTTTGAACCATGCCTACTACCAGCCCGGCCAAAACGGCCATAATGAGGATGGAAGTACCGGTGATGTAAGCAAGGTTTCTTTTAGATGTAATTTGAAAGGTGTCCATTTCTTTTTTATGTTTTGATGATGGCACAAAGTTATGGGCACCTAAGGGTAGAAAACGTTGACTTTTGGTAAGAAAAGAGAGGATAATAAAATCATTGGTCCACGGAGGGTCTCTCGGAGAGGACCCTCCGACTCCAGCAGAGTCATTTGTTTAAAAAACGTAATGGCCTGATATTCAATTTGGTTCCGCAGCGGCGCAAAGGTTAAACGCAAGGTCGCAACCAAATCAAATAATCGGCTAAAAAACGAAACCATTCGTCAAAGGGTCTTCCATTTTACCCAAAGGGTCCCTTCCGCATTTTACACCTCAACGTAAAAACTATTTTTAAACATGGAAACCAATTCCCCGTTAAATTTGTGCAACTTAAAAATCCTAAAAAGCTAAAATGAAAACCCTATTAAGATATCTTATCGCTGCTGTCTGGCTCGTAAATGGCCTTTATTGTAAGATACTTGGTTTTGTACCAAGACATGAAACAATTGTTGCCCGAATTTTAGGAGATGACTATTCCCACATCATTACCATTTTAATAGGAATATCGGAAGTCTTTATGGCCATTTGGGTACTTTCGAAGTTCAAATCCAGATGGTGTTCCATTTTTCAGATGACCTTGGTTGCGATTATGAACATTATTGAATTCTTTTTAGCAAAAGACCTATTGCTATGGGGTTCCTTCAATGCTGTTTTCGCCTTGCTTTTCATTCTGCTGGTTTATTATTACGAGTTTGTACTTCCAGAAAATAAAACCAACAATCAATTCCTATGAGCTTTTTAAAAAACCATCCTTTTGCGGTTGAAGCTTTTTTTAAAAGCTCTGTTGTAGTAACTTTTGCTCTTCCAAAAGAACAACTCCAAACACTAATTCCACCTTGCCTTAGTTTGGATACTTTTGAAGATAAATGGGCATTCCTTGCGGTCGCTATGGTCGACACCACTCATTTGAGACCAAAGGGATTTCCAAGGTTTTTAGGCAATAATTTCTTTTTGGCGGGATATAGAATCTTCGTTCGTTATAAAAATTTAAAAGGGAAAAATCTAAGAGGATTGTTTATCCTAAAATCACAGACAGATAAGATTAAGATGCAATTATTGGGAAATGTCTTTACCCATTACAATTATGAAAAAGTAGACATATTAAGGACTGAATTGGATGGAATTCATAATTACAAATCGGTCGAAGGAGGATTTTCTTTAAGTTTCAGGAATGATAATGAGCAAATAAATTTACCTAAAGATTCACCCTTTCCGGATTGGAAAACTGCAAGGAGGTTTGCAGGGCCACTACCTTTTACCTTTACCTTTGATGCAATAAAAAAGGAAGTTTTAATCATTGAAGGGGTTCGAACCAACTGGATTCCAAAACCAGTTGAAGTAGTTTCCTATAATTTCGACTTTTTAAAAAAGGGACCGTATAAGTCAGGAGTGCTTGCAAATGCTTTTGAAATAACCAACATACCCTATTATTGGAAAAAAGGTAAAATTGAAAAATGGCAAAAAAACTAGGACCTTTTGATGGAGTCTTAAATATCGTCCGGTTCAATTGGCACTTTTATCTGGTGGCATTCATCATCCTTTTGGGTGCTGGTTTAACCCTAAAACAACTGCCGGAAGGCCTTCGATTCCTTGTATTTTTAGTTTTGATTTTTACCGCTGCCTCTCTTTTAATTAGCTTACTGACCTCCTTTTATGTTTACGATCTTTCAAATCTTTATCAATTGCCATGGATTTCACTCGATTCCAGGCAAAAAGTATTGAATGTCAATGCCGGATTTGATGAAACCAGTTCCATTTTACTTTCAAAATTTCCGGATATTAAGCTTACTGTTGCCGATTTTTATAATCCACAATTACATACGGAAGTTTCAATTAAAAGAGCGCGGAGTGCTTATCCTCCATTTCCAGGAACGCATCCAATCAATACCAATAAGCTAACTTTTCCCGATGGTGAATTTGATGCTTCCACCCTCATTCTCTCTGCACATGAAATCAGAGAGCATCATGAACGCATCCAATTTTTTAAAGAAATAAACCGAGTTACAAAACCAGGAGGAAGGATTTATGTCATTGAGCATTTAAGAGACTGGCCCAACTTTCTCGCTTATACCATAGGATTCTTCCATTTTCATTCTAAAAAAACCTGGATCAATACTTTTGAATCGGCAGGCTTGAAAATAATAGAAGAAAAAAAGACTACACCTTTTATCAGCACCTTTATCTTAAGCGCTCATGGAAATACATTTTAAAATAATAGGTACCACCCTAATTTGCCTCGCTTTGGTTCATGCCATTTTTCCAAGACATTTTAATTGGAAGGAAGAGCTCAAACCATTGAGTTTGATCAATCGACAAATGATGACCATCCATACATTTTTCATTGCCTTGGTGGTATTTTTAATGGGCATCCTTTGCATTTATGAAACACAGGATTTGATTCATACACCCCTTGGGAAAACCGTCTCCACGGGTCTTGGTATTTTTTGGTTATCAAGATTGATTGTCCAATTCTTTGGTTATTCTTCTGATTTATGGAAAGGGAAAAGATTCGAGACAGGAGTTCACATCCTTTTTTCTCTCAGCTGGAGCTATTTTGCTTTTGTGTTTTTGTGGAATGGCCTGGTGTAAAACCTAACCCTTCACAAACTTCTTTACACCAAATCCCCTATTTGACAGAATTTTTAAAAGATATGTCTAAACCTCATTCAAATCCTGAATAGCCTTTATTCCATAAAAATGCTTTTCAAATTCTTAACAACATAATTAAAAGTTGAATTCATTACCTTCAACTCAACCAATACACCACCCTATTGAAAGTTTTTAATAAAAACAGAAAGGAACAAATCATCGAAAAGCAATTCATCCATTACCTGAAGTACGCTGCAGGTGAAATTGTGCTTTTGGTCATTGGAATTCTCCTCGCTTTGCAGGTAAACAATTGGAATGAAGACCGGGTAGACCGAATAAAAGAAACAGAATATTTAAACTATTTCAAAGAGGATCTTCAAAGGCAAATCGTCCCATTCGATGAGCTCATTGGGAAAAACACCGACCAGATCATTAAAACTGAAAAACTGGAGGAAGAATTCAAACAAAAAGGAACCTTTCTCGACATTGACAGCATGAATCTCAGGTTGGTAAAACTGCTTCCCACCTACGATTTCCCGGTCATCAACACCACTTTTCAGGATGTGAACAGTACCGGACAAATAAATCTCATTCACAACAAATTGCTTAGAAACCAAATCATAGAATACTATCAATTGAATGAAGATTACTCCGAAACCATTCATCACAATATTACTGAAGTAACCTTCGATCAGGTTTTTCCGGTTCTAAGCTCCTGTATACTACCTGAATTTTCAACTTTTGAATTCGTTGAAGATTCCGGCAAACACCATCCTTTTCCTGAAAATTTAAGGGATTTTGTTCACAATCAACTAGGTCATGAGGCCACTGCGCACCGATTGATGACGGCCATAGGTTTTAAAAAATTAATCGCCTACCGACATCGTGGACTTTTGGAAGATGCCAAAGCCAAAGCAAACAATCTGCTGGAGGCCATTAACCAGGAATTGGCAGAATAAGTCAATCTTAACATAACTTTCAATTTCCCTGGCCATGAAATCATAGTTTCCAAGCCTTCCATTTCCTTTTTAACTTGTAGCTTTGCGGCAAATTTTGAAAGACTATTTTCTTTCAAAAATCATTTAAAAAACCGCTAAGCAAATCGAATGACCAAACTGAGTGTCAATATCAATAAAGTTGCCTTACTTCGAAATTCTCGCGAAGGCAATGTGCCCAATCTTTTTGAAATAGCTAAATATTGTGAAGAATCCGGTGCCGAAGGAATTACTGTCCACCCACGCCCCGATGAACGCCACATTCGCTATTCAGACATTCCGGTTTTAAAAGAACAGGTTACCACTGAATTCAATATCGAAGGAAATCCTGTAATGGCATTTTCAAAATTGGTTTTGGACAATGTACCCGATCAGGTAACCCTGGTGCCCGACATGCCGGATCAGTTGACATCAGACTCCGGTTGGGATACCGTGAAATACAAGAAGTTTTTACAGGAAGAAATTGCTCAATTTAAAGACAAGGGAATCAGAGTTTCCATTTTTGTTGATCCGGACCCGGACATGGTAGCGGGAGCTATTGAAACTGGAGCCGACCGGATTGAATTGTACACTGGCAACTATGCTAAATACTACCCTGAAAGCCCGGAAAAAGCCATTGAGCCTTTCGTTGCGGCAGCCTTGAAAGCAAATGAAGTAGGAATTGGAATCAATGCCGGTCACGATTTGGACCTGAACAATCTGGCTTATTTCAAACAAAATATTCCGGGTTTGTTGGAGGTTTCTATCGGACATGCTTTGATCAAAGATGCCTTATATTACGGCCTGAAAAATACCATTCAGATGTATCTGAATAAGCTGAAATAATCTACCCGCCCAAACGTCTTTTAAGAAACATTTTAACACAAACTGTCAGACTTTCAGTTTGTTGAGCTTGTAACGCAACAGGATTAAGATTCAACCATGGAGGAAATTCAATACATCGGGGAACATTTATGGCCGGGCAGAATAGGCCACTTTGCAATCATTTTGAGCTTTGTTTCCAGTTTTTTGGCGGCAATAGCTTACTTTTTTGCAACCAATAGAAGAAAATCTCCGGAATATGGCGGCTGGTTGAAAATTGGAAGAATAGGATTTTTGCTTCATGCCTTTTCCATTTTTACCATCGTTGCCACCTTCTTTTTCATCCTGGTTAATAATTATTACGAATACAATTACGTCTGGGCCAACACCTCCGACGATCTGCCTTTTGAATACATTTTTTCTGCCTTTTGGAAAGACCAGGAAGGTAGTTTCCTCATCTGGCTTTTCTGGCACGCAGTTCTTGGTTTGATTTTGCTATTCAGAGCCGGAAAATGGGAAGCGCCTGTGCTTTCGATCCTTTCTTTAGTACAAGTAGTTATAGGTTCCATGATTCTCGGAATCTATGTGGGTTGGGATGAAATGGTTAGAGTCGGTGTCAATCCATTTTTGCTGTTGAGAGACGTGATGGATGCACCCATTTTTGCCAAGGCGGATTATCTGACCTTGATTGAAGGAAAAGGATTGAATCCCTTACTTCAAAATTATTGGATGACCATCCACCCTCCTACCCTCTTCCTGGGATTTGCCTCTACAGTTGTTCCTTTCTGTTATGCAGTGGCAGGTCTCTGGGTTGGTGCGCATAAAGAATGGTTGAAGCCAGCACAACCCTGGGCTTTGTTCAGCGGAGCAATTTTGGGTATCGGTATTTTGATGGGAGGCGCCTGGGCTTATGAAGCTTTGACCTTTGGCGGATATTGGGCCTGGGATCCGGTTGAAAACATGTCACTCGTGCCCTGGTTGGTGTTGATTGCTGGAATACATACACACTTGATAGCAAAAAGCACCGGACATTCCATTCGCAGTACTTATTTGTTTTATATCCTGACTTTTGTCTTGGTTTTGTATTCGACCTTTTTAACGAGAAGTGGAGTTCTTGGCGATACTTCTGTTCACGCTTTTACAGAGTTGGGACTGGAAAATCAATTGCTTGCACTGATTTTCATTTTCCTTGGTATTGGTTTATTTCTATTTTTTAAAAGATATAAATCCATTCCAGCTCCTGAGCAGGAAGAAGCCACTTCTTCCAAGGAGTTTTGGATGTTTATTGGTGCTCTGGTTTTATTGTTTTCAGCTTCTATGATTACAGTTTCTACTTCGCTACCTGTTTACAATAAAATCAGGCAGATTTTCGAGCCGGATTTCGTAGGACATGTGGTAAAAGATCCGGTGGATCATTACAATCGATACCAATTATACATAGGCGTTTTTATTGGTTTGCTTTCTGCCTTTGCCCAGTTTTTAAGATTTAGGGAAGGTAACTTTTCAGCAAACAGAAGTAAGTTTTTAAAACATGTTTCAATCTCGGCATTGATTGCAGCGGTGCTTACTGTTCCTGTGATTATGTGGATTGACCATTATGCCTGGCAGTTTATTTTGCTGCTGTTTTCAGGTTTATTTACCATAGTAGCCAACCTGGATTATATCTTTTCATTTGTTAGAAACAACTGGAAAACTGCGGGTTCGGCTATTTCACATATTGGATTTGGTATCATGATCGTCGGAATCATGTCTTCCGGGATCATGAAACATCATATTTCTAAAAATGCCTTTGTGATGAAAGACCTCCTGGACCAGGAGCGTCTAGAAAAAAACATCATCCTGTACAAAGGTTTGCCCATGTTTATGAGTGGTTATGAGGTAGAATACAAAAGTGATACGCTCATCAATCACAATCGTTATTACGAAGTCTCTTTTACGGAATTAGATGAAAAAGGTAATAAGGGTGAGTCGTTCACCATTCATCCAAATGTCTTATATGACAATGACTTTGAAAAGGTAGCAGCTGCAAACCCCGACACGAAACATTATCTTTTTAAAGATGTGTTTACACATATTGCCAGCCTTCCAGCAGAACAATTCAGCGCCGAAGAAGCCAAGAATGCAGAAGACAGCTTAAAATATGAACCTTACATTGCTTTGGAAGGTGATACCTTTTTTACAAAAAAGAATTTTGGGATTGTAGAGTCCATAGACCGCAAACCCAGCCATCCGGATTACGAACCGGAGGAAGGAGACATTGCTATTGGTACCAAAATCGCATTTAGCGATCTGGAAAGTGATTCCGTTTATTATGCCAATCCGGTAATCGTATTGCGTGGACAGTTGGTCTATACCTATTCAGATAAGATCAATGAATTGGGATTAAAAGTAAAGTTGGGAGAAGAGATGTTTCAGAATTTTTTCCCAATGGAAGACTCTCTAAATTACCAGCAATTTACTTTCAAACAAGGTGATACCATCCACTTCCAGGGCTGGGATGTTCAATTTGCCGGTTTTAATAAAGAGGTAAATCATGAAGGATACAAGGCTGAAGAAGGCGATATAGCAGTTTCTGCAGTTATGAATGTTTTTAAAGACGATGAAGCCGGAACTGCGGAGCCTGTTTACCTTATCCGAGACAGTCGACCTTTTAATTTAAAGGATGAAGTTGCCAAATATGGGTTCCACTTTAGATTTACAGGAATTGATCCTGCCACAGAAACAGTGACAATGTTGGTAGCAAAGGTTGACCCGAAAACAAGAAAAATCCCTATGGAAATTGCAGAAAATGCAACTCGAAACGACTGGATTGTTTTAGAATCCATCGTATTTCCGGGCATCAATTTCTTTTGGATAGGTTCCTTGATGATGATGATAGGACTTGCTATCAGTATGTGGTTGCGTATGGGGCAGAATAGAAAAACAGCTGCGATTTAAGATTCCAAAAACTGATTGACTGCATCATACAGTGCTTTCGGTTTTTCAGCGTGTACCCAATGGCCTGCTCCTTCTATCGTTTGGATTTTTGCCTCAGGAAATTTTTCCTTAATGGTTGGATAATCAGATTCCAGGACATGACTGGAATTGCCCCCGCGTAAAAACAATGCCGGACCTTCATAGACTTCAGTCATTTTAATATCGCCGAGGATCTTATCGTAATTTTCTTTCAGTGCAGGCAGGTTCATTTTAAAACGAAATCCTCCTTCCTTATTTCTGGAGAGACTTTTCATTAAAAACAGGATCACATCTTCTTCTTTGATAAAATTACGAATATGTTCTTCTACATCTTCCCTGTTATCCAATGACAAATCCAAGCTTAGCAATGCATCGAAAATTTCATTGTGTCTTTCCGGATAAACTTTAGGAGCGATATCCACCACTACTAGTTTTTCAACCATATCCGGATACATTGCCGCAAATTGCATGGCAGTTTTTCCGCCCATAGAGTGCCCCAGGATATGTGCCTGATACACCCAATTGGATTCCATAAAATGCTTGATATCTTCCGCCATGGTCGGATAATCCATGGTATCGCTGTGTGGAGATTTGCCGTGATTTCTAAGGTCCACTAAGAAAACAGTGTAATTTTCAGCCCACTTTTTTCCTAAGGTTTGCCAGTTATCCAACATACCAAACAGGCCATGCATGATGATAAGTGGTTTCCCTTGTCCAAAAGTTTTAAAATTCAATTCCATGTTTCTACTTTGATTGCAAAGAAAAAACTTTCAGGTGGGGATTAAGTTCAAAAGTAGAGAATATTATCTCACCGCTGCGGGCGCAAAGGGCGCTACGTAAATTCCTACGTCGTGTCCTTGGCGCCCGTAGCGGTGAAAATTCCAAAATTAAAATCAAAAAATTTCAGAAATTAGGACTTTGCCAAGGCGCTTATCACCCCAACGGGTGATATAAAACAAGGACCAAATGCCGAAATTGAGCCCCCTAGACCCAATGATTATGAAAGCAGGCTGGTTGTTTATTTTTCTATTGTGTTTCCCCTTGATCCTATCTGGGATAAACAATCCGGACTCATTAAAAACGGAGCTGATTTTCATGGAAGACGATACCAACAAGGTATGGACCTACCATGAATTAGCACGATACCATGTCATGTCAAACCTTGACAGCTCCAATTATTATCTAGAAAAGGCTGAGGAGTTAGCCAAAAGAATAAATTACCCTAAAGGAATCGCCTACTCCTATACCAGGCTCGCTACCAACTACATGGCCCAGGGCAAAAGAGAGTTAGAGAAAGCGTATTTTTTAAAGGCAAAAAGTATAGCAGAAAACGGCAAAGTACCAGCGCTGGAAGGTTCAATTTTTAGCCAATTGGGTAAGATCCATTATGAAAATCTAAGCACTGATTCAGCCATGTATTACTTTTTTCTAGCTGAAGAGAAGAACATTAAAAATGGATATGCAGATAAAAACTGGACCGTTTACAACAATATGGGGGCCCTTTTTGAAAGTATGGGAGAGAAGGAAAAAGCAGAAAAATATTTAAAAAAAGCCTACACCATCACAAAAGAAAATGGAGACAGAAAAGACTTTGGAATGTCATTGTTCTTCCTAATGATTTTTTATCAAAAACAGGAATCACTTGAAGAGTACTCCAATTACCTGGAAGAATACCTTGAGTTTACCGGCAAGGGCACTATGAAACTGGAACCCGACAAATTTCACAGCTCCATATTTTTTGAACCTACCGACAACAATGAAAACAAAATAAAGAAGCTCAACAGAGTTTCTGCTGAACATAAAAGATTGGGCAATCTCAGAAGCTATCTTTCCACCTCTATAATTCTCTCAAACCTTTATGCAGAAAATGGAGAATTGGATCGGGCAGCAGAAATATTAAATGAAGGATATGAAACTGCTACCCAGGTTGACATCAAAGATTATGAACTAAAGATGGCAGAATACCTGTCCAAATTTTATTCAAAAAATAATGATTATCAAAATGCTTTTAAATACTTACAAATCGCTGAAGAAATTGAAGACAAATTGCAATCCGTAGAAGTAAAAGAGAATCTTCAGGAGTTGGAAGTCAAATATGAAACAGAAAAAAAAGAAGCAGAAATTCTCAAAAATCAACTAGCCCTCGAGAAAGCCAGTATTGAAAAAAAATCATTGATTGCACTGGTTATAGCTGCGATTGTACTCGCTATCATCCTTTTATATTTTCTTTATTTTAAACAAAAGACCAACAGGGTCCTTTCCCAAAAAAATAACACCATTCAAAAAGCGCTGGAGGAAAAAGAAATCCTTTTAAAAGAAATTCACCATCGCGTGAAAAATAATTTACAAGTGGTTTCCAGCCTATTGAACCTGCAGTCCAGAACGCTGGAAAGCGAAAGTGCCAGAGCAGCCATCCGCGACGGACAAAACCGTGTAAAAAGCATGGCGCTGATTCATCAGAATCTTTACAGAACGGATCATCTTACCAGTATGGATGTAAAAGATTACGTCTCCAAACTCAGCGACAGCCTTTTCCAATCCTACAATGTTGAACCGGATAGAATAAAGTTAAACAACGAAGTGGACTCCATGCAAATGGACGTTGATCTTTTGGTACCATTGGGTTTGATTTTAAATGAATTACTTAGCAATGCTTTAAAACATGCTTTTCCGGAAGGAAAAGAAGGGCAGGTACAAGTGAAAGTAAAAAAACAGGAGAATGGATTTATGATGGAAGTTTCAGACAATGGAATCGGTATCAATGAAGAGAAATTTTTTCAAACCTCCGATTCTTTTGGATTGAGGATGATCAAAGCATTTTGTGAAAAATTAAAGGCTAAAATGGAAGTAAGCAACCAAAACGGAACCCATATTCAGCTTTACATTCCTGAAAAGGCTGCCTAAAAAGAAAATTATGTCTGAAATACGCATACTCATAGTCGAAGATGAACCCTTTATTGCCCAAGACATTGCTGCGATAATTGAAGGGATAGACTATGAAGTTGCCCATATCGCTTATGACGCTGAAGCTGCCTTAGCATTCATTGAAAAGGAAATTTTCGATTTGGCCATTTTGGACGTAAATCTTGGAGGAGAAAAAGATGGAATTGATATTGGGAAAGTCCTTTTTGAAAACAAACACACCCCATTTATTTACCTTACCTCCTACGCTGACAGAAAAACACTGGAAAAAGCCAAACCTACCCGACCTAAAGGTTACCTCGTAAAGCCTTTTGACGAAAAGGATCTTTTTTCAGCTATCGAAATTGCCCTTTTCAACCATGCCCAGGAACAAAAACCGGTCAGTTTCAACCTCGATGAATTAAACGATAGCCTTTTGGCAAATGTGACCCCAAAGGAATTTGAAATCATGCTGGATTTGTATGAAGGAAAAACGAATCAGCAAATTGCAGCCAAGCACTTCATCAGCATCAATACCGTAAAAACGCATGTCAAAAACCTATATAGCAAACTCCATGTACAATCCAGGACAGACTTGATTATCTGGATGAGAAAGAAGATGGCATAGGTTCTAGGTGCTGGGGGCTAGGTACTGGGTACTAGGGGCTAGGCACTGGGTACTGGGCACTGGGTGCTGGGTGCTAGTTTCTGGGGCCCTTTCTTCCTTGCCAGGGTTTTATGTCTGTTACTTGAAATTCAGAATCAGAGATCATTTCACCATTGAGTTTAACCTTTTCACCGACTTCCAGATTGACCACGGGAGCGATGAAGGCCTTTTCATAATAAAGTTTCCATTCCTTCCCTTCAAAATCTTTTAAAATAAGGTAATCAGGATTTGTCTCTTGTAAGCTTCCAGCTAAAAATCCCTCTTTGGGTTGCATCCACATTTTTGCTTTCTTGTCCTGGACACTTTCATAAAAACTCAACCTGGTTTCAAAGGTTTTTTCCAACCATTGACCACCTCCGCCAAGGTAAAATATGGTTCCAATTACCACACTCAGTGCCACGCTATACATCACCCATCTGCCCAAAGCCAGTTTATAACCTTTTTTAGAAAATTGAATACTGTAAATGGCAATAACAAGGAAGACCAAAATCAAAATCAACCAAATAAAAGGAAGTACCGACAGAACCATTTCCCAGCCTGAATGCTCCAGATGCTCCAGGGCCCAAAAACCAGTTTCCCGCAAGGAGTACAATATCACGGAAAATGCCAGCCCACCAAATAGTACTGCTGCCAGAAACACCAATAATATCAAACCGGAAGAAAATTTAAATTTCCAGGCGGGCACCTGTTCCACCTTTTCTTCCCTGAGTCTTTGGATCAATTTATCTGAGTTTTTCATCTTCCTTTTTTTTAAAAGGTAACTTTTGAAATATCGTTTGAAGCAAGTTTTTTAAAAGCCTGCTTTGCTCGGTTGATTCGCACGGCAACCGTCCCTTCCGGTATTTTTAAAACATCCGAAATCTCTTCGTAAGACAATTTTTCAAGGAACTTCAATACCAGGACCTCCCTGTATTTGAGCGCCATCTTATTAAGAATAGCATTAGAAAAACCAACTGGATCATTCTTGCCATTTGATTCATCAAATAGTTGATCCTCAGTCTCATCTGCCAATGAAATCTTTTCAAATTCTATGGTATTGTTTTTTCCGTAGGATTTACTTTTTCGAAGATGAGAGATGGTTTCATTGTGCACCAACCTGTATAGCCAGCTGCTCAAAGGCAATGTCGTATCGATACCCTTTAGGTTTTTCCAAACCTTAATAAATGCTTCCTGTAAAATATCTTCTGCTTCAAATCTGGAGAGGGAGGAAAGCCGCATGATATAGCTGAGCATTTTTTCTTCATACCTATCATACAGACAAGAGAAATAGTCCAGCTCTTCTAATGACTTTTGGACGATTCCGGCATCGGTAAGTTCCCTGCATTTTTCTGATGAAATGAGCATGATGCGGCTTTTGACTTTTATAAAATTACGACCTGTCTCAATACTTTTTGGTGATAAGGATTACCCTGGAATCGTAAAAAACCCCGGCATTTTCTGCTGCCGGGGCTCATTGAAATCAAATCAGATCTCAGTCGGTTTATTTAGTTGTTTGGAATTATCCGCCATTTCTACCATTTCCTCTTCCAGGACCATTTGGGCCATTGTTGGGACCATTGTTTGGATTGTTAGGACCGTCATTTGGACAGGTTCCGTTTCCATTGTTGGTACAATTGTCACAGATTCCTTCTCCCTTTTCCTTAGCAGTGCTGATGATGTAATCAAAATACTCCTGGGTGATAAATTGGGGGGTATATGTTTCATTGTAACGGTCTAACATGTTTACAAATGCTCTCATGTGGTTTCTGGATCCTCTTTCAAGATTTTCAAATACTGCTGTGATGTCTGCATTGTCGATTCTGTCGTAATTTGACATCAAGTCAATGATATCCAAGTCTTCGATAAAGGCACCTACTTCAAGTGCATCAACTACACTATTGGCTCCTTTTGCCAACAAGTCGTCATATGCTTTTTGTAAGTCTGGATTAAGAAAGACACCAATTGTATTGTCAAATCCTGCCAATTCAAGGTCATATTTTTCCATCAAGCACGCGATGGCATCCATGTGTTTTTGCTCAGATTTGTTGATGTTGGTAAAGACCTGCATGTTCCAGAATTCGGCCATTTTGGCATAAACATCACGGGCAACTTTTTCTTCTTCCAACATAAAGGTTAAAGCGTCTTTTTCTTCCTGTGTCAATGCTTCGTAAGGGAAGTTTTGAGCAAGACAAGTACAGGGGTCAACATTGATTTGTACTTGATTTCTTCCTTGAACTGCAAGGTTATCCAAGCTATTCATTTCAGACTGGTTGGCTTCACATTGGGTGAAAACCATTGCGACTCCGAACAAGAAAGCTATCATGGTGGCGATTTTAAAAATTGAATTTTTCATGTTCTATGATTTAAAGTTCTTTAATGCTCTTTTCACCTTTACTACGCGGCACCTTTTTGTTTCTTTCATTTTTTTTAAAAAAAACCTTATTAAGAATGTAATCCAATGAAACTTTTTACCGTATAAGCCATTTTAGAAAAGCATTTTGCACCTAAGCAATCAATTATTTTCCCGGAATTAAAAACCTGTTACTTTGAAAAATCTAGTTGTATCGTTAGCCGTCCTATTTCTTTATTCTTGCGGACCAAAAGAAAACAGTTCAGCAACCACCGCGGTACCCAACTCCAATACTTCAGGATCCTCCTACCAGGTTCCCCCAGCAGAAAACCCTGACATTTCATTTAAAGTAGATGGATACAATGGCACCGGATTGGTACAATTGGTCGGAATATTTGAAGGTCAGAACTACCTGGTTGATTCAGCAAGAATCCAAAATGGAAGTTTCCAATTCAAAAAAAATACGCCTTATCAGCAAGGATTACTTTTTGCAGTTTTTCCAGACAATCAAAACGTTCAGTTTTTG
>JAWKLG010000055.1:0-29606 GCA_041392845.1 Saprospiraceae bacterium | reverse complement strand
TTTGAAGTGCCACTTTCTGCCATTCAAAACGGAACCACCATCACTGACCTGATGACCGACCTTACCAACATGCTCCCTTCCAAAGGAGAAGCCAGAAGAGCCATCCAGGGAAATGCTGTAAGTGTCAACAAAGAAAAAGTAAGCGGAATCGAGGACCCAATCACTACCGACCATCTCCTTCACGGGAAGTATATCATGGTGGAGAACGGAAAGAAGAATAAGTTTTTGATCGTGGGATCGTAGGCTCGGTGCTCGGAGGCTCGTTTGCTGGATGCTTGATTCTGGAACAAAACCAATTAATTCGTCACTCGTCATTCGTAATTCGTCACTTAAACACCGCGTCATTCCGGCCTCCGAGCCGGAATCTGGCCATGCTACCTAGAAAGGATCTTTAGAGGTGCAAATTTCACGGGTTCGAGGATTCAATGCTGGATGTTAAACACATCAATCAGGTTGCAAAAAATAGCCAATGGCCAACTGCCAAAAGCCAAAAGCCAATCAGCTTCCGAGCCGGAATCTGGCCATGCTACCTAGAATGGATCTTTAGAGGTGCAAATTTCACGGGTTCGAGGATTCAATCCTGGATGTTAAACACATCAATCAGGTTGCAAACCAAAAATAGCCAATGGCCAACTGCCAACTGCCAATCAGCCTCCGAGCCGGAATCTGGCCATGCTACCTAGAAAGGATCTTTAGAGGTTTGAATTTCTATGTTTCTCAGAATCAGTGCTGTATAATATCCACATCAATCTGGTTGCAATAATCATAGCCAATGGCCAACAGCCAACAGCCAACAGCCAATCAGCTTCCGAGCCGGAATCTGGCTATGTTTCCTGGAATGGATCTTTAGAATGTTCGGTGTTCGTTTGCTAGTGGGTAAATGCTAGATAAAATCCAATAAATTCGTCATTCGTCACTCGTACTTCGTCACTTTTCCTTCGTCACTCGTACTTCGTCATTTGTACCGATTTTGCTTCGCGAAACCATTCAAGCTTATTTGACATTCGTTCGCCGTGTATGACAGGTCATGACCTGTCACTACAGTTTTTTGCCTTGTGAGGATCCTAACTGCAGGCATTCCCCGAGCCTGCCAATATATGCTGGCACCAAGTTTCTTTTGTTCAGTGTCAAGCATCCAGTATCAAGGAACACACCCAGCACCCAGCACCCAGTGCCTAGTACCCAGTACCCAGCACCTAGCGCCCAGCTCTCATCACCTTTCCTACACTATATCCATTTTCTGCAGAAATTCGGTAGGTAAGGAACTTTCCGGAATTAACAGGTGCATTGATGCTTAGGAATCTTTCATGTTGAGGGAAGAAAATTTGGCGGTAGACGATTCGTCCACTCAAGTCATACATTTCCAAGTTTGCCTTTCCTTCAAAAGATCTTACATCAAAAGTAAGGGTAGAGGTATATGGATTTGGAAAAACATTGATATCAATGGCTTTGTCTGCTAGCTCCTGAACTGGAACATAGTCAAATGCGGCCAACATGGCCTGGTAAACATTGATTCTTCCAAAACCATAAATCGGATTTGGAACATTCATTCCTGAAAAACCGCCACAATTCATGGTGTCGGTTTTTGGTTCTGCGGTATTTTCCAATATAGTTTCAATAAAATCAACATCACCGGCGATAGCAGGGTTGGCAGAAATAACCAGAGCAACGGCACCTGCTACATGAGGCCCTGCCATGCTTGTTCCACTAAAACTTGCGATACCATCATTTGGAATCGAAGAAGGAATATTTACACCAGGAGCTGAAACATTGGGTTTCATTCTATTACTTCCATCTATGATAACCGGTCCACGGCTACTAAAATCAGCGATTGAATCATTGAAAGCAGTTGCGCCGATGGAGAATGCATTTTCAAAAATTGCAGGTGGACGGCTAACAGTTGAACAACCGTTTCTACCAAAATTACCGGCAGAAACGACAACCACCACTCCGGCAGCTTTCAAATTATTGACTACTTCTTCCATAAATCCACTGTTGGCCGGATCACAACCTTCAGTAAGAGAGCAATACCAACTATTGTTGATGACATGCGGAGCTTTATCCGGATCCGGATTTTCATCATTTAAATCAGTAGGAGCCAAAAACCATTCAAAACATTCCATATAGGTGGCAGGGGAACCATTTCCTCTTTCCATGTTCCTGCATCCTATCCATCTTGCATCAGGCGCTACTCCATAATAATCATCTCCGGAGCTCCCCACCATTGTTCCCATGGTATGGGTACCATGGTTATTGTCGTCGCAAGGCTCCATCGCACTCAAACCACATGGATTGGTAGAATCAGAAGCCAAAGGGCTGATTTCATGGATGGCATCATGCCAATTGTAATTATGGTCAGCCGGATCGTTTATTCCACGGTATCCGCGATATTTAACTTTTAAAAGAAAATGATCCCAATCGTAACCGGTGTCCTGGCCACCGATAACTACACCTTCACCGGTATATCCTTGTTTCCAAACTCTTGGAGCCTCAATCATATCCAATCCCCAATTCAATAAATTGGTATCTCGCGCGGCAATTTGAGTTTGCATCACCGGTCCATCCAAAGGACTGGAAGGGTTAGCATAAATATTGGAAACTTCAGTAAGGTCTGCCAATTTTCTGGCTATTTCCAAATCAGCAACTGCATAAACAGCATTGATGATTACATATCGGTGAAAATAAACCTGATTATCCTCAAGCAGGTTCAGTACATTGGTTTGGGTCTGATTTGCTACTTTATTTAATTCATTCCAAACAAATTGACCTTTTTCAGCTTTGGTAGAAAGATATCTGGAGGCTGAAAGATCTGCCTGTTTTTTTAAATAAATAATCATTTCATGATCTCCTCCATTTTGAAGTTTTTCCAAAAGATCGGGATAAACTTTTCTTTCAAGATTAGATTGAGCAAATGAGGAGATACTAAGGAAAAGTGAGGCTATTAAAAAGCACGAGCGTATAAAAAGCTTCATTGTAGCAACTATTTTTTAACAAAACTGGTTTACCAGACATAACTTATATGTCAAGGCCTGCAAGTTATCAATATTTGAAGATAGAAAGCGGCAAAAATCTAAGTGATAAAAGATTTGTCTTGGCATAAACCAATTCTTAAAACCGAAAATTAAAATACCTTTGCGGTAGAAAATTTCAATAGGAAATGGAATCGATTAGACAGAAACAAGTAGCGGAGTTGATTAAGAGGAATATCAGTTTGGTATTGCAAACTGAAGGAAGATATATATATGGAGCCGAAGCTTTGGTAACTGTAACCACGGTTAAAATGTCTCCAGACATGTCACTTGCCAAGGTTTACCTTAGTGTTTATAATATCTTAAACAAGCAGGATGTAATTCTTCACCTGGAGGAAGAATTAACACAAGTAAGGAGTTCTTTGGCCAAACGAATCAGGAAACAGGTAAGGAAAATTCCCGAATTGGCCTTTTACATGGATGACACTTTGGACGAAATGTACCGCATCGACCAACTTTTCCAAAAACTGGAAGACGATGGTCAAATGGGAAGTGGAGAGGAGGAAGAGTAATTATACTTTATTGTCCGGATTCTCGTCCTTTGGAGTTTTGTACCTGCCTGCATCTTTGAGCATTTTGGTAATCATCCATTCCAATTGACCATTCACACTTCGAAACTCATCAGCTGCCCATCTTTCAATGGCAGCCATGGTTTTTTCGTCAATCCGCAAAACAAATTTCTTTTTAGACATCCGTCTGAATATTTTAAATCACAGCAGAAGGAATCCAAATAAACTGTTTGGATTCCTTCTACCGGAAAATCTCATTTTAATAAAGCGAGCCTGCATTCACTACCGGTGAGGTTTCTCTTTCAGAACACAATACCACCATCAGGTTGCTGACCATGGTAGCTTTTTTATCATCATCCAGGTCAAGAATTCCTTTAGAAGAAAGTTCCTGAAGAGCTTGTTCAACCATCCCCACTGCACCTTCTACTATTTTATAACGCGCTGCCACTACCGCCTCTGCTTGTTGACGTTTAAGCATTGCATTGGCAATTTCTTCTGCGTAAGCCAGGTAGCCGATCCTTGCCTCCAGAACATGAATACCTGCAATGGCCAATCGCTCTGCCAATTCTTTTTCAAGTGCTTCGTTTACTTCATCAAAGCTGGAACGAAGGGTAATTTCTTCTTCGCCTTCCTCAAAATTATCATAGGAATAAGATGCCGCGAGGTGTCTTACTGCCGCTTCACTTTGGACTTTTACAAAAGTCTCGTAATTATCTACTTCAAAGGCAGCCTTGTAGGTATCCGAAACCTTCCATACCAGGATAACCGAAATCATGATAGGATTACCTCGCTTGTCGTTCACTTTGATTCTTTCACTATCGAAGTTGCGGGCGCGAAGTGAAATTTTGTTTTTAGAATAAAACGGATTCACCCAAAAGAAACCATTCTTTTTTACGGAACCTTTGTAATCTCCAAACAAAACCAGTACCCTCGAACCATTAGGATTTACAAAAAAGAATCCGGGAATGATTAAAAAGAAGAGGACTCCAAATCCTACCAAAAAAAATGGATTTCTAAAGGCCATTGCTCCGACCAGACCTCCGACAAGAAGTACCAATACTATGAGGAGCATTACATATCCCGACATGGGGTTAACAGTTTTTTCTTGCATGGCAATGAGTTTTAAATGATATTAAAATGATATCATAAATATATCACAAAACTATCAATAATGGATCACTTTTTACGTCGAAGGAGGGAAAATTATCGATGAAGGGGGCTCGTTTGCTCGGAGGCTCGTTTGCTCGGGGGCTCGTTTGCTCGGAGGCTCGGAGCTCGTTTGCTAGATCTTGGACGCTGGATTGTAGCGGCGGACTGTGCCCGCCTTCCATCAGAAGGGATCTTTAAATGACGAAATGGCATTAGCTGTTAGCCTGTCTTTGGCAAAATGGCATGCTGGTACAAGTTTTCGAACTTGTATCCAGAGTACATGCAGGTCTTCAGACCAGTAAGATTCCTTGGATTAAGTGAAATGTTCCCTTTTCGATTTTTTCCAGAACCCAGAACCCAGAACCTAGTACCCAGCACCCAGCATTCAAATTACAATTTTTTTTAATCTTTTATTATTCAAATGTAAAACTTGGCAAGGTATTTGGAATTAAATATTATATCTAAGCTTAATACAAAAGTTTAGTTTCCCAAAACCACTGAAAGGCTTTCGATTCTTACCAGAATTATTCCCTTCCGGAGGTTTGGAAAAGTCCCATCGAACATACAAAACCGAGAATGCAGACTGCCTTCAGGCCGTCGTATTTTCAACCATTACACCTTAGGCAAGTATTGCCACCAGGTTTTGTAAATCATTTTTTTGCTTATATAAACCATTTCAAAAACCGAGTAGTTATGTTTATTCTAAGCATTGCGCTTGGCGCGTTCATCTTGGGAGGCGGAGTTATCGCAACCACCAATTTGGTGGCTGAGAAAACAGCCGAGAGACTTTAATTAATTGTTTGATTGTGGGAACGCCACCTTCGGGTCGGTGTAATCAGACAGATTAACTTTAGCGTACATGAGACCGGAAACTACACGTAACCCCGGATCTAAAAAGCTGAAAAAATAAGTCAATATCTCCCTACCGGGTCTGTTAAGTCATCGCTCTACCGTTACGGGTCACTTGCACCACAATTCCACGGAAAAATCGAGATGGCTTTCAGCCCGGTTTTTTTTGTACTGGGTTCTAGGGGCTGGGTTCTGGGTACTAGGGGCTGGGAAAAAATCGAAAATTTTCACTCAATCCACGGAATCTTACTGGTCTGAAGACCTGCCTATACTCTGAGTACAAGTTTGAAAACTTGTACCAGCATTACTTTTTTTGCCAATAGCCAATAGCCAACAGCCAAAGGCCAACAACCAACTCGTCATTCGTCACTCGTACTTCGTCATTTGATCACTGGTCTGAAGACCTGCCTGTACTCTGGCTACAAGTTTGAAAACTTGTACCAGCATTGCCATTCTTGACATTTTGCCAATAGCCAATAGCCAACAGCCAAAGGCCAACAGCTAACTCGTCATTCGTCACTCGTACTTCGTCATTTGATCACTGGTCTGAAGACCTGCATGTACTCTAAGTACAAGTTTGAAAACTTGTACCAGCATTACTTTTTTTGCCAATAGCCAATAGCCAACAGCCAAAGGCCAAAGGCCAACAACCAACTCGTCATTCGTCACTCGTATTTCGTCATTTGATCACTAGTCTGAAGACCTGCCTGTACTCTGGATACAAGTTTGAAAACTAGTACCAGCTTGCCTTTGCTAATGGCCAAAGGCCAACGGCTAAGGGCCAACAGCCAACAGCCAAGTGCTAATTCTTCACCGAAAACGTCTTGCCTTCCACCCCTACCCCGGTAATCGTCAATGATTTCCATTTTTTGGGGAGTTGGGTTTTCAATTGGTTGATTCCATTTTCATCAATTTGTAATCCTCCGAAGCCGAAGAGGACTGCCTGGAGCATACCACCGGCACCTGTTGCAAAATAGGGATTGGTACCACCTGCTGTCTCTGCAAGGACACCAAAAGGAGGTACTTCATTCTTCTGCCAGCTTTTCATGAATAAATCGTAGGCTTTTTCCGGTTCTCCTAACCTGGCATACAAGGTGGCTAAAACTGAATTTCCCATTGCAGGGCCATCCGGGGCCATCCGAGGTTCATAATAACTGAGATCCTTTCTTACTTCGCTTTCAAGGTGAACGACATTTAAAGGATAGGCCAACAAATTCACATCCGCTTGTTTGATCACTTCACCCATGTAGGTAGCATTCTCCTTCGTTACGCCGTTTGAAAATTTTAAAATGGGAATGTTTTGAGCTACATGCATCCAATCTGGATTTGGATCTATGTTCAGCTCTTGAGCTGCAAGGGAAGCATAAGCCAAAACTGTTTTTGCCATTCCGTTGGTGAAGGCATTATTGTCTATGTTTTCCTGCCATTCATTGGCACCGATTACATTGTTGATTTGATAATTCCCCGGTCCAATACGCTCTACCCTGCTCACCCAAAAATCAGCAACTTCCTTTAAAAGTGGGAATCCTTTTTCCTGCAACCATTTTTTATCCTTGGTTACTTCATAATATTTCCAAAAAGACCAGCCAATACAACCTGTAATGTGGTGTTGAAATGGCCCGGTCAAAGCCCAAACCGGCGTATCTTCCGTCCCGTCAGCCGAAGACTCCCAGGGAAACATAACGCCATCGTAACCATGCATAAAGGCATTTTGGCGAGCGGCACCCATTCTTTCAAACCGGTAATCCAATAAAGATTTTGACATTTCAGGCTGCAAGGCTAGCAATGGGGGATACATCCACAATTCGGTATCCCAGAAAACATGTCCATTGTATCCCAAACCAGACAAACCCATAGGAGACAGGCTAAAAGCCGTTCCTTCCCTTGCAAAGCTGTACAAATGATACAAGGCTGACCTTACTCCTTTTTGAGCGACCAGGTCTCCTTCAATGATGATATCACTTTTCCAAAGTTCGTCCCAGGCTGCTTTATGGCGGTTCATTAGTCTGTCCACTCCTTCCAATTTGGCAAAAATGGTCAAACGCTCAGCCTCATTGAAAGCATCCGGACTGTGCCCTGAAGAAATAGTGCTTCCTACAACTGCAAACTCATAGGTCTCGCCAGCCTTTAGTTTTTTATAAAACTTCATCAAATGACGATTGAAATCCCAGTCTTCGTGGATTACATCCGGCTCCTCGCCATGTTTTTCATTAAAAATAAAACTGGTAGAAGCTGCAACGGTCAATTTACCGGTGGGACTCTTGGCAACTGAACTCATGAGAGGAATGCTCACATGAGCGATCAATTTCGGCATAAACATTCCTAACGTCTATCAAATGATCAGGAGCTTCAATTACACTCATGGGAGTAAGTACAACGTCTTTTGTTGCTGAAATTTTCACCAGACTCATGGCACAAAAAGGAAGATGACGAAGCGACATCAGTTGATGCTCCACCTTTATAGAATCACCAATATTGTAAGTCGTTTTTAAAATTCCGTACTGCATATCCAGCTCCTGCCGGTAGTCCTGAATATTCCCCCTGCCGATTCTTCGACCATTCACATCCAGCTCCATATTAATATGGTTGAATGTTTTTAAAATATTACTGACCCTTCCACGCTGGTAATTGTCATACACACCATTTAGTACCACATCCTTCACCTTCATAGGTTCCGGAGAAGAGACAAGTCCAACCATACCATTGGCGACTGTAATTCCATAATAATTGGCAGGATTTATAGATGCTGCTCGAATGATCCAGGGATCGTTATCTTGAGCGGAAGTTGACTGGATAAAAAAAAGACTTAGTAAAAGGAGGAATGATCTAAGATGCATGAGTTAAGTTTTACCTTGAAATTGGAAGAAGTATTGCTACAATTTAACTTTTGTAAAAATAAAACTTAATGAAGGAAAACCTGTTTTCTGTTCAACAAAAAGTAAAAGGTACACTATCAATTACCATTGGTACTGTACGGCTGGTACGTAGTTTATAATTACCTTTGCAGCCTTTTAAAAATTGGGAGAGCTTAAAATCTTTCTTTTTTAAAAAAATAAGGCTTCAATTTTAATACATCTTGATGAAAAAACTTGCTGAGGCATTGTTACCTACCAAATGGGGAAACTTCACCATGGTTTCTTACGGAGATTCAGCAGAAAATCCCATGCCTCATCTTGCCCTTGTGGCCAAAGGAACAGATTTTTCCAAACCTGTAATGGTAAGAGTACATTCAGAATGTATGACGGGTGACACCTTCGGGTCTAAACGATGTGACTGTGGTGAGCAACTGGATACAGCTTTAATGATGGCAGCAGAGAAAGGAGGCATCATTGTTTACCTTCGACAGGAAGGTCGTGGTATCGGCCTGACAAACAAATTGAAGGCTTACAATTTACAAGACAAGGGACTGAATACTATAGATGCCAACACCCATTTGGGCTTTGAAGCAGATGCAAGACAATATGATATAGCTATTGAGATTTTGCAGGACCTTGGCGTGAAAAACATTGAATTATTGACCAATAATCCTTTGAAAATAAAGGCTTTGGAGAACTCGCCTATTAAAGTAACCAAACGTCTTCCTTTAATCATCGAACCACAAAGGGACAATGCAAGTTACCTTCAAACAAAGAAGGATTTAATGGGCCACCTTTTAAAATAAGAAACAGATTATTTGGAAGCTTCGATTTCCGGCATTTTACATGCCTCCTCAGGTTTCTTACCACATACGGTACACTCACCAATTTGATCTTTCAACATAGGATTATTGGTGGCACAGGTACCTCTGAATTCATTTCCTGTTACAATATGGCGAAGGTTGATCAATACGAAACCGATTCCAAATGCGCCAAAAATGATAAGAAATATATACAGGAAAGACATAATTTAAATTTTCGTTGGTATTGCGGAATATCCCGACCATACACTTATTTAAATAAACAGATGAAGGTTAGGGATGTTTAAAACCTGCCCTTATCTTGTGGCTGCAAAAGTATAAAAATTCGACCATGGCAAACAACTCCATCGAAGATAAATTAAAGGCATTTGAAAGATTACTGGGCATAATGGACGATCTGCGGGAAGGTTGTCCCTGGGACCGCAAGCAAACCTTTCAATCACTTAGAAATCTGACGATTGAAGAGACTTATGAACTGGCAGATGCTATTTTAGAGGAAAATTTGGACGACATTAAAGAGGAGGTTGGAGACATCATGCTACATCTGGTTTTTTATGCCAAAATTGCTTCTGAGAAAAAAGCCTGGGACATTGCTGACTCCTTAAACGCTGTATGTGAAAAACTCATCCAGCGTCATCCGCACATTTATGGCGATTTGAACGTTGAGGATGAAGAAGAGGTTAAAAGGAATTGGGAGCAGTTGAAATTAAAAGAAGGAAAAAAATCGGTGCTGGCCGGAGTTCCAAAATCGCTTCCTGCAATGGTGAAAGCTTACAGAATGCAGGAAAAAACAAAACAGGTAGGTTTTGAATGGGAAAATGCGGAGCAGGTTTGGGACAAAGTCCAGGAGGAGATGGAAGAATTTAGAGAAGTTATCAAGAACCAGGAAAGCCAGGCAAGAAAAGAAGAAGAGTTTGGTGACATATTGTTTTCCTTGGTCAATTATGCGAGATTTGAAGGAATTGACCCGGAAACTGCTTTGGAAAAAATAAATGCCAAATTCAAAAGGCGTTTTGAATTCATCGAAGCCAATGCTCCTAAAGCACTTGCTGAAATGAGTCTGGAAGAAATGGATGCCCTTTGGAACAAGGCAAAACATCTGGAATCCCCACACTAAAACCTTTAAGAATTTATACCTTTTGTTTGAGGATATTTTCTACTTTTGTGCCCCTTTTAAGGGTATTGGTTGCTAAAAAATTGTACCTTTCGATTAAGGGTGTAGCGACCTCAAAACTTAGACACGCTTCGGTTGTTTTCAATCAAGTAGTTAAATTTTGATTTGAAATATGAAGAAAATTCCACTGGATATAGTAGCGCTTTCTCACTCAGTTACCCAATCCCATAATTACGCGGTAGTACTCGGAGAGCAGGACGGACCTAGAAGATTACCCATTGTAATCGGAGGATTTGAAGCTCAGGCAATCGCAGTTGCCATGGAAAGAATGGTTCCAAATCGCCCTTTGACCCACGACCTGTTCAAAAATACCCTCGAAACCTTACAAATAGAACTTAAGGAGGTTATCATCAACAACCTTCTGGATGGTATTTTCTATGCCAGGTTGGTAGTTGAGAAAAATGGTGAAATGATTGAAATTGATTCCAGAACATCCGATGCATTGGCTATGGCTGTTCGATTCAATTGTCCCATTTTCACCTTTGAGTTCATCCTTGATGCTGCCGGAGTTATTTTGGAAGACTCAGATGAGCAACCCAGTGCAGGCAGCGGTTCAAAAAAATCAGCTCCAAAAAAGAAAAAGAAAGAAAAAGCACTTTCTTCTTATTCGGTTGATGAACTTAATGACCTTTTGAGTGAGGTGCTCAATCAGGAAAATTATGAAAAAGCCGCTGAAATACGCGATGAGATAACAAGAAGAAAAGAGGAGCAATAGCCCCTCTTTTTTTATTGTATTATCAAACTTCCATTGATCATTTTACTTTCCGTAACGATTCTATAAAAATAGGTACCCACAGCCAAATCAAGCTTTACAGCCTGGCGATGACCATTCAATTCAAACCGTTCCAAGAGTTTCCCTTCATTTCCTATTATTTCCAGCCTGTATTTACCGCCATTTTTATTTAAAATGGTTAAAGTCTCACCCCTTACGAGAGGGTTTGGAAAAACCTGCACTTCGTAGGCCGCTTTCTTAATGACCAAGTATCGTTCTAAAGAGAGGCCAGCGTTTCCATTATTATAAAAATATTTAATCCGATAAGTTATTTTTCCCTCACCTGGCTGATTATCAAAAAAAGTAAATCCGGTACTGAAAGCTGTGTGGGGCAATTCTCCGATTTTGACAAAAGCATTATCCTCTACCCTCTTTTCAATCTCATATTTTTCGACCTCATTTAAATCAAAATACCAATCCAGCCTTACTTGATTTTTATCTTCAAAGTATCTCGCTGTGAAGTTTTCAGGCGCCTGCGTTCCTACCTGTATGGTTTGAATTATAAAAAATTGACCTTCAGAAAAGTCCCGTTGTTCAGGCGCAAAATGAATGTTTCCAGGTTGCCCTTCTTCCTGTCTGGAATTGTAGGAAAGTTCCTGCCAGGTATCTCCTTCACCATTTTCAAAACGATCATACAACAGAAACAAACCCGGAACATCGACCTCTCCCCTTTTAATGGTATCCTGTTTTAAAAAACTTAAAGAATCCAGGGTTCCAATGATTTCATTTCCATAATTATTAAGGATAACATAGCCTGACCCAGGATAATCTCCTAAAGGAAAGATATCCGGTAGGTTTTCAATCTTGCTAACAACCAATTGGCCACTTGAAGGCGCATTGGCATTCATATTAATCGAAAAGTCAACATCATCAAACTCCAACTTACCTGCACCAGCCAATTCTTTGATTTGGCTTCTGCCTTTTCCAACTGGAACGGTAGAACTTGTCCTTGATGAAGAACCACTTGCTTTTCCATGCAACAATCCAATCCGATCCAGAACATCTCCCTGGTCCTGGTTGAATTGATAATAATGATCAGGAACAGGATTGCTTGCTTCGGATTTCACCAGGTGTCTAAGCAATCGGATTTCATCATTGGACAAGGCATGGTTCCAAATTGCTACTTCATCGATTAAACCATTGAAATATCTGGAACCGCCATTGGGATCCACACCTATATTCCATGGTCCATCAAACTCTTCGGGAGCGATTGAAGTTACATGTGTTGCCATTTGATCATTCATCATAAGCGTTACGGAATCAGGTGTAACCCTCATTGCAACATAAACCCATTCTCCTTCCGGAACATTCAAATTGCTTGACCATGACCAACCGGAATTGTTCCAATGGTAACCAAGATCGCCGTTTGAACGAATGCTCAATCCTGCAACGGTATTTCCACCACGACAGAATACAATTCCTCCCCAATCATTTTGAGGACTTCTTCTTTTTATCCAGGCAGTGGTGGTCCATTCATTGGTTGCAACTCCTGTTGCACCAAAAGCTACACTTCCATCTGTTCCATTTAAATCTAAAAGGCAAAGGCTCGGGTTGATCTCTGGCAAACAGGCATCATCCAATACTTCCACCATGTTTTCAATGGTCTTGACGCTTTGGCCTGCACCATTATTTATGTTTAACGTTACATTATAAGCCCCTACCTGCCCAAAGACAACTTTTGGGTTTCTTTTCTGAGCATCATCAATCCACATTGGCTGTGGTTCAAAGGTCCAGGTCCATGTTGCATTGGTATGATTCAAAATGGAATAATCGTCAAAATAAAAGGTGTCTCGGCTACAAAATGCGTATTGTTTATCCACCATAGGTTGGGCCACCGGTTTGGAGGCTTGTTGGAATGGCACTTCCCAGATACCATTTCCATAAGTTGCGAGTCGAAGTTTGTCTTCTTTATAAAAGGTCTTAAAATATTTCCATTTAATACAAAAGGCAGGTTTTCATTATACAGTTCCCAATCCTGCATGGAAGCATCTCTGTAAAAACCGTTTTATTGCTGGCCAGATAAAGCCCTTCATCTGAACCTCCCTGATAGAAAAGGGCATGCACTTGTTGTCCATCCAGAGTCGGAGTACTCAGATTGATCCAGGTATCACCTCCATCTTTACTTTCAAATACTTTTCTTCCATCATTATTTTGATGGGCAAAACCAACGTAGATATGATTTTCATCTTCAGGATCCAGGGTCATAACTCCGGAACGTTGAGAACCCGCGCTTGGGAAATCTTTTTGTACCCAACTAAAGCCTCCATCCTCTGATTTCCAGAGAACCGCACCATAAAAACTGGTTCTTTGGTACACATAAATTACATCCGGATTGCTACGGCTGATATCAAAATGAAATACCGGAGCATCGGCATTGGTTCCGAAAGTATTTATTAAATCAAAACTCTGACCCTTATCGGTAGATTTCCACAATTCATTATTCAGTCCAACGTAGATATGGTTATGGTATCGTGGGTCAAATTCCATTTCACTGGAATTGGCTGCGAAGTAGGATTCATTAGGGTATTTTGCCAGTTTGGCAAAATTGATAACATCGCCTGAAATATCGTAGGGAATAATCTTCGATCCAATGTCTGAAAAATAGGTTTCATTCACCCCACCCGGATTCACGTAACCGGTAGGTGCTTCTCCTCCTCCAAGTCTTAAAGACTGACCTTCAGGAAAACTTGGTCTGAAAGCTTAGTATTTCCATTGTGGTACCTGCCTCCCACCAATAAATCTTCATTCCAGGCTGATCCAAATCCCCAAAAATCAGCACCGTTAATACCTTTGGTTTTTGCGGTATGGGTTTCAAATAAGTCATGAGATAAATTGATTCCACCATCATTTACCAACCACATATCCCCATCCACTATTTCCATGTCCTGCTGATCCGGATGAATCCAACTTACACTTCCCTGATAACCTCCTACAGGTTCAAAAGAAGCTGCTCCATCTCTTGAACGCCACAAGTTTAGACATCCGACCAATAATTCGTCTTCATTGACATCGGAAGCTTCAATGGCTAAATTGTAATATCCCTGATGAAATCCGGTTCCGTTTGGATTGATGGAAGCAAGGTTTGGATGCCCCGGAAAAGTGTAAGGGCCACCAGCCGGTCCATTGGGCAAGGTCCATGAATCTCCATAATCTTCACTTTTGTAAACACCTATAAATCCATTATCGCCTTCTTTGTCCTGGCCAATTAAAATCACATAAACCCGATTTGGATCGGCCTTGGAAACGGCAATTCTTCCACCCTGGCTGTTGCTTTCATTTCCCGAAGGAACATACCAACCTTGGTTTCGCAATTCAAAACTTTGACCCTGATCGTCAGAAATATAAAAATTGGATGCTGGACCATTGTCACCCAGCAAAAAGAGCCTATTTCCACCATCAGAAGAAGGGATAAGATCGTACACAAAGGAATTAAAGGTTCGCGTCCAGGTTTGTCCGCCATCGTCACTGCGGTCCACCCCTTTTCTACCTGCGACTAAAATGATATCAGGATTGGTTTCATCAAAAACAAAGGAATTGACTTCCAACTGATTTTCCTGCAAGATGACTGTCCAAGAGATTCCGCCATCCAATGTTTGATAAACCTCATCTCGGGTACCTACCAATACCACTTGATCATTGTCAGGTTTTACTTTTACAGTTCTAACTGTTTTAAAAGGAGCTGATTCTGAAACTGAAAACCAGTTTTCACCTTTATCTATCGTTTTAAAAAGTCCTCCTGCTTCTGTACCGGCATAAAGAATGCTTGGATTTGCTTCAAATACATCCAAACAATAAACATTGGTCTGCCAGGAAACTCGGGTTTGATTATTTCCAGTAGAAAAGGTTTCAAATGGCCCTAGTGCTTTCCAGGGTTGTGTGATTTTTTCCTGTACAGTTTGGTTTTTTCTTAAAAGATCCTCGTATGCCTTGAGTTCATTATTCTTCTCTGCTATTGTTGGATATTTCAAAAAGCCATCTTGCTGAACATAAGGCTCAACTACCCTTCTCCATTTTTTATAAAATTGAGTATGAATGGTTTTTTCAAAAGGATGTTCCTTGTAATAAGCCAAATATGCTTTTTCAACCAACCATACATTAGGATTTTCCTCATACATCATTTTGGCCCATTCCGGTACATTTTCACCGCTTGCCGCTCCAAAATGAGGCATTTTTTGCCCGGAAAGATTGAAGGAAATAGATAAACCAAATACAAAAGTCAGGTATAAAAGGTTTTTCATAATAAGGACTTAAACTAGTGTTTGTAAAAATTCTTTAACCCTGTTGTGCATTTCAGGAGTATAATCTAGGTGAGTGACAAAGCGTAAAGTTTGAGGACCAAAGCTGGTCGCCAATATTCCATTATCTTTTAAAATACTTAAAAATGAATTTGCATCGTGAGGAGACCGGACATCAAAAAATAAAATATTGGTCGCTACCGGTCTGATATTTTCAATAAAAGAAACCTTCTCTAAAATTTCAGAAAGCTCCCTGGCCTTCTGATGGTCTTCTTTCAATCTTTCAACATGGTGGTCCAGTGCGTATATTCCCGCTGCGGCAAGGTAACCTGCCTGACGCATGCTGCCTCCCATAATTTTCCTGATTCGTCGTGCTTTCAGCATTAATTTTTCACTGCCCAAAAGCAGGGAACCCACCGGCGCTCCCAATCCTTTTGAAAGACAGACTGAGATGGTATCAAATAAAGCACCTATTTCAGCCGGTGTATCGCCTGACTCTACCAGTGCATTGAATATTCTTGCACCATCGAGATGCAAGCTCAGGCCTTTTTCTTTACAAAAATTACTTATGGGAGCTATTTCTTCTTTCGTATAATAACTCCCTCCGGCAATGTTTGCGGTATTTTCCAATACAACCAGTGTACTTCTAGGCGTCCAATCGTATTCCGGTTTTATCGTTTTTCGTACCTGTTCTACGGTAATTTTTCCTTTTTCTCCCGGCAACAAGCTTACCGAAACCCCACTATGGAAAGCATAACTCCCTCCTTCAGATTGATGGATGTGAGACAATTCATGGGCAATCACCTCATCCAATGGATTGGTTTGTATGTTGATGGCAATTTGATTGGTCATGGTTCCGGAAGGACAAAACAAGGCCGCCTCCTTACCAAACATTTTAGCAACCTTTTCTTCCAAAGCATTGATGGTAGGATCTTGTCTGAACACATCATCCCCTACTTCCGCAGCCATCATCGCCTGGAGCATTTCAGGTGTTGGCTTTGTTACTGTATCACTTATCAGATTTATCATTTCCTTATTTTTTGAATGGGCAAAATAGGAACTATCCCTCTCTTTTAAATAGAAAAACCATCAATAGTGTACGCTGGGTGGACTTATCAGGAAATTTTCAGCTTTTTCATTTCCAATCGTGCAAAATCTATTATAATTGCAATCATTCATTACCAAACTGTCCAGCAGAAGTCCTGATGATTGACTTAAATTCTCCGATAGAATATTTAAAAGGTGTAGGGCCGGCAAAAGCAGACCTGTTGAAAAAGGAATTGGCCATTTTCACCTTTCGTGACCTTTTGTGGACTTTCCCTTTCCGATATGTTGATAAAACTCAATTTCATAGAATCAAGGATCTTGGACCACAAAGTGGTGATGTCCAAATTAAAGGAATTTTAAGGAGCGTAAATGCAATTGGAGAAGGAAGAAAAAGGAGGCTGGTTGGAAAATTAAGGGATGAATCCGGTGTAATAGAATTAGTATGGTTTAAAAGTGTGCATTTCCTTCAAAACACACTTGAGCCTGGAAGAGAGTATGTCATTTATGGGAGGATAAACGAATTCAACGGCAATCTAAACATTGCCCATCCCGAAATGGAAGTTGTCAATCCTCAAAACATGGAAGAAGCTTCGACCTTCGCCCCTGTTTATCCAAGCACAGAAAAACTCAACAATAAGGGTCTTGATTCCAAAGGCAGAAGGAAACTGGTAAAATTGCTTTTAGATCAGGTAACTGAAAGAGAAGTCAGCGAAAATCTCCCCGAATACCTTTTACAAAAAGTCAGGTTAATCAATCGACTCCAGGCTTTGAGAATGATACACTTTCCAGGCGATGTCAAAGAACTGGAAGCTGCTCGAAACCGCTTAAAATTTGAAGAACTTTTTTTCCTTCAATTAAGATTATTACAAATAAAAAATCGAAGAAAGGGAGCAGTCAAAGGATTCGTATTTGAAACAGTTGGAGATAATTTCCACCAGTTTTTTAATGAAAAACTTCCTTTTGAACTTACCGGAGCTCAAAAACGCGTAGTAAAGGAAATCCGAAAAGACATGTGTACCGGTGCTCAAATGAACCGCTTATTACAAGGAGATGTAGGGAGTGGAAAAACCATGGTAGCACTTTTAACCATGTTGATCGCCATCGACAACGGCTACCAGGCATGTTTGATGGCACCTACTGAAATACTTGCACAGCAACATTTTATTTCCATTACCGACTATTTGAAAGGAATGGACATTGAAGTTGCCTTTCTTTCGGGCAGTATTAAAGGAAAAAAGCGAAAAGAAATTCTTCAAAGACTGAAGGCTGGTGAGATCCATATTTTGATAGGTACCCATGTTTTGATTGAGCCCATCGTAGAATACAAAAACCTGGGACTGGCTGTTACAGATGAACAACATCGATTTGGAGTGGAACAAAGAGCAAAGCTTTGGAAGAAGAGTCATCCATGCCCTCCCCACGTATTAGTAATGTCGGCAACACCAATTCCACGTACACTTGCGATGACACTATATGGGGATTTGGATGTATCTGTTATTGATGAATTACCTCCTGGCAGAAAACCAATCGAGACCATCCACCGAACCGAAAGTTACCGTTTGAGGGTATTGGGTTTTATGAAAGAACAGATGGCTATTGGGAGGCAGATTTACGTTGTTTTTCCATTGATAGAAGAATCCGAAGCAGTGGATTTGGCTAATTTGATGACCGGCTATGAAGTTTTGCAAAGAGAGTTTCCACCTCCAAAATTTCAATTGAGCATCGTACACGGAAAAATGAAAGCTGCAGATAAGGATTTTGAAATGCAGCGATTTGTAAATGGTGAGACTCAGATTATGGTTGCTACTACAGTAATTGAAGTAGGTGTAAATGTACCCAATGCATCTGTGATGATTATCGAAAATGCTGAGCGCTTTGGCCTTTCGCAATTGCATCAATTGAGGGGGCGCGTTGGAAGGGGCGCTGATCAGAGTTATTGTATATTGATGACAGACTTTAAAGTAAGTGCAGAAGGGAAGGAACGATTGGCAACCATGGTTCGAACAAATAATGGATTTGATATTGCCGAGGCTGATTTAAAATTGAGGGGTCCGGGTAATATTGAAGGCACCCAACAAAGTGGAATTTTGAATTTTAGAATCGCTGAACTGGGTAAAGATCAAAAAATATTACAGACTGCCAGAAGTCTTGCACAAAGGATTTTGGATCATGATCCTGAATTGGAAAAACCCATAAATTCGGCATTGAAACTCTATTTATCCAAAGAAAACAAAAAAAATAAAGTTTGGTCGAGAATCAGTTAACCTTTAATTTAGTTGCCTTGACAAATATTACAAAATTTTAAATTTGTCTTTTCCTATGCATGATAGTTTTTTTTATTCTAACTTTATGCTGAATGATTTGTGTCAGACAAATCTCCTTTAAATAGATTTTTATCTGAACAAGGATAAAATTCTACCCTTCTATAGAAATATCGGAAGCCAAGCCAGATTAAAAAAACAGAACAGTCGCTTCAAAAAACTTTCAAATGAACCATTTGAAGGTAATTTTATTTTAATCTCTAAAAATCACCTTAAACTGTTGACCATGAGGAAATTTATTACCCTGACTATTTTTCTGTCCTTTCTGTTTTCACCCAACCTCTTTTCCCAACAATGTGGAGTTGCAACTGACGAAGCTCCGGGATGTTTGATGTGTAGTCCTGTCTATACTGGCAAGACTGGTCCATCCTATTCTCCCAGTGCAACACCCCTTACATGTGGAACTTTGGAGGGTGATCAATGGCTATCATTCATAGCTGACAGAAATACCGCTACCGTTTCAATTACTGCTACCAATTGTACCAACTTGGTTAACAACCAGGGTTTCGAAGCTCAAGTTTATGATGCGAATTTAAATCCTGTATCGGCCTGTTTTACAAGCGCAGGATTAACATTGAATGCTAATCTAAATGCCCTGGGTCTTACACCCGGAGACAGATATTCTATTCGTATTGACGGTTTTGATGGGGACGTTTGTGAAATTACAGTAGTTATTGATGGAATTAGAATTAAGTTTGACCGATTAGACCAGGACGTAAGAGCTACTCCTGATCTGGCAACCTATTGTCCCGGGCAAATTGTAGAATTCGCAATCGATTCACTTCCCGGCTCAACGGGTATCAACTGGACAGTTCCCGGAGGAGCCCTTATCCTAAGTGGCCAGGGAACTTCTACTATTACTGTGCAACTTTTATCTGTAGGAGGCGGTGTAGTATGTGCGACTCCCTTCAATGATTGTTTTACTGTAGCTCCTTATTGTAAGCCTTATACAGTAGCTCCAATTCCTCCAACTGTTATTCCGCCTATGGAAGTTTGTCAGGAGGATTTCCCGGTAACTATTGGCAGTGAAACATTTACCGGACCTGGTATTTTTAACAGGTTTTTGCAATCCCAATATGGTTGTGACAGCTTGGTTATCTACACCTTAACCACCATTATAACTCCTCCTACCTTCTTACCTCCGGTAACTTTTTGCTTAGACGATTTCCCTATAGTTTATAATGGAACAAGATTTACCAGACCCGGATTATTCAGCATCACTTACAATTCCTCAAAAGGTTGTGATAGCTTGGTTAATTACTTTATCCTTGGATTACCACCAAGTACATTTGTGGTGGATACAACTATTTGTGAAGGAGAATGCTTCGAAATAGCAAACAATGAATTTTGCACCCAAGGAAATTATGACATAATACTTCAAGATGCAGCACAAAATGGCTGCGATAGTACTATCAAGGTTCTTCTAACAGTAAACAATCCGGAAGCCGTAATCCAACCTGCAGGTCAGTTGGGTTGTGATGCCGGCTCTACAGTTACACTCAGTGGCGCAGGATCTTCAACCGGGCAAGGCGTAACTTATCGATGGCGAGCCGGAAACGGTGGCAGCTTTGTTGGTCCTACTAATAATTTGACCGCTACTGTCGATGAACCAGCCAACTACTTTCTTGACGTTATAAAGGTGGTAAATGGTGTCACATGTATCGCAACCGATACAATGGAAGTAACCATCAATACGGTTGTCCCTGCTGACCCTGTATTCTCAACCAACCCGGCTGGAGTTTGTGAGGGAACCATGTCTACTTATACAGTTAATACAATAGCCAATGCTGATAATTATACCTTCACAATAGATCCGGCTTCTCCTTTTACCCAGAATGGAAATTCTATTACTGTAACCTGGGCTCAAGCCGGTACTGCAACTATTTGTGCTATCGCATCGAATGATTGTGGAGATTCCCAAGAAACTTGTATCAACGTAGAAGTTACAGCCATTCCGGTTGCATCATTTACAGCTCCGGACAGCATTTGTTTAAATGAAGCTGCTACCATTGCTTATGATGGCAATGCCGGACCGGGAGCAACTTACAACTGGGGTTTCAATGGCGGAGTTGCTTCAGCCGGAGGACAAGGACCATTTACAGTAACCTGGGCTACACCAGGAATCAAAGCAGTTAGTTTGACTGTGGATGAAAATGGTTGTACATCAACTTCCACTTCAAAAAATGTTACAGTTATTAGTCCTCTTTTGGCGCCTGTAATCAATTGCAACTCTACCATCAATAGTATTTCATTCACTTGGAATCCGGTAGCAAATGCCAATGATTATGAAGTATTTATTAATGGTACTTCTCAAGGCACACAAGCAGGTACTTCATTTGATGTTACAGGCTTAATGCCAAATGAGTCTGCAGAAATCATGGTGGTGGCCAATGGAAATCAAATTTGTGGACCTTCCATGGCTAGTCTGACTTGTCAGGCCCAGGAATGTCCTCCCCTCGATATCACGCTTACACCTGTAGCGTCCATTTGTAGAGATGCATCGAGTATGCCTGTACAAATTCAATATGACCTGGATGGTGATAACGGAAGTGGTACCCTAACCTGGTCTGGAACGGGAGTTGACCAAGATGGAAATTTCGATCCAAACAGCGCCAACCTTGGAACCAATACCATTACATTGACCTATGTAAAAGATGGTTGTAGTTATACTGAGTCTGTAGGAATTGATGTTTTTGAAGCTCCCGAAGCTTCATTTTCAGCTGACCAGACTATTTGTGTAAACGCTACCAGCACTTTAAGTTATACCGGAAATGCTTCTCAAAATGCAAATTACACCTGGACTTTTGATGGAGGAAACAATGAGAATGGAGCTACCGGAGCAGGTCCTTATGAGATCTCCTGGCCAGCTTCAGGTTCCTATAATATCAATCTTGTAGTTGAAGAAAACGGATGTGTTTCTGACCAGCAAAGTCTTGCCGTACAAGTCGATGCAGAACTGGATAAACCAGTATTGAGTTGCGAACCCAATGCTTCTTTCATAGATTTCAGCTGGGATCCGGTAACAGGTGGCGATGATTACACTGTAAATGTCTTAAGTGGAAATAGCGGAACTCAAAACGGTAATTCTTACACGGTAGGTGGTTTATTGCCAAATGAGAGTGTAACCATCGAATTGGTTGTTAGCGGAATGACCGTTTGTGGACCAAGTCGCGATACCATCACTTGTGAAACCAATGATTGCCCTCCGGTTGATTTGAATATTTCTCCAGTTCCTGCTATTTGTCTGGATGGTGATAATGGCATCATCACCCTTGATGCAACTGCTACCGGAGGAGATGGCTCAGGTACCTTTACCTGGAGTGGTCCGGGAGTTAGTGCAAACGGTGAATTGGATGGTGATAGTCCCGATTTAATTCCTGGTTCTACCAATAGAATTAGAGTCGTATATGAAGAAAACGATTGTATTTTCAATGCATCTTTTGATTTACAAGTAAATGAAAAGCCGCAGGCTAATTTCAATGCTGAAAGTCCGATTTGTATTGATGAAGCAAGTACCATTGCTTACACGGGTAATATTATAACCGGTGCTGATTATCAGTGGGATTTCGGCGGAGGAACTCCAGGTACTGTGACTGGCCCTGGTCCTCATGATATCTCATTCTCCGAAAGCGGAACCAGGGAAGTAAGCCTGGTAGTTGTCAACCAAAACTGTCCTTCCGACACGATTACTTCATCTATTCAAATCGATTTACCATTACAATCTCCCAATGTGGTTTGTGATGAATCCAATACCGAAATTGTCTTCAATTGGGATCCGGTAACAGGTGTTACAGATTATAGTGTAAATGTTTTGCAAGGTCAAACCGGTATTTTCGATGGATTCGGTTCTTACACGGTTTCCAGTTTAACACCTGGTGATTCTGTAACCATTGAAATTATTTCAGAAGGTGATACAGATTGTGGTCCAATTGCGGATACCATTAAATGTTATGCAGACGATTGTTTGTCACCTATTCCTGATTTCGGGTTTACGATTGATGAAGCAACGGTTACTTTTGAAAATATGACTCAAAATGGACTTACCTATTCCTGGACATTTGGTGATGGCGGAATGAGTACAGATGAAAACCCTGTTCACACCTATCCTAGTAATGGAACCTATCCGGTAACCCTTTTTGCTTACAATGATTGTGACACCGTAAGTACTTTTACAAATGTTACCATCAATGGAACCTTACCGGAAGCCAGCTTTACCGCTGATGTTAGAAGATTCTGTGCTCCGGACACTGTACAATTTACAGACAATTCCCCAGGTAATCCTACCGAATGGAGTTGGAACTTCCCAGGAGGTACTCCGGCAGCAAGTACAGACCAGAATCCGGTTGTTATTTATAATACTCCCGGTGCTTATGGAGTCTCGTTGAATGTTACCAATGCCTTTGGCTCTAATAACATCACGCAAACTGCATACATCATTGTGGAGGAACAGCCGATTGCGGATTTCACAACTGCCATTTCTGATCTTACAGTACAGTTTACAAATACATCCACAGGAGGAATTACCTTCTCTTGGGACTTTGGAGATGGAAATACTAGTTTTGACGAATCTCCGGAGCATACCTATGCTGAGGCAGGTGATTACACTGTAACATTGACCATTACCAATTCTTGTGGAACAGAAATGAAAACGGAGACCATCAAAGTGGATCCAAGTTCTGCAACCAATTGGAAGTTCTTAAACAAGTTTGTGGTGTACCCGAATCCGAATGACGGTAACTTCATTCTTGAACTGGCTGGTGATCCGGCTGACAATTTAAGAATTGACCTGTTCAATGTTATTGGTCAAAAAGTTTATGGAGTAAATGAAAGTTTCCGTTCCGGTCAGCTTAAAAAAGTATTCCGTCAAGGAAACCTTCAATCCGGAATGTATACACTTCAGATAACTGAAGGGGACAAAAGTGTCTACCATAAAATTATTGTTGAATAATTATTTTTAGAATATTTAAAAAAGCGGTTAATTCAATTTGTGATTAGCCGCTTTTTTATTTTATAACATTCTAAAAGCCAATTATTTAGGATTTAACATCAGATATTCACATATTATCTCATTATTTGTTACTTTTATAAGAACGTACCCACGTTTCATAGCCAGAGTTCAATGTTTTATTTTTAATCGGGAAGAAATCCACCCTTCTTCGAATTAGAATTGTAATAAGAACCCTGACTGTTATGCAAAAAGTTTTACCCTGGCTACTACTTACCTTTTTGGTATATTCCAATAATTCATTTTCCCAGACTCCATCACCCTGTGGTATAGCAACGGATGATCCTCCCGGATGTCTTTTATGTACTTCAATTTATGTTGGAAGTACAGATGGCTATTCACCAACAGGAATTCCTTTTCCTTGGAATTGTGTTACTGTTGAAAATGATTTCTGGGTTGCATTCATCGCAGAGTCAACTAATGTATCGATCACCATTACTGCCCTTGGCTATAACAATCCACCAGGCGGTGGAATCGAAGGCATTGATTACAGCATCCTGGATGCCAATATGAATCCAATAGCAGGCTGCGGTAATTTCACTGGCATCAACAGTGTATCGATCAATCCTATGGGAATCATGGTCGGAGAATTGTACAGTATCAGAGTGGATGGATGGGATGGAGCTATTGCTGATGTATCCATAGCCATTACCGGAAATAAAAAAAACCTGGACAGACCCGCAAGAACAATTATGGCTGACCCTCCTCCGCCCTATTGTCCGGGTCAAATTGTTACTTACAGCATTACCAATGTACCCGGTTCAATAGGAACCACCTGGACCGTTCCTTCCGGAGTTGATATTTTGAGCGGTCAGGATAGTGATGAAATTACAGTTAGGTTAGGTGGAGCAGGTTCCGGTGTGGTTTGTGCAGCTCCTTACAATGAGTGTTCTTCTGTAGCCCCCTATTGTATTCCTGTGGTAGTGGATCCCATTCCAAATATCTTCTTTCCTCCGATTAATGTTTGCCAGGGAGATTTTCCTTTTTCTTTTAATGGAGAAACCTTTCCAGGACCAGGAGTGCATAGTCGATTGAGGTCATCAGGAATGTGTGACACCAATTATGTTTACACCCTTAATCAAATCATCATTCCACCTACCGTGGAATTACCGCAAACGGTTTGTCCGGATACTTTTCCATTTTCCATCAACGGAACCATTATTGATGGCCCGGGAAATCATAACATAATTTACGAATCTTACCAGGGCTGTGATAGTGTAGTTCAACAAGTTTTTATAAGTTATCCTCAAAGTATCTTAAGCTTTGATACTGCTATTTGTGCCGGATTTTGTTTCAATTACCGTGGACAAGACTATTGTAATTCTGGTAATTATACCATCACAGTTCCTGATGCAGACCCTCTTGGCTGTGATAGCATCATTGAATTGAATATTACCTATTTACAACCTTTTGCTTTTATTCAATCTGCCCCTGAAATTGATTGTTCTCCAGGAGCAACCTTGGTTTTAGATGGAAGCGGCTCTGCCTCTGGACCAAATACTACCTATCAATGGAGAACTGATAACGGAAATTTTTCAGGTCCAACCAATAATGCAACTGCAACCATTGATGCACCGGGGATTTATTATCTTGATGTAATTCAACAGGTCAATGGAATCAGTTGTGTGGATACTGATACCCTGCTGGTAAATTCCAGTGGTGTTTTACCACAGCGACCTGATTTTGATATTACTGAAAATCTGGTATGTGAAGGAATAACTAGAAACTATTCAGTACCTCCAGTTCCAAATGCAAATGATTATAGTTGGTCTGTTACACCGGTATCTCCTTTTGTTTCCAATCAAAATTCTATTACTGTTGATTGGACCAGTACTGGACCTGCCACTATTTGTGTATCCGCTCAAAATGAATGTGGCAATTCTCTGGATACCTGTTTGAATATCATGGTTCAGGCATTGCCTCGGCCGGATTTCCAACTTCAGGATTCATTGTGTCTGGCTGACACTGCTAATCTTTTTTACAATGGTAATGCGGGTGCTTCAGCAGATTATCAATGGAACTTTAATGGAGCCAATGTTTCCGGTATGAATCAAGGGCCATTCTTTCTTTCATGGACAAGTCCAGGTTTAAAAACGATAAGTCTAATTATTGAAGAGAACGGTTGCCAGGGGCCTGATAGCATGAAAACCATTTTTATACAAAAACCTATAGATCAACCCAACTTAAGTTGCACACCAACCAACAACGAAATTCTTTTTCAATGGGACAGTATTCCAGAATCCAATCAATTTGCAATTTTTTTAAATGGCGACACCATAGGAAACCAAGGCGATACCAGCTTTCTTGTTGGGAATCTTTCACCAAATGACACCATTATATTTGTAGTAAATGCCCTTGGAAATAACCTTTGTGGATTTTCAACAGATACACTTTTGTGTAAAGCCCAGGATTGTCCTCCTGTGAATATTCAAATAGACCCGGTCCAGAAAATTTGTTTAAAAGATAATAATCCGGCAATTTCTTTAAATTATACTGGAGGAAACGGAGGTAATGTGACCTGGAATGGTCCCGGAACTTCTCCTACGGGACTTTTTGATCCAAATATTGCCAACCTGGGTAATAATCAGGTTCAATTGACCTATGAAGAAAATGGCTGTATTTATTCCAGGACTACAAATATTGAAGTGTTTGAAACTCCCGAAGGCAATTTCAGTCTGCCATCTGAAATTTGCCTGAATGATACTGCAACCATCATTTACAATGGAAATGCTTCGTCAAATGCAGATTTCTCGTGGAATTTTGATGGGGGAAGTATCCAAAACAACGGAAACGGATCCGGTCCTTATTGGATCAGTTGGAGTGGTACTGACACCTTTGAAATAAGTCTGGTAGTTGAAGAAAACGCTTGTTCTTCAGATACAGTTTTTAATACAATTGTTGTTGATCCACCTCTGGAAGATCCGGAATTTGAGTGTAATCCTTCCACCAATGCCATTAATTTCTCGTGGCAAAACATTCCAAATGCAACTGATTATCAGGTTAATGTACTATCCGGGACGGTTGGAATTCTGAATGGAAACAGTTATGACATTACCGGACTAAATCAATTGGACACAGTTTTGATTGAATTGGTGATTGATGGAAATTCGTCCTGTGGAATCCGAAAAGATACGCTTCGCTGTACTACTTCAGATTGCCCAAATGTGCTGGTATCAATTGATCCGGTAGATCCAATCTGCCTGGAACCCAATCTAAGTCCTTTTAACCTTACTGCTACCATTCAAGGCGGAACTGGCTCAGGCAATGAAACCTGGAATGGTGCCGGAGTTTCCAATAACAGTATTTTGGATCCTTTTGATCCTGCCATTAATGTCGGTGGAAACAATATTGTATACTATTCTTACGAAGAAGATAATTGCATCTTTGAAGACTCCATTGAAATAACAATTCTTCAAAAACCGGGTAGTACTTTCGTTTTGGAAAGTCCGGTATGTCAGGATAGTCTGGCAACTCTTGAATATAGTGGCAATCAAATTCCAGGCGCCACTTACTTTTGGAACTTAAATGGAGCTACACCTTCAAACGTTTCGGGTCCCGGTCCACATGAGGTTAACTGGAGTTTCGGCATTTCCCATCAGATCAGCCTGGTTGTAGAAAATCAGGTCTGTATTTCTGATACAACAGAAAAAACCGTTTTTATTGACCGGGCTATTGAATCCCCTTTATTTAATTGCCAGACAACTTCAAGAGAAATTGTTTTCACCTGGCATCCAATTATTGGTGGAACTACTTTTTCAGTAAATCTTTTACAAGGCCAGGTGGGTATTTTTGACGGAACGAACATTTATACTGTCAATAATCTTCAACCCGGAGATTCTGTCACGCTAGAAGTAATTTCAGATCCTAATAATAGCTGTGGCACCATAACAGATACTATTAAGTGTTATGCAGATGATTGTTTTCCTCCAATATCCGACTTTGATTATCAATTAAATGCAGCCACGGCATCTTTTGATAATCAATCTCAAAATGCGATTACCTACTTATGGGAATTTGGGGACGGCACTACCAGCAACGATGAAAATCCAAATCATACATTCCCCGGCAATGGTCAATATCCAGTCACTTTGACAAGCTATAATGATTGTGATACGGTCTCTACCATTTTAATTATCACCATAAACGGGACCTTGCCTACTGCAGAATTTGGAAGCTCCGTAAGAAGATTCTGTGCACCAGATACCATCCGATTCGCAGATCAATCTCAAGGAAATCCTACCGGATGGGAATGGTCATTCCCGGGAGGAAGTCCATCAAGTAGTAATCTTCAAAATCCAGAAGTAATCTATAGCAACCCGGGAGCATTTCCGGTTTCATTAAGAGTCACAAACCCTTATGGTGAAAACAATGTGGTTCAAACAGCTTACATTATCGCTGAAGAAATTCCCCAACCGGATTTTCTATTTTCCAATTTGGACTTATTTGTAGAGTTTATCAACCAATCCAATGGAGGATTTGCCTACAATTGGAATTTTGGTGACGGCAACTTTAGTTTTGAAGAAAATCCAACTCATACTTATTCAGAACCTGGAACTTATATTGTGGAGCTAGCTATAACCAATAGTTGTGGTACCGTCACCAAAAACAAAACGGTGACTGTTACAACCAGTTCTCTCAATTCAATCAACCAAAATCTACATTTTAAAATTTATCCCAACCCAAACAAGGGAACATTTCAATTAGAAATTTCAAGCAAGAGTGCAATGAATCTGGATTTGGAGGTGGTAAATGTGCTCGGACAAACTATTTTTAAAAAAGAACTAGACCTTCCAGCAGGGAAATCAAATAATCCAGTGCAAATGGAGCGAGCAGCGGATGGATATTATTTTTTAAAAATTAGAAATGAGGAAGGATTGATTGAATTACCATTTGTAATCAAAACCAATTAATCATGAAAAAACTTTTACTCCCTCTGATTTTCTTATGTTTTTTTGGTTTTGTTGGCTTTTCCCAGACCTGTGGAGTTGCAACAGACAACCTACCTGGATGCCTAATGTGTAACAATGTTTACATAGGAAATACAGATGGTTATACTCAGGATATCAATCCCTGGCTACCTTGTGATTGGGAAAATAGTCAATGGTTAAGATTTGTAGCAGGCACAAATCCACTGACCGTCAGTTTAACCTGTTTTAATTTTACGAATCCACCCGGGCCACCTCCTGCAGGTGGTTTAGAATTGGCGCTTTTAGATCAAAATTTAAATATTGTTTCTACTGCATGTGGGTCTACCAATATGGTAAGTTTCACCCTTACCACTGCTATTATTGGTGAAACTTATACCATTTGTATTGCCGGACACAATGGCTCTAATTTCGACTTTGTTTTAACTGTAGATGATATTATTGGCGGGTTTGATCCGCAACCCCAATCTATCCAGGCCGATCCTGATCTGCCTGAATATTGTCCTGGCCAATTGGTGAATTATAATATCAATCCTGTAAATGGAGCAACTGGTTATACTTGGGTTGTAAATGGAAGTGGAACCATTGTGAATGGACAAAATTCTACCGGAATAGTTGTGAGAATGACTGGTCCTGGTGGTGGTGTAGTCTGTGTAACTCCTACGAGTGATTGTGGCCCTGGTACTCCCTGGTGTAAAAGTTTCAATGTAGCTGCAATTCCAATAAACACCTTACCTCCAATGGAATTCTGTAGTTCTGATTTTCCGGTTAGAATAAATGGAGAGACCTTTCCTTCTGCAGGGGTCTTTACAAAAAACTATACAGGGAGCAATGGTTGTGATAGTACGGTAATTTATACTATTATGCAGATTATCATTCCTACAACCGTTGAGCCGGCTCAAACCTTTTGCCAGG
>JAWKLG010000054.1:0-29850 GCA_041392845.1 Saprospiraceae bacterium | reverse complement strand
ATTTTTTGCTGATTTTCATCACCATGCCAATAGCTCATCAGCTCCTTGGCTACAGCTTCCGGATCCTTAAAGAAGTTTTCAACTATCCAGCGGATTTTACCTCTTTTGGACAATTTTGAAAAACCTGAAATGGTCTTGGTCTTTTCCTGGCTCATGTTGTTACGCTTAAAAATGGCAGCTTAAACAATCGGGTGGATTTGAATGTTCAACCGTCGTCGCGGGTTTTATTGGTACAGGGCCGAAATGCAAAGGTACTATTTCAAGCCGCTATTCTTTAATTTTTAAAAAAAGCAATCCACCGCAAATAATTAATATCATGCAAATAGCCTTCTTTTTATTAATAAGCTGGATGAATATTCTGCCTCAGTCAGATGCAAATTCTGGTACTTTGGTGTTAGAGGTAAACAATCTTCAACAAGCAGATGGAACCATTTATATTGCTATTTATAAAGGAAAAGAAAACTTTTTAAATGAAGATAAGGCCATTTTAAGAAGCCAAAAAGTTAATAAAAAAGGGACCCTTGAAATTAATCTCGATAATTTAGAGTACGGAGACTATGCCCTGGCCATTTTTCATGACCTCAATGCCAACAAAGAATTGGACACCAATCTTGTAGGAATTCCCAAAGAACCTTTCGGGTTTTCAAAACCCATGGTTTCAAAATTCAGAGAGCCCAGATATGAGGAGGTCAGGATTGATTTTAAAAAATCCGGGCAAAAAATTTCAAGTAGTCTGCAAACCTTTTGGTAACTGGACTTTTATCAAAAAATAACTTTTATCAGAGATTCTTATGACTTTTCACTGTTAAGGGTAATTTTTAATTTTCTATATTCACATTCAGTTTATTCGTCAATTGTACCTTTTCAGTCATTAACTGAATGCATTCAATATGAATATAGGAATACCTAAAGAGTGGAATGACCCTCGTGTTGCCCTTACCCCTCCAACCGTTAAAAAAATCAAAGACCTGGGTGTGAACATTTTAGTTGAAAAAGGAGCAGGAGTTGCTTCCTCTTTTGGCGACGATTTGTTTGCTGAAGATGCCCAATTGGTCGAAAGAAAAGATGTGTTGGCGGCAGATGTTATTATTTCCATCAACCCTTTACCTGTAGCAGATTTAAAAAATCTTGCTCCGGGCACCTTGCTGATTTCTCAGTTCAAACCCTTTTTTGACGACTCCATTATTACGCAGCTGAAGAACATGCAATTGAAGGCATTCAGCCTCGATATGATTCCGCGTACCACTTTGGCGCAGAGTATGGACGTGCTTTCTTCTATGGCTTCCATTGCAGGATACAAGGCTGTGTTGATGGCTGCCAACCACCTTCCACGGTATTTTCCGATGATGATCACAGCTGCCGGAAGTATCAAGCCCGCTAAAGTTTTGGTTCTTGGAGCCGGAGTTGCCGGTTTGCAAGCAATTGCTACGGCTAAAAGGCTGGGTGCGCAGGTGGAAGCTTCCGATACACGTCTCGCTGCCAAAGAAGAAGTGGAAAGTCTCGGTGCCAAGTTTGTGATGGTAGAAGGAGCTGCCGATGATTCAGGAGCTGGTGGTTACGCCGTTCAGCAAAGTGAAGATTTTTTGAAAAGACAAAGAGAGGAAGTTCAAAATAGAGCATCGAAGGCAGATGTGGTTATCACTACTGCACAGGTGCGAGGAAGGAAGGCTCCAATTCTACTTCCAAAAGAAACCCTCGATAAAATGCAGCCGGGATCAGTTGTGGTTGATTTGGCGGCTTCAACAGGAGGAAACTGTGAGATGACCAAAGATAGAGAGGTGACCAAATACAATGGAATTACCATCATTGGGGATTCAGATTTGGCGGCGACAATGCCTCAGGATGCCAGTACTTTATTTGCCAATAACCTGGTAAATTTCCTCAAACTGATTATTAAGGATGGTGAATTGACCATGAATATGGAAGATGAGATAGTGAAAGGATCTTACATCACAGGCGAATAATCATTTTTAAAAAAAATCAAAACAATACGATATGGATGTGGTAATCCAATTTTTCGAAGACAATCTGCTTTTGATTTACCTTTTGACCTTCACCATCATTTTGGGTTTTGAAGTGATTTCGAAAGTGCCAACTGTTTTGCATACTCCTTTGATGTCGGGTGCCAATGCTGTGAGTGGAATCGTAGTCATAGGTGCCATTTTGCTGATACGAAATGCCCAGGCAGATGATTATTTGACCTTAAGCATGGGAGCCCTGGGATTGATGTTAGGTTCCATCAATGTATTTGGAGGATATGCCGTGACAGACAGGATGCTGGCCATGTTTAAAAAGAAGAAAAAGAAATAATCCTGTGCTTTTATCAAACCCTTATCTAAGCTTATAAACGAAATGCCATGATATTAAAGACCATTGTTGATGTGTTAATTCTGGTCGGTGCAGTTGGAATTGTTTGGGGTCTGAAAAGACAAAGTTCGCCCGATACAGCCAGGAGAGGAAACCTGATTGCAGCTTTTGGAATGGGACTGGCCATTTTGGGTACCCTCATCTTACCCATCGAAGGTGCCAATAATAATTTTATGTGGATTTTAGGTGGCCTGGCAGTTGGTGCCGTGATAGGATATTTTGCTGCCATGAAAGTCGAAATGACCTCTATGCCACAGATGGTTTCCCTGTTCAACGGATTGGGAGGAGCCTGTGCAGTGGTGCTGGCGATGGTAGAATTTTATCATTTTTATGAAAATGGCAATGACCCGGGACTGGGAGCATTTGCCATAACGATGTTTACCCTCTTCGTGGGTGGTGTTGCCTTTACAGGTAGTTTGCTAGCATACGCAAAGTTGCAGGGAATTGCCTGGTCAGAAAAACTGGGTATACCAAGACATGCCATTCTGAATATGTTTTTGTTGGTGACCACTTTGGCTTTGATGGTTTACATGGCTATGCAAGGGCAAGAGCTTGGATTCTCCTACGCAATCATATTGATGGTGCTTTCATTAATTTATGGAGTATCGTTTGTTGCTCCGATTGGAGGTGCTGATATGCCGGTTGTAATTTCTTTACTGAACTCCTTTACAGGTTTAACAGCAGCATCTGCAGGTTTGATTTACGATAGTCAGGTGATGTTGTTGGGAGGTATTTTGGTGGGAGCAGCCGGTACCATCCTTACAGTTTTGATGTGTGAAGCGATGAATCGTTCTTTGTTGAATGTATTGGTAGGAGGATTTGGAAGTACTGCGACCGGAGGAGGTGCCAAAGGAACAGGAGACCAGGTAGCCAAAGAAGTTACTTTGAATGATGCGGCTATCCAATTATTTTATGCCAATTCAGTCATGTTTGTTCCTGGGTATGGTTTGGCAGTAGCGCAAGCTCAAAAAGTTTGTAAAGAACTCGACGATATCCTGGAAGCAAACGGAGTGGAGGTTAAATATGCCATTCACCCGGTTGCAGGTCGTATGCCCGGCCACATGAATGTTTTGCTTGCCGAAGCCGATGTTCCCTATCCTAAGCTCCTTGACTTGGAAGATGCCAATAGTGCATTGCCCAATACAGATATCGTAGTAATCGTAGGTGCCAACGACGTGGTAAATCCTGCTGCCAAAGACGACCCAAGCAGTCCAATCTACGGAATGCCCGTCTTGAATGTATGGGAGGCCAAGAATGTGATCGTTATGAAACGAAGCATGAGTACCGGATATGCCGGTATTCAAAACCCACTCTTCTTCCACGACCGCGCCAGAATGTTGTTTGGAGATGCAAAAGCTTCCTTGCAAAATTTGGTGAGTGAGGTGAAGGGCTTGTGAGCTGGGTGCTAGGTGCCAGGGTGCTGGGTACCAGGTACTGGGTACTGGGCGCTAGGTTCTTGGGTGCTGGTTGGCTCGTGGCCTGTTTTCTTCGACGCTCGAACCTGGATTGCTTTTTATGACTCCTGGAAAAGCATCCGTATTCCTGATTCAAGTTCCCAATAATCGACAATCGTCCTTTGGAAACCTCCATTCTGCTGTAAGGCGGGCGCAGCCCGCCGCTAAAATCAAGCGTCCAGATTCCAGCGTCCAGCACCTAGCATCCAGCCTCCGCCGTATTTCCCCTTCCTCAATGCCGTTATCTGACAGTCTGAAAGTGGTCAAATGGATTTTTCTTTGTAGGAAAAATAAAATACCATGTCGCTTAAAACTACAAAGATTGTTTTTTGGATAACCACCGGAATAATTTTCCTTTTTGAAGGGGTAATGCCAGGATTGACCGGGCTGTCTGATCTGGCATATGAAGGAATTACCTCCCTGGGATATCCAAGGTATTTTGTGCCCATTTTAACCGTAGCAAAGGTTTTGGGAGCATTGACCATTATTATTCCCAAGATGCCGGCCAGATTGAAGGAATGGGCTTATGCAGGCTTTACTTTTAATCTCCTTTGTGCTTTTATCAGTCATTGGGTGGTTAAAGGGATGGATGGCCAGACCATTTTTCCTTTGGTAATTCTGGCAATTTTAATGACCTCTTATTTTACCTACCATAAATTGAAAGCAAGTTCGAATTGAAAATTTGGAGGAGAAAAAGACTTCTTAAGAATGATCTAATCTGCACTTTTCAATAGAAATTACCTGGGCAACCATAAACCCTGCCAGAACAAAACTCTCACTTTTTGCTGTTCTATCTTTATGAAAAGCAAAAAGAAAAAACTTGGCTATGGCCTTTTGGGTATTTTGATTTTTTTGCTGGCTATTAGAATAGCATTGCCTTATGGAATCAAATGGTACCTAAATAATCGTGTGTTGAACGATATGGATACCTATACCGGCTCGGTTACAGATGTTGATCTTGCTCTGTATAGAGGTGCCTATGCCATAGATTCCCTCCGATTTGTAAAAAAAGGAGTGGAATTGGAGAAGGATTTTATTGTTGTACCAAGATTGGATTTGTCGGTGCAATGGAAGGCATTGTTTGATGGGGAAATTGTAGGAGAGATAGAGACCTATGATCCTGTTATCAACTTTGCATTTAGTGAAGAGGAAGACAATAGTCAAACAGGTACTGAAGAGGATTGGACTGAAATTGTAAAGCGATTGATTCCAATTAAAATAAACAGGTTTACGATGAATAATGGAACAATTGCATTGACCAATGTGATTGCAGAACCTGCTACTGATTTTCCATTGGAAAAATTTAACCTTGAAATCTTAAATATTCAAAATGTCAAAGAAGAAGAAGCTGAAGCGCTTCCTTCAAAAATCAAAGTAAGTGGATATGCTTCAAATTTCAGAGGAAATTTAAAAGCTGAAGCTGATGCCATGTTGCTAAAACGAATTCCTGATTTTGATTATAATTTAAGTTTTGAAGGAATCGATATTACTTCTCTCAATCCTCTCTTTAAACATTATGCAGGAATGGATGCGGAAGAAGGAACAGTTAGTCTTTACAGTGAATTGGTTCTCAAGGATGGAGATTATGAAGGGTATCTAAAGCCAATTGTCAAGGACATGAAGATTTTTGCCTGGAAGGAAGAAAACCGTAAACTGGGTCAGTTTATTACAGAGTTTTTTAGCCAGGGCATTAAAGAGATTTTTGAAAATCAACCCAGAGAACAATTTGCAACCAGGATTCCGATAGAAGGCGATTTGAATGATCCCAAAATCGATATCTGGACCACCATCATTAGCTCGTTGGTCAATGCTTATATCGATGCTTTCGAGTACCAATTGGATGGAACTGTCGATTTTGACGGGGTTGTCCAAAATATGGAAACAAACAAATCATGATTCCCATTAGGTATTTTCAATTTGCTGGGTAGGATAATCAATCCTATTTTTACCTTCATCAGTTCTTGATTTTTTAGTTCAGAAAAGATTATAGAATGGGCTCTCACTCCCAAGTGCGAACAACATTTAGGAGTCTTTTTGAATTTTTAAAAATTAACCATGAAAATCACCTTACAGCAAATCGATGAGACCATTCGTTTTGTCGCAAATAATGATTCAGGAAATGTTTTGACCATCGATGGTAATCCACCTGTCCCTGGGGAAGATAAAGGAATGCGACCTATGGAAATAATGCTTTCAGGAATTGCGGGTTGCTCCTCAGTCGATGTAGTTGAGATTTTAAAAAAGCAAAGACAAAATGTAAATGATTTTAAAGTAGAAATAACCGCGGAAAGAGCAGCTGAGGCACCCAGATTTTTCAAAGCTTTGCACCTGCATTTTATTGTTACGGGAACCGTAAAAGAAAAGAAATTGAAAGAAGCGATTGAATTATCCATTCATAAATATTGTTCGGCAATGTTGTCGCTAGATAAAAACATAACCATCGACTATTCAACTACAATTTTGAATGAGGGTTAACTGGGTGCTAGGTACTAGGTACTAGGTGCTTGGTACTAGGTGCTGGGTGCTCGTTTGCTCGTGGCTCGTTTTCTCGGAACTCGGTTGCTCGTTTGCTCGATTCCAGACGCTGGCTGCTGGACGCCGGATGATGTAGGGGTTGGCTGCGCCAACCCTGGAACGACGGGATGATTGAAGCCATGCAATAGATCATTTTGAGGGCGAGATTGTTTTCTCGTGGCTCGTTTGCTGGACACTGGACACTATCTTCTGGCAAAATCCTGATTCCAATTTAGGACCGAAGGTCCCATCTCCGTAACTTTGCGATACCATAAAAATTACACGACCCGGAGGGTCGAATATTAAAATGGTTCCTTAAAGGTTTGAATTAGGACGGTAGCTGGTTTGCTCGTTTCTCGTTGGCTTGTTTGCTCGTTGGTTGGTTTCTGGACGCCGAATTTATTGATGCTGCTCATTTTCATTAAAGGGTACCATACCGGGTGGCTGAGCCTGTCGAAGCCACCCGGACGAAAAATTCCAAATCTATGTGGCTCGTTTGCTGGCTCCTGGAAAAGCAACCTGATTCCCGATTAAAGTTCCTAACAATTGACAATCGTCCTTTGAAAGATCCATTCTGTTGGAAGGCGGGCGCAGCCCGTCACTAAAATCAAGCGTCCAGATTCCAGCGTCAAGCGTCCAGCATCAAGCGTCCAGCATCCAGATTCCAGCGTCTAACGCTCAGCATCCAACAACTCCGAATTCCTCCGGTCAGGTTTTTTACATTTTCCGTGATCTTTTCGATGGGCCAGTCCCACCAGGCGAGGTTTAATAACTTTTCGATTTCTGACTCAGAAAATCTCTTTCGGATTTCTTTGGCGGGATTTCCACCGACGATGGAGTAGGGGGCAACATCTCTCGTCACGGTTGCATTGCTGGCAATGATGGCACCGTGACCAATTTTGACGCCGGGCATGATGGTGGCATTGTAACCAATCCATACATCGTTTCCAATAATGGTGTCGCCTTTTACCGGATAAGATTTGCCTTCCATGGCGTCTTTCCAGTCTGCTCCAAAGATGGCAAAGGGATAGGAAGAAACGGATTTAGAAAGATGATTGGCTCCGTTCATGATGAAGGTAACATCAGATGCAATCATGCAGAACTTCCCTATGATGAGTTTGTCACCCACAAAATCGAAGTGGTACTTTACATTTTTTTCAAAATTGGTCACATCTTCAAAATCATCATAATAAGTGTAGTCCCCTACGATGATATTGGGGTTTTTGACCACATTTTTTAAAAAACAAAGTCGGTCATATCCTTGCAAAGGAAATGGCTGATTGGGGTCTGGTGCTTGCATGTTTTCAGGTTTTTTTGAGGTGTTTTTCTTTTTTAAAATTCCGCTTCAATGGTAAATTCAACCAGTTCTTTTGTTCCGGGATGTCTGAATTGGATCCACTCTGCATGCAGATGTAATCTATTGGCCTTGGTTCCGTAAAGGTCATCTCCGATAATCGGAGTGTTGAGCCCTTTTGGATGGGCAGCATGTACCCTCAATTGATGGGTTCTGCCGGTGATCGGGAAAAAATGAATCCTTGTTTTGCCATCTTTTCTAGCCAAAACTTTCCATTGGGTTTGAGCAGGTTTTCCATATTCGTAGCAGACCAATTGTCTGGGACGATCGTCCAAATCTACTCGTAAAGGAAGGTCAATTAAACCTTCGTCTTCTGCAATGATGCCATCCAACAAGGCGACATACCTCTTTTTTACTTTCCTTTTAATAAACTGTTCCTGTAAGTATTTGTGAGAATCCTTTGACTTTGAAATCAGCATGATTCCGGAAGTCGACATGTCCAGTCTATGCACTACCAGCGGCCCGCTTGCATAAGGAAACTTGTTCTTCATCCGCTCATAAATGGAATCGGTAATCTGTTTGCCGGGCACAGATAAAAACTCCGCAGGTTTGTTGATAACCAGAAGAAAATCGTCTTCGTAAATGGTTTCAATGTCATTTTCCAGGGTCGGACTTTCTAGCATGGGATTGTCATCAGTCTCAATTCCTTCGAGCATGTGGCCGAGAATGGGTTCACATTTTCCTCTACAGGCAGGGTAAAAATGTCCATGTTTTCTGATTTCTGAACTGGGTGATTGTCCCCACCAAAATTCAGCCATAGCGATTGGCTTCAAATTATGCAAAAAGGCATATTGCAACAATTTTGGTGCAGCACATTCACCGGCGCCGGAAGGTGGAGTGGAAGGTTCTGCCAGTTCAAAAATATCGGCCAGGCTTTTCTTTTTGCCGGCTTGATTTAAAAAATAGTATTGTTCAAAAAGTTGTCTTTGGAGAGCTGAAGATTTCTTTTTTCTATCTTTTTTTAAAAAAGCAATTTCTTCTTGAAGCGGTTTAAGTTGGGATTCAATTTCATCCAGTTTTTCATTCCACTCTTTGCTCATTTTTTTATAAACATAACGCTGTCCCAGGCTTTCATTTTTCAGTTCTTCCTGAAGTCTTTCAAATTGCTCGGGAGGAAGGCTTTGTCGGCCGTTTTCACGACGTTCTTTTCTTGCTTTTTTTGCGGCTTTCATTTTATTGCGCTCTCCTTCAAGCTCCTCTTCCGCAGTTTCTTTTTCCTTTTTTAAAAGAGCACTTAATTGAAGAAAATTTTCATCTACTTCCAATGCTTCAATCTTTCGGTTGATGGCATTGAGTTCATCTTCACCCGTTCTGAAAAATCCACCTTCGGTTAAAATATCGAATACCGGCGGCACAAATCCTTTGTGGTGATTGCCTCCGGCCAATTTTCCGGAAAATGCGGCAAGAAAACCCAAACTTCCATCTTCTTTTTGAACTACCAAGACACCAAACATCTTTCCGATTACCAAACCGTCCATTCCTTCTTCCAGTCCAAAATTATGCTCCCAGTCTTCCTGTGATTGAAGGTAATTTTGAAGAATCTTAGAAGCTTCAATAGTCAAAGGATGAGGTTCGTAATAAAAAGGAAAAGTAAATCGATCGGGTAAATCCAAATCATTCACCGAGCTCGGAAGTTTCCAAACCAAATCAGAATCGACTAAATTTTCCAGCCTTATGATTTCTTTGTTTATAGCAGCCAAGATCCTATCATTTTTAAGGGGCACAAAAGTAAGGGAAATTAGCCAAAGACATTTTTAGCATTTAAAAAGGATTATAAGTTTCTGGATTGGCCGCAAAGAAGTTTCCAACCATCTTTTCTCTTGATTAGGGTACCACTTTCTATCATTTTTACGGGTGAAACTTGCCCACTGGTGTCGGTCATGCTGCCGGATAATAATCCTGTGTAAGTAGCAATTTCATTGGAAAGCGGATAAACATCCAATTGGTCCCATTTGAAATCAATGGCAGAAAAGTTGGCCGAATTTTTTCTTAAAAAAAGTGCTACCTCTTCATAAGTCAATGCTTTGGTGTAGCCCGGAGGAACCCAAAAGAACTGTTCAGAAGAATCTAAAAATGCAAATTCGCCAAGTAGGCTTTCTTTTGAAATGGCCTCATGATAATCGTCCAGCATTTGAGTAGCTTCTTCCTTTATTTTTAAAGGATTATAATTTTCTGCGCAACTAAAAAATGCCGCAGGAATTAAAATCAATAAGAAGTTCCAAAATGGTTTTCCTTTATATTTTTTAATTTTAGTCATATTATAAGTTTTAAAAATATCTACCAATGAAGCTGCTCAAATTCAGCCTGTTAAATATAATGATTCTGTTCTTTCCCCTGCTCTTAACCGCACAGGAAGATCCAACCCGATTTGAAGATGAAATAAAAGCATTTGAAAAAATGGATGCCAAACATGGGCATCCGGATGGGGTAAATTTGTTTGTTGGAAGTTCATCCATCAGAATGTGGGATGATATGGTTTCAAATTTTCCAGGTTATTTTGTTTTGAACAGAGGGTTTGGCGGATCTCAATTTTCAGACCTCATTTATTATGCAGATCGCCTGATATATCCTTACAAACCTGTAAAAGTCTTTATTTATGAAGGGGACAACGATATCGCTGCGGGTGAAGATCCTAAGGAAATTCTGAAGGAAGCCAAAGAGCTGAGAAAAATGATTGCCGAAAATTTAGGTAAGGATGTTCCTGTCTTTTTTATTTCACCAAAACCTAGTGTGGCAAGATGGAATTTGAAAGATAAATATGAAGATTTGAATCAAATTTTGAAAAGATATGCTTCAAAGGAGGATAAAACTGAATTTATAGATGTTTGGACACCGGCATTGGATGAGAACGGAGAGGTTCAGAAGGATATATTTTTAGAAGATAATTTACATATGAACAAGAAAGGATATATTATTTGGCAGACTGCTATTTTGCCTTATTTGAATATGCCTTAGTTTTATTTGATTATATCTACTGCTCCTTTTTCTAAAAAATGCCGGATACCTAGTTCAGGATCGTTTACTGAAATTTCCAAAACCCAACTAAAAGTTCCGCTTTTAAAGTCTTTGTTTTTATAGGTGCCATCCCAGGTTTTGGTAATGTCTTTTGATTCAAAAACCAGGCTTCCCCAGCGGTCAAAAACTTTGAAAGAATAGGAAACCAAGGGCAAATCGAGATGGATGTAAGTGTCTAATGCATCATTAATTCCATCTCCATTTGGAGAAAATGCATTAGGGACATAAATGTCAGGTGAACACTTCACTCCTTCCAGTTCAAGGTAAATGGGAATGGTCTTGCAATCCAAAACCAGGTCTATTTTATATTTTCCGGCTTGGTTTAGGTATTGAACAGAATCATTTTGGCCATTTGGCCAAATCATCTGAATCGGCCTTTGCATGGTGGGTAAATGGAGCAATTCTGCTATGTTGAATGCGGTTTCCCTGCCTTCGCAGATGGTATCTTTAAATTCATATTGTTCAGGTAAACGATACAGGTGGACATCGTCAATATCAAAATAATAGGTGTAGAAAAAATCCCAATGGTCCTCCAGTATTTCACAAGGAGGAATCACGTCAAACCTGCCGGAGGTCATTGCAATGGCCATGAAAATATCATTTTCCTTTGCTTGGAAACAGGTGCCGACACGTTTCCAGACTCCATCAATTCTTGATTCCATGGAACTTGAAAAAAGCGATAAATTCCTTTCTGAGACCGTATAACTGTTTTTCCCCAGGTCGTTCCAAAAAAGAAAAATACTGTCTGTATCAAACCAGATATCAAGGTGTTGGTAGGATGGTTCCAGACAATATTCAGGGTCATGGAAGAAATGGTCAGTTCCTTTATTTCTAACTGCCAGATCTATCAAATAATATGAACCGGCTTCCAGGGCTTGGTTCAATTTTGCTCCGACTGCTTCCGGTCTGAAGAATCCTTCTTTTTTAATTTCATTTACCAATCCTACAAACTTATCTCCCTGGGCAGCTCCGGTTCTAATGTTCCAAAAAGTTTGAGGTTCGGGAGGTGGCACTTTGTTGTTGTTGTCAAATAGATCAGCAGTACAGAGGTAGGAAGAATCGAAGTTCACCCAGGCAGCAGGGTACCAATCTTCAAGAAATAAAAATGCATTGAACGGATAATCGTATTGTTGATAAGTGGTTTTTTCAAAGCTTGGATTGGGAACAAGGTTCTGGGCAAAAGAGAAATTGCTCAAAAATCCCAGGGCGAAAATCAGGGAGAATTTAAAAGTAGAGATCCATTTGTACCGAAATAGCTTCATTGTTTAAAATATCTTTCAAGGTAGCATAATTGTTCTTACCGGACAAGGCTGAGATTGCCGGAATAGAGAAGGCTTTCACCATCCAGAAACTTTATTTTTGCTACATAAACATATACCCCGGATTCCATTTTTTTATTTTTAAAATAGCCATCCCAACCAAAAGTTTCATCATTCGGCAGGAAGTTTTTCTTTTCAAAAATAAGCTCTCCCCAGCGCCCAAAAATCTGCAAACTTTCGATTTCTGCAACATTGGGAATGTCTCCAAAAATCATGAAAACATCATTGATGCCATCTCCATTGGGTGAAAATGCATTGGGAATGAATACTTTTCGTACGATATCTACATTGAAGGAAATGGAATCTTTTGCCTTGCATCCATTCTCATCGGTCACTTCCAAATAAACGGTTTCACCCTGTGTAGGCGAAACTCGGACCTGTGGGCAATCGGTACAATCCAAAGTGCCGGAAGACTGCCAATCAAATGTTCTTACAGTATCGTTTAAAACCGGATAAATTGTAACCGTTTCACCCAGCACAACTCTTTGGTCAGGTCCCAAATCCAATGATAAAGGAACCGGATTGTTGAGTTTGATTTCTTTTGAAACATTGCATCCAAACTTGTCTATGATGTCCAAACTGTAAATTCCTTCAGGTAAATTTATTCTTGAAAGAGGCTGGCTGGCCAGTTCATTATCAAAAAAGACTTGATAGGGCTCAAATCCATTTTTAATACTATCCAATTGGATTCTACCACTTGATTCACCAAAACAGATTGGGTCGGTAATACTTAAAGAGGCTTCAATTCCTGGATCTGGGAGAACAGTCAACTCTAAAGTTACTACACTATCACATCCAAAAACGGAAAGGAGGCTGTCCTGATAGATACCCGAAACATCCAGGTTTTTATTGCCTAGTTGAAATGTAATTCCTTCACAGATGGTATCGGTAATGGTATAATATTTAGGTACAACATTGACCATTTTTTCATTTGAAACCACCCTGCACTTTGAATTTAAAAGGTTAACCGGATCGTTGGCCAATAAATACCGATAGATGTAAAGTCCTCCATTTAAATTGGAATGGGTTATCATGGGATCATTTCCACCAGCGATGTTCATCCAACTCATTCCATCATCTGTACTAAGTTGCCATTGAAATTGAGGATTGTCGTATTGCGTGCCCAGAACAGTAGCTTCCAAATCAATTGGATTTCCATTTTCACAGATATTTACTATCGTTTGTGGAAAGATTTTAGCTTCCGGACCACAGGGGCGAAAGGCAATATTGTCAAGTGCTAAATCATTTCCGGTTCCTCCGGGTGCTTTATTTTTTAAAGAAAGGGTTACTGAGGTTTGACCTGGAGCAGTGGTGAATGTAAAACCATATTTGTTCCATTTTTCATTTTCAGGAACATCTCCTGTGTTGTACACTTCAAGTCCATCTATCAAAAAAGATACATTGGGTTTGATAAAATTGCTTCCGGAAGGAACAAGGTTGAAAAGGTCAACCGAAAATTCATAAAGGGTATTGGCACAAAGATTATCAACTTCCTGTTCATAGAAAAAACCAGGGCTGAAGGTGGCATTGACAATCATCATGTAACCTCGCGGATCCGGGCTGGCATCTCCCGTACTCACCCATCCAAAAATATGCGCCCAGGGGCTGGTATTGTTGGAGATAGTGTAATATCCATCATTTGGAGGAGGCTGGAATTGGTAAATATAACCCGGCGCAATATTCGGATTTTGTGGCAGAATATTGGAAGGTCCGGAACCAAAATCACCTTCCGTGAAAATATTCTCTCCAAGGTTGCCACTACAAACCTGTCCCGCTACCCATCCAAAGTGCAGAAAAGACAAAATATAGATCCAAAAGTATTTTTTCATCGACCGTAAAATTGACGGTCAGGGCTGGTTGCGAAAATAAGGAAAGATTCTGGGTACTGGGTACTGGGTACTAGGCGCTGGGTTCTGGGTGCTAGGTTCTGGGTACTAGGTTCTGGGTGCTAGGTTCTGGACGCTGGGTTCTGGGTAATAGGTTCTGGAATTGATTTAGGCTTTCATTAATAAGAGGTAGGATAGAATAGATTCAGTAATAATCTAGAACCAGAACCTAGTACCTAGTACCTAGCACCTAGCACCTAGCGCCTAGTACCCAGCACCTAGTTCCCAGCACCTAGTGCCCAGCTTCCAGCATTCTGTCTCCAATGGCATCTCGTATGAACTGTTTGAGAATTTCCACTTGGTCTGCACCTAATTTTTCTCCGTATTGACCAGAAAGGTAGGCGGTGAGCATGAAGAGAATGCCTGAAGGGAAGGCCCAAAGTGTCCAGGACCAGGTGCCGAGCATCCATTTGGAAACCCCGTATGAGCCAATGATGAAACTGAAGATACCTATCGAGAAGTAGATGAACATAAACATGGTCCAGACAGCTGGGCGAGGACCGATATTCCCATTACGTAGGAATTTTCAGGGTTATTTTCATCAGGCTCAACTCTGAAATTAAGATGAGGTGACCAGTAATGTACCTCAGGACCGATGATATCCAGAATGATGTGGTTGTCTACCAGTTTTCCCTTTAGACCGGGATGCTTGGTTTTTAACATGGCATCCAAACGCGCCAACATTTCCTCAGGAGAATAATTGACAAGGAGTTTAAACCTGGGACGGATATGGGTAATAGATGTGTCTATGGCAAGGGCATTGAAGGTGATGGAAAAAATTTCATTTAAAAATAGTAGGATTTTGAAAAATCCGATATGATTTCCATCACCTGCCAAACACCAACACCTACTTCCGGGTGTACAAATGAAAATAGCAGTCAAAACATTGATCAAAAAGAAACAAACTATCATTGCTAATCTGGTAACCCATATCTGATTGTGTGTCGAGTTCAATTACATCTTTTGAAGGACCAATTATTGGGTCCTGAACCTGTTTTATGGTGTAGGTTGATTCGAACAAAAGACTGTCATTTCGATACATTTTGTAGGTATCAGTATCGATTTCGAGAGACTGGGTATATCCTTCAGATGCGGGAGTAAGTTGCCAGCCAGCAAATCCTCCGTTAGATTCCTGCCATTCCCAATTTCCTTGCAGGGTTTGAAAGGGTGATGGATGGTCATTTTCTTTTTTGCATGAAAAGAAAATGATTCCTGAAAGCGTCAAAAGCAGAAAGAATATTCGGGTCATGATTTTAATTTTTAAGCTAGACAGGAATTTTGTTGATTTTGGTTGGGCTGAAGAACTCTTACCCTAAAGGATCCAAAAAAAACCAGCCTCCAGTTATCCAGCTTCCAGTGTCCAGTGTCTAGTGTCTAGTATCTAGTGTCCAGCCTCCAATCTCAAGTCACAATCAAAATCGGAACCGAAATATTATGTCGTACCGATTCGACGGTTGTACCATAAACCATGTCTTTCAGTCCTCGGTGGCCGTGAGAGCCCATCACCAGAATGTCCAGTCCTTCTTCATTGACAATTTTGGCTATTTCCAAACCGGGATTTCCGAAACCAATTTTATGGCCGGTTTTATAACCTAGTTGGATAAGCTGCTGTTCATAGTTTTCCAGATTGGCCAGGTCTTTTTGGGTCTCATGATCCATGGCACTGGTTCCCAGGTAGCGGGCAGCAGCGCTTTCTACTATATGTATGAAGGTGTATTCGGCCTCTTTCCCTCCTTGTTTCAAGGCATTTTGAATTACACGGTGGTCAACCTCTGAGAAGTCTATACTGATACCGATTTTTTTATAATGAACCACGTCAAGTTGTTCAAATTTATGTGCTTGCCCATGAGGCAGCTGATTTTTCTCTTTGGTTTTTAATTGTAAAATAGGATGAATAAAAATATAAGCCAGCAGGCCAAGGCAGACAAGTGCTATGGGAATTACAAAAATATAGATGTAAATACTGCTACTCCCGGCTGTCTTTAACCAGGTTTGAATCTCCTCAAAAACAAGGGAAATATTTAAATAAACGATAACAGCCGCACTCATCCAGGCCAGTATTTTGGTCCAAATGGATATGGCAAACTGGTCCATTTTCTTTTTATCAGAATTGAAATGGATGAGTGGTATGATGGCAAAGCCCAATTGCAGGCTCAAGATTACCTGACTCAATACCAGGAGACTACCCAATGCTTCATTTCCAAAATAAATAATGGTAAACAGCGCCGGAATAATAGCCAGCAGTCGGGTAATCAACCTCCGAACCCAAGGCTGGATTCTCAAATTCAAATGGCCCTCCATTACAATCTGACCTGCCAGTGTACCTGTGATGGTGGAACTTTGGCCGGCTGCAATTAAGGCTATGGCAAAGAAGGTCGGAGCTACACTTCCAAACAGGTTTTCCAGCAATTTGGAAGCATCCTGAATTTCAGCCACATCGTAATATCCGTTTACATAAAAAGCTGCCGCCGCCAGTACAAGTATGGCTGCATTGACAAAAAATGCAAGGTTGAGTGCAATGGCAGAATCAATGAAATTATATTTTAAAGCACTTTTGATTCCCTGGGGACTGCGGTCAAATTTTCGGGTTTGAACCAGCGATGAATGCAGGTAAAGATTGTGGGGCATAACTGTTGCTCCTATGATTCCAATGGCGATATACAATGCCGAACCACCCAATTCCGAGGGGATAAATCCCTGCGCAACATCTCCGTAATCCGGACTCACAATAAACATTTCCACTACAAAAGAGGCACCGATAATGAAGACCAAAGAAATGATGAACACTTCCAGGGTTCTCATGCTTTTTTTTAAAAGAAAAAGAAGCAAAAGGGTATCAAGCGCAGTTAAACTGACACCCCAGACCAAAGGAAGACCAAAAAGCAGATTGAGACCAATGGCCATTCCAACAATTTCTGCCAAATCACAGGCAGCGATGGCAATTTCAGCAAGTATGTACAAAGGAATATTGGCCCATTTGGGATAAGCATTTTTAGAAGCCTGCGCTAGGTCCAGTCCTTGTACGATTCCTAACCTGGCACTTAGCGACTGCAAAAGCAAGGCGATGAGGTTGGACATAAGCAGCACCCAAATCAGTTTGTAACCAAATTGGGAACCTCCGGCAATGTCGGTGGCCCAGTTGCCCGGATCCATATATCCGACGCTTACCAGATAGGCGGGTCCCAGAAAAGAAAGGATTTTCCTCCAGCCTTTTTTATTGGTCTGTACCGTTGAATGGACTTCGCTTAGCGATTCTGAGCTCATCTTATTGTACCTTTTTCAAAAGAGAACCTTCTTTTGGAGTAGGATAAATATCCTCGTATGATTTGATTTCGTTGTTCAATTTTTTATAAATCAAAGTTCGATTCAATTGGTCGAGGTCCGTGCATCCGGCTGCTGCAAATAACTCATTGAAATCAATCAATGTTCTTGCATGATAATTTTTTACCCGTTTCCATTTGTCTGAAACAACCAGGCCACGCATCAATCTGGGATCGTTGGTAGCCACGCCGGTAGGGCATTTGTTGGTATCGCAGCGCAAGGCTTGAATACATCCCAATGCCATCATCATTCCGCGGGCTGAATTGCAGACATCTGCGCCAATGCAAAGTGCCTTGAAAATATCAAAAGCAGTAATGATTTTAGTCGCAGTGATAATTTTTATATCCTTTTTTAAATCATAACCTTTCAAAGTATCGACAACAAAAATCAAGGCATCCTCCCAGGGCATTCCAACATAATTTGAAAAATCGATGGGAGCAGCTCCGGTGCCTCCTTCGGCCCCGTCAACGGTTATGAAATCCGGCATGATGCCAGTTTCAACCATGGCTTCGCAAATTTCAATGAACTCAATTTTACTACCAATTGCCAATTTGAATCCCACAGGTTTTCCATCTGACAAGTCACGAAGTTGTTGGACAAAATTGAGCAGGCCTTTTGGATTGCTGAAGGTTTTATGACCAGGGGGAGAAAGTACGGTTGTGAATGGTTTTACGCCGCGGATGGCTGCAATTTCATGATTATTTTTAGGTGCTGGAAGAACTCCACCATGTCCAGGTTTTGCTCCCTGGGATATTTTTATTTCAATCATTTTAACTTCAGGTCGAATTGCGTTTTCCTTGAATTTTTCCGGGGAAAAATTTCCGTCAGCTGTTCTACACCCAAAGTATCCGGTACCGATTTCCCAAACTAAATCTCCACCTTCCAGGTGGTAAGGCGAAATGCCACCTTCTCCGGTGTCGTGGAAAAAATTTCCTGCTTTTGCTCCCAAATTCAATGCTTTGATGGCATTTTTTGAAAGGGAACCATAACTCATAGCTGAAATATTGAACAGGCTGGCTTCATAAGGTTTTTCGCAAAGTGGACCTCCGATTTTCTCCCTTGGAGTGACTTCCGGAACTTTTGCAGGATAGATGCTATGTTGCATCCACATAAAATTCTCTTCGTTTACATCCAGCTCTGTCCCAAACGGATGCGTTTGATTTTCCAGTTTAGCTCTTTCGTAGATATAAGATCGGTGATTTCGATCGATTGGTTTTCCGTCGGTATTGGACTCTATAAAATATTGATGAATTTCCGGACCAATCATTTCCAACAAATACCGCATATGGCCCAAAACCGGAAAATTCCTAAGGATGGTATGTTTCTTTTGAAAAATGTCATAGAGACCAATTCCAAAAATGACCAGTCCAATGGCAGAAAATCCAAAATGTGGCCAAATGACTGTACAAACAATTAGAGCTACAAAAAAGAGGACGATGAAGGTAAAGCGAATGGCTTCTTTCATGATAAAACTATTTGTTCAAATGATCGGGTAGAAGACCGTCCTGTCTTCAGAGATGGCAAGGTAGTAAAAAACTGGGTGCTGGGTGCTAGGTGCTGGGTTCTAGGTACTGGGTACTGGGAAAGGATTATCTATTTTTATTACATGATGTACGGTTCAAAAAGATACTGGAAATTATTATTTATTTGGTCGTTCCAGGGTTGGCTCAGCCAACCCCTACTTTTCAGGTACCAGCACCCAGCACCCAGTACCCAGCACCTAGCACCCAGAACCTAGCGCCAAGTACCTAGCACCTAGCACCCAGAAAGTATCTTCTCAAAACAGACACTATTTTCAACACCGATGTATTGGCCGTAGTTAGGGATGGTTTGATAACCTGATTTTGTGTAAAATCGAATGGCTTCGGGCTGTCGTTTTCCGGTTTCGAGGACGCAGCGTTGGATTCCAATTTCAGCTGCCCATTTTTCCAATTCAGCCAAAACAAGCTGGGCAAATCCTTGGCCTCGTTTGTTTTCCAGGGCATACATACGTTTGACTTCCATGGAATTTTCATCGAAGGCTTTCATGGCTCCACAGGCTACAGGCACTTCATTTTCAAAAATTACCACAGCATGATTGAGATGGTCAATTTTATTGAATTGAGCGTAGTAGGAATGTTCAGCTCCGTCTCTTGATGCCAATTCTGCATCCAGCAACTTAACCAGGCTTTGGAAATCCATGTTTTTGGAATCGGTTCGAAGGGTAGTAGTCATAGGTTTTTTAAAAGACTTTTTAATTCTTTATAAATTTCAGCGTGAGGTTTTCCATTTTTAAAATATAAACTCCCGTTTGGAGCCTGCTTATATCAATTCTATTAGAAAATGGTGTGAATTTTCCTTGCTGAACCAATTGGCCACGAAGGTTGAAGATTTTATAATTTGCTTTTTTTATAAGGTTGTTATCTATAAAAATGGCCTCATTTGCAGGATTGGGATAGACTTTAGGCGCAGGAGAAATATTAGGTTCCTGCGAGGTGACAATTCCGTTCAAATCATATCTGGAGAAAAATTTCCAAATTTCTTCGCAGGCATTGATGTCTTGATTGGTCACTCCGATAGGGATGGGTGAGCCTGGCCAGGTATGTTCGCCGCCAATTATTCTAAAATGCTCGACGGTGACTCCTGCATCTCCATTGGCCCAGACCTGGTGCTCGGCAGTACTTTGGTCAAAACTGTTGATGTTGGGCACCATTTCTATGCTTGGATTTGCATCAGTTCGGTTGAAATCTACCCAATAATTTAAAACAGAGGGAATGGATTGTGTCCAAATTGCTCCATTGTAAGGAACTACCGGATCGTTGGTACCATGAATTTGCATGGCTGGCATCGGGTGTTTGCAATCGCAATTATTCAGGGAGAAAGGTGTCATAGCTCCCGTCACAGAAGCAACTGCGGCAATTTTTTCACTAAGATTACAAGCAAGATGGAAACTCATGTAACCACCATTGGACATGCCGGTTGAGTAAATTCTTTTTGAATCAATATTGTATTCAGACTCCAATTTGTCTATAAGTGCTTCTGTAAATCCGATGTCATTGGTGGTACTGCCGAAGTAGGTTCCACCGACATTCCAATGCGTATTTCCATTGAACTCTGTCCCTTGGGGAAGGACCAGTAAAAACTGCTCTCGTTCTGCGATGGAGCGAAAGTCAGCATAATAAAACTGCTCCTGTGCATTGCTTCCGTATCCATGAAAATTGAATAACAGCGGAACAGATTCATCACCTGTATAGGAAGCAGGAACGTAGAGAATATAGGTACGATTGAGGCCATCAAAATTCAAGCTTCCATTGATGGTTTGTTGGGAAAAGAGGTTGAAGAAAAGGAAAACCATCAAAGTAGAAAGAAGCCATTTCATAATCGTTATATTTAATTATACCTAAAGGTAATTCATTAAAGTTTCGGAAGGTAATGAAGGCTTGTTAATAGTCCAATTCTTCGTATTCATCCTGCCACCTTTTTATAAAGTTCAATCCAATACCAAAGTTGGCGGTGACAAAAAAGTTATACTTTCCAAAAGGAAGATTTCCTCTCATGTTGCATGAAAATATACCCTGGCTGTATTGCAAATACCCTAAAACACCCGGTCTCATATCATTCCAAAATTCGAATGCCGTGGTGTGGAAAGAGGCTATACCTACTCCATAAGAAATACTTGAATTATAGAGCCTTTGTTTGGTTCTTCCTAGAAAAATAGCGGTGGTGTTTACTTTTGAAAGCTCGTTATTATAGGTTTCGTGGGTTGTAGTGAAATTTTTAATGTCATTGATATCCTCTTTGTCATTTCCGTATTCCTCTGTTTCATTGAAGATTAGATCATCATTGATGGTAAACAACAGGCCTAAATGATGCTTTTTTGAATAGCGATGCATGAATTGCAAGTAGGTGGTAGTTACAGGACCATTTCTTAATCCAAATAGTGGAATGTTTATTTCTAATCCCGTTTCTACACGGAATCTTTTAGAATTTTGAATTTCAGGATTATTTTTTTCCTGATTTGGAAGGAACTTCGCTTTTAAAATATTGGTCTGAAAGTTATAGACCATGCCATAAGTGAAATAGGGTTCGTTGTTAAAATCAATGAATGGAATTCTGAATTGAAAATAGGGTTGAAGATTATTGATAAAAAAACCTGTTTTTAAATATCCGGCCATCTCAATTCCAGGTTCTCCAAAACCTGGGTTGCGTACCACTTCCTGGTTTTCGTCTTCAAAATAATGGCCCAAATGATACACATCTACTCCAAACCCAAATACAGGTCTGCTATTTTTAAATCTTGGGGAAATATCTACCCCGATACCATAGCTGGGTAAGTTTCTCCTTTTATTATTGACATAAATAATTCGATCTGGTTCTACTACCGATTGATAGGCATCTGCTTCCCCAAAGCCAACTAAGGGTACAGAAAGGTTGATGTAAGGTTCTATGGTGTTGAAGTCCAGCTTAAATTTGGCCGTAAAAGTATGGATGGTCTTGAAATGTGTAAACAGTTTCAATTCCGGTCCAATTTCTATTTGGAACCTGCTTGTAGAATCTTGGGATACCAATAAACCTGGTAGGGAAACACAAAGTGCAAGAATGAATAATTTAGTTTTCAACTGTTGTGGATTTTAAAAATGAATTTCAAGTATTTGTTTTAATTGGTTTCCTTCCATGATTTTAAATTTAAGCCTGTACCAAAGTGAACCCCAAGGTAAAAGGGGAAATTGGAAACCGGAAATTGAGTTTGAATACTGGTATGGAATATTCCACTCCTCAATTTTGCAATTAACATAGGTCCAACAGATTCTTTTAAACCAATTCTGAAAAAATCTCTGTTGAAATAGGAAATTCCTCCTCCGTATAAAAAGTCACTTTTTTCACTAAGAACTTTTCTTTTTAAATAATAAAGTGAATAAGCTTTGAATTGCTGAACTTTGTTTCCCTCTACGTTGTATTTTCCTGGAAAACCTGGTAATGGTGTACCGTTTTCAATGAAATTATTACTTACAGCCAGGGAACTTCCGGCATATTCAAACTGAAAACCCAGGAAGTGGTTTCCCTTAATTTTTCCCATTAAGCCTGCTGTCGCTCCAAATGCCATCACATTCTCCCCCTGGGAAAATCCAAGCCTTCCTCCTGCAGAAAAATCAATCCTGCCTATGACTTCGTTTAGGTCCCTTCTGATGTCCAATGGTTCAAATTTTTCTTGAACTATTTTGGTATTGGTAAGGCCAATTGTATACTGAATACCCAGGGAAATCAGAGGTCTGAGGCTTTCTTCTGATTCCCCAAAATAGTATTGTACATAGCTGGAAATGTTTTTTACACGATAACCCAATGAAATATAAAATGAGCTGGAAGAGGCATTTTCATTGTAAAAAAACAAGTCAGGTTCAGGATCTGCTTTATATCGATAAGAAGGAAAGAAACTTAGACCTAACCCAAAATAGGGTGCTACATATTTGAAAGGAGGAGCGTATTGTAAACCAAGACCAATAACCGGTTTAAAGGTATAAAGTCCTTCAAAAGGTATAATTTCCATTTCGTCGCTCACATGAAATTCAGGTGCGCCGAAACTTGAAATGGGCATTGAAATACTACCATAAGTTTCTAATCCTTTATAGTTAACACGAGCCTTTGCTCCAAAAAACAAGGTTGAATGTATAAATTCATTGATATGAAATTCTGGACCAAGATCAAAATTGACCAGGCAATATTCCTGGGCTTTTCCGGATAAAGGGAAAATAAAAATGAAGGAAAGCAGGTAAATAATTTTCATAGTCGAATTCAGCTAAAGATTAAAAAAATATTCATTTTAACCGGCTTATTCCGATTCTTTAGACTTTAAATTAAATCCTATTCCAAATCCGACTGTAACAAAGACCGGGTGGTTTTTAATAGGTAAATGAAGCCTAAGGCTGCCCGAATATAAACTTTGCCTCCATTTTACAGATGAGAAGACTCCGGGTACGGGATTTTTCCAAAAAGAAAGGAAACCGGAATGGTAAGAAGCCAGTCCTCCTCCATAAAAAATATCAGCATCCGATCCGATTTTCTTCTTTTTATGAAAATGTACTCCGGTAATGTTGAAAGTTGACAATTGATTTTCTACCAGTTCTTCTCTTGGTATACCATTGATAATTCCTGATCTGTATTCATTGTCATATTCACTTCCTCGATTATCATCAGCAATAAGTCCGATATAAGTATCTGTTCGAATTTTTTGTAATAACTCAAAAAAGATGGAGGCGTCTAATCCATTATTTTTTAAACTAATTGCTTTTTGCATCATAATACCACCTTCCAGCCTGAAATTGATTGGATTCTCAAGTCTTGGAAATTTGATGTAAGCATATTTTTCTCTTGCTTCTACCTTTTTATCGGTCTGAAAAGTATAGGTAAGACCCGTTGAAAAATTAGCGGACCCATTGTAAAATCGATCATCAGATAACCTGAACTGCAAATATTGTCTAATTGGACCTGCTTGAAAGCCTGCTTTTATAAATACACCAAAGCCACCTTTTTCATCGAAGACCTCGGTAATTTCTGTCCCTAAATTTTTAATTGTATAGGTAAAACCCGGATAGCGTTCTATTCCAAAACCTAAGACCGGACGTAGGAATTTCCAAATGGGTGCAATGTCCATCCCCATTCCAAGGATTGGTCCTTTGGCAAGTCTTGGATAACCATGTGTTAAAGTAGTGGAAGTGCCAAAAACGGATGGGGTTATATATGAATAGTTGGCTCCCAGATTAACCAAACCCTGACTTAATGAAAAATAATATTCAGCAGCTTCTTTCTTGTATTTTACTTTTAAAGCGAGACATTGAACAGGAGGACTTACATCAAAGTCATAAATTTCAGTTCCGATATCCAATTGCCACTTGCTGTATTTCTCTTGGGTAAATCCTAACAGGGGCGACAAAAGAAATGTTATTAAGAAGAGTAATGATTTAGCTTTCATCTACAATGAGCATTTTAATTCCGCTTCAAGATAGGAAAGCTTAAAGGAAAGCACATGATTTGGCTGGATTAAATCCTCTTTTTTTGACTTAAAACACTATCCACCCACCTTCACCGCCTTCAAAACCAAATCCGGCTCTTCAATGGTCAAACTCAAAATTTTTCCATCTTCCTCTTCAAAACTTATTTTTACAGAAGGGGCTCCGTTGTAGGTAAAACTGTTTTCACCCAGGCGGTACAATGCTCCTCCAAATTGACCAAGTTTTCCTAGTGAAATCAATTTGCGCATATTCAATTGTATGGTAAATCCATCTTTTTCACCTTTGCCATACATGTAATCGCCTAAGTATTTGGACTTTTCCTCCTCCTCCATTGACAGGTATCGGGGACTATCAGCATCGCCCAGTTTTTTTAAAAAGTCAATCAACTTTTGTGCATTTCTTTTATTGCCGGTTTCATTTCGCAGCCCGTTTTCAGCATGTTGGAGAAGACTGATTCCATGCGGACCGGATGTCTTCTGAATGCCGGGAAAAAATTCAATCATTTCTTTTACTACCTCATAAGCACCCAGCATGGCAAAGGTGAAGATGTTGGCTCTGGCTCCTTTCATCATAAGGTAGGTAGCAATGTCTTTTCTGGCCACATGGGATGCAGCACCCAAAGCAGATTCGAAATCTCCAAAACCCCAATCCCAGGTCGCTCTGGCCAATTCCGGTCTTTTGTTGACAATTTTTCTTACAAGATCATAATCAAAATGGCTGGCTCCGACCAATTCTGCTACCAAATCGTCACTTATAGCAGGGTATTTTTCATTGGCTTCTCTTTTGAAAGTTTCCGGTCCCGTAGTAATCATCTGACGTGCAAAACTGACATTGGGAAGCTGAACAGCTAGGAATCCAAAAATGGAACTTTTTACCAGGGTTCGACGCGATATTTCTTTAGGAAAAGGCATTTAATTTCATTTTTTTATCATATAAAATCTTGAATAAGTTCTTGATTTTCTGAATGTTACGATATTCGCCATTCTTTTTAAAGGCCACGTAAATCGTAAATCGTAAATTTACAAATTACTAAAGTGAATATCTCTTCCCACAAGTTTTCTACTTGTAAAAAAGGGAAATCTCATCAAAGGAACTAAAAGATAGAAGAAACCTTTCTTAAAATGTCGAAGTCTATGACGAAAAGCCGGATTTGTTATAAAGGGATCAAAAAAGGGAACCTGATTGAAAGGTTCCCTTTTTGATAGTACAAATAGTTTGTAGGTAATTGGTTTCGCTATTCAAAGCTGGCGTAAACCGTAAATCGTAAAACTTCAAAATTATAAAGCTTGTAAATTGAATAAAACCCCATCAAGACTTTATAAATCTTTCAACGTAATTCATGTTATCTTTTTGAACTTTCAATTGATACATTCCTGCATTTAATTGAGAAGTATTTAAAGCAGATTGTCCTGATTGTAAAACACCTTTTTGAACGATTTTGCCAGAAGAAAATGAATATGATATATGGACTTTCAATCAAATCAAATTCACTATTTATAAATATCTCACCATTGGTTGGATTTGGATAAAGGCTCAGTTGACCATTGATTACTTCAGGTTTCTGCTGGAAACCATTTCGTTTAAGTTGAATTTAGATCCTTCTGTAACATAATAAGAAGGACCATTTGCCTCTTTGTCACGCCATTGATTATATAAATTTCACCATTTAACAAAAACGAAGCGGGTGCCCATCTCGAATATCCTGGATGTGGAGGTAAGACATTCCATGCATCCTGGAATTGGGCTTCGAGATTCCAAAAAATCTCTCCGGTGACCATGGCTCTGTGTGATTCATCCTCACCGCTGAGAATATATCCTTTTCCATTGAAGGAGAACCGAGTTCCTGCTACTCTTCCCTGCCCAGGTAAATTTGAAAACCTGCAACCAGCTGTCGTCAGCAGGGTCATAACGATACCAGTTGTTTGAAATAACCCAGGTCCACACCGAAACCTGTGAATACATATTCTTCGATTGAAAATTGAAATGGATGGTGTCTTATCTGACCTGGGAAACCTCTTTTTGTGACCAGGTGTCGGTCTCAATATCATACTCCCACCAATCATTAAGATTTGAATTTTCTCCACCGCCCATCTCAACATATATCTTGCCGTTGTTGGCAACCATTGCCGGGTGAATTTCTTGTTTCACAAGCGCAAAAGGCCACCGAGTCCAGGATTCATCAACGGGATCAAAGACCCAAAGGTCATTCAAATAGTCTCCATTCACGTCATTTCCGGAATCCCATATATGCTTTTCCATTATAAACATCACCGATTCCATAACCTCTACCCACTCCCGATAATCAGGCATCTGGATCCATTCGTCCAGTTGAGGATCATATTTGAACATTTCCTTCCTATTGCCTCGGGACTGTTTCCCGATGTAGCCATAATCACCGATGCTAAATGCAAAGGAATGATGGGTTTGGAAAATCAGAAGGTAAGCTGGCGATTTGCTCCCACCCATACTTTGAGCAGTGAGGAAGAATGTTGAAAAGCTAAGAAAATAAAGTTTCTTATCATTTTTATTTTGGCTTAGATGATTCGTAACCCTAAAAATGCTAAGTAGTTCTCAAATTTGTGTTAGAATAACATTAGAAAAGCCATATTTATAGGTGAAAGGTCATTCTAAATGCATTTCCATGTAATATAAGTCCAGCCCTGAGCCCAAAATCCTTTTTTTTGTGTATTGAAGGATAAATCCCATTTTTTGATAAAATTCAAAGGCAGCCAGAAGTACGACAAATGATTTTATCAAACTTATTCTGATTTTTGAATGAATTCAATCCTGTTTACCATGCAGCCCCATATCCTTTTCTGAAAATTTGGAGCAACAGCGGCCCAGCTCATTACTCCTCCCGTCCCATCTTTGGTGAAGGATACCTCCTGCTGCTATATGGACCTTTGTTCAAGACTACAAAATAATCTTCTTTCCCGTCCACCAAATATTCTTTCAACATGGTGATTTCTTCCTGGGCAAAATGTTAGGGCACATTGGCTTGAAATACCTGAATAGTAGCTTCGAAATGTTGGTCATATAGTAGGGATTTTTTTACTTTTTTTAAAGGGGTATACAAGGGAACAAGTCTCCAAATTTTTTGGATTGGGGTTTGGGGGAGATGGGGAGTGATTTAGATTTTAGATTTTGGATTTTTTGGCTTGATTTGGATTTCATTGGTTTATTGGTTTTTGAGGTTTGGAATAGGCAATGTCAGTTAGTAAAGAGAATGTAAAGTGAAATTCATTAAAATATCTGAATTGCGGTCGTTGCGCAAAACCTTCGCGGACGTAGCGTGAACCAAAAATATTAGGAATTGAAATACAAAAGTTATTGAATTACATCCAATTATGTTTTTAAAAAACAAATTACTCTACTGGAGCCGGTTGATACTCTCTGAGAGACCCACGTTTGACTCACGCCTTTTCTTTACTTAATGACATTGCGGGATGGGATGAAAAGTGCATTTTAATTACCTGATTGTTTTAATTTTTTGGTTTATCTACCTGCATCTATTCTCCATTCTATCCCAAACCATGCCTTCCGGGCACCAGCATTCACCACGGTTGTTTTGGAAATTCCAGACTGGGATGGTGCCTTTCATGGATGAACAATCGGGTGCTATACAACCAGATGTACTAACCGAAGCATTCGGAACTTCATCGGTTAATTCGTAAACAAAAAGGAATTGATAGGCGCAACTTTCTCCACTTTCATGACCTGAAGAATTTATGTCAAAATAAAAATAGGTATGGGTTCCTTTTGTATAAGGTTTGGTTTTAAATTCTCCGTTTTGGACACCTGTTACATCCTTGCTATTTGGTCTTGCTCGCGCATAATTGTAAGGGCCACCACCACTGATCATATAAACCCATCTTCCATAATTGGTTTCACCTAATAAAGAAGAATAACCACCATCACTGGAGCCCGGTTTCATATAGGCTTCTCGCCAGGGATTCGTTTGGCACTCTTTACTCATGGCGCGAACAAAATAATTAAACCCATAGGTTTCATTAGCCTTTAAAACCGCCATGTCCCTGTCGAAATTGAATTCAAAATGGAATTTTTCTTCGCAGCCATTATTGTATTTGGTTGTAACTTCCAACATTCCACCTTTGGTGTCAACTTGGACTTTGCTTGGTTTTTTATCCTTGGCATTCAATGGCTTGTGGTAGATTTCTTTTAGTACAAGGGTGTTCACCTGTTGCGCTGATGTAGAAAAACTAAAAACGGCAAGGATAAGGCATGCAAGGAGTTTCATGTTAGGGGTATTAGGTTAAAAAATGAGCTCCTTGGTTTTTGGGATTCTCTAAAGATAAGAAATTTTTACAAGTTTCTTATATTCAAAGTGTTAGGAGGAACTTTTGCTTGCAGATATCTTCCTGAAAATATCCTCCAAAACCACCGGATCCCTTTTGAAATAAACATGATGGGTCGAGATTCTTTTTTTGTGATTTTCCATGGCTGTTACTTCAATTGATTTCACATTTCCTCCTGGTGGTTTAGATGCGCCGTGCAATCCTAGTCTATTTCTACCATGCACGATTTTTGACATTTTTAAAAGGAAGTCTTTTTGGTGGGTGTAGATGTAAATGGAATCCGCCTTTTGTGGAAGTTCTTTCAATGCAGTTTCAAAAACATCCGAATTTAAATCTGCTCCGGGGAAAAAGATTTTTTCAAAATGGATTTTTTCTTCCCTGAAACTTGAAAATGCACCCTGAAATATTCGATGGGCCATCGAATGGCACAAAAGGTAATTGAAATTATTATTTTTTAAAAAGAGAAAATTCAAAAGCTCAGAAACGCTTTTACCCTGTTCAGGAGCTTTGTGCCAGCTCTTTTTATAAGAAAGACTTGCGCCATGCCATTCTATGCTGATTATTTTTTCAATCCCTTTCAAACTGCCCAATTTTTTTAAGGAATCATGGTGATAAGGTGGAAAAGAACCCCAAAACGAATGAAAGTAGAATAGAGTGGAGGTAGGTTTATTTTGAAAAAGAAAATCAAAAATCTGCTTTGAATCTACTTTGTCGAGGCTATATTTCTGGATTGGAATCTTTTTTAAAGACCCATTCAAATATTTGCCAACAACGACCTTATCCTCTTTTAATTCTATGAAATACTGAGGAACTGCTTTTTCCGCGAAAGCTGAAAAATGGAAAAAAGCCAAAAACAAACAAAAGAAATTAGTCTTCATAAACACACATCAGAATTAGGACCATGCTAATAATGCTTAAAAATATAATTTATCAACAAACCAGTCCAAAGAAAAATAATTCCCCGTAAACCGTAAACCGTAAGAAACCGTAAACCGCTCCTATTGCTTCATCAATCTTTGCGTAACCTGTTGTCCCGGGAATTTCATTTTTATAAAATAAATACCTGGTGCCCAGCCGCTGGTTTGTATTTGAAAAAGGTTTTGACCTCGATTGGTTTCTTGCGTGGATTGTTGAACCATTAGACCATTGGCATTCACAATTTCAATTTCAACCGGAACAGCATTTTCTGTTGTGATGGAAAGATTGGCTTGTTCCTGTTGTAAAGGATTTGGATAAATCCTGGCTTCAATACCCTGATAGAATCCTACAAAAACTTGATCCGAATGCTCAAATCTTCCATCAAAATCGACCTGCTTAA
>JAWKLG010000053.1:0-31094 GCA_041392845.1 Saprospiraceae bacterium | reverse complement strand
CAACCCCTACAACAGCCAACAGCCAATGGCCAACAGCCAATAGCCGAGCCCCGATCCCCCGAGCAAACGATCCCCCGATCCCTGGACAATGATTTCCGTCACTCTAACCTGGTGATATACCTCAATTTCATAAGTGATCGGCTGCACAGTCAGCGGATTGGGAGGGGGGTATATTTGTGATATCACTTTTTAAAAGTGGTGTACAGCATTTTAGCTGTTCCTAATCTTAACCAAATATCTCCAATTTAAAAACTCAAAAATTCTTAATCATGAAGGTAGAACAATTGTACACTGGATGTCTGGCCGAAGCAGCTTATTATATAGAAAGCAAAGGGGAGGCAGTAGTAATTGACCCACTCCGCGAAACCGAACCTTACGTAGAAAGAGCAGTAGCTGATGGAGCCAAGATTAAATACGTTTTGGAAACCCATTTTCACGCTGACTTTGTTTCCGGGCACCTTGATTTGGCTAAAAAAACAGGGGCGAAAATCGTATTCGGACCTACTGCAGCACCAAACTTTGATGCATACGTTGCAAAAGATAATGAAGTCCTGAAAGTAGGTGATGTGACCATTCAGGTGTTACATACTCCGGGTCATACCATGGAGAGTACTACCTATCTTTTAAAAGATGAAGAAGGTAAAGACTATGCAATTTTTACCGGTGATACTTTATTCCTTGGTGATGTAGGAAGACCTGACCTTGCAATTAAACAAGGTGAAATTACCAGAGAAGATCTGGCTGGATTTCTATTTGATTCGCTTAGAGAACGCATCATGCCTTTGGCAGATGATGTGATTGTATATCCGGGACACGGAGCAGGTTCTGCTTGTGGTAAAAAAATGAGCTCTGATACCTGGGGTTACCTGGGAGACCAGAAACAAAATAACTATGCATTGCGTGCAGACATGACACGTGATGAATTTGTAAAAGAAGTTACTACCGGATTGGTGGAGCCACCACAATACTTCCCTAAAAATGCCATGATGAACAAGATGGGATACGAAAGTATCGATGTTGTACGCGAAAGAGGGGTTCAGCCACTTAGCGTTCGTGCATTTAAAGCGGCCTGGGCTGAAGAAGAAGCATTGGTAATTGATACACGCCTTCAGGATGTATTTGCCAAAGGATTCATTCCGGGATCTATTTTCATAGGAATCGACGACAACTTTGCCATGTGGGTTGGTGCTTTGATTACTGACCTGAAACAACCCATTCTGTTTGTTGCAGAGCCAGGAAGAGAAGATGAAGTTGTGGTAAGACTTGCCCGAGTTGGTTATGACAATCCTATCGGATTCCTGGAGGGAGGATTCGATGCATGGAAAGAGGCAGAAGAGGAAGTTGATGTTCTAGAGGAAATAACCGCCGAAAAATTCGCTTCTGTATTCAACAATTCATACAACTTATTGGATGTAAGAAAGGAGAGTGAATACAATGCAGAGCATGTGATTGGAGCAGAGAATTTCCCGCTTGATTTCATCAATCGCAATATGAATCAACTGGATAGAAACAATAAATATTACCTGCATTGTGCAGGTGGATATCGCTCAGTAATAGCTGCCTCTATCTTGAAAGCAAGAGGATTTGACAAAGTTGTCAACATCCAGGGAGGATATAAGGAAATGGTCTTGACCGACTTGAAGCGTACGGAATACGTTGAGCAGATTACAGAATTGTAATGACATCCGAGGGAAGGAGCCTGGCCGGGCTCCCGCCCTCTTCTCAGTATATTTTGTTCGATTTTCATTTGTGGAAAGGGCTGTTTCCGGATAGCCCTTCTTTTTTATGTAAACCCGATTTTTTAAAAATATAAACCTTTACCAATGAAGACCAGTGAAGCCCGTCAAATTATGACCCAGCATTTAGAGCATAGATTGTGGCGCAATGAATTGTCATTCTATGCTGACGAAATCAACATCTACGAACACCAACTAGAGGAATTGGTAGGCAAAGGGATCAAAGAAATGATGCCTCAACTTGAGCAGTTTCAAAACAGTTTTATCCGTCAGAAAGAAGTTCTGGATGAAATCAATCATGAGATCAATGTCCACGAACAAGCACTGGCAGGTGCCATGGCCAACGATTCTAATGGTGCAACCGGCGAACTTTATGATCATGCCGGAGCTCAGGACAAGTATGAAACTTTCAAAAAGATTTATGGCGAATTGAAAACTGATTTCTTTCAGTTTTTGAAAAAATGGCATTAAGGATCTGCAACTTTTCAGTTTGCAGGAATAATTTTTTTGCTTAAAATTCTGTTTTTAAAAATTGTATTACCAAGTGTAATTTTTAGATGACCGCCTGGATGTTTCATTCCGGCGGTCATTGTTTTTTGTGTTTGTTCGTGATGAGGATCACCATCTAAAGTTTCTCCGGACCTTACCTTTGTAATGTGTTTTTAAATGACATAACCATACCATTTACCCTGGTTCATGGATGTTTAAAAACCTTTCAAATGAAAAAGATTTTATTACCTGTAGATGGTAGTCAATTGGGTGATTTTGCCTATCAGATGGCTCAGAAAATTGCTGAAAAAACCAAAGCTTCCATCACAGTCCTTTCTATAGTACCTGCTCCTGCCGAAGCATTTTTTGATGCAGATGGAAATATTAAAGATGACGAGGGGGAAGACCTTTCTGCTTTTTATAAAGCGAAAGAAAGCCTGGAATTACAAATCCAAAACTGGATTGCTGATAAGCCTTTTATCAAGGACGCAATTGTAAAAATTGGCCGTGTCAATAAGGACATCATTCAACAAGCAAACAAGGGAGCATTTGACCTTATTGTTATGGGAACTTCGGGAGCCCATGGTCTGGACGAGTGGATGAGAAATTCTCATACTGCCAAAGTCGTCAGAAATTCTGTCGTTCCAGTTTTAAGTCTAAAATGTGATCGCTCTGAATTGAAGATCAACGATATTTTATTGGTCAGCGATTTTGAAAAAGATGAAAAATTGGAATTAGGGGCTGTAAAAAAGATTTGCAATGCCTTTGATGCCAAAATTCATCTTTTAAAAATAAATACCCACAAACATTTTCAAAGTCAACGGCAAATGTTGCCAAGAATGGAAGCCTTTGCACAAAGACATGCGCTTTCCAATTTTGAAATTCACATCTACAATGACGAGTCCGTTGAAAAAGGAATCATGCACTTCAGTGAAGATTCAGGGATAGATTTTGTAGCGATGGGGCATCACCATCAAAAGGGATTGAGCCGTCTTTTTAGACACGATATTTCTGAAGATGTGGTGAATCATTTGTGGCAGCCGATAATGACCTTTCCAGCATAAAATGATAATCGAACAATACAGACAATTTTTAAAAACATTTTCAAATACAAATTCAACATAATATGGAAAATCAAACTGAAATGTATTCGATGCCTCGTATTGGTGATAAGGCACCGGATTTTAATGCAATAACCACTGCCGGTCAGATGCAGTTTTCTGATTACAACAAAGACAGCTGGGTGCTGATGTTTTCACACCCTGCAGACTTCACGCCGGTTTGTACAACAGAAATGAGTGGGTTTGCCGTTGACCATGATTGGTTCAAGGAACGCAATACCAAATTGGTAGGTTTGAGTATCGATAGTATCCACTCTCACCTTGCCTGGGTAAACAATGTACGGGAGAAAACAGATGTGTATATGGATTTTCCAATCATTGCAGACCTGGATATGAAGGTGGCCCAGAAATATGGAATGCTACATCCGGGAGAAAGTGCAACGGCTGCCGTACGTGCGGTATTTTTCATCGACCCAAAAGGTACCATTCGGTTGATCATGTACTATCCACTAAATGTTGGTAGAAATATGGATGAAATCAAACGTGCTTTGATAGCCTTGCAGACAGCGGATAAGTGTAATTGTGCTCTACCATTAAACTGGAGGCCTGGTGACAAAGCCATTGTTCCACCGCCCAAAACTTTGGTCGAAATGGATGAAAGAATTGCAAATACCGAGTACGAAAAGGTTGATTTCTACCTTGCAAAGAAATCAATAGACTAATTCCTCTCTTTGTCCGGTTTTACCGGCGAACAAGATTTGCCGGCGGTTCGTTATTTATTAAATTAGCCGCCGGCATCTAATAAATCTTCCCTTTGAAACTTAAGGCGGCGTTAAAATCATTTCGCATGTGATACGAATCACTAATAGCGATGATAATAATCCTTTTTTTTGTACTGTCATTTAAGAACAACTGAGAACAAAAGGATTGAATGTCCTAATTTTATTTCGAGAAAATCGTAAAATTCAATAAAATGAAAGTCGAACAAATTTATACCGGATGTCTGGCACAAGGTGCTTATTACATCGAAAGCGAAGACGAGGCAGTAATTATTGACCCACTTCGTGAAGTCCAACCTTACATCGAAAAATTGGAAAAGGAAGGTGCAAAATTGAAATACATTTTTGAAACCCACTTCCATGCAGATTTCGTTTCCGGTCATATCGATCTTGCCAAAAAAACGGGAGCTACCATCGTGTATGGTCCGAATGCAACTACCGATTATGACATTCATCAGGCCACAGATGGTGAAGAGTTGAAAGTAGGAAAGCTTACTTTCAAAGTGTTACACACTCCTGGTCATACCATGGAAAGTTCTACCTATCTTTTAAAAGATGAAAATGGAAAAGATTACGCCATTTTCTCCGGTGATACCTTGTTTCTTGGAGATGTAGGAAGACCTGACCTTGCTATCAAACAAGGTTCCATCACGAAAGAAGACCTTGCCGGATTCCTTTTCGATAGTCTTCGTGAGAAAATTATGCCTTTGGATGACGGTGTAATTGTTTATCCTGCACATGGTGCCGGTTCAGCTTGTGGTAAAAACCTGAGTTCAGATACCTGGGGATATTTGGGAGACCAGAAGAAGACCAACTATGCCCTTCGTGCCGATATGAGCAAGGAAGAATTTATCCAGGAAGTAACCGCTGGGTTGACTCCTCCGCCTCAATATTTCGCTAAGAATGCCATGATGAATAAATCCGGCTATGAAAGCATTGACCAGGTTTTGGAAACCGGAACAGTGCCATTGACCCCGGAGCGATTTGAAGAATTGGTAGAGACAGAAGAAGCATTGATGTTGGATACCAGGAGTGAAGCAGATTTTAGAGAAGCGCATATTCCAAATTCCATTTTTATCGGAATCGACGGCAGTTTTGCTCCCTGGGTAGGTGCTTTGATAACCGATATCAAACAACCAATCGTTTTGATTGCTCCTGACGGAAGAGCCGAAGAGGTAGTGACCAGATTGGCAAGAGTTGGATATGATAATACCCTGGGTTATTTGGAAGGCGGTATCAATGCATGGAAAGCAGCGGGTAAGGAAACTGAAAGTGTAACCGCGATTACTGCCAAAGAAATGGCGAAAAGGATGGAAGAAGGAATGGATGCAACCGTTCTGGATGTGCGCAAACCAACTGAGTATTTGTCTCAGCATGTTGTAGGCGCTACCAACTTCCCCTTGGATTATATCAATAAAAATATGAACCGCCTGGACAGAAACGAAACCTATGTTTTGCATTGTTTGGGTGGCTACCGTTCACTTATCACTACTTCTATTTTGATGGCAAGAGGATATACCAACCTGATTGATGTGGTAGAAGGTTGGAGAGGCATCGAAGAAGCTGATGTGCCAAAGACAGACCATGTTTGTCCGACTACAATGACACAGGAAGTGATTGATGAAGCAGTGGCGGCAGTATCTTAAGAAAGTATATTCGGGTGATTTTTTTTAATAGAATTGCTGCACTGCCTTTTAGGTGGTGCAGTTAATTTTTTAGTTATGACCTTTTATAAAAAACCAATTACAATGAAAGCACTATTTGCAATCCTACCTTTAATGTTGTTGACCATCGGTCTGAATGCTCAATCCAACAGTGAATTTACTGATGTGGACGTGGTTCAGTTTGAAAAAATGATGGAAGGAAATAAAAATGTAGTTATCCTGGATGTAAGAACTCCGCAGGAAATTGCGGAAGGTAAAATTAAAGGAGCCATGGAGTTGAATGTTTATGATCCTTATTTTGAAAATAAGGTAGAAAAACTGGATAAATCCAAGACCTATTTGGTGTACTGTCGCAGTGGACGCAGGAGTGTATCCGCTTGTAATATCATGTCCAAAAAAGGCTTTAACAGTCTGTATAATTTAAAAGGCGGATACAACGATTGGGCTAAAAAACACTAATGAATCGACTCCAAAATAGCACCAGCCCTTATCTCTTGCAACATGCGGACAATCCGGTCGATTGGTATCCATGGGGTGAGGAGGCATTTGCTGTAGCCAAAAGAGAAAACAAGCCAATCTTAGTTTCTATTGGCTACAGCACTTGTCATTGGTGTCATGTGATGGAGAAAGAAAGTTTTGAAGACAAGGATGTTGCCGATTTCATGAATGCATTTTTTGTCAACATCAAAGTAGATCGGGAAGAGCGTCCGGACCTGGATGCACTTTATATGGATGTTTGTGAAATATTGACCGGTGAAGCAGGCTGGCCATTGAATGTATTCCTAACTCCAGACAAAAAGCCATTTTTTGCAGGAACTTATTTCCCGATAGAGCAGGGAGGTAAAAGAATGTCCTGGTTTCAGGCTCTGCAATATGTTTTGTACAATTTCAGGGAACACAAAGAAAATGTAGAAAGTCAGGCTCATCGTGTACTGGAAAAAATGAAAAAGAAACAGGAAATTCCTGATTCCAATTCGAAATTCAGTAACGGGAAGTCAGCTTTGTCCCTTCATTTTTATTCCCTTTTAAAAGAAAAATTTGATCAGGAATTTGGCGGATTTGGACATGGGAAAAAATTCCCAAATACCATGGCGCTGGAATTGCTTTTGCATGATTATTTGAATCGGGGAAAAGAGGAAGTATTGAATTTTGTGCGATTTTCCATCAATAAGATGCTGGAAGGAGGCATTTATGATCAATTAGGCGGAGGGATTTCAAGATATGCAGTGGACAGGGAATGGAAAGTGCCTCATTTTGAAAAAATGCTCTACGACAATGCGCTCCTAATGTCCCTTTTGGCAAAAGCTCATAAGGTAACAGGCAGAAGAAAATATAAACTGGCTGCATTTGATGTAGATCGTTTTATCCAAGAAAATTTAAAAAGTGAATCCGGCGGATATTTTTCAGGAATTGATGCGGATAGTGAAGGCAAGGAAGGTGAGTTTTATACCTGGACATATCAGGAATTTGAAGAAGTGCTGGGAGGAGAGGCCGATTTGTTTGCCCAATATTACGGTGTAAAAAAAGAAAGCAATTTTGAAGGAAAAAACATCCTTCAACAGACTACGGAAATGTTTTCTTATGCCGTGGAGCAGGGATTTGAAGTGAAGGATTTTCGGGAAAAGTTATTTGAAGCCAGGATGAAATTGTTGGGAACAAGAAATGAACGTTCCAAACCTCATACTGATGCAAAAATAATTACCTCCTGGAATGCAATCTTGGGGACTGCGTATACTCATTTATACACAGCAACCGGGGAAGAGGAGTATTTTGAAAAGGCTAAAGGCTTGCTCAAATTTTTAAATGAAAATCTGGTTTCTAATTCAAGTCAAAAGGTTTTTAGAAACATTACTCACGGAACAATTGGTGAGGAAGGAGTTTTAAAAGATTATGCCTTTTTGGCAAAAGCGAACCTGGATTTTTATCATGTTTCTTTTGATAAAAAATACCTTCAGCAGGCTGATAAAATCGTGCAATGGGTAAATGCCTGTTTCTCCGATGAGGAAGACTTATTTTTCTTTGATGCCTCGAGCAGAAGGGAGGAAGATCTTTTAAAAAGAACTGACCTTGCCGATGAGGAAATGCCTTCTGGAAATGCAATAATGGCAGAAGTTTTATTGTCTTTGGCCAATCTGCTTGGAAATGAAAAGTACCGTCAAAGAAGCGAGGCGATGGCACTGAAAGTAATGGCAATAACTTCTACCTCTCCTTTGAATTATCCTTATTGGGCATCATTGCTTCTGTCAATGGAAGAAGGAATACCTGAAATAGCCCTGGTTGGAAGTAACGCTTTTGAAAAGGCAGTGGAACTCCAAAAAGCCTGGATTCCCCATTTTGTAATGGCTGCATCAACTGAAGAAGATGATTTGCCCATGTTGATTGGTAAACCTGCCGAAGAAGACAGCCTGATTTATGTTTGTCAAAATTTTTCCTGTCAAAGGCCCTTTGTTGAAATTGAAAAATTTAGGTCGGAATATTCCAAGTTCCACGTTTTGGCAACAAAAAGATAAAAAGTACAATCCTTAGCATAAATAGTCCTAGACTTTATCAGTCTTGGCGTGTTATTCTTGTGTAAATCTTAATCTGAGTGAAACCCAAGTCCTACAATATTGAAGAATTGCGTTGCAATGCATTTACCCGCTTGGGTAATGACTTTGACATGGTTCGCCTGGAAGATTTTATGAAGGAGACACATGGATTTTATTTTCCCCATCGCCACAATTACTACATGGTGATGCTGGCAACCGAAGGTAGTGGTCGTCATTTCATCGATTTTAAGTCTTATGAGGTAAAACCCGGAATGGTGTTTTTTATGTATCCGGGAATGATACATGCCTGGGAAGAAGTGAATGATTTAAAAGGATACCTCATTTTCTTTACGGCCGAATTCTTTTCAAAGCGATATCATTTTGATAGTTTATTAAGTTTTCCGTTTTTTAGCAATAGTCGCGGACTACCTTTTGTTGGTCTTTGCAAAGAGTCTTTTATTTCAACCGAAGTGTTGATGCAGACCATGCTCAATGAATATGACAAAGGAGGAGACAGAATGGCCAGCGCTTTGAGATCTCTTTTGAATGTCGTTTTAATTCAATCGGGCCGCTTGTACCAAAGTGGCCAACAACTGAAATCGGACGACAAAAAACAAAAGCTCATCTTGAAGGAATTTGAGCAATTGGTAGATGTACATTTTTTAAAAAAGCGACTGGTTAAAGATTATGCAAAATTACTGCACATCAGTCCAAATTACCTGAATGTGGTCGTCAAGGAAATGACCGACAAATCTGCAGGTGAAACCATCCGTGACCGGATCATGCTTGAGGCCAAACGAAAGCTGACGCATGAAGAAAAGACTGTTGCGGAGATAGGATATGATTTGAATTTTAAGGACACTGCATATTTCTGCAGATTCTTCCGAAAATACGAGGGCCTCAGCCCCGACAAGTTCAGGAAAAACATCTTTAATTAGCCCAAAATTCCCTTTTCATGGATGTTGAAATACTCTCACGGATTCAGTTTGCCTTCACCGTGGCTTTCCATTATATCTATCCACCACTGAGCATTGGTCTAGGGCTCATCATGGTCATTATGGAAGGAATGTACCTTCGAACCGGTGACAAGATGTATGAAACCATGACCCGTTTTTGGACCAAGATTTTCGCTTTGACCTTTGGAATCGGAGTCGCAACAGGGATTGTGATGGAATTTGAGTTTGGAACCAATTGGGCGACTTATTCAAGGTATGTGGGTGATGTATTTGGCTCTGCGCTTGCTGCAGAAGGTATTTTTGCATTCGCCTTAGAGTCCGGGTTTTTGGGGATTTTGTTGTTTGGATGGAATAGGGTAAGTCCAAAAGTGCATTTTATAAGTACCCTAGGTGTCTTTTTTGGGTCGATGTTTTCAGCGGTTTGGATTGTTGTCGCCAATTCCTGGCAACAGACTCCGGCGGGTTTTCACATCGTAGGAGAAGGAACCAGTGCTCGTGCGGAGATAACCGATTTTTGGGCCATGGTCTTCAATCCATCCAGCTTGGACCGATTGAGTCATGTTTGGATAGGTGCATTTTTAGCCGGCGCTTTTTTGGTGATGAGTGTGCACGCTTATTATCTTTTAAAAGGAAGGCACGAATTGATTTCAAAAAAGGCCTTTAAAATCGCCTTGGGTGTTGCCGCTGTTTTTTCACTTGCTCAATTGTTTACGGGGCATCGGTCAGCTGATGGAGTTGCACAGAATCAACCAGCAAAGTTGGCGGCGCTGGAAGGCCATTTTGATAGTCTTTCGGTGGCTGATATGTATGTGATGGGATGGGTAGATAAGGAGAAGCAGGAGGTGAGCGGTATTAAGATTCCAAAAGGTTTGACCTTTTTATTGCACCAGGATTTTGAAACTCCGGTGAGGGGGTTGAATTCTTTTCCGGAAGATGAACGGCCGGGTGCGGTGAATGCAATTTTCCAGTTTTATCACATCATGGTGGCTATTGGAATGTTTTTAATTGCCTTGAGTTTGCTCGGAGTTTATTATTGGTGGAGGGGGACTTTGTTTGAAAAACGATGGTTGCTTGGTCTTTTTGTTTTTGCTGTGATATTGCCCCAGATAGCCAATCAGGTAGGGTGGTATGCGGCAGAGATGGGTAGGCAACCCTGGGTTGTATATGGTTTGCTGCGCACTTCAGATGCACTTTCAAAAGTCGTAACAGCCAATCAGGTTGTATTTTCATTGATCATGTTTACCATCATTTATACTTTGCTTTTGGCCTTGTTTATTTATCTTTTAAATAAAAAAATAAAACATGGTCCCGACGATTCTGACCTGATAGATCAGCGGAGTCATCAGCGTGAGATGGCTGAATTATTTGAATCTAAAAAAGCATAAAACAGACTGATATGAGTACTTTTTTAGGAATAGATTATCCTACCTGGTGGTTTTTGTTGGTAGGCGGTGTTTTTTCAGGTTATGCTATTTTGGATGGATTTGATCTTGGGGCAGGAGCCTGGCATTTATTTTTTAAAAAAGAAAATAGCCGAAGAATTGCCTTGAATGCAGTCGGTCCGGTATGGGATGGCAATGAAGTGTGGCTTGTAATAGGAGGCGGAGCATTGTTTGCCGGATTTCCGGTGGTGTATGCCACCATGTTTTCGGCCATGTACATACCTTTTATGTTGTTTCTGGCATTTTTAATTTTCAGAGCTGTTTCCATTGAGTTCCGAAGTAAGGAAAAAATGGAATGGTGGCGCAAAACCTGGGACATCAGTTATTCTGTTTCGAGTGTTATGCTTGCGCTTTTGTTGGGAGTAGTTTTGGGAAATGTGTTACAAGGAGCAGCCATCGGTGAAGATTTAGAATTTCAAGGCAGCTGGTTGGAATTTATCAATCCCTATGCCTTGATGGTTGGATTTACTACGCTTGCCTTGTTTATGATGCATGGAGCCATTTACTTATTAATGAAAACCGAAGGTAAGTTGTACGAGAAATTGATTGTGCTTTTAAGGCGAGGCATAATTTTCTTTATCGTGATGTTTAGCATCACCACTTTGTATACCTTGATTTACATTCCTCACCTTTCAGATGATTTTAAATCAAATCCAGCCTTGTTCGTACTGCCGGTTCTAGCATTCCTGAGCATAGCAAATATTCCCAGGCTGGCCAGCAAACGGAAATTCAGACAAGCCTTCATTTTCTCCTCATTGACCGTTGCTTTCTTATTAATTCTGGTAGCTATCGAATTATATCCAGTACTGATTTTGTCTACCATTGACCCAGCCTACGACATCACCATCTACAATGCAGCGTCCTCAGAAAAATCCTTAGGCATTATGCTCATCATTGCAGCCATCGGTGGCCCGCTGGTAGCAGCCTACACCATTTTTGTTTATAAGACTTTTAGTGGGAAGGTGGAATTGGATGATCATAGCTATTGAGAGCGGTTTGCGGTTTGCGGTAAGCGGGATACGGTTTTTTTGAAAAATTTTGTTTTTCCTTGATACCTTTTTGCAATAAATGGTACTAAGGAAAAAAGACTATGAAGAACTTTAAAACTTTACGAGTATGGGAAGAGGCAATGGAATTAGTTAAGATGATATATCCCTTGGTTGGCCAATTGCCAAAAAGTGAAATGCTTAATTTGAAAAATCAAATTCAAAGGTCAGCGGTTTCAATACCTTCCAATATTGCAGAAGGTTGTGGTAGGGAAAGCGCAAAAGAATTAAATCGATTTTTAGATATAGCAGTCGGTTCTGCATTCGAACTTGAAACTCAACTTTTTGTATGTATCAAGGTAGGATATTTTTCCGAGGAACAATTGAAGCGGGAACTCGATCAAGTCGATAAGGTCCAGAAAATGATTTACCGTTTCAAACAAAATTTAAAATAGCCGCACCTCGTATACCGCAAGCCGCATCCCGCTCTCCTTACATATTACACTGACAATTCCCCAAACATTCAATCAACAGGGAAACATCTTTTTCTTTAAGGGAATAAAGGATACTTCGGCCATCGCGACGGGCTCTGAGGATGCCTTTGAGGCGCATGTTTTGAAGGTGGTGGGAAGTTAGAGATTGTTCGCTGTCCAGCATTTCACAGATTTGAGAAACGGCTAGTTCTTCGTGTTGCTCGAGCAAATGTACCACACCCAGGCGAAGCGGATGGGCGACTGTCTTAAGAATGGAAGCGATGCGCTCGAGCTTCTCAACCTCTTCTTTATTGATCATTTTTGTATTTCCTTCCATGGATTCAAAGATAGGAAAAAATCGATATGACGATTCATTCACCAATAAATAGTACCATATCGACTTTTTTGGGTAAATAGAATCAGAGAAATAACATTCTTTAAAAAAGGAAAGTTTGACCATTGGATATGATCACTCTTGAATCCTTTGAGAATTATTTTTAAAAAGAGAGTTTTCAAAGTTTTTAAAAATCGTGCAAATCCCTTAGAATTTTAGGGATCAAACTTGAATTTTTTCAAGGAAAAAGCCTTCCCTGTTTCCAGGAAAGGCTCAACCAAATTGTCCTAAAAAATAATTATTTACCAAATTTGTAGAGGTATCCAATTGTAATGGCTATACCGCTATTAAAAGTTTTGGTCCAATCTGAAGGAGGGTCATTTTCAAAAGAAGTGTTGTCATTAAAATCCAGATTATACCTGGCGTCTAAAACCAAAGCACTATTTGAACCGATTCCTGCTTCCAGCCCTAATCCAAAAGCGGCTCCAATATCAAATCTATTATCAGTTTGGTCTCCCTCGTCATTGAAATCTATCGTTTCAGTTTCTCTTTCATCATCCAAAATTGCAACGGCATATCTGTTAGTTGAAAATCCTAAAGTTGGACCTGCAATTAAATAACCTGATAAGGCCTGACTTCCAAATTTACCTTTTGCAAGGATTGGAATTTCCAGATAATTGGTAAAAAATCTAGTTTTTAAATCCAGTCCGGTAATATTATCCGTTGCTTCGAAAGCAACACCTTTTTGAATAAACTGAATTTCAGGTTGAATAGAAAAATTCTGATGCAAAATGAATTCTAATGGTACTGCTACATTGATACCTACGGCATACTTGTTGTCTTCCAGATCTTCGTTTTGAAACGTAGTTAAATTTACGCCTGCTCTAATTCCGGTAGCAAAGTTTTGTGCACTGGCCCCAAAGGCTAGTAGTCCCATAAAGGCAGTTGTTAGCGCTAAATTTTTCATCTTTGTAATGTTTAAACGATTGTTGTGTTAAAAAATAATGCAATAATTAATAGACAGTTGCCGTGCGTCACCACGGCAACTTTTATGTTAATCCAATCATACTATGGAAGGATTTACTTCAGGTTTAGAAGTTTTCTTGAATTTTCGTTTGAACCAATCTGCAATATTATCTACCAATTCGTAGGTTACCGGTACAATAATCATGGTCAGTACCATTGAACTACTCAAACCACCAATTAAAACCCAGGCAAGGCCATTTTTCCATTCTGAGCCTGCTCCAGTTGCCAAAGCAATTGGGATCATCGCGATTACCATTGCAATAGTTGTCATCAAAATAGGTCTAAATCTTTCTATTGTTCCTTCTACAACTGCCTTCTTCCTTTCCATTCCTTCTGATTTTAATTGATTGACAAAGTCCACGATCAGGATAGCGTTTTTTACCACCAATCCTACCAGCATGATCAATCCTAACATCCCGAAGATGCTCATATTTTCCATTGCCAAAGCCAATGCGAGGAAAGCTCCAATAAGGGCTACCGGGATTGATAACATTACCACAAAAGGGTAGACCCAATTATCGTATAATGCTACCATGATTAGGTAAACCAGCAAGATGGAGGTAATTAAAGCAAAACCTAAACTGCCAAATGCCTCTGCCTGATTTTTCAAATCTCCATCAAATTGAATATTTACACTTGGCGGAACATCCATTGAGGCAATCCTCTCTTTAATCTCATCACCAATACTTCCAATGTCTCTTCCAATCACCTGACTTTCCACTGTTAAGGACCCAATTTTATCCTTACGTTCCAATCTGGCAGGTCCGGTACTTTCATAGATATCTGCGAACTGACTGAGTTTTACCAATTGCCCAGAGGTGTTCAAAAATGTCAGGTCTTCGATATCCTGCATATTTCTGCGATCAAAGGCGTCCAATAGAATTCGAATGTCATATTCGAATTCGCCATCTTGAAATCTAGTATCTGTATTTCCAGTGAATGCGTTTTGCATAGTAGCACCCACCATATCAAGTGTCAGTCCCAGGTCTGCTAATTTTTCCCTGTCTATATCAACCTCAATCTCTGGATTTCCGCCTTCTACCGTTGATTTCACTTCGGTAGTTCCTTTAATAGACTTTACTTCATTGGTCAATTTTTCACCAAAATTTAGCAAATCATTCTGGTCAGAACTCTGGACAATGATTCTAACGGGAGCCTGGGTATTCCCACCAACGATGCTTACTGCAGCTGCAGAAAATTTCACCCCGGGGATGTTTTCTGATAAGTCTTTTTTAACAGCATTCGCGTATTCCTTTGAAGTAAGTTCTCTCCCTTCCGACGGAACTAGTTTTACGTTTATTTCTGTCATATAGGAAGTAGGAGTAGTACTCATTCTTCCGCTACTTTGGCCAACAGTTGTGAAGACGTTGGTAACCTCTTCCTTATTCAAAAGGTATTTTTCGACCTCTTGAGAAATTGCATTGTTTTGGGACAATGGTATTTCCTTAGGCATTTCCATCTGGATGACAAACTCACCATTATCTCCTGAAGATGCGAATTCAGCACCAATGTAACCGTTGGTCATTAAAGTGAAAGAAGCAAAGACAAGAAGGAATATTCCAATCAAGGTAGGTACCTTGAATCTTAAAGCAAAGGCTAAGCTGTCTCTATACAGGTTTTCCAGCCCTTTTACGAATTTTTCAAACCAAATTAAAGGCAGGTGAAAAATGTTTGAAGGCTGCAAATGGGTCAGTTTCGTGAATTTTGATGCCAGCCATGGTGTTAATGTAAATGACACCAGTAAGCTGATTAATGTTGAAGTTACAACCACCAATGAAAACTGTCGCAAAAGGTCTGCAACGATACCTGAAACCAGTGCTATGGGAAGAAATACTACTATGATTACCAAAGTAATTGAGAAAACAGATAAACCGATCTCTTTCCAGGTTCCCTGAGCTGCTTCCAGGGCACTTGCTCCTTTCTCCATCCTGGCATGTATATTTTCTAGAACTACAATACTGTCATCAACCAGAATTCCTATGACCAGGGAAAGTGCTAACAAGGTCATCAGATTTAGGGTGAATCCTGCTACACTCATTACAGCGAAGGTGGAAATGATAGATACCGGAATGGCAATCATTACAATGATAGCATTTCTGATGTTATGCAGAAATAGCAACATGATAATAGCAACCAGAATTACTGCCAAAATAAGGTCGTCCAATACGTGATCAGCTGCCTGAAGGGTGAAGATGGAACTATCACTCGAGATTTCGAATTTTAGATTTTCATCTTTGTACCTTTTTTCTAATTGAGCGATCTTTTCTTTAACCTTTTTGCTAACCTCTACAGTATTACCGTCGTTTTGCTTACTAATGGTAATTCCTACAGAAGGTTTTCCATTAATTCTGCTGATGGTTTCTACTTCCTTTTTAGTATCAAAAACTTCAGCAATATCTTTCAATAATACCTGAGAACCCTCTTTTGTAGTTGTGATTACAAGGTTTCTCAATTGGTCGAGGTTTTGGAATTTCCCGGATAACCTGACAAGTATATCCTGATCTTTATCTTTTATACTTCCTGTCGGAAAATTCATGTTAGATTTGGCTATTGCCTGGGAAACTTGTAAAATTGAAATGTTGAAATATTTTAATTTGTCCCCATCTACGTTTATGCTGATTTCCCTGTCCGTACCTCCAATAATATTAACTTGAGCAACGCCTTCAATTCTTGATAATTCTGGTTGAATTATCTCTTCCAATATCTTGGTGAATTTCACATCCTCCATTGAAGAGGTTGCGCCCATGCGCATGATAGGCAATTCACTCAAGGAAAATTTTCCTATCATGGGATCTTTCATATCCTCCGGAAGGTCTGACATGATAGCATTGATTTTGCGCTGGGCTTCCTGGACTGCTTTGTCTACGTCTGTTCCATATTTCAAGGTCATGGTTACGGTAGAAAAACTCTCCATGGAAATTGCCTGAGAGCTTTCCAGGTTTTCCAATGATGCTAAAGCATTTTCGATAGGTTTCGTAACCGAAGATTCAACCTCAGAAGGAGGTGCACCTGCGTATACGGTACTTACATTGATAACCGGCGAAGAGATATCTGGAAGTAACTCGTAAGTTAAGGTAGAATATCCGTAGATGCCGAAGAATACTAAAACTGTAAAAATTACCAGAATTAAGGACGGGCGCTTTACTGCCAATTCAGTGATGGTCATTATATTTTATTTACTAGATTCAGAAATGGATTTGGCGGAAGAGGTAATGGTTATGGCTCTTCCGTCTTCTAGATTGATTTGGCCGGTAACAATTATCTCCTCACCTTCTTGAAGACCTGATTTCACGACCACCCTGTCTTCTAACAATTCCCCGATTTCAATGTCTTTAAGCAATGCTTGATTATTTCCTGCGACGTAGACCTGTGGATTTTTTATACTGCCAACGATACTTTTCCTTGGGATGGTTAGGACTGTTTCTTCACTTTTAACTTGCGAAGGAATTTCAACGACACCGTACATGCCGGCTTTAAGAGGGTGTTCCTTGCTGTTGTCCATCTCAATGGCTACTTCGTATTTTCGTGCAGCATTTGCCTGAACATCAATTTGGTTGATGACCCCAGAAAATTGATAATCTGGATATACTTCAGTAGAGACTTGTACTTTTTGGCCCTTTTTGACCTTTACAATGTCTTTTTCATCCAGTTTAACAACTAGTTTTAATTTGTTGATATCCACAATTGATGCAATGGCTGACCCAGGATTAACAAAGCTTCCCTCTTCCAACATTACTTCGCTTACGACACCATTCATTGGTGCTTTTGCTTTTGTGTATTTTAGTTGTTGTTGAAGGGTAATAAGATTGGTTTCCTGATTTTGCATTCCAAGCTTGACCTCCTCATACTGAGTTTGACTGATTGCACCTACATCCAACAGGTTTTTGTAGCGTTCAACATCCTTTTGGGATTTTTCAAGTGCAGCTTTTGCAGAAGTAAGTCTGGACTGAATGGTCGCATCATCTATGTGAGCAAGAATTTGACCCTTTGAGATATTCTGACCTTCCTCTACCAGGATGTTTGTTATCAATCCTTGAGATTCAGCAATTACAGTTAATTCTTTTCTGGCTTCAAAGGTTCCTACCAGCTTCAGATTAGGATTTAATTTTTCCTTGGTAACCGCTACTGTTTTTACCGGAATGGCGGTAATAACCGTTTCAGTTTGACTGGCTTTCTCTTCTATTAATGCTTTGTTTTTTTGAAGTTGGAAATATATACCTGCGCCAGCACCAATTAGAACAATTATTAATATTAATCTTAAATATTTCATCTTGTATTTAGGTTTTTTAAGTTTATTTTTTGGATTGATTCTGAATTAATTTCGCCAATTGGCCACTGACTTTTATATGTTCTAATTCTGCCAGTTTGTAATTGAGCAATGCTGTTAGGTATTGAGATTGAGCCTGTTTTAAACTTGTTTCTGCATTAAGCAATTCGGTTAAAGGAGCCACACCTTCCTGATAGGATAGTTTGGTAACATCGTACAGCTCCTGGGCCAGTTTCATGTTGTCCTGTTGAGTGTTGATCAGCTTTTTATTTTGATTGAGTTTAATCCCAGCATTATCAAATTCCAATTGCGATGCATTTTTTAATTGCATTTTGTTTTGGTCAATTTGGAGCAGTCTTAATTTGTTCTCTTCTAATTTTCTTTGTTTTTGTAGCCCGTCAAAAACTGGTATGGATAGATTGAGTCCCCATACACCTGACCAAAAGCCGTAATAATTGTCTTCATTGAAATTCAATTCATTGCCTTGTCCTGCATAGTTATATTGGAAGAAAGTAGAGAGAGTCGGATAATAACCAGCTTTAATAACATCATTGTCCAATTCTGTTATTTTTTGCTGCTGTTGCAAAATCTGATAATTGAGGTTCTCATTTAAAAGTAAGGAGTCAGAAAGTTCCTCTGGTTTTCTATTTATAAGGTCTTCAGTCAACAAAATTTCTGAATGTTTATCCAATGCCAGGTAAAACTTCATCAGGTTTTTTTGCTGAAGAATTCCGATTTGAATATTGGATAGTTCCGTTTCAAGATTGGTTTTGTTGACTTTCAATTGATCGACATCCAATTTTTTTATGATGCCATTATTGAATTGGGCTTCCGCCATTTCAACCAACTGTACTATCCTGTCAAGATTTGCTTTCAGTATTTGCGATTGTTCTTTGGTAATTTGGATTTGAATGTAAACGGACGCTACCTGATAGATCAAGTCTTCCATTGTAGAAAGCGTTTGTAAATGGTATGTTTTTTCAGCAGCATCTAGCTTTTTTATGTTTTCAATGTATTCTTTACTGAAGAGTAACTGACTAACCTCCGCACCTGCGTTAAGCGTATACCGGGTACCAAACTGCACCGGAATCTGTCCTTCCAAACCAAATATTTCTCCGGGCAAAAGTTGTTGTGGCAAAGCAAAATTATCCTTGAAACCACTGTTTATTTTTACTTGTGGGAAGGCAGTGCTTTTTGCACCTGCAATTTGCTTTTGTAATATATCTTCATTGAGGCTTACTCTTTTAAGGTCCGGGTTGTTTTGGACCGCCAGTTTGATGGTATTTCTTACGTCAAGCCGTAAAGTGTCTTTCTGACTTTGTGCGATTACCATTCCGCTGAATAGGAATAAAAATAAGAGGGCAGTAAGGTTCTGCTTAATCATTTTTAAATTATTAAATCGTTAAGTATAATCTGGTTTGTTCAGAAAAAAAAGAACTAATTGGGTAAAAAAAATTGACTAATCTGGATTGTACCTTTCAATAGCTTTTAAAAGTTCTTCATTTATGTATTTTTGAAATTTTAGAACTTCTTTAAGTTTGGTACTGAATTCATCTGAATTTTCTTTTCCCCTGAACCTGAAGTCTATGACTTTTTCAAGTAGCGTATTAAAAGTTGTTAGGCCTTTTGTAGTTTCAATTAGTTTCTTATTCCATCCATAAATGTTAATCATGAAATACCTTTTTCTGTCACCACTAAAGGTTTTATAATCCACGGTACCTTCACGTTGAAAAAAATTCAATGCAGTGCTTACAGAACTTTTACTAGCACCTAGAAATTCCCTAATATTGTCAAAAGTTTGGTAAGGAGGATCGGATACCAAGAGGTAAGCAAGCACCCTCCCTTCCATCGGCGTCCTCTTGAATCGCTCAAAAAGCACTCCTAATTCTTCCACAATTTGCTTCTTATTATCCATTGTTTCTATTTGATGACACAAAGATGGTATTTTTAGTTCGGAAAAAAAAGAACTAAACTTTGGATTTTTCCAATTCGGCCAAAATATCCGACGAATTACCCTTTTTCATACATCAATCACATCATTTTTAATAAAAAAGTTAATTAAACGCCACTCTAAATGCCAATGGTGTAAAATTAGTCTTTGCCTTGAATAACTTACTAAAAGATTGAGGATGTTCAAATCCTAGTTCGTAAGCTATTTGACTTACAGATAATTGTGTGGTTGAAAGTTTGACTTTCGCTTTTTCAATTAACTTTTCATGAATATGTTGTTGAGTGGTCAATCCTGTATGATTCTTCAAAGAGCTGCTTAAGTAATCAGGAGAGACATTTAGATTTTCTGCTAGGAAATTCACAGAAGGCAATCCTTCAAATTCTTCTTTTTCATTTTTAAAATATGCTTCCAATAAATCATCGACCCGGTTCAATAATTCGTGGTTGTTTTTCTTCCTGGTGGTAAATTGCCGTTCATAAAATCGATTGGCATAATTCAATAACAATTCCAACTGAGAGATAATGATGTCGGCACTAAATCGGTCAATATTGGATCGATATTCCTGCCTGATATTCAGCATGATTTGAGCAATGATTTCCTCTTCTTTTTCAGAAAGGAAAAGAGCTTCAGTTAGGTTGTACTGAAAAAAATCATACTCCCTAATGGTTTTGGCCAAAGGTGAATTCCAAAGGAAATCAGGATGGATCAATAAAATCCACCCTGAGGGATTTTTATCGGGCTCATTCTCTACATACCGAATATTCAAAATCTGATTGGGAGCGAAAAAGGACATCAATCCTTCGTCAAAGTCATATTCCATTTGCCCATAACGATATTTTCCGGGGACATCCTTTTTTAAAGAAATGGAATAATACATTTGGAGCCAACCCACTTCATCAAAATCAGGAGAATGCTCAATCAAGCTATAATCAATGAGGCTAATCAGGGGATGTTCCGGTGCCGGCAATCCCCTGATTTTATGAAATTCACTTATCGTAGAAATCTTGGTAATTGGCATTTTTAATCAATTTAAAGCATCATTCCTCCGGCAACCTCAATTCTTTGTCCATTGATCCATTGAGCAGCATCCGTACACAAAAATGCAACAACTCCTCCAATATCTTCTGCTTCACCTATTCTTCCCAAGGCGGTATTTCCTGCGATGATGTTTCTTTTTTGTTCGTTGTTCTTGTTTTCTCCGCCACCAAACTCCGTTGCAATAGCCCCTGGTGCTACAATGTTGGCCCTGATTTTTCTTTCTCCCAATTCTTTGGCAAGATAACGCGTTAAAACCTCAACTCCTCCTTTCATGCTGGCATAAGCAGAACAATAAGGAAATGAGAATCGTGCAAGACCGGATGAAATGTTTACAATTCCGCCACCATCATTCAAAAGGGGCAATGATTTTTGAGTCAGGAAATAGACCCCTTTAAAATGAATGTTGAGCATTTCATCAAATTGTGCTTCTGTAGTTTCTGCAAAACTCTGAAAAGTTCCTGTCCCTGCATTGTTGATGAGGAAATCAAATCCTGTTTTTCCATATTCATTTTGAAGGTAGTCCTTTACATTTTTAAAAAAAGCTTCAAAATTTTGAATGTTGGAAGTGTCCAATTGGAATGCTTTTGCCCGTGTACCCATAGCTTCTATTTCTGAAACTACCTTTTCAGCAGCAGCCTTATTACTGTGGTAGGTAATAATTACATCCAGGCCGTTTTTTGAAAGTTGGAGTGCCATATCTCTCCCGAGTCCGCGGCTGCCTCCGGTTACCAATGCGATTTTTCTGTTTTCCATTTTATTAAAATTTGTTTACGCAAAGGTCCGGAGTCCATTCCCTCCATTCTTAGCCAAATCCGTGATTCTTGTAGTCAAATCCGGTTTGGTGTTACTCGGGTTTCAGTAGTTTTCCTGTAAAATTTTTATTTCCATTATGAATTTTCACAATGAAAATGCCTGCTGGCAGATGTGAAATATCAAGGTCCTCTTGCTTAGTTGAGTGTAAAACCCGGTTTCCAATCAAATCAAAAACCGATATTTCAAAGGGTGAAAATGGATCTATGTTTTTTGGGCTTATTTGAAATATTGCAGGATTTGGAAAAAAGCCGGGTTGTTTACCCAGATCTAATTCTTCAGTAGAAATTGGACCAAGATTGGGTTGGGTTTCTATTAGTGTGAGTAATACTGATTTGCCTGAATCGAGCATTACATTGGAATTGTAATCAAGAATATAGCTACCATTGTTTTCCTGAATTGAAGCTTGTAAAATCTGATGTCCATTCGGACTAAAATAATGACCAGAAGCAGTTTGTATCTTACCCATTCCCTTGTTCATTATCCTGATTTCAGAAATCGAACCGGCTTGAGGAGGTGCCGATTTTAAAAAACTAAAAATGACACCTTTGGTAGAATCGGCATTCAAAAAAGCATGAGATTCTATTGCAGGATTATCATAAGCTATAAAAATAGAATCCACAAGGCTTAAGGGTGTTTCCCCAAGAAAACCATATAATTCATGGTTTAAATCATTCACTTTACTGCCAGTCGGCCCAACGTCGTGGGCATAATAATTGGTTCGACATTGAGTAGGAGTATATTGATTTTGAATTGCCCATTCAAGGTATCTGGAATTGTTGGCAGCTCCTCTGGCTGCGCCTTCACCATTCATGGCTGCGCGTATTCCTACTTCTTCGGTAGACCAAATTCCTTTGATTTTTCCTTTGCCAAACCAGGCATCACGGTATCTATCAATCCAATTTCTCCAGGCAATCGAATTCGAATTCCCCATCATGTAATGGATAGAAATGATATCAACAAGTTCAAATACCTTTTTTCCTTTTAAAGCTGGAGCAAAGGTGCCATCAATGGTATAATTTAGAAGGGTTTCCAACCAGTTAAAAGCTGCATTGGAACCAGCATTTGTTAAAGAACCCAGGATGATTTGAATACTGTCAGGAGAACCAAATTGAGCCTGGGAAGCTTCACGTATGCCCTGGACTGAAGGTGCAAACATATATTCAGCATAAACAGGGATTACGAAAGGGTCATAATTACAGCCATCTCCACCACAAGGCACATTTTGACCTGCCCATTGATTTAAATAATCTGAGTAGGCCGGGCTGGAAATTTCATTGCCTATTTGCCAAAAAATTCTTTGTTTTCCTTTGGGCAATTCCAACATTTTTAAGGCTTGCAAACGGCAAAGATTCCTCCAAAGTGCGCCTGAATCCTGTTCAATTCTATCGAGGTTTGAAGCTACCTTTTGAGCATCTCTGCCTAGTCCCGTCGCCATTAGAGTGCCATCCATTTCAATTGGCAGGCTGGCCATATTTTGAAAAAGCTCCTGAATGAGAATAGTATCAACCTGTCCGACCACCTCTCCTGAATCCAAAATGAAATTCCCCAATCGTCTGGAATAATCACGAACCCAACCTGACCATTCTTCAGTTTTGTAATGGGAACCAACGTAATGTGACCATGGAGCGGGGGATAAATTCTGAGAATAGGAATTTAAATAAAAAGCTAAAGCGCAAAAAGCAAGAAGTAAATAACTTTTCATGATTGGGTTTTAGGAGAAGTTGAAGTGGTTTGTCCTCCTTTGACCACTCTATTTTAAAAAAGTTTAAAGGAGGATTTGAAGTTTATTTAGAAAGCAAAAAAAAGTGTGATAAATCCAAAAGTTATGTGCAGTAATACATAGAAATGGTATGTGAATCCTGATACCATCAAATCTCAATTTGAAGAAGCCATTGTTATTGCTTTTAGCGCAGCTCCATTAATTAAAAAAATTCGAAGATGGTAAAAGAGTATAAATAACATTTACCACATGTCCCGCATTTATGCTATTCAGGAGGCAGAGGCAGAAATCATGGAAAATAATGAAAAAGCTGGAGGAGAGCACAAGCGGGGTGTTCCTGCCTTTGCAGCTACCCTGGCGAATGCATTTTTGATCTAAAAGTAAAAAGGGAACGAACTTTGCCTTTAGATTTAAGTGCTATTTGATTTGAAATTTTAGGTTGGAAGAGAGGAGTTTTTAAGTTCAAAAACTTTTTTCAAAAAAAATAATCAAATCTATTGCGCTGTAAAAAAAATAAAAATATATTTGCGGCCGCTTTGAACGAGAAGCGAAACAAATTATACTAAAAAATTAGGGGCGCATAGCTCAGTTGGTTCAGAGCACCTGCCTTACAAGCAGGGGGTCGGAGGTTCGAATCCTTCTGCGCCCACTCCTAACAAATAAAGGGGTTTCGGTTGTTTCCGAAATCCCTTTTGTTATTCTTGGTGTAAGCTATGGTGTAAGTTTTAGTAGAATTACTTCTGCTTTCGTTCTTTTCTTTCCCTATAAGCTAGCTTTCTACAGTTACTACTACAGTATTTTGCATCTTTTCGCCTTACCCACCCCAGACTGCCACAATGCTCACATTGGATTTGATATTCAATATGTGATTTCTTTCTAGTTTTAGTTACAGGGATAGATTTTTCAATATATTCTGGAATAGTATATTGAAATCTTCTCTTTGAAAACTCTATCATTTCAGAATGGCTGTAAAACGGGTTTTTTACCATTCTGTAATCAAACGTTTGATAAGTTTCAGTTTCGAAAATGCGTCTGGTTTTGATTATAATGCTCATAATCAGTGATTTAGATTAGATTTTTTAATTAAATTTTGATGGAAAATGGACGGCTAAGAGGTAGAAATGTCCTTTAAAAACCCAGGTTTTATTGGTGTTTGTGAAATCTGGGAAAATGCGGTTTATCTTAGTCTACGATGTGTCACAGCTCGAATTTTTGAACGTTTGCAAATTGCAAGGCGTATATAGGGGCTTGCAAACTTGCAAACATTAATCAGCTAATGCTTTTAATCCATAAATAACATTCCTTCCGTCTTTAAATTTATCTAGGGTGTATTTTTGGCCATCTGATGATGTTATGATAAAGTCAGAGTTCAAAATTTCCTTTAAACGATCTTCCAATATTCTAGTACCGCATTTTAAAACTAGAGAAAGCTCTTTTAAGAGGTCTTCCCTTCCGATTGGCCCTTTTTCTAAAGCATTAATTAGAAAAGGTTCGAGGTCTTTAAATTTTGCTTTTTCCTTGCTGTTTTTTTGAACTTCAAAAATTTCTGATTCATTAGGTATAATTAATGTCTTTTGCAAATCACAATATTTCAAATGAAAGCTTGTGCCACTTTTTACAGACCTAGCTTTCAATAAGGTTACTTTTAAAATTTCATCTTGATTTTCTAAGTATTTGATCTGAATTGTAGCACTACTCTTATTATTCAATTCTGTGCCTAAATGGCCTCTTGCTTTATCTCCAAATCCAGGGTTTTCGTGAATTACTGAGATAAATGTTATATCGTATTCATTTATCATGTGATTCATCATGTCTATAAGTTCCATGGATTTTTTTGCACTATTAAAATCTTCTACACAATCAGTAATTACATCCAAAACAACAACCAAATGACCTTCCGTTGTATTCCTTACTTCTTCTAGGTAAAACCAAAGAGCATGGAGTCTATCTATTCTTGGAACTTCAATCATAGAGATTGGAAGTATTAATTTTCCAATTTCATTCTTATTGATTCCTGTAAGTTTTGAAATCTGTTGAAACGAATAAGGGAGTTGATCATCTTGGTTTCTTTCAGTATCAACATATAACCCTTGAATTTTTATTTCTTGATTTGCACGAAATCCTAACCTGGAATTTTTCCCAGGGTCGACTAACACACTCATTATAATTTCTACCAATCTACTTTTGTGAACTCCACTTTTACCTTGAATTATGTTTATGGTATCTGGATAAATAAATGGCTTTTCATTTAGGAATAAAATTGGGTCAGAAAATTTGATTTCCCCACTTATCCTATTCAAAACTTTTTCTTGACTTTTATCCAAGATGTTAAGTAAACGTTTCCTTTTTTGTTCTAAAGGTTGGCCATTTTTCTCATCCGATCCCAATATTATATCTTCTATTGCCATTGCTTTGAATTTTTAAATTTCTCCATCCCAGTTTCTTTGTCTAGGACTTCGTTTAATAATTCAAAAAATGCTTCCATCCAAAACACCTCGTTTTCAATAGATTTTTTGATGTCAAATTTTTGTTGCTTGATTATAACTTTCAAGCAGGTATTTTGAATTTGGGTAGATATTGATTTTGAACGGTAAAATTTTTCAAGCCTGGAAATAGATTCTGAATAAGCTGCCTCCAGATTTTTCGCAAAATCTTTGAATCCAATTAACTGGTTTAATTCGGCAGATAATTGATTAATTTGATAATTGATTTTCTTGGCTTCTTTTTCATCTATTGCAAAAAGATCGATTTCTTTTAAGCTTCTCAGGCGTTTGGCTTTTTTAATTAAAAGTTCCCAATACTCTTGATATTCCCTTTCAAATGAGTATTGCCAAATTGCTTTGTTCAATTCACAGCTATTTGATTTCATCTTTTAAAGTTTTTAATGAGGTGATTATCAACGTCCTCTCGTTCTGAAATTATGGTTTTCTGTTTGCCGGCTTCAATCCAGGAAAGCAATTCCGATTTTTTGAAATAGAGTTTTTTCCCCTTTTTGAAATGAGGGATTTTTCCTTTACTGGTAAGTGTGTAAATGGTAGGTTTTGCTAAGGAAAGGAAAACTGAAGTTTCTTCAATCGAGAAAATTTCTTGGCTTTTATCTATTTCTGGTGAGGTGAATTTTACAGCTGATATTGCAGATTTTACTGCACCATCAATTATACATTTTAGTTCATGCTTTGAAATAGATATTAGAATTAATTCTTCCATCTTTATTAAATTTTGTTTTTACAAAGATGTTGGAACTATTATTCTAAAGTCATATGGTCAGGCATATGGCATATGGCAGAGTATTCTAAATGACTGATTATCAGCCTTCTTTTGTTTTTGGGTTTGGTCTTATAGTGTCAAATTTGGGTCTATATTTTTCTGTGTAAATATTTGAATAGGTACTTTGATAGGTTTTTTTGTCGTATTTTGGTAAAAGTGCCTGGTCAATAGAATTTGATTTAGTAAAGGCAGCCTTAATAGTTTTAAAAGGTAAGTTATTAACCCATCCTTTCTTTTTTAACTCCACAAAAAGCTCACCTAATTCTTTTTGGGAACCATTCCATTCAATTTTTTCGAATACCCTATTTGACTCCTGGTCTATTTTAGCTGAGAGTAATTCATTTTTTTTTATAATCCAGTCTTCCACAATAGATTTTTGGGAAGAATTTAGTTGGTTTGAGTAAGTTTTAAAATAGGAAGATAGGGTATTAGGGAAATCTGTACCTTGTATGTTCTCTTGAAAATTAAGTAAATTTATTACTTCATCTTCTGGAGTCTGTCTTATTGTTAAATAAAGTAATAAAGCAAAGTCGATATCTTTTTTTTCTGTGATGACATATTGGGCTATTTGGGAATCTTTGATGTCAGGAGAAATGATTTCCTTTAATCGTTCGATTCTGTACTCAATATCATCGTTTAGCCGGTCTAATTGCTGACTATTTGAATTAATGTATAATTCAGTTAAGAAAATTTGAATAAAGCTAATTTGGTACTTGGTGGAATTAACAATTGAAGTTATTGATGAAACTATTTTTTGAATGCCCTGTGGATTTGATTTCAAACCATCAATTAAACTTCTTAAGAATAATTTCCAGTTATTTATATTTTCATTGGAATCTTCCAACTCATTAATTCCGTTAGAAATATTTTCTTTCAATTGAATTATCTCATCCTGAATTGACTCTTTATGAATGTTCGGAAAACTATTTGCTCTTGATTCTAGTGATTTTAATTGTTCCTTTTTTAGCTCAATTATTTTATTTTTCCTTCCATTACTAGTTTCAAAATATTTCAAAATTTTCTCAACAATAGGCCATAATTTTTCTGGATCATTGAATGAGTTTAATGTTTGAATCAATCTTCTTCTTGCTCTTGATGGTTTGTCTTTAAAATTTATGTCGCTATTATTCATATTGCTTTGTTTATTATCTATAAACGCAATATAATAAAAGACTTATTAAAGCTTGCTTGGAAGGAAATGTAAGAATAGGGAGAAGAGCTAATATTCTCTAGATATTCTATGACGAACTAAATGAATTGTAGATTAACATGTTTCTATTTTAAATAATTGTAAATTTTTTTTTAAGTTGATATGTTAGTTTATTTTCCTTTAGCTTCGTATGGAATCTGAAAAATTTTAATATTAATGGTTATGGAGGGAAAGCTAAATCGGATAAAAACTTTAATGAAAAATGGAGGTGCTGTTTCCATTCTTTTTTTCATTTCCATCATTTGGATAACCACCAATACAAAAATTTATCAGCAAGCCTATAGATGGGATGCAGCTGGATACTATGCCTATTTACCTGCTACTTTTATTTATGATGATCTCGATTTTAATTTTCATAAACAGAACAGTGGTGTTGAAAAAGAGGAATTTTACAGGCAGGCTACCAATGGGAAATTTTTAAATAAATACGGCGTCGGGAGTCCCATTCTTCAATTTCCATTTTTTGTTGCAGGGCATTTAACGAGCAAATTTTCTAATCATCCACAAAATGGTTTCTCAAAATATTACAAGTTATTTACAGCCATAGGTGCGGCGTTTTATGGTGCCTTAGGACTCTTTTTTTTAGGCCTTTCTTTAAAAGATTATTTTGGTTCATTCTCCCTCAATCTGACTTTATTGAGTATCGGATTTGCAACCAACTTTTTTTATTACTCCCTAATGGAATTGATGATGTCACACATCTATTCCTTTTTCCTTTTTTCATTGGTTTTATGGGCTGGCATCCAATGGAAAAAATTGGACAAGCCTATTTATTTTTTGATTTTTTGTTTGGGTGGAGGACTAATTGTAGCAACACGAATCACCAATATTATTTTCCTGATGGTACCATTGTTTTGGGGTATAAACGATTGGAGCGGAATTAAATCATTGTTCCTTCAGTTCAAAAAGCAGATCTGGATTTTATTATTTGGTATAGCCTTGTTTGCACTTCCTTTAATTCCTCAATTCTGGTATTTAAATTATGCTGTTGGTGAATTCAGAAGTCCTTATGGACATGAACCATTTTTTTGGTCTGACCCACTGTTTTTAAAAGTTCTGTTTAGCTACAGAAAAGGCTGGTTTGTTTGGTCCCCTATTTTGTTGGTAGGAATTTTCGGTTGGTTTTTATCCTTCAAAAAAGAGGGATTTTGGGTAATCAATATCTTCCTATTGATCAATTTGTATGTAATATCCAGTTGGTGGTGTTGGTGGTATGGAGGAAGTTTTGGCATGAGGGCTTTAATTGAATCTTCCGTTCCTTTTGCCTTTTTTATGGCTGCGGGATTTCAGTTTATCAGCCAATTTAAACTCGGGAAATATTTCCTTATGGTAATCTTGCCCTGGTTCATAGGTTTAAACCTTTTTCAATCGCACCAATACAACAAAGGGGTGATTCATCATGATGCAATGACCCAAAAAGCATATTGGACTATTTTTGGCTACCGCCCACCTTTGGCACCCGAGGTTGAAGCAAAAAAGAACAAATACCTTGACTTTACCGATGCAAAAAAGACGATGGAAGATGCAGAGTACAGAAGAGGTTTATAACCTACTTGTTTAGGGTTTCTTCAATATCTTCTTACTCACCACCCCATCCTCAAAAACAAATCGAATTGTATACATTCCGGCAGGTAAATTTTGCAGATTTATTTCACAGGATTGGATTTCTTCCAGCTTGAATTGAAGCTTGCCGTTCAAAGAAAAAACTTCTATTTGGTTTAGTTTTAAATGGTCGGAAAATTGGAAATGGAGGAAGTTGGATGTGGGGTTTGGGTATAGGTTGATTTGTGAAGCTATGTTTGTTTCCAAAGTACTGGATCGATCAACAACAATATTGTATTGGATGATACTATCACAATTATTTATTGCTTTTAAGGATACCTGAAAGGAGGTGTCTTGTTCCCAAATCTGACCAAGAAAAACCTGATTTTTTGTCAGAGTGGTATCAATAAACGTTTGAACCGGTTCCGGACAAACTTCAGTTCGAAAGTAGAAATCCACACAACCAGAAGCAAAATGCAAGGTGTTAAATGGCTCTATTTTGAGGTAGATTTCTGTATCATATGGGAGTGCAAAACCTGGAGAAAATGAAGTATCCAAGCCTACAAAATGACGGTAAAGAATATCACTACTATCTGGAGTAGTTCCTAGAGAAATATAATATCCTTCCAAACACCCTGAAGTAACTGCTGACCATTTTATGGTAGGTTGGATGGGGTTATTGGTGGAGGCGTTTTGAGGAAACTCAAGCGTATTTACGCATTCCGGCTCCTCAGGATTGTATTTCAAGAGCAAATAATCATGTCCAACAGCCCACCCATTGGTGGGGGATGAGAAATGGATATCACGAACAGTCTTCCCAATTAATGTAGACTGCCAGGATCTTCCGAAATTTTCTGATTTATAAATTCCTAAAATTGAAGCCATCCAATATCTGCTCGTTGAATATTTAACTAGATTTATGGGAAAATATACGCTTGTATCCAAGCTGTATGAATTCCAACCATTGGTAGTTAAACCGAGTCTTTGTCCGATTCCTCCAATTATTCCAATTCCATTTAATGTATCTATCATTTCGAAATTGGCTATTCCAGGATCAGTTCTTCTATTTCTGACAACCTCCCATGTTTCTCCTCCATTACTTGTTTTATAAAATATGTTATTGGAACAACCAGCAAAACCATATATCGAATCAATAAAATCGATATCGCAAGACTGGTACAATTGCTGATTGTACGAAAATATCTTTTCCCAAGTATATCCTCCATCTACAGTTTTAATAAGCATCTTTTCATTGCCAACCGCAAACCCACTCAATGAGTCTAAAAAATATATATCCTTCACTACAGGAGGAATAGGCTCATTTTCTAAATAATTGGAAATCTTTGTCCAATTGTCTCCAGCATCGGTAGTTTTATAAAGTTCACGTTGAGTTGCATATAGTCCAACGGAATCATTAAAAAACTGGTAGTTAGCCGTTACAACAGATTCATCAAAAGTAACTTTCCAGGATTGGCCTCCATCATTTGTTTTGAAGACATAAAATTCTGAGAAGATAAGGCCCACAGAATCATTAAAAAAGAAGATATTATAATTGTCGCCATTTGGAATAATTTGCTGATCAACATTTAGGTTTATTTCCTCCCAACATTGGGAGTAGGAGCTGGTGGAAATGAAAATTGAAAAAAGGAGAAGTGTTATTGTTTTTTGCATATTAGTATTCATATTTTTTCTTGAAGCGTCCCTGCAATTTACAAGATTTTTGGGTGAGATGTGAGATATGCGACCCCGATGGGGTCGAAGGAATTTTTCATGATCCTGGGTTGGGATAATTGACCCCGATGGGGTCAGCGT
>JAWKLG010000052.1:0-31535 GCA_041392845.1 Saprospiraceae bacterium | reverse complement strand
TATTCTATACTTCAGCGGACACGGATTGAAAGGTTCATTCCTTCCAATCGACTATGACGGTTACAATAATAAATTGCCTCATGAGGACATCAATGCAATTCTTGAAGCTTCACCTGCGAAGTATAAACTTTGCATAGCCGATGCCTGCCATTCAGGAAGTCTGATGGCCATGAAAGGTGATGTTGGAAATACATTGGAAGCCTTTTACAGCCAATTGGCTCAGGCTCAGGCAGGAACTGCATTATTAATGTCCTCCAAATCAAATGAAACTTCTTTGGAATCAAGCGGACTTAGAAATGGGGTCTTTAGCCATTTCCTCATTCGTGGATTGAAAGGAGAAGCTGATTTTGATGGAAACAAAGTGATAACCATTCAGGAATTATTTGACTTTGTTTACAACAATGTTAGAAGTTATACCGGCAATCGGCAATCACCATTAATCAGGGGTGATTATGATAAAATCATGCCTGTGTCAGTCGTACGTTAATATTTTTCATACTTAGTGTAAAAAAGCCCAAATCAGCAAAACTGGTTTGGGCTTTTTTGTTTCTTCCTTGGAATTTTCTTTTACATTTGCTTAGATCAATTTCACCTAAACGAAAGGATATGCGATATATAATAATGAGTTTATTGTTGGTTGCAGTAACCATTGCTTGTGGATCTTCAGAAGCAGAAAAAGGAAAAACTGTATCAGCAAAGGCAGAAGCTCCTACCCCTCCAGACGGAGCCAAGCTTTTTAAAACCTATTGTGTACAGTGTCATGGTCTTTATGGTGATATGCAGATAAATGGCGCCAAAGACCTTACTAAATCAGAACTCAGCCTTGAGGAAAGGATTACAATGGTTGAAAATGGTAAAAATTTAATGACACCATTTAAAGGTATGCTTACAAAAGAGCAAATTGAAGCAGTAGCAAAGTATACTATGGAATTGAAGAAATAGTTGTCTTCAAACTTTATAAATAAAAAGGACAGGGTATCAGAACTTTATCTTCTTTATCCTGTCCAACTCTCTTTTCTGATCTCTTTGTTTGATGGACTCGCGCTTGTCGTAAGATTTTTTACCTCTGGCCAAAGCTATTTCAACTTTAGCGAAACCCCGGTCGGTAATGTACAAGCGATAAGGTACGATGGTAAATCCCCTTTCTTTTACTTTCTTTTCCAGCTTTTTTAATTCCTGTCTTTTTAAAAGCAGTTTTCTTGCACGACGTGGCTCATGGTTAAATTGGTTGCCAAAATCGTATTCTCCTATATAAAGGCTTTTTAAAAACAATTCACCTTTTTTGAAATAACAATAAGCATCATTCATATTCACCGAACCGGCTCTAATGCTTTTTATTTCTGTTCCAACCAGGAGTATACCTGCTTCGATGGTTAAATCAAAGAAATATTCGTGCTCCGCCTTTCTGTTGACTATCTCAATAGTCTTTTTCTTCTTCTTTTGTTCAGCCATATTTATTTTTCAAAGAGGAGATAACTGATTATACTTCTTCAGTCATCACCTCGTCGTCCTTTCTGCGATTTTTGTACCAGATGTATCCTACAATTCCGACCAATAAATAAGGAGTTGCCAGCATGTATAGGATTCCTGCATTTAATCCATTACCTGCAGTTCCCCCATTTGCCAGATTTGATTCTGCAGACATGCGGCACATTGGACACTGAGCCCAGATATCAGCAGGTATTATCAGGATTATTGCAATCAGCAATACGGTTGAAACAAAAACTTTTCCTTTTAAGTTCTTCATGTTATTAAACTGTATTCAATTTAGCCGATGAAAATTATAAACATCGACCTCCAAATTTACGAAACTATTGATAATAGGGCATCAGCATTAAATAACAAATAGGTCCGGTAATAGCCACATACAGCCAAATTGGAAATACCCACCTGGCTAGTTTTTTATGTTTTTCATATTGAGCAGTATAAGCCCGGTTGAAAGTAAACAGCACAAAGGGGAAAATGACTGCAGCCAACACAACATGTGTAATCAGAAAAAAGAAATACACATATCTAATTGTGCCTTCACCTCCAAATGTGGTCTCCTCGGTTGTAAAGTGATAAACAACATAAGAAAGTAAAAAGATGATGGACAATACCCCGGCTGTGTAAATGGCTTTGCGATGCTGCTCAACCTGTTTGTTTTTTATCTTTATAAATGCATATACCAATACCAATGCTGTTATAGCATTTACGGTTGCATGAAAGGGAGGCAGGAAACCAAAATCAATTCCTACATCGAATTTTATCCTTCTCATCATACCTACTAATAGCAATACAACTGCAGTGAGCAGCCAGGCTACTTTATTCATTTTCTTTTCCAATTCAGGATTGGGCGTTACAGATGGTGGCATTTAGCTTTATTTATCTTTCTAAATCAATTTTAGCACGCTTTGGAGTAGGCAAAATTATTGCAGTTTGTACGATAAGATCGGTAAAATCATCTGCTGAATAATAATTCCTAACTGCTCCTTTATTGTCAATCAATGCCCATGAGAAATCATTGGGAACTTCTTGATCTATTGGATTTAAAATCAAACTTGAATTGAAGTTCTCTTCCACAAAATAAATCTTTGGAAAATCACCACCTTCCTTTGCCCAGTCCCTGACAGTTTCATTGGTTGAAAAAAGGACGATGTTTATCAGTTCTGACCCAGCATACTGTTCCTCCAAATTGGTAAGTTGACCTTTTAATTGTTCCAAGTCCTCGTTTTCAGCTTTCCCAATCAAAATAGCCCTGTTGGTAAAACTGTCATTGGGCAAGGCATTTCCATAATTTGCTTTAAAAGCATCGAAATCCAAAGTTGCCTTGGTTTTAAGTTCTTCCAGTTGCGCCATTCTAAAATCTGCACCTTTTTTCAAATAAAACCAGGAACCAACCGGTAGAATCACCAGAAATCCAAACAAGACCAGTGTAATAAAGATCTTCCGTTTCAGCGAAGTTCCACCTTGATTTTCAGTGTTTTCCATTGACTATTGTTTCTATAATTAGAACAAGCAAAGTTAGACCTTGTTGACGAATTTACAGAAGTTTTAAAGGTATTAAGGAGCGATTATTTACAACAAAGGACGCTACAAATAATTGTAGCGTCCTTTCTGTTTCCTATAATAAATTGCCTAAGGCAAAATCATTAAAACTTGTTGATTCTTTTGGTGTCAGCTGGAACGAAACCTTCCTGTTGAGAAGGTTCAACTCTTTGCTCTTTGTTTTGCTCGTTTACCTGTTGTCTGCGGCTTTTCCAGGCATTACCTTCTTGAAAGAAAGCAATAATTGCCCAAATCAACAAAACAGTAGGTAACAAAACGCTCATCGCCAATCCCTTAACTTCATATCGCATGTGCATGAAATCATAAATAATGAAATATGCTTTATAAAGGGAAAGGGCAATAATAATTAGACCCGTAATGAAAAACACAACGGTGTTTTCATGCATGCCTTCAATAATGTGGCCTTTTCCAAAAAGAGAAATTACTACTTCCAAAAGAGTTACGGCTGCAAGGATCCATAATCCTTTGAACACCATTTTTTTTGACTCTTCGTATGATAAGTGACTCATAATATACGGTATTGAATAGTATTTTTAAATAATTGAATTATAGTAGGTAAAATACAAGGAAAACGAACACCCAGACCAAGTCTACAAAGTGCCAGTACAATCCAATTTTTTCTACCATTTCATAACCATTTCTACGAGCTACATATACACCGCTCATGGCATTGATCATAATTATCAAAAGGAACATCACCCCAGAGAATACGTGGAATCCGTGGAAACCAGTGATAAAGAAAAATAATGCTCCAAAAGCTTTTGGTCCAAATGCTTCAGCCATAACAGCGCCATCATTTGGTCCTCCTTGAACTACAAATTTTCTTTGTTTGTAACCATCTTCATTGATTACATAGCCAGGATAGTCACCAGGTTCAGTTGATGCATGCGCCTCGGCACCATGATCCCCACCTTCTTCAGCGTGCTCCTCACCATGATGAGCACCTGCCATATGGATAAGGTAAGAAGAACCAGGGTTAAAAGTTTCATCAGAAGGACTACCATCTTCATTAAGATAAACACCAGACTCAGTATGTGTACCAAAAGGGTTGATGTTTACAGTCATGTTCTCCGTAGCGATTAGATTGGTCCACTCCCAAGCCTGACAAGAAAGGAAACCAAGTCCTCCTAAAACTGTCAGGAACATCCAGAAAGCTACTCCTTTTTTATTTTCTCTGTGACCCTCTTGAACGGCTCTTACCATAGTCACAGAACTAATGATAAGCAAAAAAGACATTACCGTAACGAAGATAAGTGGGGCACCATGAATTCCAAATGGTGCAGTAGAGAATACAAAATCCGGAACCGGCCAGGTAGGAGAACTAAAACGAAGTGCTCCATAGGCAATCAAAAAGCCGGCAAATGTAAAAGCATCAGAAAGCAAGAAGTACCACATCATAAGCTTTCCGTAACTCGCCTTAAACGGCTCCTTACCACCTTCCCACAAATTTTGATCGTCCTCAACGTGGTGATCCATTACTGCAGAATCTGTTGACATGTTTTTATTTGTTTACTTAAAATTCAAAACCAGGTAAAAACTCTTGTTTATTGGGTTAACATGAAAAACAAAAGGTAGATCCATAATAAGTCGACAAAATGCCAATAAGTTAATGTCAACTCAAATCTAACTTTCCTTTTTTCCGTAACCTTATATTCTAGCATGAAGGCATGCATCAAAGCAACCACCAATATGGCTACCCCACCCAAAACGTGGGCTGCATGCACCCCTGAAATCACATAAATAAAGGAGCCTGATGGATTTCCATCTAAAAAAACTCCAATAGACTCCATTTGAGTCCATCCCATATATTGTAAAACAAGAAAAGAAATCCCCAATACGGCTGTCAACACCAATAAAACTCTATACAATTTGGCATTTCCTGCTTTGAAATACCTGTAAGAAGCCTGTAAAGTAACACTGCTAATAAGCATTACAACAGCACTTACGAAAAATACATTGGGCAATTTAAATTCCAGCCAATTCCCTACAGCATGTCGAACGATGTAGGCACTGGTCAAGGCGGCAAACATCATAAGGATACCACCTAAAGCAGCCCAGAGCGCAAACTTATGAGGATGTATCTTACTTCTGCCAATCTTTTCTTTCGCTGCCAAATCCATTCGAAAATTATTCTTAAAATAAATATTTATCAATCATCATTACTGCCAAAACAATTGGCAGATAAAACAAAGAGGAAAACATAAGCTGTAAAGCTGCTTTCCTTGTTTTCTGAATATAAAGCCTGTATCCAAAAACTGCATACAAAGCTCCAATAAATGCAAGGACAAGAATAGCTCCCAAACTAACTTCATTATTCCACAGAAACATAAATGGAACAAAAATCAGTAAAGAGGCATATATAAATGCATACCAACCAGTTTTCTGATCCCTTTCTCCATTATCAGCAGGAACCAACTTAAATCCGGCTTTTTGATAATCATCAAAACCAAGCCATCCGATGGCCCAGAAATGAGGAAACTGCCAGAAAAACTGTATGGTAAACAAAGTCAATGCAAAAGTCGTAAGTTCACCCTGCACCGCTACTGCACCAATCAACATAGGCAATGCACCCGGGAATGCACCCACAGGTATTGCTATTGGTGAAACACGTTTCAATGGAGTATAAATAAACGCATAACTTACCAAAGCCAACATTCCAAAAAATGCTGCCCAAACATTGAACATAGCGAGGAAAACAATACCGGACAGACTCATAAAACCAGCCCACAAAACAGCCTGTGAAACCGTCATTCTACCGGCGGCTATTGGACGATTTTCAGTCCTGCTCATCAATTTGTCATAATCTTTTTCCAAGACCTGATTCAAGGCATTGGCTGCTCCTGTTACCAGAAACCCACCCAAGGCAAGAACCAAAAGCCATCCCCACTCTACCGGTCCGGTAGATGCCAGGACGTAGGCCATCATGGAAGTAAAAACAACTGTAGCAGAGAGTCTGAATTTCACCAACAATTTGAAATCCTCAACTTTTTGCCCTAGCAAACTCAAAGAACTAACCGCAGAAACCTTTTCTTGCACGCTTGTTTGTTTATAGATTGCTTATTCTCAGATTACTTTATTCTTAGTGGCCTCCGCCATCTACTTCACCTTCTTTCAGTGGCTCCAACTGTGAAATGAAATCATTTCCATCAGCATCTTCTCTACCATAATCATATGCCCATCTCTGAACAGCCGGCAATTTACCAGGCCAGTTACCATGTGTAGATTCAATCGGTGCAGTCCATTCAAGGGTTGTAGCACCATAAGGATTGGTAGTAGTTTGTTTACGACCTTTCCAGATTGAATAGAAGAAGTTGATAACAAAAACCAATTGGAATGCAAAAGTTACTATCGCTGCAATCGTGATGAATTGGTTGATTTCACCAAAGTGTCTGAAAGATTCAAATGAAGAATAGGAGTAATATCTACGTGGCACACCTGCAAGACCGATGTAATGCATTGGCCAGAAAATGGCATATGCACCAATCATGGTACCCCAGAAGTGAATTTTACCCAAAGTATCATTCATAAATCTGCTGTACATCTTAGGGAACCAATGATAAACTCCGGCAAACATTCCAAAGAAGGCAGCTACCCCCATTACAATATGAAAGTGAGCCACAACGAAATAAGTATCGTGCATTTGAATGTCAATCGCAGAGTTCCCAAGGAAAATACCCGTTAATCCACCAGAAATAAACATAGATACAAATCCAATTGCAAATAAGGATGCAGGATTCAATCTTAGGTTACCTCGATAGATGGTAGTAATCCAGTTGAATACCTTTACTGCAGAAGGTACTGCAATAATCAAGGTAAATACAACGAAGAAATTAGAAATGAATGGGTTAACACCAGACATAAACATGTGGTGAGCCCAAACAATAAATGAAAGGAAACCAATAGCCAGGATGGAAAATACCATCGCTTTATAACCAAAAATTGGTTTTCTGGCATTTACTGAAAGAACTTCAGAAACTATACCCATCGCTGGCAGGATGATAATGTATACCTCAGGGTGTCCAAGGAACCAGAACAAGTGCTGGTACAAAATTGGAGATCCACCGGCAGCATCCAAAGCCTGTCCGTTGATGAAAATATCACTTAAGTAGAAGCTGGTACCCAGCTCTCTGTCAAATGTCAATAGAAGGAATCCGGAGAACAATACAGGGAATGACAACAAACCAAGGATTGCTGTTACAAAGAATGCCCAGATAGTCAATGGCATTCTCCACATACTCATTCCTTTGGTACGAAGGTTTAAAACTGTGGTAATGTAATTGATACCCCCCAATAATACTGATACTACGAAAAATACCAAAGATAGTAACCACAAAGTCATACCTGCACCTGAACCATCAGATGCTTGAGGCAAAGCACTCAAAGGCGGATAAGCAGTCCATCCTCCAGCAAATGGTCCTGTACTAAGGAACAAAGAAAAGAACATTACAATTCCTGCAAGGAAGAAAAACCAATAAGACATCATATTCAATAAAGGAGATGCCATATCACGAGCTCCCAATTGCAACGGAATAAGTAGATTACTAAAAGTACCACTCAGACCTGCTGTCAATACAAAGAATACGATGATTGTTCCGTGCATAGTAACCAAAGCATAGTAGAACTCTGGTGCCAATGTACCAACACCTGTTGTAGAATCAATCTCGATCCATTTACCCAACAATGGTTTCAACCAGGCAAGGCTTTCTTCAGGAAAACCTAACTGGAGACGGAAAATAAGGGACATCGCTGAACCGATGATAGCCCAAAACATACCCGTAATCAAAAACTGACGGGCGATCATTTTGTGATCCTGACTAAAAACGTATTTGGTCAGGAAATTGGATTGATACTTATCCTCCCCATGATGCTCATGAAAATGATCATCATATCCGTACTTTTCAATCAAATCCTCAACTTTCTGCTGGCTTGGAGGAGTCTGTGTTATGGTTGCCATTACGTTCCTTTTAATAATTTACAAAAAACAACTTGGTTAATCGCCTGCTTTCTGTTTGTTTATTGTTCTACTATCTTAAATTCTGTTCTTCTGTTATTAGCCCTTCCTTCTTCCGTATCATTGGTATCGATAGGACTATTTTGACCATATCCTACTGCTGACATTCTGGAAGCGTCTACACCTTTTGAAGCAAGGTAGTTATAAACTGATTCCGCTCTTGCTTTGGATAGGGTCTGGTTATTTTCAGCATCACCTGTGTTATCGGTATGACCTCCCAATTCAATTTTTACAGTTGGGTTATCTGCAAGAATCGCAGCAAGCTTGTCCAACTGGTATTTGGAAGAACCGCTGTCCAACTCAGCTGAGCCTGTATTGAAGAATACATAACTCAATTGGAATACTTTCTTGGCCGCATCTTCCGCTTCTAATGCAGATTTAAAGGCATCAGTTGTTTCACTTTCCACCTTACCCGCTTCCATCGGAAGTACCTTGGTATCTCTGTAAGGATCACCTTCTGTACCTCGGATAGTAGAGAGATAATAAGATTGCTGCTGATTTACCCAAGCTTCGTATTCAGCTTCAGAAACCACTTTTACAATCTTTCTCATAGAAAAGTGACCTTTTCCACAAAGTTCGGCACAAGCCAATTCATAATCAAATGTTTCCCAAAGCTTTGGACCTTCAGGGTCATTTGGATCAGAAGGTTGTTGGTATTCAGGATATTCGCTCAGTGATTGTCTGTATTCTTCTGTAGTCTTTGTTGGTGTAAAAACGAAATAGGTTGGAATACCAGGCACTGCATCCATTTTCACACGAAAATGAGGAAGGTCAAAGTTGTGTAAAACATCACGAGAAGTGATTCTAACCCTTACCTTTTTACCCACTGGTAAAACCAAATCTGATGGTTGGAAATCATCAAGGTTTTTATCATCTGTCCAATCCTGACCTAGAGGATTAATTCCGTCTATCAATTTGTAATCTCTTGCACCCAGCTTATTGTCTTCACCTGCATATCTTAAAATCCAGGCGAACTGCATACCGGTAGCTTCGATGTTAATTACTTCTTCATCCGGATCCACATCAGCCATTACACTGTTCCATGCATCCAAACCACCCACTACTAGGAAGGTCATCACCACTGCTGGAATTGCAGTCCAAATGATCTCCAATTTTGTATCGTGAGCCTGGAAGTATGACTTACTGCCTTTTCTACCAGCATATTTGTAAACAAACCAGAACAATAAGATCTGAGTTAGAATAAATACAATACCAGTGAATACAAGGGTTAGATCAAACATGAAATCTAGATTGCCTCCATGTGCAGAAGCAGCCTCATGCGGACCGTACCACAACATCCAATTTTTGTAGTGGTAAGCTGACCAAATGGTCCCTACTAGGAAAACCACCATAAAAATAAGGCTCAGACGGCTATTCGCTCTGTTGGAGGACAATTGTACTTCCTCTTCTCCTCTAATTTTTCCAGCTAATTCCGTCACCTTTCCCACCTGAAGGGCAACTACAGCTATAAGGATGATACAAAGTAAAACGACTACAGTTGTCATTATTATTATTGTTTAATCTTTTGTGGACAAACAAGCGTTCTTACAACTTGTTTTTAACTTTCAGAAATATTTGAATGTTTTGTCTTTCAATTAATATTATACATGGTGATGCAAACTCTCGCCCATATATGGGTCATGTTTAGGTTGCAATGCAGCTTTTGATAAGTAGTGGAATCCTACATAGAAAAACAAGGCAAGGAAACCAATAAAAGTACCAAGCTCCAATAACCCTGGAATAGTGAATCCTTCTACAAAACCACCTGCTGCATGTCCATGTCCCCCGGCTTCAGCTCCATGAGCAGCTGACTCTTGAGCAGTAATTAAAATACCAGGTTTAAGCATTTGGAAGAAATCCCACCAGTGACCAAATAGAACTACAATTGCAATAACAAACAAGGTTCCGAATTTTCTCTTTGTATCATTTCTCATCAAAACGAAGAATGGAACCAGGAAGTTGATAATCAAATTACCGTAAAAAAGAACCGGATAATTTTCTCTTCTATGGAAAAAGTAAATTGTTTCTTCACCTACGTTTGCGTACCAAATCAACATGTACTGAGAAAACCACAAGTAAGTCCAGAACACACTAAATGCAAACATATATTTACCCAAATCGTGAAGGTGCTCGTCCGTAACATTGGTCAAGTAACCTCTTGATTTAAGGAATAAAACTGTCAATATTGTGATAGCAATAAACGATACAAACCAACTTGCCATATTGTACCAGGCAAACAAGGTACTATACCAGTGTGCATCAACAGACATTACCCACAACCAAACCACAGCACAAGCAGTAAATCCGGCAAAAGGCAGGAATAGTGCAGATAAGAATCTTTGTCTCTTGTGGAAAGAATAGTCATGAGCACTTCCTCCTTCATCCTCATCCAAAGATGCTTTTCTCAGCCATCTTGCAAAAAGGTACCATACTACCAAAAAGCCCATGCTTCCGAAAGTATACCATCCTTTGTTAAGGAATCCGGATTTACCTTCCAAAATTTCATCAGAAGCTACTGCCTCAGCATCAGCCCAATGATATAAATGGTGAAAATGTCCCCAAATACCAATGGTAACAATTCCCATCAAAATGATACCTACACCCAAAAACTGAGCGTACGCCTCTAATATTCTTTTAATAACCGTATACCAACCAGCCCAGGCAGTGATAAATGCACTTAAGGCAAAAAGTCCCATCAATGCAATTCCGGTAAAGAATACAGAATTGTGAAGGAAATTGGACCAAAAACGGGCATGATGAGGTTGGTCATCCATGAAGAAGGCTAAAATCAAGCAAAGTAGGCCTACTCCCATTAACCCGAAAAGGGTTGTTTTTAACTTACTATCGAAAACGAATTGGTTGTTCATTCTGACTAATTTATCTAATGTATTTTGCCTGGATCTTTATTCAATGATTAATGTTGACCACCTTCTTTATGGGTGTCTTCTGCATGAGATGCATCCCCATCTTCATTAGCAGCTTCTGCCATCTGAGCCTCCACTGTCTCTGATTTTACATTTGCACCAGCTGTAGCCCATGCATTCAATGTATTGGCAGTTTCATCATATTTCATTTTCTTTTCTTTTGCCTGCAAAGAGCGGATATAATGAATTACATCCCAACGTTCTTCGTAGCTCAACTTATCTGCATATCCACCCATCACGTTCTTTCCATACATAATCGCATGGTAATATCTTCCATTGGTTGCACTTACAAATTCATCCAAAAGGAAGTTTGCAGGAGCAGCAGGATATTTTCCACCATCGTCACGAACAAGGTAACCAAGACCATCACCCTTCTCGCCATGACATATTCCACAGTAGATATCGTAAAGCTCTTTACCGGTTGCCAATCCTTTAGCAGTAATTGGAAATGGAGCCATGATGATTTCATTCATTGCTCTGGTTCTCTCTTCTTCAGTATCTTTATAATGATAAGGTACATGGCCATTCGCCGGAACTACAATTCCATGGTCACCAGCCTCAACTTGCTGACCGGCATATCCTCTTGGAACTGTGCCTTTAACAGGAAGCATATTGGCAGTGAGTGATTTTCTATCTACCACACTTTCTTCAGGAAATGAATTCAAAGAATAATCACCATAAATATTGGCCTCGTAAGCAATTGAATGGGCCATATCAGGGATAAACTCACTCCCTGTCTGATTTCCTTCTGCACTTTGGCAGCTACTTAACCAGGTTAAAGCCAAAATGGCTACAGCACAGCTACCTAAAAGTTGAATATTTTTCATTGTATGTGAATTACCTTTCAATGTTAAATAAAATCCTATTACAGGGTTTTTGAGTGAATCTCTTCTGCCCCGCTGCTTTGAAGGAATGCTTTAAGCCTGTCAATATCAGATTCAGACTTACCTGCAGTTTCAAAAGCGATACAAAACTTATCATCTGTAATTCTATCATCTAAAGTAGGATTCGATACACCAGGGCCAAGACCACAGATAGTATAGAAGGTAACTACCATTCCGATAGAAGCAAACAATACAGTCAACTCAAATGTGATTGGAATAAAAGCAGGTACAGACCAGTATGGTTTACCACCAAAAATAATAGGCCAGTCTCTGGTAAAAATCCAGGACATTCCTAAAAAGGCAGTAAGTGTACCGATTGCTCCGTAGATAAACCCTGCAATGTGTAGTCGTGATTCTGACAATCCCATTACATGATCCAAACCGTGTACCGGAAAGGGAGTGTAAACATCCATGATGTCCAAGTGATCTTTGTTTGCAATTTTGATTGCATCCATCAATACTTCTTCATCATTGTACAATCCGAAAAGGACTTCTTTATTTTTCATATTACTAAGAATATTCGAATTATTGTTTGTTTTTGAGCATTCCTGAGATTAATGTGCAGCCTCATCAGCTGTTTGGTGCGCATGGTCATCATGAGCTCCGATATATTGGTCTCCACCATATTTCAAAATGTGTTTAATCTCAGCAACCGCTACTACAGGAGCAACTCTTGCGAAAATCAAATACATGGTGAAGAAAATTCCAAAAGTTCCAATGAAAATTCCCATCTCTACCCAGCTTGGAGAATAGTAACTCCAGCTTGATGGCAAATAATCTCTTGCTAAGGTGGTTGCGATAATTACAAAACGCTCAAACCACATACCGATATTTACGAAGATGGACATCAGGAAAGTAACCCAGATATTTCTACGCATATTCCTTGACCAGAAAATCTGTGGAGAAACAAGGTTACAGAACATCATACCAATATATGACCAGTAATAAGGTCCCAATGCTCTGTTGTAGAAAGCAAATTGCTCATAAATATATCCTGAATACCAGGCGATGAATAACTCAGTAAGGTAGGCAGTACCTACAATGGTACCTGTCAACAAGATCACCTTATTCATCGACTCGATATGAGCCAAGGTGATATACTGCTGAAGGTTCAAAATCTTCCTGGTCATAATCATCAGTGTTTGCACCATGGCAAAACCTGAGAAAATCGCTCCAGCTACGAAGTAAGGAGGGAAGATAGTAGTGTGCCATCCCGGAATAACGGACGTGGCGAAGTCAAAACTTACGATGGTGTGTACAGAAAGTACCAAAGGTGTAGCCAATCCGGCAAGGATAAGGGACAATGATTCCCAACGTTGCCAGTGCTTAGCACTTCCTGTCCATCCAAAGGACAATACATTGTAAATCTTTCTACGAATACCTTTTGCACGGTCTCTTACAGTTGCAAAGTCAGGCACCAAACCAGTATACCAGAACAAGAGAGAAACTGTGAAATAAGTAGAGATGGCGAAAAGGTCCCAAAGCAAAGGTGAGTTGAAATTCACCCATAGTGGTCCTCTTGTGTTTGGATAAGGAAACATGAAGAAGTCAAACCAAGGACGACCGGTGTGCGTTGCAGGGAACAAACCCGCACACATTACCGCGAAAATGGTCATCGCCTCAGCAGCACGGTTTACACCGGTTCTCCAACGTTGTCTGAACAACAACAAGATGGCTGAAATCAGGGTTCCTGCGTGACCGATACCGATCCACCATACGAAGTTGGTAATATCCCAACCCCAACCGATGGTTCTGTTTAGGTTCCAGGCTCCAATACCAAACCAAACTGTCCAACCCAAACTAAACATACCAAACGCCAACAAAGAGATAGATAACACGAATGCTATCACCCATGAAAGGTTAGGCGTCTTTTCAGTAGGGCTACATAAATCCTCCGTGATCTGATGGTACGACTTGTGTCCTTCAATTAACGGCTCACGGATGGCTGAAACATGTGCACTCATAATAATATAGGTATTCGAGTATTAAGTTTTTTTATTCAAAATCTAAGGAGACGATTAAGCGTCCCACTCTTCATTCCTGTTGTTAATCTTTGCTGTATAAGTAACCGCAGGTCTGGTATCTACTTCTTCCAATACCATGTAGTTAACCGGCATGTCCAGTTTCTTACCTAAGTCACCTTTTTTATTATTCATATCACCAAAGGTAATTGCACCGGTAGGACAAGCAGTCTGACAAGCTGAACGAACATCAGAGTCCATCAACTTTCTACCTTCTTTCTTAGCGGTCAATTTACCCTCCTGAATTCTTTGAACACAGAAAGAACATTTCTCCATTACCCCTCTTGCACGAACGGTAACATCAGGATTCAAGACCATACGGGTTAAATTATCCGTCATATAATAAGTCTTAGAATCTCCACCTTCTCTGTGGTGGTTCAAATCAACCTCGTTTGCAGGGAATAAGTCAGCAGAAGTGTAGTCCATCCAATTGAAACGACGAACTTTGTAAGGACAGTTGTTTGCACAGTAACGGGTACCGATACAACGGTTGTAAGCCATCTGGTTCAAACCTTCGTTGTTGTGGTTGGTAGCAGAAACCGGACAAACGTTCTCACATGGAGCGTTGTCACAATGCTGACACATCATTGGCTGATAAACAACATTTGGATTTTCGAAATCACCGTAGAAATAACGGTCAATTCTCAACCAGGTCATTTCGTGGTGACGCCAAACCTCATGTTTTCCAACTACAGGAACGTTATTTTCTGCCATACAGGCAACTGCACAGGCTCCACATCCGATACATGCATTCAAATCAACATGCATTCCCCAGTGGTGACTCTGTGAGTAATAATCTTCTTTAAATTCTTCGTAAGGATATAGCGTTTGCTGATTCAAATGCTCAGCATGCTCTCTTTCATGATGTAAATCATCCAGGAATGTATCCAATTCTTTAAGATTGGCCTGGCGAATAACAGTTCTCTTGGTTAAAGCACCCTGGAAACCATCTCCAAACATTCCCAATGCTCTTTCATCCACATTGATTTCTTCATTGGTGGCAGGATCTACATCTTTCACACCCATAGTATGGTGATACTGAACGCATGCAAACTCTTCTTCTTTACCAACTTTGTCAGAAATGGTAACATCTGTTGCGTAATAGCGGAAGTTTCCATTTTTATCAACACCAACCCAAGGGAATACATCTCTTCCGACATGCTTACCTGCTGGACCTGCTACATTTCTTCCATATCCCAATGCAACTCCAAAAGTACCTGGAGCTACACCAAATTGTTTAACACAAGTGAAAGTCTGGCTTGCACCACCAACAGTTACATCAACTTTATCAGCTTCACCGTAGATTTCATCTTTGTTAAGTCCTTTGAAGCCATCGATGGTATTGCCTCCATTCCATTCAACCGGAATAGCAAGGTAGTTACCCCAAACGGTTCTTGTAATTGGATCCGGAAGTTCCATCAACCAGGGGTTGTTGGCATATTGTCCGGCTCCCATATTTACTGTTTCGAAAATTGATAATTCGAATTCAGAATTTGAAGGTTGATTGATTCTTGAAGCTGCGCTGGTTACATCACCTGCAAAACTTACACTTGCTTCAGGAATACTTACTTTCAAAACACCATCGTGCAAACATGCATCCCAGAAAGACTGGAATGAAAGGTATTTACCTTGCTGGCCAAACATGTTGGCTTCCCAATTTGACTTCAAGTATTCAAAGTAATCAGCATCGGCACCTGCCCAGGTTAGCAAGCTGCTTTCCGCCTGACGGGTTTCAAATAAAGGATTGATGGTTGGCTGAACCAAGCTGTAGTGACCTTTTTTAGGTTCTACATCTCCCCAGCTTTCCAAAAGGTGGTTGGCAGGAGCTGCATGAGTACAAGCAGTACCCGTCTCATTCATTGCGCCCCCCATATACACTCTTGTGCCTACTTTGCCAAAAGCTTCAGCAAAATCAGCACCATTTGGAAGGTCAAATACCGGATTTGCTCCGTCCATTACGAAAACAACTCCAACACTTCCGCTTTTCATTTCAGCAACCAAATTGGTAACGGATTTATCCATTCCCTGTCTTTGGTTGGAAGTATGTGTAAACTCGATGGTAGAACCGTAGTTGCCCAACAAGTTATTGATAGCATTTACAAGGATCTGCTCTCCAACATTATTTGAACCACTCACAACCAAGCTATTGCCTGGATGGCTTACCAATTCAGCTGCAGCAGCTTCGATAGCCTTGGCTGCTTTATCATTCAATTTAGGAGCAGAAACTCTGGAACCTCCCGCTTTGGCTGCAACTGCATTGTAAAGATTTGCAATGGCTGCACCCTGCTCAGAAGGTTTGATTAGAATTCTGTTATCTGCATTAGACCCGGTTAGAGACATTGTACTCTCCACCTGAATGTGGCGAGACATTTTTGCTCCTTTACCTTCAACTTTTCTATTCTTGATGTATTGACCTGCATATTCTACAGGAGAAATCCAGGTACCAAGGAAGTCAGCACCAACACTTACAATAACAGAAGCGCGGTCAAATCTGTAATCAGGAATGGTAGCTTGTCCAAAGCTTTCCTGATTGGCTTCCAAAATAGCTGAACTTGATACTGGATCGTAAGTTACAACTTCAGTATTAGGATATTTGGCCTGGAAGTCAGCAAATACTTTTTTAGTGGTTGGGCTCATTACCGTGTTGGTAACAATTCTAACTCCGGTACCTGCAGCCAATTTGGACATCACTTCCTTGTCCAAATCGTCCCAGCTCATCTTTTTCACTTTACCATTCTCGATAGTACCTGCATGTTGAATGCGGTTGTTATCGTACAAGCTAAGAACACTTGCTTGTGCTCTTGCACTCGTTCCACCTTTTGTTACTTCAGAAAGGGTATTTCCCTCAATTTTGATTGGACGACCTTCTCTTGTTTTTACCAAAACAGAACAATAGTCACCACCCTGAACAAAAGAAGATGCATAATAAGTAGCTACCCCAGGAACGATTTCGTCCGGTTTTACTACATAAGGCATTGCTTTTTTTACAGGGATATCACAACTGGCAGCAACTGTAGCTGCACCCAATCCAAAACCAAGAAATTTAAGAAAATCCCTACGATTGGCTTTCAGTGAAGATTCGCTAGCATCTGCAAGGGTTTCCGCTACATTTTTATCTTCAAACTCCTGATTGGCCAGACGCAAAAATTCCGGATCTCTGTTGATTTCTTCCGTACCGACCCAAATCTCGTTTTGATGGCTTTTCTTCATTATAAAATATTTGTGGAACTGAGTTTCTAATTAGATTTTGCTGAATGAAATTAAATTGGAATTAATAGTGACATTTTTGACAACCAAGTCCTCCAATGTCTTCTACTGTAACACCTGATCTTGCACCATCCTTAATTTCCTGGTGGTACTTCTCGAAGTAATTGTCGTAGTACTCATTTTCAGCAAACTTAACTTCTGTTTGTCTGTGGCAATTAATACACCATCCCATAGATAGTGGTGAATATTGTTGTACAACCTCCATCTCTTCAACTTTTCCGTGACACTGCTGGCATTCAATTTTACCAACTGTAACGTGCTGAGAGTGATTGAAATAAACGTGATCTGGAAGGTTGTGGATTTTAACCCATTCAATAGGACCAGCGATGCTTGGATCATTTGGACCGGTCAATGCATCTACGATGCCGTCCCATTCTTTGTCCAAAACCAATTCATCAACTTTTCCATTGTCTGCTACCTGGTTGTCTGCTATCCATTTTCTGAACACTCTTTCAATGGAATCCTGAGGCCAGTTTTCGTAACCATCTATATAAGTGTCTGTATTTGGATTGTAACCGATGGAAGCATAGATTTTTGAAATCTCTGCAGTACCATAAGTAGAACCTTTCTTGATTGCTTTGTGACAATTCATACAGGTATTGGCAGCCGGAATAACCGAATGCTTGGACCTTCTGGCACCGTCGTGACAATAGTTACAATCGATTTTATTTAAGCCAGCGTGAGTAACGTGGGAAAATTTAATCGGTTGTGTGGGTTGATAATCCTGCTGACGTCCTAAATGAATAGCCTTATTAACAGTGAAATATCCGCCCAATACTATAATGGCAAAAATTACAAATCCTACCACACCTTTGCTGGTAAGAATGTCTCTTAGTGTTTTTCTGCTGGCAGGAGCTGCACCGTCTTTTGCTTTTGACAAATAGTCAAGGTTTGCAACGATTCGTGCAAGAACGATGGCAAGGACTGCTAAAACAGCAAAAATCCCGAAATACAACCAGGTATTATCGGGTTTCTCTGCAGCCACTTGAGCTACTTCTCCTCCTGCATCTTTTTTACCTCCGATAGCTCCGGTATAAACACCATCCACGTAACCAAGAATATTTGCAATGTCTTGATCAGATAGGGTTGGGAAACTGTTCATCACAGTTGGCTTCCACTCTGCCCAAAGCTCATTGGCTTTAGGATGCCCCTCATTGATAAGTGCCTGAGAGTTGCGAATCCAACTGTAAAGGTCTTCCTGAGGATAATCTGCCCAACGATCCTGAACACCACCAAGAGCAGGTCCGGTCATTTTTGACTTCATGTCCTTGTTGTGACAAGAAGCACAGTTGTTTCTAAATAAGGTTTTACCTGCTTCAACATCTACATCCTGCGCAGTTACAGATAGCGCGAGCAACGAAAGGATAACCAGGTTAAAGATTCGGCTCGTAAAATTTTTTAGCACCATTGTATAGGCGATTTTTGAAGTATGATTTTTCTTACTTTCTATATTGACTTCTGTCATAATTATGTCAAACAGCCGCAAAGATAAAAGCCGGGATATTTTTTTTAAAAGAATTTTATTTGGCGACGGTTATTTAGATTATCTCTAAATTAGTTAAGATAATTTTAACAATTTCAACAAGGCATTTTTTTAAATAAAAATTGAAGCAAAAAGATATCCCTCCTTCGCTTCCGAGCGCGAAAGTAAAGGAATTTTAAAGGAAATTTTAGTCTAAAAAAAGAAATTCGGTGAGATCAATTTTATCCCTATGAAACACAGTAGCTTATAAATTTTTCAATTTGATTTTTTTAAAAAAAAGTTTTCCACACCCTCTGAATTTGGATGAAATTTGAACATATTCTGATAAAATGGCGTTTTTAGACGATTTGCTTAAAATGGTTCACTACCTGGTAAGGCACGATAGGTTTGTGCATGAACTTTCCCGGTTTTGTTTTTTGAATTAAAATCAAATTGAACAATTCTGTTCTCAGAACGAACAAAAAATGCAGATAGTAATTGTGCGATTTTCTTTCCCTCTACCAAAAATCCATCGTGTCCGTAATCAGAATCAATGATTTCTAATTTACTATTGGAAATTTGATTGTGCAAAAGGATATTTGTTCGGATGGAGGAAACAAAACATCAGAGGAAATACCTATAACCAGAGTTTGAGCTTTGATATTGCAGAAAGAGCAGCACTTTGGATACGCCTCCCTTCCCGTCCTAACATCGTGTGAATCCATCGATTTTCCCAAACTTATATATGACTCGGGGCGAAAATCTTCTACTTAATTTCAATCCCTGGTAACGCTGATAGGTAGCTGGCTTTATAATTTTCCAGCTTTTCTTCTGTTTCCGATCTGCGTAATTTGAAATGCGGTATAATTGCGGTACGATAGCATAGCTACTGCTCTTGCAGCTTCAACTCCTGATTTCCCGGCATCTGGATTATGGTAAAATCATATAAAGAATGATCAGCTTCTAAAGCCATTCGTTGAGCTTCATTGAATGCGCGTCCCCAGGCTGAATGTTTTGCATTGGTAGCCAATAAACATATCTTTTCAAATACTTCCGGCTCTGAAATGGACCATTCTAATAATTGTTGTCCTCCCATAGAGCCACCTATGCCCAATTTTATTTTGCTGCATCCCAATTTCTTTTTAGCAATTGCTATGTGCCTGAACCATATCTCTAATCGTGATTACCAGGGGAAAAGACTTGCCATATGCTTTCAAAATTTCCGGTAAGGGGATCAATAGAATCAGGATTGGTAGAACCATAACAAGAACCCAGCATGTTCGCGCACAAACGATAAAGTATTGTTTCGGATCCAATATTTTCCTTCTCCTACGAGATCTTCCCACCATTCGGTTGGGTTAGAATTGGCGGTAAGCGCATGAAATACCCAAATGCAATTGTCTTTTTTCGCAAATTGAGCGTTCCGAACGTATGGTAGCCAATTTCTACCGCATCGTTAGTTCAGCACCACTTTCAATTTGCACAAGTTTATGAGGTAAGGCATAAATTTTTTCATGATTTCAATTTTTTAAAAAAGGAAGGACGTAAGTCCTCCCTTCTATCGCATAATCAAAATTAGACATGAGCAGCAGTGGCTACTTTTTCAAAGCTTGAATAAAATCAGCTTTAATATCTTCAATGTGTTCGATGCCGACTGAAACTCTTAAAAGATTTGGAAGACTCCAGAAGCCAATTGTTCTTGTTCTGACAATTGTTGATGAGTGGTTGCCGAAGGCTGAATTATCAAGCGTTTTGGCATCTCCAACATTGGCCAAGATGGCTTACAAGATCCAAGGCATTATCAACCAATTGCGTGGTATGTGACTTACTCCCTTTCAGCTCAAAACTTAATCGCACTCCCAAATCCATTTCGCAGGTATTTCTTGGCCAATTGATGCGTTGGGCTGCTTTCCAATCCCGGATAATTGACTTTTTGAACAAGTGGATGCTGTTCCAACCATCTCGCCAATTCCAAAGCATTGTCAACGGTTCTTTGAACACTCAGGCTCAATGGTTTCAAGTCCTTGAAGAAGAAGGAAAGCATTGAAAGGACTTAATGCAGGACCAAAATCGCGAAGGCCTTCCACGCGTGCTCGAATAGCAAAAGCAATATTTCCAAAAGGTCCATCTGCGCCGAAAACTTCCCAAAAGTTAAATCCATGGTAGCCTTCAGACGGTTCGCTAAATTGAGGATATTTTCCATTTCCCCAATTGTATTTTCCGGAATCTACAATGATTCCGCCAATGCTTGTGCCATGTCCTCCTATCCATTTTGTGGCTGACGCTAAAACCACTGCAGCTCCGTGATCAATAGGTCTGAAAAGATATCCTGCTGCACCAAAGGTATTATCGACAACCAAAGGAATATCATGAGCTTTTGCAACTTCTGCAATACCATCAAAGTCAGCTACATTGAAAGAAGGATTACTGATGGTTTCCAGGTAAATTGCTTTGGTATTTTTATCGATCAGCCTTTCATAATCGGAAGGTTTTTCTCCCTGAGTAAATCGAGCTTCAACACCCAGCCGTTTAAAAGCAACTTTAAATTGATTGTAGGTACCACCATATAGATTGGAAGAACTGATGAAGTTATCCCCTGCTTGAAGGATGTTGTTAAGTGCAATGAATTGGGCAGCCTGTCCGGAAGCTACAGCAACAGCTGCCACTCCACCTTCAAGCGCTGCAATTCGTTTTTCAAAAACATCGGTTGTAGGATTCATAATCCGGGTGTAGATGTTTCCAAATTCTTTCAATGCAAAAAGATTGGCGCCATGCTCGCTATCCTTGAAGGTGTAGGATGAAGTTTGATAAATCGGAACCGCTCTTGAACGAGTGGTTTCTTCTACGGCTTCCTGGCCGGCATGTAATTGCAAGGTTTCAAAACGTAATGACATGATAATGGATTTTTATAAGGTAAATGGAAATAAATACAAATAGGAAAGGCCGCCAGTGCCAGGTAAGCAGGGATAGGAATAAATAGAAAAGCCAGGAATGAACATCCTGAATTAAATTCCCGAACCGTGCTCAGCGGTTAGCAACAACAACAGCAACACATCATGTGTGCTGAAGAACCAGACTTGATAGTAGGAATAGATAAAAGATACGTCGGCGACGTCAACGAATAGAAAAACTTAGAAGTAAAAACAAAGGAATTCATTTGACCCTGGTTTTATATGTCCAAAAAACGCCAAAATGGCTTTGGCGGGATTTGGCACCTTGCGCTTTGCAGGTTGCCAGGGTTTCACAGAGCCCGATCTCTCCACCCTTCGGTATAAAACCAACCGACAATAAGATGTGCGATTGATGCCACAAATTAAAGGCACTTTTTAGATTGGGACAACCGCTTACTTTCTAAAATTATGTTAATATTTATACATAGGGAATTAATTACATACAATTTTTCCTGATTATCAAAAAATTACAAGGGAAATTCCTATTGTATATTTTTTGTCTTTTCTAAAAATTAATTTCCCATTACAAGCTCAAATGATAATTTTTCAAATTCTTTACCATTGATTTGGATACTCAACTGTTGTTCACCCGGATAATATTTCCGGGTAGTGATGGGTCGAATTGGGTGGAATTTTTGAATGGTCAAACTTGCTCCGGGATCCAATTTTGAAGTAGTCAATTTGAAAACTTTTGGTGCTAATGTTCCATTGCTTTTTTTAAAATATAGTTTGAAATCGATAACTAGATTGGCCACTGATTTTGCATTCGAAACGATATCAAAAGAAAAGTTTACTCCTTCTCCAAATATAACTTTTGCAGGTTCAACCTTGAAATTTCTCAGTTCAATTCCCTTTGGAATTCCAAACCCTAATAAGTCCAAAGCATCCGGATGGCCTTCTTTTATCAAAGTCCGCAGTGCGTGTTTGATGATCCATTCCATGTCCCTGGTTTTTACTTCTTTTTGCCATCGGGAAAGGATTTCAACTACTTTTTCAGGATGTTTTTTAGAATGGTCATTTAAATGATTGGCGATGGATTTCTGGACATATTTTGCCTTATCATTTTTAAGCAATTCCAATAGTTGGAAACAAGGCTCCGGATTCTCTGCAAATTCATTCAGTTTGATGGCCCAGGGCAATAAGGGTCTGGTCCCTTCAGATACCAGACGACGGACATGTTCATTGGAATCTTTCGTCCATTCTGCCAAGACAGCTAAAGTTTTTTCGGGATACTTTTTGATGAATGGTCGGATGGCAAATTCAGAAGTAAACTTTTTGGTAAAGGTGTTTAGTGCCTTCATGGACAAGTCAAAATTCTCCAATCCATTCCTGGCAACGTATTGGGCGTGAGGAAAGATTAAAAATGAATCTACGCCGGTTCCCCTTCCAACTTTAAGTGTTTCTTCTACATTTTTAATCAGGATATTTGTAGTGACCTCAAATGAAGGAGGAAGGAATTTTTCAAAAGCATCGGTTATCCGATTTGCTCTTTCCAATAGGCCCAAATCAGGAAAAGGAGGCAAAACAAAACCTATAAAATCTTCTACAGGAAAGTCAGGATAAACTATTTAAATGGAATTCACAGCATAATCGAGTGTGCTTGTTGTAAAAGTTCTAATTCAAATTTTCGGCCATTTCAGGTGATTTTAGAGGCTCTTAAAATAGGTAAATTCCCAAAACTTGCTTAACATTACGCCACATTAAAAAAAGGGATTCTTGGAAATTTTTGATTGCATCATCATTGGAGGAGGAGCTGCCGGATACATGGCTGCAATTACCGTTGCTGAAACCAAACCCGGAGCAAAAGTTTTGATTTTGGAGCGTGGTAAAGATGTATTACAAAAGGTTTTGGTGAGCGGAGGAGGAAGATGCAATGTAACCCACGATTGCTCTGATCCTCAAATGCTTGTAAATTATTATCCAAGAGGTAAAAAAGAATTATTGAGTCCTTTCACCAGGTTTGGTCAGCCCCAAACGGTAGAGTGGTTTTCAAAAAGAGGCGTCCTAATAAAAAAAGAAGCAGATGGCAGGATGTTTCCGATTAGTGATGATTCCAAGACGATAATAAATTGTCTTCAAAATGCTGCCAACAAAGGTAAAGTCGAATTGAGAACAGGGATGCGGGTAAGTAAGGTTTCTAAAGAAGCAGATGAAATTTGGAAAATAGACCTGACCCATCATGCACCTCTATTTTCAAAAACGGTTTTCCTCGGAAGCGGTTCCAATCCCGCTATTTGGAAAATGTTGGAGGAATTGGGACATTCTATTGTTCCTCCCGTGCCCTCTCTTTTTACTTTCAATATAAAAGATCCCAGACTGAAAGATTTGATGGGTGTAAGCAAAGAAAAGGTAGGACTGTCCATTAAATCACCTTCAAATGCTGATAAAAAGCTTCAAAAAGAAGCCAAAAAATTGAAAGAAACCGGCTCCTTACTTATTACCCATTGGGGACTTTCCGGATTTGGAATATTAAGGCTTTCTGCCTGGGGTGCGCGTGTTTTTGAAACATTGAATTATCAATTTGAGCTGGTTGTCGATTGGTTGCCTGAATTGAGCCTTAATGAGTTGGAAGAGGCAATAACTGATTGGAAACAACAGAATTTGAAGAAAAGAATAATTGGTTTAAGTCCGTTTCAGGGAATTTCTGCTCGACTTTGGGCTTCTTTGTCAGGCTATATTTTAAAAGACAAGGAAAAAAAATGGGCGGATATCAGTAAATCAGAAACCAGGGAATTATTGGAAGTTTTGAATGCTTCTACTTTTAAAGTCAATGGAAAATCTACCTTCAAGGAAGAATTTGTGACAGCCGGTGGAGTTGTTTTAAAAGAAATAGATTTTAAAAATTTTGAAAGCAAATTATTCCCCGGTTTGTATATGGCCGGAGAAGTTTTGAACATTGACGCAGTGACCGGCGGATTTAATTTTCAGGCTGCCTGGACCGGAGCCTACCTTGCCGGGAAAGGAATTGCAGAAAGACTTGAAATGAATCTATGATGGAAATCCTTGAATTAGAGGCTGGCAAAAAGAACTTGAGTGGAATCATTGAATTGGATGGTTCCAAAAGTATCAGCAATCGGGTTTTGTTGATAAAAGCACTTTCACAAAAGGATTTCGACATTCAAAATCTATCGAATTCTGATGATACCCAAACCTTTGTTCGATTATTGAAACAAGATACAGAGGAACTGGATGCAGGAGCAGCCGGAACTACCTTCAGATTTTTAACAGCGTATTTTGCCTTTCAAAAAGGCACTCAAATTCTTACCGGGAGTAACCGGATGAAACAACGACCAATTGGAATTTTGGTAGACCAATTGAATCGCCTTGGAGCCAGCATTAGCTATCTGGAAAAAGAAGGTTTTCCTCCTTTGAAAATTGGAGAAGGTACACCAAACAATACCAGTGAGTTACAAATTCCGGCAAACATCAGCAGCCAATACATCTCCGCCTTGATGATGCTTGCTCCTACACTGCCCAACGGTTTGAATATTGAGTTGACAGGAAAAATCGTATCTCCTTCCTACCTTGAACTGACACTTGGAATTTTGTCTGACTTTGGCATTAAAAGTCAATGGGAAGGAAATCAAATTAAGATTCCACCTCAAAATTTTCAACCACTTGACTACACCATTGAAGCAGACTGGTCAGCGGCTTCCTATCACTATAGCTTGGCAGCTTTGGCTGATTCGGCAGATATATTTTTAAAAGGTTTGTATAAAAATTCCCTTCAGGGCGATTCGGTTATTGCAGAAATCATGGAATCTTTTGGAGTAACAACTCTTTTTGAAAAAGATGGAATTCGCATTTTAAAAAAGGAAGTAAAAACGCCTGCACGATTTGATTATGACTTTATCAACTGCCCGGACATAGCTCAAACCCTGGTCGTTATTTGTGCTGCGAAAGGAGTTCCCGGAACTTTTTCAGGACTTCAAACCCTGGCTATCAAAGAAACCGATAGATGTCAGGCGCTGGCAGATGAACTTAGACCCTTGGGCATTGAATTCACTGGAGATAAAAAGGAAGGAGTGTTTGATCTGAAGGGTAAAATTAGATTTAATGGTATTCCCATTTTCAAAACCTATCACGATCACAGGATGGCCATGAGTTTGGCTCCGCTTTCACTTTTAAATAAAATAAAAATGGAAGATCCGGCTGTTGTCAGTAAAAGCTATCCTGATTTTTGGAAGGATTTAAACAAACTAATTGAATAAAAAAAAGCGCATCGAAATCGATGCGCTTTTTTTATTATCTTTTTAAAAATTAGTCCTTGATAAAAGGATAATCTTCTTGTAAATAATTGTCAGTATACAACTCAGATGCTGGTGGATAATCAGATTCTTCTGCAAATTGCAAAGCTTCCTTAATTTCAGCCTTGATGGCATCTTTGATGTTGTCGATCTCTTCCTGGCTGGCGATTTTCTCGTCCACAATTTTTGCCTCCAAAACCTTCACAGGGTCTTTATCCATATAGTCTTTCACCTCATCTTTCGAACGGTACAAGCCCGGGTCAGAAACGGAGTGACCTTTATAACGGTAGGTTTTGATTTCAAGGAAGTAAGGGCCATTGCCGGCGCGAATATGTTCAGCTGCTTTTGCTAAGGCATCGTGAACAGCTTCAGGATCCATTCCGTCAACAGGTTCGCTAGGCATATCGAATGCAGAACCGATTTTATAAATGTCGGTAACGTTGGTAATTCTTTCTACTGAAGTCCCCATACCATAATGGTTGTTCTCACAAATGTAAAGAACCGGTAATTTCCAGGCCATGGCCATGTTGAATGATTCGTACAAGGCACCTTGGCGAGATGCACCGTCACCAAACATGGTCACACAAAGGTTGTCTGTGCCTTTGTATTTCTCAGCAAAGCCGATACCGGTACCAATTGGAATTTGCGCTCCTACGATTCCGTTACCTCCGAAGTAGTTGTTTTCTTTTGAAAAGAAGTGCATGGAACCACCTTTACCTTTATTCACACCGGTAAATTTACCATATAATTCAGCCATACATCCTTTGGAGGAAAGTCCTCTCATCAATCCGATACCGTGCTGACGATAAGCAGTAACGATTGGATCTTCATGACGAAGGGCAGATTTCAAACCAGCGGCAATCGCTTCCTGGCCGATATAAACGTGAAGGAAACCACGAATTTTTTGCTGACCATAAGACATCAATGCTGCTTCTTCAAAACGACGGATGCGCAACATCAATTCATACCACTCAAGATAGGTTTCTTTGGATATTTTAGACTTTGAACCCTTTGCAGATTTAGTGCTGCCATTCTTAGAAGCTCCATTGCTACGGCTGGTACTTTTTGAAGTTGTCTTTTTATTGGTAACGGTTGCCATTTTTACTTTTTGTTTTTTCTACAATATGAGTCTGCAAAGGTACATTAAACCCTGCTATTTAAAAACTGCTATTGAAACAGATTAAATTAAAATGAGTTGGCCAAAATCGAAAATAAGACTACCTGGTCAACTGAGCAAAGAAATTTTGTTTCTTTGAGTCTACAAAGGAAAATATTCAAAATTCACTAAAAAATCCAATTTGCACCTGCATAAAATCATATTAACCCACTTTAAAAACTATCCGGGGGAACAATTTGATTTTTCTAAGAAAATGAATTGCATTGTTGGTCTCAACGGTATGGGAAAGACCAATTTATTGGATGCCATTTATTATTTGTGTATGTGTAAAAGCCGATTTTCCAATACAGACCGGAACCTCCTGATGAACCTGCCGGAGGAAAAATCTGACTTTTTTCGACTGGAGGGACATTTTGAAAAAAATGGTAAAAAAGAAAAGGTTGTTGCTAAAGTTCAGCCTCCAAAAAAAGATTTTGAACGCAATACCAATCTTTATCCAAGACTCTCTGATCACATAGGTTTGTTGCCTGTAGTCTTCATTGTGCCTGACGACACCAACCTACTTTTGGAAGGTTCCGAAAGCAGGCGTTTGTTGATGGACAATGTACTTTCTCAAATGCATCAGGAATACCTGATAAACCTGATGACTTACAATCGAGTTATCAAACAACGCAATGCGGCTTTAAAGCATTTCGCTGAAAAAGGTGGCTACAACAAAGCACTCATTAAAACCTATGACAGCCAATTGGAAGAACCTGCCGGAATTATCTTTACCTATCGAAAAGATTTTGAAAAGGATTTTTCGCCCTATCTGGAGCAATTTTATGCCAGGATTTCCGGAGATGCTGAATCTATTTCCTGTCGTTACAAAAGTCCTCTTTCAGAAAAGAGCCTGGAGGAAATATTGGATGAAAATCAGGAAAAGGATCGCATTATGGGGCGCACAACCAGTGGCATCCACAAGGATGATTTGGAATTCAAGATGAAAGGTTTTCCTTTAAAAAGGTTTGCATCCCAAGGACAATTGAAGTCATTTGTACTTTCTGTAAAATTGGCTCAATATGAGATTTTAAGGATAGAAAAAGGTGAGCGTCCAATTTTACTTTTGGACGATATTTTTGATAAACTTGATGACGAGAGGGTCGCACATCTGTTGGAATTATTACACCAGGATGAATTTGGACAAATCTTTCTGACGGATACACATGGTGAAAGATCCGAGAAAATCATTGAATCTTTTTCCAATGATTACCATATTTTCAGAATAGAAAACGGTGCTAAAAAAACAAAGGGCTGATTTTTCAACCAGCCCTTGTTTTGATTAATTTTTAACCACCTTCAACATCTTCCTTTCCAAGCCATTTTCGATGGCCATCAGGTACATGCCTGGTGTAAGACCGGAAACATCAAATTTTTGCAATTGATTTCCAGCCTGAATATTTTCAACTTTAGAAAAAACAATCTGCCCACTAAGGCTCATCATTCTAAATTGATATCTCGCAGCAGCATTGTTTTCCAAATCAATCACCATTTCACTTTCAACCGGATTACTTAAAAGGTTGGCTGAAAAAGAATAAGGAGTATTGGTATTTACAGAAGCTCCGTCATCTTCACTAAGCGTTAGACTGGTTTTTGCTGCTCCATCACCTGTTTGTTGGGAATTCCCATTGCTTGCTATACCCGCAGCGTAAATTGAAACATCGCCAGTACCGGCAGCCGGTGCCGTCCATTCAATCTCGAATGTATTGTCCGGTCTTCTGCTACGGTGTTCGAAGTATTGGCGATTGCTTAGGGTTTGTACGCCTGTACCATTTGGAGCAGTACCAAAAGTTCCGACACTTTGATTGTTTGCATCCAGGATTACAGATTGGAAGCCATACCCATTGGGTGTACCAGTACCGGCAACCACTTTAACCTGCAAGGTGTAGGTATTTCCGGGTACGTATTTTGTCAAGGATCCTGTTCCATCCAACAATTGAATTTCTACTGTTGGGTCAAAACTTCCGGAAGAGTGGCATTCTGAACAAAAGTTGCCATTGATACCCGATACCGGTGAGCCAGTGCGGTCAAACAAACCTGAACGGGCAGGACCGGAGGAATAACTAAACAGAGTAACCAAACCCAGCAATACAGAAAAGGAAATGTAGATGTACTTAAACTTCATACAATTTGAGTTTAAAAAGTAAAAGAATTGATTTTGGACAAATAAACTTGTCGATTGTTTAAATAAAGGGTAGGACGAATAGGTTTCAAAGCTATAAAAAAAATGTTACTACATTAAAAATCTAACGTTTTAGGTATTCAGAATACATTTCTCCGGTCCGGTACATCTTCAAAACGTGCCTTGCAGTACCTGAAAGTCCTAAAGGTAATTCATCCAGAGGATAAAAAGATGCTTCTACAAATTTATGGGGCTCCCTATTTCTTAAAACACCTTCCCATTTAGCAGTTTTGAAGTATAGAATAATTCGCGTTCCGGATTTGTATTTTTTGTGAAGCACATGAGCCAACCTAAGGTCTGCCGGATTGATGATTATCCCTGCCTCTTCAAAAGCTTCTCGTACGAGGGTTTGTTTTGCAAACTCACCCGATTCAATAGTTCCTCCCACAAAAGTATACTTCCCTCCATTCGACCTTCGCTGTCGGAGTAAAAGTATTTCACCTTTATTATAAAGGATTAACCTAGTCTTAAGCGTAATATTTTGATTCTTCATGTAAAGTCAGCCTTCGTTATTGCTTCACCTTTCTGAACGTCAAACAAATAAGCATGTTTAAGGTTAGACTAAATGAAGGTGCAAATTTGATTTTTTTATTCAAAGTTGCATCAGCATTTTTTTTCTTAACAAGAAATAAAAACACACTTTACATGTTTACCAAAAAAGAAAATCACCTGCACGCGAAGTTACAATTTGATGATTTTGCAACAGCATTTGCTTTTATGACCGAAGTAGCCATCCATGCTGAAAAACAAAACCATCATCCCAATTGGAGCAATGTTTACAACAATGTCGAAATAAAGCTCAACACCCACGATGCAGGAGATGTAGTGACCGAAAAGGATGAAAAATTGGCAAAAACCATCGAAAAAATAGCAAGGAAATATCAATCCTAATCAATAAATCCATACACCTATGATTCGTCAATTAGTTTTAGCAGTCCTGTTTATTGTTGCATTACAAGCTCCTGCTGCCTTTGGTCAGGTTGAGTTTGGTGTAAAAGCAGGGATTTTATTGAATAATTTCAACAATTATGAAAAAGACAATTGGCTTAAACCTGATCCCGACCAATTTTATGACGACTACATTGGCCCCAATGTAGGGATAGTGGTTAAAAAATCCTTTGGAGAAAAATGGAGTGGACTGGCAGAAGCTCAGTTGGCTTACCTAACCAATATTGGAGATTTGCAAAGAGAATATGATTTATTTCTGGTTTCGATTCCTCTACTCGTTCAAAGACAATTGAATAACTTCATTAAAATTCAGGCTGGTGGTACCATGAATATTATTTTAGAAAACGAAGTTGATCCAACATTTGTACCCTTCGAAAACAATGTAGATTTTATGGCTTTGGCTGGAATCGAATTCGACCTGACTGAAAAATTTCAGATCGGAGTTCGAGGCGGATTAGGTTTGCGTCCTCTGGGAAGAACCATTTTTACGGACCTCAATGGCGATATAGCCAGAGAAACCATTATTAGAGAAATGCAATTAAGCCTGCACGGTACCTACTTCTTTTAATCTGATTTCCAGTGCACCTTCCCGAAGTTTTCAGGATTGAAAAATCCGGAAGGGATTTTCGGATCAGGGTCGATATCCAGGTAATATTCTTCCTGAATTAGTTTTCCTTTTATAAAAATGTCGACCCTGGTCTCTATCATGCTTCCGTTGAAGTCTTTGAAATCCTTGTATACCAATTCAATTACCTGGCCGGAAGGATGCGGATCCAATCTTCGAATGGGAATTAATTTTTCGACGTCCACCCATACCTGCCTGGCTTCCATATCGCCTTCTTTGGCTCCTATCACATAATATTCAGCTCCCTCCCAGTTTGTTTTTCTAAATTCGGCGGTATCCAATCCCAATTCAAAAAGCCTGGGCATGACCTTTTCAAACGGAAGGAATTCCATACCTCCTTCTAAAAACAAAAGCGGCATCGGTTCCAGTCTGTTGGTTTGTAATTCGTGATTCCTGAAAATATAGGCGCTGTCATTTCTGTAGATAACTGCATTGCCTTCTGCAGGATCGCCAAAATCTATTCTAAATTTATCAGGATATTGAATAGCCTCGTACCAAATGGATGTATCTACCTGACCATCATTTCTGTATCGGATGGTCTTTTGACTGAAGGTAAATTGCTCCAAGGGTTCTTCCTTCAATGCATTGTACATGGCATAAACCAGCTCTCTTGTGGAGGTAAACTGAGCGAAGAGATTCAGTGAAAAACAGCAACTAAGAAATATAAAAAGGGTTCGGCGCATCTTTTTCTTTGTAAGAAAGAAAAATTAACCGAACCCTTTCAAGTTTTATGTTTTGAACGTGGCGTTTAGGTTTGGAAGGTTTACCTAAAACATCTCCCCCGCCTGCCTCATCGCATTTTCCAGACC
>JAWKLG010000051.1:0-33507 GCA_041392845.1 Saprospiraceae bacterium | reverse complement strand
TAAAAAACTGGGACGAGCAAATATTTGTGCGGTTCAGGTGTAACCTATTTCATCTTTTGTTGGAATTTAAAGTTTTTAAAACTTTTGAAAATTTCATAAAAGAGGTTGATGAAAAATATAATGGGTTATTAATTAAAGGATCAGATTTAAAAAGAATTATTAATAACGCTGAAAACCTATTGGATGGAAATGATAAATACCTAGGTTACTTAAGTGAATTGCTGCGTGAAGTCAGTGATAGCTTACAAAACGGTAATTTGGAAGGATAGTATTCTATGAAATTAAGGAGTAATAAACCAAAACATAAAACGAGAATTGTTTTAATAGAATGATGGTATTGAAATACTTATTTGCTTGGAAAAAGTAGGAAAGGGAATAAATAAATTTGAACTTAAAATTAAGCCAGTTTTGATCCTTTGATAGAATGTGATTTCGATAAAATTGCCAAGCAGATTTCCCCGCTGGGGGCAGATATCTACTCAAATATTCAGGTTTAAATTAGCCCCCTACCTCACCAAATAAAAAGCCACCCCATTCCTCTTGCCAAACTCAGTGGCAGTCTTTGTAAATCAACGTGTAGTAATAAAAATTGCCTTTGCATTTTGGGCCTGTGCGACTCCAAATAGTTCCCTTACATCTTTGACGCCTACTTTTTTCTGGGAAAACATTTTACACTGGCAAAGATGAAGTTGGCCATTTTTTCTGGCTGATAAATCCCGTCCACCATCTTTGGTTCCTTTGCCTATCCTGATGTGGGTATATCCTTTACTTTTGAGGTAGGCTGCTGATTTTAATTCATATTGTCTTCGGGTTGTTTTTTTTCTTTTCCTCAAGATCCACCACCTTATGAGTAAGGCTATGAGACCCAGTGCTGCAGGCAGTATGAAGATATACATTTGTGTTTTTGGTTTATAAGTACGGGTTACTATATCCGCGCTGTTGAAATTTTCAATACCAAACTTTCATGACAGGGTAATCAGGTTTTTAAATGACCATTTACTTTGATTTGAAATTTTGATTAAATAGTTGAGAGGAAACAATTATCTCTCATCCAAAGAAAAATAGTCATGAGTCACAAATGTGGTTATTAAACGCAAGGTTCTAATTCATTTTAGCAGAACCTTCATAAATCAAGAAAGCCTAGTTTTCAATACTATGGCGTTCGGAAATAAAATGTTATTCTCCAGGTGAATATGCTGGTGTAGGTCTTTTTCAAACTCATTAAGTAAAGCGAATGTCACTTCATATGTATTACAAGCGTCTTAAGGAGGAATTTCGCTATTTTCCAAATAAAATGTATCAATCATTCCGACCTCATCCTGTTAATTCGTAGCTAGATTGCCTTGACGAACATTGAATTCTGAGTTTTACTAATGGCCGTTTAAGAATTGAAAACTGAATCAATAAAGATAGCTGGAAAGCTCCTCACCTATAAGCGCCAAAATGAACAAGAACCGAAAAACAAATATTCCATGAAAGCAATAAATTCGAGAAAAAATAAAAAGATTTGAAATTTTTTATAAAAAGTTAGGAATCCTTCCTATATTTGTGTGAGCAATTTTGCTACATCAATTTAACAGTTATCGTAAATGACAAAATCAATTTTTTATCACGCAGGTTGTCCAGTTTGTGTAAGTGCAGAACAGGACATTATCAAATTAATTGGAGCCCAAAATGTTGAAATAGTTCATCTCGGAGAGGACAGTAGTAGAGTAGAAGAAGCTGAAAAAGCAGGTGTGAAATCTGTTCCTGCATTGCTCACCCCAAACGGAAATGTTCTCCATATCAATTTTGGTGCTACAATGGATGATGTAAAGAGCTAAGCATTTTTTTAACCAAACTAGTTAGGAATACTAACTTAAGACGCAATTTTATGAAACAAATAATGATTTTACCATTGGTCTTCATCGTTTCTCTTTCTGGCTTTGCACAGGGAGAAAATGAAGACCCGGCTTTTAGCGCAAGCGCAGACTTGAAAATCACTAATACATCTGTGGTGTTTGATGACCATTTAGACCAATTGATTTTCACAATTGAAACTGAAGGCTCGCCAGGTAATTCTGTCCCAACGTCTTTTGGACAAATGGACGGTGCACCTGTTTTGGGTTATGTTTTTCCGACTACATTAAAACCGACGGATGTAGGTTTTAGCGATACTGAAGGCATTCTTGCGTTGGCCTTGACTTCACATCCCGATTTTGATGACACGCCATTATGGGATGAAGATAACGACCGAAATTATGCAAATGACGGGGTAATATGGCATCCACATTGGGTAGTTTTGACCGAGGATTCGAGGGTTGCTGGTGGATTGGCAGTCAAACAATTTGACCCAAATAGCAGTAATGTCACCTTGCCACCGACCAATCCGGGAATGCCAATGTATATGGATTCTCCGGGACACCCTGTAATTAAAAGAGCAAATATTATCAGGGTGGTTGTTCCAGCATACCGCATGAACAACAAAACCCAATTCAATTTTGATGCCGTGACCGCTTATATGCAAGTTAACGCTTCTAATCCTGATTATCCCATGCTTGGGGTATATGCGGTGTACTCAATCGCTTCTGGTGATTTGTCTTTACCATATACTGTCAGGCACTAAACCATGAAAATTTGCAGAATGAAATTCAATAATAATTGGACGGTAATGATGATTTTGGGAATATCTTTATTAATAGCTGCCTGTTCCAAAGATGATGATATTCCCGAACCAACGGTTGATGGAAATTTCGACCTTACAATGGCGAGTGCCATTTACAATGACGATTTAGAACAGATAGAAATGACAATACTTGTAGAGGGTTTAGCAGGAGCAACTATCCCAACACCTGCTGGTCAACTGGACGGAGCACCAGTTTTAGGATATGTTTTTCCGACAACTTTGAATAGCAATGACGTAGGTTTTGGAAATACGGAGGGTATTGTGGCAATGGCATTGACATCACATCCTGACTTTGACGACACACCACTTTGGGACGAAAATAATGACCAAAACTACTCAAATGACGGAGCAGTTTGGCATCCGCATTGGGTTTTGTTGGTAGATGATGCAAGAGTAGAGGGTGGACTATCAGTAAAGCAGTTTGAAATGGGCGACCCAACTGTGGAATTACCTCCCACCAATCCAGGAATGCCGATGTATATGGACTCACCTGGGTATCAGGTTTTGACAGAAGGTAATTCTATTACGGTAGTGATTCCATCAGCTTTTTTAAACAACAAAACAGAATTCAATTTTGATGCTGTTGCTGCTCGTATGCAAGTCAATACTTCCAATTCAGATTTACCGATGTTGGGGGTTTATGAAGTGTACGAGATTTTATCGGAAGACTTATCACTACCTTATCAAGTTCAATAAAATGACTACAACTAAATTTATCATTTCAGCACTCGCCTTCTTTTTGGCGGGTGCTATTTTTTATCAATCAAAAAGCAATTCAACAATGGAAGAAATCATTCAAAAAAATGTAAATGTATGGGATACATACGTGACTAAAAAGGACGGCTGTATTATGCATTTTGACATTATTGCCCCTGTTGAAGTAACCGACACTACTACAATATATGAATATGGGAAGGAATATCTGCGAACCAAAGGTCAGGAGGGACAACCACTCTCTTCCAAGCAATGCCGACTTTGTCATATCGGAAATTTAAGACCTGCTTGGGAAGAGGAAATTGACAAAAAGGGTTACTTCATAATTGAAATGGAGGGATGTAATTAGCATTGTAAAATTAGGATTACTAACTTTGTGGGAATCCTAATTATTTTACTCAATCGTTTCAATTGAATTTAGAAGCAAAAATATTAATCGGATTAGAGCGCTTGTCAGAAGCATTAAAAACCTTGCTTTGGGAAAAGGCAAAGATTTACGGAATAAGCCCAATTCAGATTCAAATACTATTATTTGTCGCAAACCATAAAACAGAAATATGTAATGTTAGCTATTTAGCTAAGGAATTTAATGTTACTAAAGCAACGATTAGTGATGCGGTAAGAGTATTAGTAAAAAAAGAATATTTGGAAAAAGACTTTTCGCCCATAGATAATCGAAGATATAATTTGACCCTCACTAATTTGGGAACTCAATTAGTAAGCAATTTATCTGGATATGCAACTCCATTTGAAGAAGAATTAACGTCATTTAAAAACCAAGACCTATATAAAGTTTATGATATTTTGACTAAATTAATATTCCAACTAAACCAACGAGATATAATCCAAGTCCAACGAACCTGTTTCAATTGTAAATATTATAATGGGGATAAAAAAGAACGGCATTACTGCAATTATCTGAAAAGTGAATTGAAAATGCAAGAAATAAGATTAGATTGCAATGAATTTGAAAACTAAGATATCAGATAATCAATTGGTTGATACCGCCAAAATTATTAATTGAGTGCCGCTTCACATCACCAATTTTACCGAACTGATGTGCACCTGTTTGCAAGTTTAACCTAATTTTGAGGTAATATCCTATAATAGATAGCCAGTTTCTTGCTTTTAAAAGTTGGATATTAATACTCGTTCCTAATAAGAAGTATTTGTGCGATGCTCCATCCCCTTATTTGGCTTCTACGCTATCTATATGCACAATTGTTAATTACCTTTTAACGAATCAAATTCTTACTTTTTCGATTGAGGTTCATTTTTTTCAAAAACAGTGGCGAATTCGGTTAGGTTTCAATTCTTCTAGTTATTAAAGCTTTCATTGGTTGGCACCTAGATTGAAGAATTTGAACCGTGCTCGTTTTTTCCAATTGGAGTCACTGCATAATTTCATAAAAGGTTGTTTATTATGAATTCAGAGAATTGGATTTTAGCTTTTATCCTGCCGCAATCTCCCAATATTTTCTGTCGCGAAATTTAATTCTAATAATTTTCGTGGATTACTTCAATGCACAAAGGTGCAACCTTTTAGAATCCAGAAGGATTTTTCGTCCTTAGAAGACTCTCTCCATTTATACTTGAAATTGTGCTTGTTAATTGGATGTTTTATATAGAAATTTTGTAATGTATTCATCGAATTTTTGAAAAGCGTGCCATTGCCACCCAGGCCTACCAATTTTTTTTAATATCTGCCAGATTCATTTTTCCTTTTTTTGAGTACAAAGTTCCTTTACTTGGAAAAAATTTAGAAGAAGTTGTTTTAAGTAGTAATAAATATAAAAAAATAAGTGCCTAAGGTGAGGTATATAAATTTTTTTAAATTTTCAATTATTAGAGCAATTGACCTCCAAAATGCTTGTATGATCCAATTCATATCCCGAGACAATTCATTTTGGTACCTTCAATAAGTTAATTCCAAAAAACAACAAACAAACGGTTTTTATCACTTCAGCCCCAACAAAAACAAAATGCAGGTTGGAAGGTGGAACTTCTTGCCCTTGAATAAGCATATCTGCCCGGGTATCAAGTACTGGCAAAAGCCAGAACCCTTGAATCAGGACTATACTAAATGCGAAAAGGAAAGGCAAATAAATCAATATTGAACTATTTAACCCTGCATAAATAATACTGATAATGATAACTATTGAAATAATTAATTCGACTTTATGCAACATGCCAAATACCAACCTGCCAATTCCTAACCCAAGAGGAAGGGTTACACCAGGTGCACGGAACTTAAGCCAAGCCTCCATAAAACTTATTGCACCTATAAACCCTATCCAGATAAAAACTGCACCAATTGCAACCTGGTACTTAACGACGATACTCATGCTATTAAATTGGTTTTATTTTGGTGTAGAATTTTAAGAAGGAACATCTCAGCCATTTTTGAAGCTCGCCATTTTGCTTCATCAGCCTTAGATCCAGAAAAACATTCATCTACTGTCTCGTTAAATAAACACTTCCATCGATCAAAATGTATTTTTTTCAGGGGTAAAGGTGCATGTGGACCAAAAGGATTACCATAGTAAGTGTGCTCGTTTAAAAGGATAGTTTGCCAAAACCTATACATTTTTTCTAAATGTATTTCCCATCTGTCTTGTATAACCTGTTCAAAAATAGCTGCCAACAAATCATCTTGACGGATCTTGCCATAAAAATTATTGACCAACAATTGGATATCATCAATAGTTATTATATCATCCATTCTACTACCAATATTATTCGGACAAAAACATCCGATTTGTAATTATAATAATTTCAAAAGGGTAACTTCAAGTTTTAATTGATTTAAGAAAATCTAGTTTGGGAATATTTCTGATAAAATCAGTAAAATTCTCAAGCTGAGTACCTAATTTGATGTAAAAGTAAAACCATAAGTCATTTCGGACAAATTTATCCGAATAATTAATTAGCAAGATTAATCTTTTTGCACTCGATTAGAGGTGTTAAATGTAAATTTTACGATTTCGTACTTCAATCATCCCCTTCTTTTTTAACTCACCAATAGCTCTTATCACTGTTTCAACTCTTAATCCTATCATGCTGGCAATAGTTTTTCTGGTTAGACTAATTTCAAAAAGATTATCCCCGTTTCCATTATTGGATTTAAAATGTCTTAAAAGGCTCAATATCCTGTGTTCTGCTTCCTGACCATTAATTTCTTTAGAGACCATTGTTTTAAATCGAAGCCTTTTAGAAATTGTTTTTAATAAATCCATGCTAATCGAAGGATGTTTTTCTACCATCTCCCAAAATCTATTTTTTTCCAAACAAAGAAGTAGCGTATTTTCTAATGCTACCGCATTAGCAGGAAAAGGAAAACCTCCTAAAATTGCAGGTTCTCCAAGACTTTGACCATCCGTAAATATTGCATGGATTGTTTCATACCCCTCCTCGTTATAATTGTTCATTTTGATTGCGCCTGTCAATATTTGATAATAAAAGACCGGATTATCTCCTTCAAAAAAAAGTATTTCTCCTTTTATAATGCGACGTTCTACAGCACCTGTTTTACGAAGCAATTTAATATTTATCATCTTTCATTTTATGATTTGGATCATAAAACTCGGACATTTTTGTCTGAATATTTGTTGCATCCACTTTTTAATTTTAAACATTAACAAATTGAAGATATGAGAGATGTTTTTCAAGAAACAAAAGTTGAAAAATCGGAAAGAAAGTTAAGGTATACCCGATTTGATAAATATTTCGAAACCCAAAAAAATCAGGGTATGGTATGGTATATAATTCCTCTAATGAGTATTCCTGCTGTTTTTATGCCTATTAGCATATTTGCTATGTCCTACTTCAATGGGTACCTTTTTTTTATTGGATTAAGTATATTATTATTTTTTACAAATATCATTTTAACCATCGCCGAGGTGTCCACCAGGATTAAAATAATTTTTTATTTATTTACGGTTATTGTTCTAATGATTCTACCTGTTATAATATTCGTTTTTCATCAGCTCATATAGTACTAAAAAAGGCATTGGACTATTACCAGATTTACTGAAGTTGCATCATATTATTACATCGGTCTTGTGTAGTTACCTCAACATAAGATTATTTTAGACCAAGGGTAGGTTCTATTATAGCTTGAATTTTTTTAATTATCCTGGTAGTGGAGTACCGGTAACAGACCGGATTAAACTTCTCAGAAAGGCTTCAATGAATTGAACCCGTAAAGATGTGATTAGATTTAAGGAAAAAACTGGTCAATTTTAATGTTTACCTGCCTTTTTTGTCCATTGCGAACCTGAATTGATAACTTCTTCTAACAAAACGGAAACTTTTTTAGCAATAAATTTCAGGAAGAGTCAAACTGTAAACTTTTTTCGTATATTTGTTAGTGAATATTAACTAACCATTAGAGCATAAACAATGAATGGTAAATACAATATCGCAATCGGTTTCATAACTATGGGGCTTTTTATGGCTTATGGGTTCTTACTAATTTATATGAGAGATTTTGCCCCCAATGCCAAAGAATGGGCTGAATCCTACAGCATAGGAAAACATTTCGAAGCTCGCTTGGCTCATGTGCATGGCAACCTGTTTGCCTTTCTTAATATTTTGATGGGCTACCTTTTGCTATATTTCAAAGACAAGATTCAAAGCACCAAGGTTATTTCTTGGCTGGCACTTACAGGATTGCTAATGCCAATTGGAATTCTTTCAGAAGTATATCTCGGATTACCGCCTTACTTAGTTTTGTTGGGAGCGTTAGCTATGACGCTTTCCGTAGTTTGGATGGGTATTTCTTTCTTAAATTTTAAATCGTTGAAACAATAGGATTATGGACACAAACAGAATTGGTCTTGACAAGACTAAAGCCAGAGAATTAGCCGGCCGACTCAATAAATTGCTTGCTAATTATTCGGTATTTTATCAAAATACAAGAGGCTATCATTGGAATATCAAAGGAGAAAAATTTTTTGAATTACATCTCAAATTTGAAGAATTGTACAATGATCTGCTTCTAAAAATTGATGAAGTAGCGGAACGAATCCTTACCTTGGGGCATACCCCCGAACATAGTTATAGTGAGTATGCCAAATTATCCTCTATAAAAGAAAGTGAAAAAGTATCAGACGGCTTAATAGCTGTTGAGCAGATTTTAGATGCCCTCAAAACTATAATATTACTACAAAGAGAAATTCTTGCACTTTCGGCAGAAGTAGATGACGAAGGGACAAATGCTTTAATGAGTGACTATATCCGAATGCAGGAAAAATTGGTTTGGATGTATTCAGCATTCTTAAACTAAAACCAAATGCTTGTAACTGACAGACAACTTGAAATTATAGAGGCGGCGGGAAGGATAATGACCGAAGCAGGAGTTAGCGGTTTGACCACCAAAAAGCTGTCCCATGAAATGGGCTTTTCAGAAGCAGCACTATACAGACATTTTAGGAGTAAAGAAGAGATTATTGTTGCAATGCTTGAGTATGTGGCAAACAAAATGGATGAGCAATACACCATTTCTTTGTCAAGGATTGCAACTCCAGAACAAAAATTCATTTTGATATTTCAAGATCAATTTACCTTTTTTGGTCAAAATCCACACTTTGTAATTGCGGTTTTCTCAGACGGTCTATTAGAGGCAAGCCAGTTAATAAACCAAACGATACTGAAAATAATGGCAGTAAAGGTCAAACACCTCAAACCAATAATATTAGAGGGACAAAAGAAAGGTGTTTTCATAAAACTCATTCGGACAGATGATTTACTGCACATTATAATGGGTAGCATTAGACTTCTGATGTACAAATGGCGTGTAGCTAATTTCCAGTTTGATATTTCCCGAAAAGGAGATGAACTAATCTATTCATTATTAAAACTTATAAAATCATAACGATGAAAATATACAGTATTTCTTTTGCTGTTTCTTTTGCTGTTTTTTTTGCACTATTGGCTACAAGTTGTAGGAACTCACACCATAGTCTTAATCTGGAAGCTGTGCAAATAGACTTAAACAATGGGCAAAAATGGAAGGTAAATTTGGAAATGGCACCTTTTATTTTGGAAGCAGAACAGATTCTATTGCAGTATAATGATAATGATTATTTAGCTCTTGCTGAACAGTTGAAAAATAAGAACAAAGGGTTAATAAAAAGTTGTACAATGGACGGAAAAAGCCATGAAGAACTTCATAAATGGCTACATCCACACATGCAATTAATAGAAAGCTTAGGGGCAGCGGAAAACAAAGAAGAAGCCAATAAAATAATTAGCCAACTAAAAGCCTCATTTCAAACATATCACAACTTTTTCCAATGAATATAAAAACAATTCATACTGGCGATAAATTGGTTTCGGCCATAACCCTTTTCAAAAGTGAAATTGGTACTGCAACTGCCATTCAATTACAAGAAAATGGAGTTTTAAAAGAACATATTACTCAAACCCCTGCACTTTTGTTGTGCATTATCGGAAAAGCAACCTATGAAGATGAGACTAAAAAAACGGTCGAATTGGGAGAGGGAGATTATTTGATTATTTTTCCTAATATAAAGCATTGGTTAAAAGGAAATACTAGGTCTCACCTAATTCTCATAAAGTAATAATTGAATCTAAAATAAATAATTAAAAAATATACATTCCCATAAATTAAAGCCAAAACCTGTATTCAAAGCTATTGTTTTTGGTCAAGCCCAATACTGGTCAAGTGAAATCATAAAACACACAATTTGCTGTTTTCCAAACGGTCCGAATTTTTAAAAAAATTAGAACAGTTGAAAAGGCCTTTTATCAAGTCGAGATTGCATCAGTTTCCACTGAACTGGAATTAACGATTGATGAAAACGGTAGCATTATTACCAAAAACCTTGATTAATTATAAAAAAGTGTATTTTCTTGGAAATCTTGTAAATACACTTTTTTAATCTTATTTCTTGGCATTTTTATTAAAATATTATTTTAAATCTTCGAGCCTAAATGGGGGTTAGAAAAAGTGTTACTATAATAATATAGATATTAAATATTTCTATTTTATACCAAGGTTATTACTTCATTTACAGGAATATCATGATTTTCAAATGGCACCTTATCTAAAAGCTGAAAGGGAAAACAAACCCCAACTTTCCAGGAGTATTTCTGGTCAGCAAGGAATTTATCATAATATCCTCCCCCATATCCTATTCTATACCCAGCCTTGTCAAAAGCTAGACCAGCAACAATTATTAGATCAAATGCTCCTTTGAATTCGCGGTTGGTTTTTGGATGATAAGTTCCAAATATTCCTGATTCCATTTGCTTTAAATCTTCAATCAAAAGGTTTTGCATTTTTCTTTTAGGAAGTGTCTTAGGTGCAACTACAATTATCCCATTGTCTAATGCTCTTTTAATTAAGGGTAATAGCATAATCTCAGAACGCATTGGCAGAAAAGTATGAAGGGTTTTTACTCCTTGGGATGAGATTAAATTCCACATTTCATTACAGATGAATTCGGAATAATTTCGACGTAAATCTCTGGGTAAAGCATCCCTTTGCCGTAGCATTTTATTCCGGATTTCTTGTTTTTGCTCCTTAATAGAAATAGCCATTTTATTTAAGGTTTATTTCTTCTATAGGAAAAATTCTGAATTGGTTAAAGGCAAGCGAAAATAACTAGAACCCAAATCAATTTGATTTTCCTGAATGTTTGAAAATATATAATTTAATAAGTCCTCCTTTGAATACGATATTTTATAATCTTCTTGGATTTCCTTAGAAAAAAGAAGACACAAGTCACTACTTAAGGAATTACCTTTATCATATAATAATCCTAATTTGGCCCACATCAATTTGGTAAAATATTCACTAGGATTAAGATGATACAGCTCTTTCCGGGTCCATACCTTTTGGTGACTTGCACCTTCAAAAACTAACCGATACGAAATTTTCATTTATGGACTATTCCCAGGGTAAGTTTAATACTCGTTCCCCAATCCTATAGCCCAAATCGGTACCGGCATCGGAATCTATTTTAAAATGAACTCCTAATGGAATTCTACTATATGCATTTTCCTCTGCCATTTCTCTAAATGAGTTAAAGGTTCTTGGAGTTCCATTAAATTCAATACGACCCTCATGGCTTCGATCTGTAAACCTATAAGATCTTCCAAAAAAGTCTTCGAGCACTACTGCAGCGGCAGCTGAAAATGTTGCGTGCCCTGAAGGAAAGGTAGGGAAGTTTGGGGTAAAATAGCCACCAGTGCCGTCAGGACACATTACTGTGTTCCAGTCTGGTACATTCATATAGGTTCTAATATAATCGATGGGACGCAGACAGTTGTGTTTATATTTTTCGCCCCAGCATTTCACTCCAGCATCAGAAAGCGAAAATCCTAATCGTGCATAAACTAAAACAGCATCCATCATATTTAAACTCTCCTGGCTAACTAGTTGGTTGGTTATACTAACCCATCTGGCTGCTGGAGAGAAGGTTAGAATAGGACAATCGTCGCTCCAGAATTCCGCAATCCATAATTGCTCATCCTCTAATCCAGCTTTGATGTTTTCAACAAGTTCCTTGGTTTGGGTAGCCTGTGAAAAAAGCTCTGAGGTTATACTGGTTTTGAAATCTAAGGGAGGAATTGATTTGTCAGAAGCTAATGCAGCAAATGTTCTTACCTTTCCCCAATGAGGTAATAGTGCGGGGGTAAAGTCTGGGTAAGTCGGTTTCCATAGGCCCACTCCAGATGGTGGATTGTAATTAGGATCCGTATTTTTTAAATAAGCCTCATGGCCCCAGGAATCTTTTTTTGACCAGTCATATATTGTTTCAGCTATGTACTTTCCGTATGCAACTGAATTTTTATAGACTTCGGGATCATTTTCTGCAATCATTCTTTCATTTAATGCATGAGCGATATTTAGCATTTGAAACTGTTGAGCAGCTGGAGCAACCGGAAAGTATAATTCAAATCCTTTTTCATAAGCTGCATTTAGGCAAACCTCCCAGTTATAAGGTTTATTGAAATCGGGATTTTCTATTGAGAGGCCTGTGAAATGACCAGAAAAGGATTTGTATCTCCCATTACTTCCGTGTACTATTGATTCATATGCCATTAAATTTATGTATGCATAACTCCTGGCAGATACCGGGGGGCGGTATCCGGGAGAATATCTTTCCATTTCTAAAAACATTTGATTCCAGGTTAATGGAATTTTGTAATTATAGGAAAATGAGAAATTACTTTCCGGGAGGATTATTTCATCCTTTCTACATCCTGAAACCAGAAAAACTGATACAAATAATGTGTATAAAACCTTCTTCATGGAACTAATATTTAAGTGATTAAATTAGCTATAAACAACTCTCTAAATTTTTCATTTTTTTATATTCATATAATATTTTTTCTAATTTTTCACGTTGGGAAATGTTTATCCTGCCTCTCAATTGATTGATTGAATCTCCAATTGCATTTAATGTATTCTTGAGGGATATAATTTCTAAAGCAATATTGTTATCAGTCATTTCGGCATCATTGACAGCTATGATTACTGAGGAATCAAGTTTATTGTAGGATTGGAACATTCTCAAATGATCTGCATTTCTTACGTTCACAATAGCTTTGCATTCTTCCTTCGACATTGATTTGGGAAGGTTTTTTTTAATGAGGTTATTAATGGTGTCCCAGGTAAGATCCAAGCTGTCTTTTAGGGAAGTAAGGCGACACTCAACTTTTTCTTGGGAATCTACCAATGACTTGATTTGTGAATAAGTCTTTTCAACTTCCAAATCCGGTTGTCCCGAACAGGCTAAAAGATGCATGCAGGTAATAAGACCCAAAATTTTTTGGTATAAATGAGTAGATGATTTCATTTAGCCTTGAATGGTTAAAGGTGTATTTTGAAAGTATTATTGGCTGGGCTTAAAAAGAAACCTTTCTTCAAACATTATGTGATTGGTAAGTTCTTCTTCCAGAAGAGATAGGTTTATGGTAACAGAGGGTTTTCTAAATGCGAACAAACGTTTTATCTTTTGATGTTCTCTTATAGCCCTTTTGATAAAATGGTCATATTCCTTTGGGAAAAGAGGGTAAAATTCATGCTCTTCGAATTCAAAATGATATTTAAGGTGAGAGTTCCAAAAACAAATGCATTTTGCTTGGAGCTTATAATGCTCTTTCTTTTTATTTAATTCCGCTCTAATTTGAGTGCATAATTGCAGTCCTAGCTGATGTTCCTCTCTTAAGACTTCGAGCCTCGATTTTGGTAATCCAGTTTCCTTGTAGTTTTTTGAATCCATGAAATCTGAAATGTTTTCTGGTTTTTTGGAGTTTTTTGAGTTATATGTATCAGTGAGTTAATTAAAAAGCGGATAAATTTATCCGCTTTTTAAGCAAAAAAATACTATCGTTTTAATAAGGCAGTACCGTCTTTTAATTCATGGGCTAATTCCCAAAGGGATGTACTTTCAAGCATTATTTTTAATTCATCTCGAATTGATTTAAACTGAAAATGTAATGGGCAAGGTTTTTTTTCATTGCATTGAGCTAATCCCAAACCACACCCTTTATATATATTATCACCATCAATTGCCTTTACAATGTGGCTTAATTTGATGTCTTTTAATTTGTGAGTAGAAATCTCATACCCTCCGAAAGCACCTTTAATAGAGGAAATCAAATCTTCTTTAGATAATATCTGTAGTATTTTCGCTGTAAATGCTTCGGGAGCATCACAAGCTTCTGCTATCTGCTTGAGATTTTTCCTTTCCCCTGTTTCGGAGCAGCTAGCCAAAAAAGTTGCCGCTCTGATACCATATTCACAAGCCTTTGAGAACATAAATTTTTCAGCAATTTAATGAATTAAAATTAATCGGACAAGGTTATCTGAATTAAATCTCGCTTAACCATATAACGAAGACCACTATTCTTGAAAAAAAGCTAAAAATGCCTAAAATAATTTAAAGAATTTATTTGAAGTAAAATATAAATGACAAAAAACAAACTCCTAAAACCTTTTCTGAAACGAGCATGATGAAAGAGGCAATTGTGGAATGAAATAAAAAATCAGCTACCCAAAAAAATTGAAATTTACTACGAACCCTTTTTAGGAGGTGGAGCGGTGCTTTTTTGTTTGCAGCCAAAAAAGTATGTCTTAAATGACATTAATGGTGATCTTATAAATGTTTATGAAGTTATCAGGGATGACGTGGATTCTCTAATAGAGGAATTGAAATGATACGAAAACAACGAATCATTTTATTACGATATGAGAGAATTAGACAGGACAGCAAATTTTCATAGATTATCAAAGGCAAAGAGAGCAGCAAGGCTAATTTATTTAAACAAAACTTGTTTTAATGGTTTGTTCAGAGTTAACAGTCAAGGGCAGTTTAATGTGCCTTTTTGAAGATATAAAAATCCAGATTTCATAAACGAAATTACTTTGAAGGCAGTAAGTAAATTTATAAATAACTCTAACTGCCAATTTTTGAATTCCGATTTTGAATCAGTTTTATCTGATGTTCCAAAAAATGGATTTGTTTATCTTGACCCTCCCTATGACCCAATCTCAAATTCGTCTAGCTTCACTGGGTATACCATGGAAGGATTCAACAAAGAAGACTAAATAAGGCTTAAAATGAAATGTGATGAACTTACCTCCAAATGAGCAAAGTTTTTACTTTCTAACTCTTCAACTGAATTTATATTGGATTTGTATAAGGGATATAAAATCCACACTGTAAAAGCAAATCGCAATATTAATAATGATTCAAGAAAAAGAGGGAAAATTGATGAGCTCTTAATTAGAAACTATGAGTAAAAACAACGAGGCATGGAATGAGATTTTTACAAAGTATAAAATATTAGAAAAAATTGGACGATCTGAATTGTTTTTCATTGATGCAAACCAAATAAAAGAATTCAGGGAACCTAGACTAATGACGAAATTTGACCATCAAACAAGTTTGCCTGATATGTTTAAGAAAAACAATTTATCTATCCTTCCAATTACTAGATGATCTTATGTAATTTGAAATTTTCAAAATTATCAGAATCTAGAATTATTCACCTCAAAGGAGGTAACCATCGTAAGCATCCCCAGCCATATAGAAAGCATTGATTTTAATGACATCTATTCAGAAAGTACTGCACTTAATTGTGCTTATGTCAGTTGAATAATTGATGACTTTCTAGAGGAAGAATCCTTCCCTACTGTAAGTGGAAGAATGTCTAGTTCAACATTTGACTTTGTAATTGAATCTGGTAGAAACAGCCAATTTAAAATCGCAGTTCAAAATAGCCAATGTGAAATTGATTGAGGTTTTGAAACACTCAACAACCTTGCATTAATTGAAGCAAAAAATCATTTGGCAAATGATTTTCTTATTAGGCAAGTCTATTACCCATATAGGTTGTGGTCTTGAAAAATTTCAAAACCTATAAAAAATATATATATGGCTTTCAGTAATGATATTTTTCATTTTTATGAATACGATTTTGAAGAGCCTAAGAATTATAACAGTTTAAAATTAGTAAAATATAAAGCTTATAGGATAGCGCCTGAAGAGATACATTTATCAGAAATAATAATACTACTAAAGAATTTGAATAATAATTCTACTATTTCCAAGGCACCCTTTCCCCAAGCAGACAATTTTAATCGTATAATAGATTTATTTTGATTATTAAAGGCTAACCAGGAGCTTTTAAAAGAGGATATAACCTCAAACTATGGATTTGATAAAAGGCAAACTGATTATTATGTAAATGCTCTAATTTTCCTAAACCTTGCTATTCGTTCTGGTAATGGAATTTATTCCTTGTCAAAAGTAGGAGTTCAAATTTCAGCTCTTCCTCACAAACAAAAGATTCTTGCGATTATAAAGTGTATCCTCGAAAATGAGGTTTTCCACCAAGTTTTATCCCTCCATTTAGAGAAATTAGAACCAATTGAAAAAATTGAAATTGAACATCTTCTTAGAAAAAGTAAATCAATGCGCTATAACTCAGATTCCACCATTCTCAGAAGGTCCCAAACTGTTTTAAAACGGGTGGAGTGGATTTTGGAACAGGTTGAATAAATAAAAATTAAATGCTTAATTGAATTTTGAAGGCGGCTATAACTAAAGAACTCATTTAAGTATATTTCATTTTAGACAATGCCTTGCGTCTTGCCCTGAATCATGATTTTTGGTAAATCCTAAATAGAACTTTTTTTCAAAAAAAGCATTTATTTGAAGTAGAACTTGAGGCAAAATATTTGAGATTGATTTTACTCAAATCAATTTTTTAATTTCAATTTTTAAGTTATGTTCACAATAGAATACAATGGCTATAAGGTTGGATTATTAATAGGTAATAATCATGAATACCGTTTTAAAACAGCTGAAGAAGCCAAATCAAAAATTGATATTGCAGAAAAATTTTCTGTCCAATATCCCCACAACAGATGGGCAGATTTAGAGAATTCTGTTCCGAATAGAAAGCAATTGAAAATAAAATATGATGGTTTTATGTATGATGAATTATAATTTGTTATGGATTTTAAATGTAAAAATGGATTTTAGTTGACTTGCCAAATTTCTTAGTTGTTTTAGCAAATTAGTTGCATGTAAAAAAATTGCTCCTGTTCATTTTGACTATGCGACTCCAAATAGTTCCCTTACATCTTTGACACCTACTTTTTTCTGGGTAAACATTTTACATTGGCAAAGATGAAGTTGGCCATTTTTTTTGGCTGATAAATCCCGTCCACCATCTTTGGTTCCTTTGCCTATCCTGATGTGGTTATATCCTTTCCTTTTGAGGTAGGCTGCGGATTTTAATTCATATTGTCTTCGGGTTGTTTTTTTTCTTTTCTTCAAGATTCACCACCTTATGAATAAGGCTATGAGACCCAGTGCTGCAGGAAGTATTAAGATATACATTTGTGTTTTTGGTTTATAAGTACGGGTTACTATATCCGCGCTTCCGAAATTTTCAATACCAAACTTTCATGATAGGGTAATCAGGTTTTGATAGGAACAATTGCTTAACTTTATGGAGCAGGTTTGAACCCCGACTCTTTTTAGTTCCTTGAAACTTACTACCATGATTAAACCAATGCAATTACTTCCAAATTCTCTACTCAAGATGTTTGAGGAAATCTGAATACAGGAGTCTGTTAAAGATCCGATAGTCGTTTGTAAATTCTTCATACCAGGACCCTGATGATGGCAATGGTATGCTACAGAATACGACCCGACAGAGAGGATCTTTTTCTGATATGTCGTATGACATTTTCCCGAACGATGATATTTTAGTTTAAAAGAATTCGAAGACTATAATGCATCGAAGAAAGAATGGTGGAATCGAATAGAAAGGAGTAAATCGTTTCAACCATGCAAATTTTCGGAGCTTAATCTATAAGCTCCATAGAGGGGCAACAACTCGTTTAAATGTGTCAAATACTGAATATCTATAAGGGGTTTCGTGCTTGCCATAAACAAAAACAAAAAGTTGCCTCTCTTTTTATCCTTATTATTAAATGAATTGGATGAAATGAAAATAGATTGATTTTTTTTTTCATTCTACCATATCTTTTATTAACAATTAATATAGCTTTGTAAAAAGCGGCTAGATTGATAACGTCAGCGTTTTAAAACGTTGAGGGATGAGTTTCCGGAACATTTTTCCCTCAGATGAAACGTGCATATTCTAGTCGCTTTTACATTTATAATATATACTTTTAAATTTTACACGCCTTTTTATCTCTGTCGTTAATGAAGAGTTAGTTTTCCAGTTTTTTGGGTATTTAATAATTTCAATGATTTTCACATAAGCTTTCACGTCTAAAAGTTTTGAATTCTCTTTACAGAACATTTTCACATTGTTATATTCTAACAGATATTCAACTTTGCGATATTTTTGACTTTTATCGGACTCTTCTGAAAAGTTTTGGATATAGTGTTTTGTTGGTGAAGATTTTAATAAAGGTTTTAAAATTGGCAATATCTCGTATGATGAAACTTTATATTTACTCCATCTCGATTCTCTTGTAATGTGTCGCCATCCAAAATTTGTAAATAGGATAGGACCAAATATTTCAGAGTCAATCCCTTTGATTTTCTTTAACTCGGAATATTTTCTTTTGGCAACATCTCGTAAATTTTTAAACGCAATTTTATCATACTTATGCCCCCGTTTCTCATTAGAATTTAAAACGGAAAACTGTAATCCCTTTCCACCACTCTTGTATTCAAACCCATTTAAAATTCTCATCAAATCATACCTAGTTGCTGGAGATAATTTGTGTAAGGGTCCAAATTCATTTCTCAAAAATTTAGAATTCGCTTTAATAATAAACCAAAAAACCTGATGATTTTCCGTATTTACCCAGCAAATAAAGAAAGGATTCCTATTGTTTAAATAATCTTTGAATTCACTTTTTTCGTATTTAGTCTTGGTTGGATTTTCATTAATTATCTTAGCGTATGTGTGTCCTGCCTTAACTTGACATAAAATCACTTCTGCTTTATTTTTCTTCCATGGATGTAACATTGTTATAATTAAATCAGCCTTTGCATTATCTTCTTTTCTTGATGCCCATGATATACGAGCATTTAATGCCATTGTTAAGGCAGACGCTGAAAACCTTTCTCCATCAATTCCTTTGATGTCCGACTTTTTAACCGGAGCAAAATTAGGTTCATTAATATTTAAGAAAGCGCTCTTTAACATCTTTAATTTTTAACCCAATGAAAATGAATAAACCTGGTCTGCTCAAAAAAATTAATACCAAATTTACATGTCATTCATCCTCCAAAAACTTATTAAAGGTATTTGTTTGTCCCATCTTTTTCATTTCACGCATTGCTTCTCCTACTTCTTTCATGGTTTGTTCACTTCTTTCATTTTTTACATCATAAGAAAGGAAATAGGCTAATAACCAGAATTTCAGCGCGTCGTAATTATCAGTTGAAACGTAAAGGTTACTTGATGTCGAACTATGTATGTCAAAAACCTTGGTCTTGTATTCTTCATAATCTATGTTAACTACGAGAAAATCAAAAACCGGTGGGAAATCTCTTTCCTGTTTTTCAATGTATCCTTTTATAAATAAATTGGCTACCCTGGTACCAGCTTGTAGTTTCAAATGATATATGTAATCGTCTTCCTCATCCTTTCGTTCAATTGATATCGCTTTAGGTACTCGGATATTAATATCCTTAACTACCTTGAATATGAAATCATCTGCAGCTAAAGAAAAGACCATTGATTTCAGCTTCTTGTATTTTCGAAACATGTGATACAACTTTTATAAATAATACAAACACCTTTTTTCATTTTTACAATTAACCCAACTATCATAGATAGGATCAGCACTCAATTTAAACCGAAAGTTTTCAATAGGAAAGAATTCAAGCTGGCAACATCTTTCCATGACACCTTTCATGGTGCTTTCTTCTTCAAATACCCATAAAGATACGTGCTCTTTGTTAAAATTATATTGCTTTTGATAGGCTTGTGCAGCAATCATTTCCAGGTGCTGCTGTATCTTTTGGAACGACTTTCCGGTATTCAGAAGGCGTTCCACTTCTAATGTAAAGTAGTGCTCTCCAATTGCGAATAGTATATCCGGCTCCAACCATTTACCATCCCAGGATATTCTGGTGCATTTCACGTTCCTTGTGCCACTGTTATCTATGTCTTTAAGGACATACTTTAAATCGAATCGAGACAGTTCAATTTGCGCATCAATTACCAGGAGCTTATGATCCATATTGCTTGCTGTCACTTTTCTAGAAGGAAAATTTGGTTTTATCAATTGCTCACTATCACTATCGATAAATTTTGCACCCTTTTTAGTAAGAAAGAACACTTTGATGGATGTCTGATTCTCTCCTTCTAACTGACAGGAAACAGAGAGGATGTATTCGCTTTTTTTAAGCTTAGCAGTGGGCAGCCCGGAAGCAAATTTACTTATACCCAAAGTCAGCATTTGTTGGACCGTCAAAAATTTATAGGTTGCAAGCGCATACAAGAGTGCTTTTTCTTTGTTCTCATGTATCGCCTGGATGGGTGGTACATCGACAAGTGGTTCACCTATAACCTTTACTGGAGCCAACTTTAGTATTTGTGGTGCAGGAGTTTCCTCTTTTTGAAAAGGACGATAGTATTTTGCGTATTGGTCCTTTAGAAAATTTATTTGATCCTCCACCGTCATGAAAAGTCCTGTATTATTTACCAGTTCATCAGATGCTTTGAATTTAAAGGTAGCTTTCCCTCTAGTCTTTACCAGGTATTCATATCGGTCTAATTCAATAGTATTGGATTGTTCTCCATCGTAGGATTTTCTTAAATAGATGGATGGAACATCATCCAACCCTGCTACATCTTTTTTGAATTCTGCTGCATAAATTTTAATGGCTGTATTGTGTTTTATCGTCTCCAATGAAGGACCAAATTGGGCCGGATACTGACAAACCAGCATAGTATGGAGACCAAATTTTCTCATTTGGCTTAAGATGACTTCATAAGCATTTCCATCGCCTATGAACACAGGAGCTTCGTCTATGACTAAATAGGTTCGATTTTCTAAGGCATTTGGGTCTCTTTTCCTTACAATATTTTTAATGTTGGCGATCAAAAACTTCCCCATTGCAACACCCGCTTCAGCGCTGCCTAGTTGGCTAAGGTCAAATACCATGATTTTATTGGAATTAACTCCCTCCTCTAAATTGAAAGTTGAATCATGGCATAAGATTTCCTTGCTCAAGTCTTTCAGAATGGCATTTTCAACCCTTCTTTGGCTAGCCATCCGACTCATTTTTTCCGACTCTGAAAACCGCTTGATAAAGTATTCATCGTATGCACGAGCCTTTTTATAAATGGTATCTTCAAGTCCCAATAAATTGTACAAATCTACTAAGGTTGGATTTTCCACCTCGTTGTAGAGAAATTTTAGGCAATAGGTCAATACCACCTTCATATTGGCACTTATTTCATGCCCTTCATGCGTTGGTAATTCACTAATTGCTTCAACCACATTATCAATCCGTTCTGAAATTTCCAGGATGGATTTCACTTTACTTTCAAAAACATTATAAGAAAATATTTGCTGATTAGCTTCAAAATTATTCAAAGTGAAATACATCAAACGGTCTTCAAATGCTTTCAACCTGCCTACGATGGATCCTAGATGACCATGAGGGTCAAGTATTACGGCACTATCCCTAGGCTTAGACTTCATCAGCTCAAATACAATATTCGACAACAAGGTAGTTTTACCCCAGCCTGTTCCACCGCTTATAACCGTTCCAATCTCCAGATCTTCTACCGATAGCTTTGCTTGGGACTGCATTTTGTTTTCAAAGAAATTCATGAGTTCTTTGGGGCAATGCTTCCGAATGAACCGTAAATAATCGGCTTTGGTAAAACTAAAACCGTGTGTGACGCTATACAATTCAGTGAGCGTAACAATATCAAGCCAGGCACATGCCGGGTAGTCGAAAACTTCTTTGGGATCACCAAATTTTTGAAAAAGGGTCCCGTAGTCCTCATAGCTAATCAGCCTATACTGCCATAGGTCCAATTGTTCCTTAGTAAATACATCAATGTCCTTTGGATCCAAATAATTCAATAAATGATCTATTATGAAGGTCCATTCCTGAAGAATTTCAGATAAATCTACTTGTAATTTTTTACCAATTGTGACATAGCTTTTATCTTTATCCTGATCCGGCAGCCCTGTCAGCCGGTAGATAGTTTCAAAGTCAATCATCCTAATAAAAAGTTATGGAAAGAATTTCTTTTTTTCAAAAAATCCAGTTTGCCATCGCAGTCCTTCCAATTCTTTTAATCTCCATTATGGATATTTTTGAATTAGATTCTCATGAATTGGTGCTTGTTGATTATGTTTTAGCTGTGCTCACAAGTATACTGTTTATTTTTTATATAATGGTAAGTGACCATTTTAAAAAAGGATGGCTTACTACTGTTTTTATCGTAGTGGCTATTATCCATTTTTTGGTATTTATGGTGACTTATTTTGATGCCTACAGCTGGAATGAATCACTCTACTATTTTCTTTATACTTATTTAATTTTATCTGTAGCCCTATTTATAGGTATTCCAGGATTCCTTGTACATCAGGAAATTAAAAAAGGGCATCATAAAAATTCTCAATTCAGCGACTTCATTTTGGGTTTGCTCCACCATGATTCAGGTAAAGAAAGGACATCATTTGAAAAAAAAAGTAAAGTCCACCAATCTTCCGTGCAAATGACCAATCATTCTAATGATAAAACAGTCACATTTTCGCCACCTCTCTTTGCAAGCCAGGGCTACGCTGAGGATGTTACAGAAACTAGGTCAAGGATCGAAGATGAGATCCCACCTATTGGAAAAAGGGAAAGTACTACAAGTAAGATTCGAAGAAGACGATCAAGATTTGAGGAATTTATAGAGCAAAAAGATCTTGAGTATAGAAAAAACCGTCAAGACGATAAGGAAGAGATCCATGAAATAAAAAAAGAAACCGACAAGGCAAACCTCAAGGTAGAAAATGAGCGGATGGAAAGACTCCTTGCCCAGGCACAAAACGATAAGGCACTTGCGCTTTTACGTATGGACATGGAAGTTGGTCTGCATAACATCAAAACCGCCCTGGAATATTTTATAAAAGAAACCGGCTTAAGTATCAAAGAGATCTACCATTACATTGATATGAATTTTCAGGATTTCAAATTAGCCATAGAAAAGGACAAGCATGAGTTATTGATGAAAATCCAGGAAACACATTACCTCATCGAAATAAAGGATCAAAAAACCCTTCATCTGTTAAAAGAATCAGAAAATAGAATCCTGCTAAACCAAGCAAGTATTGACAGAGAAAATCTGGAACGATTTCACAACTTTGAAAGCAAAATTTCGGACACCTTCAATGCCATCAATACCAAGTTTAGTGATGCCTTGAACCGTTTACAGATTTCCAATTTACAACAATACCATCAATTGGACCTTAAAACAGAAAATAGTAATCACAGAGTGGAGATACTTCAACAAAGCCAAGACCACCTCAAATCCTGGTTGAAAAACACACAGCAATTGATGCAACAAGGCGTATCCTACAAGCTCAGCGAATTTGGCAATGAATTACAATTCATCAAGCAAATCCACGAAAAGAATTCAGAAAACCTAATGCTATCAGTAGCCAATATGGACTACCGCAACAAATACGCTTTTTTGAAATCTCAGGAAGACATAGGAAATAAGCTTCACCAAATGGAGCAGATGTACCAGCAAAAGAAGTTGGAGATGAGTTCCAATCCTAACATAGAAACGCAGAAAAAAATACGCGAGCTACAAGATGAAAAACGAGATTATGAAAGACAGCTGAGCAATACCTATGATGCAACAAAAAAGCGAGAACTGATTGAAAGTATCATTATTGTGGAAGGTGAGATTAATTATTTGAGGGCAGGGTTGGGGTAGAATATTATAGCAAAATCCTACTTAGTTTATTACAATCTTTCAGATAATTATTTAGGATTAAAAGCGTCTATATCAGAATAAACAATAGCCAAATCATCATTCTTAACTGCCTCAAAGATAATATTGGGCGTCTGTTTTTTCACTCGTTGTATAGCCATTCCATTTTTCACCACTATAGTTATCCAAAAAGCTGCAGTCTGATAATGATCAGGAATATTGTAAGGCAAAACTTTTATTTCTTGCAGCTTTTGTCCATGCATTTCTGTTTAATTATGTTTAAATGGTTCAAGCCAACTCTTTATGGCACTTCAAGAATCATAGGCCCGACCTAATTTGTCAATATTTTTAAGTTTAAGTAGACAGATCCATCAAAAATTGAATTCATATTAATTCAAGCCTAACTATAAATTATTATTTGGAAAAATTTGTGGTAAATAGCTTTATGTATGTTAAATAAATATTTTTTTAAAATATTTCTTAGGATGTACTTGACAAATAAATATAATGTGATTACATTTATGTTGTTATTGAAAACGAGGACATTTTCTACCCTTTCGCAATGTCTTCCTTAATTCACTTGTTTTCCCATCGTTTCATATTGGAAATCTACAGTAGATCTGTAGCAGTTTAGTATTATTAATTTTATAAAGAATGGAGTTACATTCTGGGAGAATGGCAATGTTATTAATTGTCTTTTCTCTTCCAAGCCTGGTTCTTGCTCAAAAGCAGGAGGTTTCTGGTATATTCCCTATGGATAGCCTAGTTTTCCAGGTATTGGATGCAAATGACTTGGAAATTTTATCTGATATAGATTTTGATATAGGAGTAGCCTTAAAGGACATTGAAATTTCCAATGAATTATTTCAAAGTATAAATGAGCTTAAATCAAAATTGACACCAAAAAACGATAAAAAAATGCCAATCCAAATCTCAAATAACAATACATTTTATAAAGGGGGTGTGGATACTAGCGTGGTTTTTCCTTTTGGTGTGGTTTATTCAAATTTGGAGATATCTAGTAATATCAATTTATTAGGAGTAAGATCGAAATTTGGAGGAAGTATAGTCCTTATAAATGGAAATATTGAACCACAATTTTCAAAGATATCGCTAACTTATGCTGCAGCTTCCGAACTTGAAAAACTCAAATCAAAATATATTTCAGCTCTAAGCCCAGAAGATTGCAAATTGTCTTCCCTTGAGGATAAAATTGGTTTTGAACAAATTCAAATTGATCATTTCAAACAGGATTTAACTACCGAATTGTATCAAAAAATAATTTCGTCCAGCGAATTTCAAAACACAAAAAGAACGATTTCATTGGAACTACATAAGATTAAAGGTATAACTGATAGTACTTATAATGATGAACTTTGCCAGTTACGATATTCCCTTGAAGACAAACTAGAAAAGTTAGAAAACTTAGAAAAGAGATATCAAGAATTTTGGAATAAGAAAGAAGTTTATTCTTCTTCTGTAAAAGACCTGAAAAATGAAATTGATGATTATTCCAAAAAGTTAGAAAGCTTAAAAGATTATGATAATACCAAAAAAGTATTGCTTAAAAATGTTAGTTCAATCTCTTTAGTAGATAAAATAAAAATTTGGACCAAAGATTTTAGTATTGGATCGTTCTATACAAATAACACAGATTTTACTTATAGAAATTTGTCGTTAAACGGCGTTAATTATGCTTTTGAAGGAAATAAATTCTATTCTGAAACAGGTTTCGGCTTTGAGGATATTTCAGATGCTTTTTCACTCTCTTACAACCCAAATTTTAAACAATTTGGAAATAAGAGATCGTTTTTCTATATAAATTTCGGGTTAAGAGAATCCAATGGTGACAATATTCAGATTACTTATCTAAATAATAGTTTAAAGGAAAATATCCAAGGTTACATCTTTAATTTTCCTCGATTTAATAATGTTTTGTCTCTGTCATCTGACAAAAAATTAGCAAGCAACCTTTGCTTAAAAGCGAAGCTGCTATTTCAAACCAAGATAACATTCCATTTCAAGAAATACCAGATTCGAAAAAATCCATAAATAGTAAAAATTTAGCATTATCTGTTCTAACTGAGAGTCTGTTCTTTGATAGCTTAATAAGGTTTGGAATTGGTTATTATCAGGTTGGGGAGCAGTTTTACACAGCTGGGAATCCTTTTATTTTGACAGGCAGGAAAGGGGTAATGAATGAAATATCTTCAAAACTATTGAAAGGAAACCTAACATTGAGTTGTGCAATTAAATACTCATTTAATTCACCAGAATTTAATAGTTTAAATTTAGCTTTTCGGGATTTGCAAATTATTGGAGAAGCAAGGGCGAAAATTGGAAAGAAGCTAATAGTTTCTGCGAAGGTAATGCCTAATAATTCAGTCCGATTTATTGGGAATTCAGAAAGCCTAAAAGGGGCTAATAATGTTTTCTTTTTTCTCCTAAATCATTTTCATCAAGGCAAAATAGTTGACGTCCAGTCAACAATGACAATCAGTAATTTAAACAATAGGATTGAAAACATAGATACTTCTTTTTCTTTTAATAAGACTTTTTTGACATGGCAAGAGAACCTTGTTATTTCTGAATCAAGTTCTGTTTCAGCTACCATATTCTCCCTGATTAATAGTTCAAACATAAAGTTTGAGGATTTAGAATCTAAAGTAGAATACATTTGGAATAATAAGAAAACAAGGCTTGGAATTGGAAGCATCTTGAGATCAAAAGAAAATGAAAACAAATTAATGGCAGGAGTCTCAGGTAGACTAAGTGCAAAATTATTTGGACAGGAACTAGGATTCAACATTTCTTATTTAAGTCCAATAAAAAATAATAAAGAGGAAGGCGTTGAGATTTTTGGAAATATGTTTTTTAGAATAATCATTTAATTCAAAGCTTATGAAAAGGAAGAGTTTTTATTCGGTTTTGTTTTATTTGCTTTGGGGCTTAAGTGTTGTAGGTCAAATATCAATCAATCCAGTTTTTCAAGGTAACGATGCATTTTTCATTGAACAGATTTACCAGGTAGTTTTATTAAATACCAGTAATTCTAATGCAGAAGGGATTCTTCATGTTGCTATTGAAAAAAATTCGGGGGAAAATGTTTTTACTAATCGAACTAATGTAATTAGGATAGAATCTGGAGCCTTAATTAATCCTAGTCAATTATTTTGGAGCTTTGGAAATTTTGCTTCAAATATTGAAGGGCAAACTTTAAATTCTACCGGTAGATTATTGGGTGACCAATATATTATTTGTTATAAGTTTATTCAGACTAATCAATCAAAGGATTACGGAAATTATTGTGAGGAATACAATATAAAACCCTTTGGTCCAATTGAACTTATTTATCCACCTAATTATGGGGTTATTGAAGAGGTTAATCCTTTATTTACTTGGAAACCTCCTATTATTGGAAGTTTGTCAGGGGTTACATATTACATTAAGTTAGTTGAGCAAAATGATAATCAGGGCATAAATCAAGCTTTGTTTTCGAACCCCCCATTGCTTGAAGAGCGAAATGTAAATCCTAATTTTATAAACTATCCTATTACAAGTATACCCCTTGTTAAAGGTGAGCATTACGTCTGGCAAGTAGAAGCATTTTTGGCGGATAAAAGTTTAGGAAAATCTGAAATTTGGACATTTGTGCTAGGGGAAAATGAAAAAGAACTCCCCAAATCTAATCAGGAAGAAAGTTTTCGACTTCCAAAAGTATTTAGAGATGGTAGTTATTATTTGGTAAATGAAAAGGTTTATATAGCATATGATAACAAGTACAATGAGCCACTATTGAATTATAAATTATTTTTAAATGGCTCGAATAAGTCAGAGTTCTCCGATTTACCTAGAATAGAATTAAAACCTGGACTAAATCAAATAACAATAAGCTTGAAGGATTTAGCACCTGAACCTAACAATAAGTATTCGATTGAAATATCAAATAAGAAAGGCCAAAAGTTTTTTACTTTGATTTTAAATATAAAGGAGTTGGATAGTTTAAATAACTAGGATAGTTCGAAAGCTAAAAACCTAATGTAAAAAATTAAATATTTTTTTCATGTTCAGAATTGTACGCTATCTGTGCAGCATTGGATTGGTATTACTATCTATAAGCTGTAATGACTCAGAATCAAACATTAATGGTTTGAGAGAATTTTGGTCAAGAAAATGCTAAAGAATTTTCCCAGTCGATCGATAAGGATGGTATTAGGTTTAAAATAGATTATTTGCCTATTGAAATAGAAGCCTTAAAATCGATGAATCCAAACTTCGAAAAGAGATTTCTAAAGCAATAAAGGATTATGAAAACCATCAATATTTCAAACTACAGATTACAAGTTATGGAACCCAAAGTCTAGAGAAGAAATTTTAGCACAAGGTAATGATACTGACTCAAGTGAATATTACTTGAACAAAATACGATTTCAATTGAACGACGACTTCTGGATTATAAAGAATGGTCAAATGTCAACCTGTAAATTATATCATCTGGAACCGTCAATAAATATAAAAAATGAATTTAGATTTCTTATGGTTTTTGAGGACGATGAAAATCATTTCAAAAATCAAGAACGATATAGTGATTTGCAATTTGGCTTTAATGATGATTTCTTTTCTAAAGAAAAATTTCATTCACATTTTCTAAGGAGCAGTTAACCAAAATCCCAAACCTTAAAATGTAAACTATGAATATTCGGGATAAAATCTTTCCAGCAATTTATTCTATTTATTGTTTTCTGTTTGGTAAATCAGGTTTCCTTTCCTGTTTTATCTTATGCACTTACTGGAGGGCCTTCTCAACCTGAAATGAAAGGATTTACACCTGTCAGTTCAAATGATATGGTTGATTTGTTCACAGGAGATTTTAAGGCTTTATAATATACCATTGTTAGATGTTGATGGTTACCCTATAAATTTATCCTATCAATCCAATCCTGGAATGGATGATGAATCTAGTTAGGTTAGGTTAGGCTGGAGTCTAGATCCAGGGGTTATAAATAGAACTGTCAGAGGTTCCCAGATGATTTTAAAGGAGATGAAATTGTAAAAAAATACAATAGGTTAGAAAACAGAACTATTGGAGGAAGCTTGGGAGCTAGTGTTGAGTTTACTGGTTTTGCTGGTGGAATTTCAGGCTCAAAGAGGACTTTATTATAATAATTACAGGGCTGGGGATATACATTTAATGTCAGTCCTTCAATAAGTGGCGGAAAGGGGTTGAAATTCTAACTGCAAATTTAGGTCTATCTTATGACAGTCAAAATGGGATAAACCTTTCGGCGAGTATTGGTATGTCAAGTGAAATTGCATCCAGCAATGCTAGATTAAATGTTGGTGCTGGATTCAACAACAGAAATGGCCTAAAGGAACTTACTATTTCGAGTTCTAATGATGATATGTCATTTTTACAACCTAGTGCAACAATCTCATTTGGAAAAGCTAACCTATTTTCCAACAACTCCTCTACCATTAACATCATCAGGTTTTGTATTTAATGGCAAAATTGGAGGTGAGGTATTCTCAATTCATCCCAATGCTTTAATTAATGGATACTTTTCATCTCAATTTCTCGCTTCAAAATCCATTAAATGGCGCATATGGCATTTAAATTCCTTTTATGCAATTGATAAGGAAAATGCAATAATGGATTACAGCTGAAGAACAAGGGGCTTATAGAGAAGATATGCCCAAGCTGCCTTTATCTTTCGGGACATATGATCTGTTTTGCAACTGGTCAAGGTTATTCAGGCCAATTTAGAGCAGTATTGGGTGAGGTTGGAGTACTTCGGCCTGGAAGACACGCGACAGTGAATAATTCTACTGCATTAGGCGGAGAATTTGGAGGTGGAATGGCATTTCATGCTGGAGGGGATATAACAGTGACCTCGACTGAAGGGGAAGCAAAAACTTTGGTCTAGTCAAAACGACTTTAGAATACTTGAATTTTCAGAAAAAACATCAACACCTTCTAATCAGAAAGTTTTCTTTACTGGAAAAATTTAATCGCAAGTCCTATTCGAACCCGTCGAATTGGTTAATTCAGGTGAAATCAACCTTTTTAGACTCTGCTTATTATGTGAAGAAGTAGGTACAGATAACGTCGTACTGATGGCCTCCAAAAAGGAATCGATATTGTTTCAGCTAAAAAATATCTTAATGTCCAAAAAAATTGGTAGCACTGTAAAAAGGTGTATTTAATAATAAGCCTGAAAACCAGGAAAGAATAAAAAGAAATGAAGTTTTGACAATCCTAAATAGAGAGAGCTAATTGATTGGGCTTGATAAAAAGATATTAGGTGCCGAAAACACTTTGGTTTTTGATTGTGACACTGTAATTGGAGTTAGCGTTATCAGTAGGTTGTTGTTAACTAAAGAACACCATATTTCGAGATTTCAATAACTGAGAGGCAGAATTAAAAGATATGTTTATAAAGATTCCAGCACAAAACAACTTACAAAAAGAAGTGACATTTAATGTTGAACCATCAAACACAGAAAAAAACAATGCTTTAAGTAATAGTTCAGAATCACTAGGATTAATTCCTTATGGTACAAATGATGATGGAATCTCGAATTCAAAAGGAAAAAGATAATTTCTTTCAATCAGAGAGGAAATCCCTGAATATGCCCATTCATTTCTATTAACTGGAATTCTTTCTATTGATTATGTTGATAAAACAGGAAAGTAATTATTTCAAGTGATGACCTTGGTACCTATGTTAAATTTAATTATTCGAAAACCCAAGATAATTTTACAAAGTGGCGCACTCCATATCAAGAAAATAAGGAAGGTATAATGAAGGATACAAATCATTAAATAATGATGATAAAGCAACTATGTATATGGTGAAAAAGAAATTTGGTACCAGCATTCAATTGAATCCGACGATGCTTGCTCAGTTCTGTCTATCTAAAAGAGATGATGGTCTTGGGGAGGTGGAAGTTCGGATGCAGGTGGAGTAGATACAACAATGACCTTTCAAAAACTGGATAGTATTAGGTTATATTCGAAAACAGAATTAATAGAAAAGGGCTTATCAGGTGCCATTCCGATTAAAACCGTTCATTTTGAATACAACTATTCATTATGTCCTGGTATACCAAATCAAATTCAACCAGATTCAGGAAAGTTAACCTTAAAAAATATATTTTACGTATGGAGAAAGTTCAAGAGGAAAGCTAAATGCATATAAGTTTAATTATAAAATTAATGACGATTTAGGCAATCCTTTTGAATATAATATGGGACATTATGATCATGGGGAAATTTTAAAGTAAATCCAAGTGGTTACCCTTCTAACCTAGATTTCCCTTATGTCCTCCAAGATTCAATTCTATCCAATAGGTTTTCAATGGCATGGAATCTCAAATCCATTGAGTTGCCGTCAGGCGGAAAGATAAATGTTGAATATGAGGCTGATGATTATGCTTACATTCAAGACAGAAGGGCAGGTCAAATGTTCTTTATTTCTGGTTTTGCAAATGATACGTCTTCATATGTTACAACACCTTTAACTACTTTATATAACGGTGCAGAACCATCACGTTATATAATTGTAGACTTGCCTAAAAGATAAATAACCTTTCAGAATTTAAGTCGAGATATCTAGCCCAAGTTTAAAATATATTTATTTCAAATGCCTCGTACAACTAGATGACAACCCTCAGCATAAAGATTATGTTACTGGTTATGCAAAGCTTAACCCTAACAATGTATCTGTGAAATTGTCAGGGGGTCTTCAACAAGCTTTAATTGGAGTTTCAAATGTTTCTTCTGATTCAGACCTTCACCCAATTACTCTTGCTGGCTTACAGTTAGTTAGGCTGAATATGCCTGAGATTGCTTATGATTATGGTTTAGAAAACTCATTAAGTTTACTGAGCAAATCAAAGCAGTTGCAGCTTTCAAAGTGAATTCCTAAGCCTGTTTAGTAGTTTTGAAAAACAAAAAATTAAGGATAATTGGTGTAGAAATGTAGTTACAGATAAGAGTTGGATCAGGTTGACAAATCCTACTTTTAAAAAGTTTGGTGGAGGCTCAAGAGTTAAAACCGTTAGCGTATCAGATGAGTGGAATATAACCAATGGTGGAGGTTCTCGATCATATGGTCAAAGTTATGATTATACCATACCATACATTTTAAATGGTGATACGATCCAAATTAGCAGTGGAGTAGCATCTTATGAACCTTTTATAGGTGGGGATGAAAATTCCTTCAAAGAGCCTTTCCCTTATGTAAAGGAAGAAATATTTTTAGCACCAGATAATTTCTACTATTCAGAAAAACCAATTGGCGAATCTCTTTTCCCTTCTCCAATAATAGGTTACAGCCAGGTTAAAGTAACAACCCTAAATAATAATATTGAAAGAACTGGGACAGGTTACTCAATTAACCAATTTTATACTGCTAAAGATTTCCCAATTTTCACTGAGCAAACAAACTTAAGTATTGGCACCAAAAGGGTTAAAACCGGGAATCCCATAATTAGCTTTCTAAAATTAGGAATAAAGGATCATGTTACTGCAAGTCAGGGTTTTTTAATTGAAACCAATGATATGCATGGGAAAATGAAGACAGAGTCGGTATATAATCAATTTGGCTCATTGATTTCCTCCACTCATTACAAGTACAGAGAAAAGCAAGGAAGAAATGGGAAGACTCAAATTTCAAATGACATAAATGTAGTAGCAAAAAATGGGGAAATTTTCCAAAATAAAAAGGGTATTCAAATGGATATCTGGAACGAAATGAAACAGGATAATACAACAACAAAGACTATCGGTGCAGCAATAAATGTTGATGGATTTTTCCTTACGTTCATTCCTGCGTTTATACCCTCAGGGTATCCTTCCATACAGCAAGAATCAACGATGCTAAGAACCTCTATTACCACAAAGTTTATAAAACGTACGGGGCTTTTGGAAAAAGTAATTGTAACAGAAAATGGTTCTACAATTGAGACTGAGAATTTGTTATATGACAAAGAAACTGGTGATGTATTATTAACAAGAACCCAAAATGAATTTGAGGATGACATATATCAAATGAACCTACCTGCTCATTGGGCTTATGACGGAATGGAATCTGCTTATAAAAATATTGGAGTCACTTTTAAATTTTTAAAAATTAGTGATGGAAAGTTTCCTGCCACTTTTGATCCAGAACCATTCTTTTTTCCTGGAGATGAAGTTTATATAGAAAACAGCGTTGAGAAAAAAGGCTTTATTGTAAAAGATGAAGTGAACGATCAGTTAATTATAATTGATAAAGATGGAAATGCATTGGGCAAGAGTCCAGCTCTGATTAATCCGACTATAAAAATAGTTAGGTCAGGAAAAAGAAATATGGCCTCTTCTCCGATTGCTAACATAGTTTCGAAGAAGATTCCCATCAATGATTCTAAAATTTCTTTTGAGAATGTTGACGTAATTAGTTCAGATGCTCTTGAATATTCTGACGATTGGGAGATGTATTGTGAAAAGTATCCTGACACCACTGGCCAATATACCATTAGCGAAAGCCCAATAAATCCTTATAGAACAGGATTAAAGGGAAATTGGATGAAAAGTGAATCATTTGCATTTTACAATCCTAGAACTCCCAATTCGGTACAAACTTCTAATATTAGACTAGATGGCACTATAACCGATTTTTACTCATACTGGGATAGTCCTACTTCTCCAGATAATT
>JAWKLG010000050.1:0-35957 GCA_041392845.1 Saprospiraceae bacterium | reverse complement strand
AGTCATCACCGGAGAAATCCGCTTTGCATTTTCAGTTTGGCCAGCCAACATTGGATCCATTTTTAAAAAAGCATCATACTGCTCTTCCTTGGTTTTGCCTAGGGAGTCTAGATGTTTGGGATCCAAAACGATTCCAAGTGAGACTTTTCCAGGAAGTGGAATGCGCCAGCCCCAACCTTTTTCATGTAAATCGACATGAATATTTCCCGGATCGGAAATTTCAACTCCTTCGTGGTGGGCAAATAGTGCAGTATCTTTTCTGGCACCTTCTTCAGATGGAAGATCCAACAATTTGGGAAGATATCGTGCCCTACCACTAGCATCAACGATAAGATCCACACCCTCATCAAAAAAACCTTTGGCTGCTTGGATGGAATCAGGGTGGAGGTTTAATCTACCCGTGTCTGCATCCAGCTCTACCGATCCACGATGGGGAATCAACTTCACCCCAGCCTTAAGTGCGGCATTTAAAATTACTTCATCAAACTTGTCGCGTGGAACATTGTAAGCGTATGAAAGGGTGGTTTTGGCTTCATTGAATCCAAAAGGCAGATTGTTATCGATTCCCAGGCACATGGTAGCGCCTGGTTTAAAGGTACTGAAAGCTTTGATTTCATCTTCAACACCCAACAATCTTAAAACAGGAATAACAGAAGGAAGGAGAGATTCGCCAACTATCAGCGGAGGACGCTTCGCTAAATGGTACATTCCGACTTTATGGCCTTTTTTTGCCAATAAAGTGGCCAAAGTACTGCCTGAAGGTCCTCCGCCAATGATGGCTATGGTTTTGCGTTGTGCTTGCAAAATCAAAATTAGAACTGAAGTGCTACACCACCTTTGATGGCAGCAATATCATAACCTGCCTCAGCAAAAATTCCGAATTTTTCAGAGAAATAATATCTAATACCAGCGGTTACGGAAGGGAAAACATCAAAATCATTATAATCCAAAGAACTATTTCCGTCATAAGTATAGCTGGTATTTCGGAAATTAATTCCTACAGCTCCATACACATCAAGGTTTTCTACCGGAATGATGGTAAAGTGGTATGTTCCTCTTGGAGCAAATCCAATATCAAAAGCATTATAGCCGGAAACGCCAAGGACAGCGCCATAGCTAGAAATATGGAATCCAACGATTCCTCCAATTCCGATTACTCCAAAGTCACCAGTTGGCCACATTCCAACTTCAAATGAACCATTTGCACCGATACCTAATCCGGTTCTTCCAAATAGAGAAATACCTAAGTTCAACACTTTCGAACCTTTCTCATAGGTCTGAGCAGAAACAGTGTTGGTGTCAACCATAAACAAACTACATAAGGCAAGAGCAAGTACAATTTTTCTCATTGTTTAAAGAGTTTTGAGGTTTGTAAATTGGTCGGAAAGATACCATATTTCCTATGATTCTTTTATCTTTTTAATAAGATATTCCATACCCAAAAATCGGGCGCTGGTCACCAAAGAACTTACTGTAACTCCCAATATGCCATGCATATTGAGGTTTTGACTGTATCCAGAATAAATTGGGAATTTTTGTTTTGGGAGAAATAAATGAATTCCAGGGATCATTGTAATCTTTTGAATACCATACATGGAACCATCTGTCGTTCCTATGTAAATCCGATAAGAAAGTGGAGTTGAAGTGTAATAGGATTTTATCTTACTTGATACCCGGAAATTTTTTCTCCAATTCGTCCAACAGCTTTTCAGCCTTCATTTCCTTCCATTCTTCATATCCTTCTCCTCGTTCTTCCCTATGTTTAGGTATAGTATGAAAACTATCTTTCCCACTTTTTCACTTCTTCATATTTCATATAACTCATCACATTCATACCCTCCGCCCATTCATCAGATTTGGAACTGGCTGGCACAAACAAAATGTAATTCTCCGGCCAATCCTCCTCCTTGTAATCAATTGGCGACCAAACATCCATCGTCTTTGAATGGTAATAATTGTAATTCAAATAAGGGAAAGATTCCGGCTTAAACACGATGTGCACTGTGAAAACCGAAATAGAATTTTCCAAATTCTCAAACCTGCTTCGATACGATTTTCGAACGATTCCTCGGATCAATCATTTTAAAGTCTGGAAGGATGAATATTTGAAATAAAGGACTTGCCTTCGAAGATATTTGTCAGTTGAAGTAACAGCAGTTATTTCTTTTTTATCATTAAAATGAAAACCATTGACCTCAGTATAATTGAAAATCTCACCTCCCATGTCTTTGATAGCTTTCGCTAAAAGATTGCCAATCTGTGCGCCACCATCCACACATTTCCAGGCACTTTCGATGTACGGTATTGGCAACCAGAGCATGTGCGTACAAGGGAGTTCGATTGGGATCACCTGCATACAGCGGATTGGAACCTACCACACGGATCTCAATTCTTTTCATCTTTGGTCAGCTGATCAATATAATTCTTTGCTCCACTTCCAGGAAATCCAGCTTCATGGGCTCCATGGGTTCGTTGCGGAGTCTATAGACAGGAAAGCTATCACAAATTTCCTGCATCCTGTTTGTATAAGTTTGAATGGCTGATTTTTCTTTTGGGAAAATTTCAGTCAACCTTTCTGCAAACCGCTTATAACCCATGGCGTGTGGATACTCCTCACTGTCTCCTTCAAAAGTTATTCTGTCAAAGCCCTCAGGATCCATCCTTTTGAGCTTCAACTTATCCATCAGTCCATAATATTTAAAAAACTGGTGAAGGTTTTGTCCTTCATCAAGGCCACCGATGTAATGCACACCCGTATCAAAAATCACCTTATCTCTTGAGAAAATCTGTAGGTTTCCACCCAATTGACGGTTCTTCTCCAAGACACATACCTTGTACCCTTCCCTTGAAAGTGTAAAAGCACATTCCAATCCTCCCAATCCACTTCCGATGATTACTACGTCGTATTTCATTTTAAAAAAACACTTGACTAGGCCTTTTCTTTTCTTTTAAAAACAAATATAATATTGGATGTCTTTTTGGTTAAATCTATCCGTTCAACAGACAATCCATTTTTTGCAGCCCAGGATTCCAATGCCTTGCCGGAGAGAAAATGCAATTCATTCCTGGTTTTATTGAATCCGATATTGGTGGAGAAAAACTCAGTCAACCAGGTTCCTTTTTGCCTTTCCTGCAAATCTGTATCGCCATCCCGAACGATTAAAGTTCCACCTGCATTCAAATTTGCCAAGGCATTGTCCAAAGCTTCCCATTGTTCTTCGGGCTTCAAATAATGCAAAACATCCGAGAAAATGTAAACATCAGCCGGTTCGAACTCAAAGGAAGAAATATCTCCCTGCTTAAAATTCAATCTGTCTGAATTATCTGGAATATTGGCAGCGAGGGCTATTTTTTCCTCATCATAGTCAACTCCTATAATTTCTCTTTCAGCAGAACGATAGGTCAACATCAAATCCAAATATCCATACCCACAACCCAGATCTACAATTTTTGCTTTTTTAGGAATGATTTTATCAAAAACCGAATAATAATCTTCCATTTTGGTCTTCACCCTGGTATAATATTCGACCACGGGACCTTTGTAAATATAATTTTCAATCAATTGACGACGGTGATATCGGGTAGTTTGACATTCAGCTTTGAATGCTTCAAATTGCTCCCGATAATAGCGGAATATCTTTTTGGTCCTTTCTGCATAATTCCCTGTGAATCGGGGATCATCGAAAGTAATTCTTTCGCCTACTTTTATAAAAACATCATTGGATTCTCCCCAAAAAGAACCTTTTCTTAAAAAGCGTCCGGTTCCAAAAATATAAACCAAAACAATGTCCAATTCCATTTGCTCAGCAAGCAAAAAACTTCCTTTATGAAAACGCTTCACATGATCATCCGGAGATCGGCTTCCTTCAGGAAATACAGCAATATGATAACCATTTTCTACTCTTTCTTTCAGTTTCGGAAGCAATGACTCCATCCCTTCATCTACGGTGAAGAAATCGGCCATTTTACAGACCAAATGATACAAAGGAAAATTATAAACCCATCCTTTGGTCAATAAAACCAATTTTGGATGCAAAGAAAAATTATCGGGGTATCAATGCGATTGATGATTACTGACAATTATAGCTGGTCTGGAAAATCTTCTACGTCATTGAAACGCTTCTGGATGGGAAAACTAAGATTTACATACCAATTGACAACTTCCAAATCAGCCAGTGAACCACATACTTTTTGCGTTCTTTTCCTACAAAAGGCAGAATATAAAACAATCCTCCTAAAATGGTCACCACAATTGAACCCAGCGCAATCAAGCCATATACCCAAAGTGTCTTAAAAGTATTCCAAAGCGTCTTGATATTCCCGCCTGCTACCATCAGGCATGTTGATCAACCATCTAAATAAAAATGGTAAAATGGTAAAGCTGATAAACAAAACAGAACCGATTCCAATAATGGCCAAGTCACAATGGATTGCAAGGCAGATGTTTAGCGAAAATCATTACCCCGATTCCAATCAAGGTTGTCAGTGCAGAAAGCAATACTGATGTCTTGTAGGAAGTCAAATGCTTTTCACCGGTTTTGTATTCCTGCAGCAAGGCCCGCATGATGAAAATGCAATAATCTATCCCCAATCCAAAAATGAAAGAGGTAATGATGATATTGATAATATTGAACTTCAATCCAAAGATGTTCATCAATCCGATGGTCCAAATCCAACTTAACAGGATGGGAATGAAAGAGACAATCGCTAATTCCAATCTTCCAAAAGACATGTGAAGAATCACAAAAACCAATATAAGAGAGAACCAAACCAGATAATCGAAATTCGTTTTAAGATACTTACAAACTGCTGGACCAGATATTCCTTATCGAGGATGTTGACATTTTATGCCGAAAACCGCTCATAAACAGGAGGTTTGTCTTCCTGATTTAATCTGAGCAAGGTCAAAACAGTCGCTAGCGAATCTTTGAGAAATATAATCTTTAAAAAAAGATCAATCATCGGACCATAAGCTTCAGGGCCAACAGGTTGAAAATCCTTTCTAAAAGACTATAAAATTTTGAAAAGCATCAGGTTTAAAATTGAGACTTTTTGCAGTCTCCCTAATCCTATTCTCCAGATTTAGTTTTTTCAGCTGACCAGAACTCATTCCAGTCTTTTATTTTCTCTGCTTGTTGATCTTTCGTAAGCAACAATCCTCCCGGACTCGAAAATCCCTGAATGATTCCGCCTTTTGAAATGAGTCGATAATGGGCGTCAATTGAGCATTGGCTTGAAGTGCTGACTTCATATCATGACCATGTGCAACCAGGTAAACCCCACGCATGGTTTCACTGGTGATGGAGTTCAATTTAGCTTCAGCTGCTTTAGTCTTTTCAGACATAAAGTTGACCTTGTTCAGATCACTTTCAAAATGAAATTCAGAAACATTAAACAGACAAACTATGCTGACGATAGCCACTGTCCAGATGACGTATTTATTTTTCCCAAGCGGATAGGCAGCCCATTTGTCCAGGAAAGTAGTTCGTTCCTGATCTTTTTTACTTTCTTTTTTTAAAAATAAAGGCAACAACCAAAGTGCGAAAACTGCCCCGGTCACCACACTCATTGCAGAAAAGAGCCCCAGATCGTGTAAGGCATCTGAGCGCACCATATACAAACAAAGGAAAGCTGCTGCAGTAGTAAAACTGCTTATCAGTACAGGCCAGGTCAGATCTGAAATTACCTTTTCAACCTTTCCTACGCTTCTATGATGTGTAAAAATATGAAGTGAATAATCGAGTATGATTCCCAACAAAACCGAACCTACTCCAATAGAAATAATGGACACCGTTCCTTTAAAAGATACAATAAACCCAATGCTACCAATCCTCCAATAAGCACCGGAATCACCATTAGAAAGAAGGCCGAAGGCTTTCTAAAAAAGTAAAAAATGATAAAAAGCAGGAATAATAGTGCTCCGGTAACTGTCGCCGTTACATCCCATCTGATTTGGGTGGCATTGTCGACTGCTACAGCAATAGCACCAAAATAATGGGTGGTAATTTCCGGTTGAATTGCTGGTCAGTTATTTCAACTGCTTTGCTAATTTTCTCCAGCAAACCCATGTTAATCAAGGTTTCGCGTCCGCTTTGAGCCGGAGCGATAAAAAACAGGAGATTTTTTTGTCACCGAAACTATGAAACCATTTTCAATTCCAAAATCTTCATCTATTTGAAAGGCCTGCAATTGGTCAAAAGCCAGGCGGGTCATACCTAGCGGATCTTTCAACACAGCATCTTTAAATGCAAATCCGGCAGGACTAATGAGCGATTTGTACGCTCCTTCTACCCTATCTTCTACTTCTCCTTCCTTGAAAAAAGAATCTATCTCTTCATAATCTTCAGCATCCAAAAACAATGGCAGATTCTGATACAAAACATCATATACCTCCATAAATGCGGACTCATCAATCTTGTATTGAATCTCCCGAATCTCAGTGGAATCCGTCATACTTTGGATAGTGTCTACCAAAGCCTTGCAATAATCCATCAAAGGTTTGGCTGAATCCACTTCTTTCAGCGAATCTTTGAAAGTAACCGTCAAAACCAGCCGGTCAGAAAATTGAGAGTTATCGAAAAGCTGATTGATCTCAGATACCCGCTCATCCACCGGCATTATCTTGGTGATGTCTTCTTCAAAATGAAGCCTTGAAGCCATCCAACCAGCCAATAGAAGAATAGCGGCCACCAGGATGGCCAATTGGATTTTTCTTCCTTTAAAATATTGATACAGACTTAAAAAAGGGTTCCCCATTCAATCCTCAGGTTCGCTATAGATTAAGGCGCCAAAGATAATGAAATAGGCAGCAGAAGCAGGAATAAATCCAAGTAGGATTTTTTAGCATCTAGCCCTTTTTGAAAAAGCGGAGACTATGACTTTCTCCATTCAAAAAGACAGCCCTCAAAATATAAGTCCCTTCAGGTAACCTTGAGCAGTCTACCTGGTTTGCAGGCCCAAAGTCATTAATCACCTGTTGTCCGGCAAGATTATAAATACTTAAATGGTCAAGGTCTTCAAATTGGTCTGTTTCCAAATTCAAAGTTGATAAAACAAGCGTAGGAAAAATATTTAAGTCATTCTGCTTTGATCCAAACTGAACGGAAATAACCTTGGAATAAGTTTCCGTTCCATCAAAATCCACCTGTTTCAGACGGTAATAATTCTTTCCTTTTTGCGGAGCAGGATCTTTTACAGAATATCTACTTGTCACAAATCTATCCCCGGCACCCATTACCTTTTCAAAAGTGACAAAGTCCTTTCCATTGGTACTTTTTTGCACTTCTACAAAATCGTTGTTGATTTCGGAAGCGGTAGTCCAAGATAAAGAGATGGCATTGTTTTCAGCTGTGCCCTTGAAGGAGAGGAGTTCGATGGGGAGGGCAGTAGAGCCATCTCCCGGAATAATGATATTGTCTAATCTCCAGGTACCAGAGGCTGATTCAGCATTGTAACCATAAATCCTGAATTTCAATTCATTAAAATTAGGCACACTTATATTTGTGTTATTAGATTGTGTCCTCCATGAACCATTATCTGGAACTGTAACAGACAAGATACTTGTGAAACTAGAAAATATCCGTAGAATACCTAACTTCAATATCTCTGATTCCGGTTCCTGATCGTCTTTCATTAAATCCAAAACCAGTAACTTGAATGGTTGCTCCAAATTCATTTGTAAAACCCACTTCAAGATAGTCGTCTAAATCAAGTGCACCTGTTGACCAATCATCTGCAGAAAAAGAAAAGCCATTACTTGGAAACCCTTGAGGAAATGAACCACCTGTGCCAGGAACTCCTAAACCAGATCCAAAAATTGCATCATTGGCAGGAACTGACGAAGGTTGTTGTGAAGGAGCAGCTGTACCGCTTTCAAAATCGTAAATGATTGGTTGAGAGAAAACCAAACTACTGGAAACAATAACAAATGAAATAAAGAGGAGTAAAACTTTTTTCATACCTAATGTTTTGATGTCACAATTTTATCAAAACCGGAATAAAAAAGCAATAGCCCCGGATTAATTAATTGTAATTTTATTGAAAAATCAACAATATATTTTTGTTGAACTATTTTTTAAAATCGTACTTGCTCCTAGTCAACCTATCTCCCTGCCCCATATACTCCACCTCCGTAGCCAAAGAAAAACTATTAGGTCCAAAGGTGTAGATGTAATAAAGCGTCGCCTTTTTATGATTGTCTTTACCTTTTCTTTTAGTCACAACCTGGACCAATCCATTTCCAAGCTCTTTCCGACTTATTATCTTATTGCTACTTATTTTGGAATACTTCCCATTTACCTTAAACTGAACCATATTATCAGCTTTAGGGTCAGAAGGATAATGGTATGCAAAAATAAATTTTCTATTATTGGTAGTTGTTGCTGTCATTTCTACCTCGATGGTAACTTCTTCTCCGGTGTCCACATCCTTATACATTAATTCTCCCTTCCATGCATCCGATGCAAGATTTTCTAAATCGGAAGCCTTCATAAAGGTTTGAGACCAGCCTGATAGACCAATCGTTACCAAAATCAATAGTATTGTTCCTTTCATCGGTAAGGTTTTTCCAGACTAAGTTATTTGGATGGTATTTAATGATTCCAAATACTGGTATAAATCGTCTGTCGATATCATTATAGCTGCAATTTCGGAATCTTGAGCCGAAATTCTTGATTTTGAAAAGGGATATTTGGTTTTAAGTCCTGATAAATGGTACTAAATAAAAAAAATTGAAATGGCAGGTTTTTTTGGACCTAAAAACAAAAATCCCGGCGTCCGAATGTATCGAAATCGCCGGGAAATTTATGTAGTCCGTACGGGAATCGAACCCGTGTTACCAGAATGAAAATCTGGCGTCCTAACCCCTAGACGAACGGACCAGAAGTGCTATATTTAAATAGCGGGTGCAAAAATACGCGCTTTTCTAATATTTCAAAATACCTTTCAGAAAATTTTTTAAAAATTTAAAAAAAATTTCAAACTCGAGTCTTTGTTGTTTAAATTACACTAAGTATCTTTGGCAGACTATCTCATCAATAAAATCAAAAGAAATGAGCAAAAAGATTGCTATAAACGGGTTTGGAAGGATTGGTAGACTTACTTTCAGAAACCTGCTGAATAAAAAGGATGTTGAAGTAGTAGCCATCAACGACCTTACAGATAACCATACACTCGCTCATCTCGTTGAAATACGATACCATGCATGGCCGCTTTGACGGTACCGTTGAAGCAACTGATGAATATATCATAGTAAACGGAAAAAAAATCAAAGCCCTTGCTGAACGCGACCCTTCAAAATTGCCTTGGGGTGAAATGGGTGTTGATGTTGTTTTGGAGTGTACCGGTATCTTCCTTACCAGAGAAAAAGCAGGAATGCACCTATCTGCCGGAGCTAAAAGAGTGCTGCTATCTGCTCCTGCAAAAGGTAATGATATCCCAACAGTGGTTATTGGAGCAAATGAAAATTCAATTAAACCTGAAGATACCATCATCTCCAACGCATCTTGTACTACCAATTGTCTTGTTCCTCAAGTAATGGTACTGGATAAAAACTTTGGTATCGAGCAGTTTTTCATGACTACCATTCACGCATACACTGCAGATCAAAATATCCAGGATGCGCCGCATGCAAAAGGTGATTTAAGAAGAGCGAGAGCAGCCGCAGAAAATATTGTACCTACTTCAACCGGGGCTGCAGCTGCCATCCTTTTGGTTGCACCTCACTTGAAAGGTAAAATCGTTGCCCAAGCGATGCGAGTTCCGGTTGCAACCGGCTCTTTAACAGATATTACTTGTATTTTGAAAAAACAAGCTTCTGCCGAGGAAGTAAATGCTGCATTTAAAGAAGCATCTGAAACCTACTTGAAAGGCGTGTTGGAATACAACGAAGACCCAATCGTTTCAAGTGACATCGTTAGAAATCCTCACTCTTGTATTTTCGATTCAGAATTAACCACCGTAAACGGCAATGCAGTAAAAATGGTAAGCTGGTACGACAACGAAGCTGGGTATTCAGCACGTTTGGCAGACCTTACGGCCATGATTTAATAGGAATTGATTCAAAATTATATGCGTCTTTGAAAAAAAGCGCCCGCTCGAAAGAGCAGGCGCTTTTTTATTTTTTCCATAAGAAGACTTACCCATCAGGATAATCCACTTTATATTTTCAATTTACGCTATTTGGTGTTTGTTTTAAAACCCTCGTAAACCGTAAATCGTAAGCCGTAAATTCTCCAAATATCAGAGCAAGTCTCAGGACTCATTTTATTTAGGGAACTTTCGAATCAATCCTAAGCGCTAATTAAAAGAATCTTGGATTTAAAAATTCTTCTCCTTCAGGTTTTCCAAAACAATATCTTAGAAGTACTTCAATGGTTCCGTCATTGTAATTTTTCAATTCGGATAAGGTAATGTCATATCCAAAGCTCAAAAACAAGTTATTGGTTATTTGAGCACCTAAAATGATGTCGACACTTTCTCCAATGCCACTTCTTTTAGAACCTCCCAAACGATAACTCGCTCCCAACATATATCTGTCCAAAAGAATCAAACTCAAGTTGGCATCCGCATCAAATGGTGCACCATCTACATATTTCAACAATACCTGTGGTTGCAATTTTACATTGTCGCTTAAAGGAATGGCGACCCCACCCATGGCATAAATGTGCCTAATCTCTCTGGAAATCACACGATCTTCATCAGCAAAGTCAATATTATTTTGCAACAACCTAGGCACTGACAATCCAACAAAGAATCTTTGATTATGGTAATAAGCACCCACTCCAAAATTGGGAACAAACTTACTTTGCAAATTTGCAGGAATCGCACCATCATTTTGTTGAATTGGATCTGTTTCACCAAAATTGGCCCTTAGCAGCTTTACCGAAGCCATGGCTCCAATTCCTAAAAATCCATTTCCTACCTGGAATCTATAGGCATATGATGCTTCTGCTCCTATGTTTTCTTGTATTCCTATAGTATTTCTATAAATGGTACCACCCAAACCAACTCTTTGGTTGGTCAAAGGCATATTGAAAGAAACCAGCATAGAAGTAGGCGCTCCTTCAATACCAATCCATTGTGTGCGGTAGAAACCCTGAATACAGGTTGCTTCATTACTCCCTGCATAGGCAGGATTGTATACCAGTTTGTTGTACATGAATTGAGTGAACTGCGGTTCCTGTTGGGCTAATAGCAGATTGAACATTAGCAGTCCTGGTATTAAAAATAATAGTCTTTTCATTTTTTTTGATTTGTAAAAATCAGAAAATCGGTTCATGGTTTGGATTACTATCGTTGGATGACGACGTATCCGGTTAGGGGTTTATCTCCCGTTCCCAAATCTAAAACATAGAAATAAGTACCATCAGGCAATTGCTGTCCGGAGAAGGTACCATCCCAGTTGTTACGATATGGTGATTGACGGAAAACTTCGTCTCCCCATTGGTTGAAGATGATCAACTCATTACCAGGATATTTGCCATTGTCAACCAAACAAGGAATAGAGAACACCTCATTCTTAGTATCACCATTTGGTGTAATAATCGTAGGCACTTCACAATCCTCGATATTCGCTCCGATATTGAAAGTAATTGCTCCTTCAGAACAAGGACAATCAGGATCGGTAGGGCAAATTTGGTAAACAGCTATATCGGTTCCAATGAAATTCAGGTTAGCAGTATATTCCATTTGACCGTTTCCTCCAATCAGGGTTAGCTCACCATTGCTTGGCGGGGTCAGTATATTAATAGTGTAAGCACTTACATTCTGATCATTGGCAACTACATTGAAGTTCCTGGTTCCTCCATAATTTATATTATAGACATCGTCTACCGCAAAAGGAGAAAGTTGATAATCCACCAACAAGGTTGCCCTTGAATCCGGTCCGCAAATTCCATTGTCAATCGTCCAGAATAAAGTATTCATTCCTTCTACCAATCCACATACTGAGGTTTCAGGGTCAGCAGGATTTTCAAACACTATATTATTATTGTTTGAAGTCCAAACCCCGTTTTGATTCGGATCGGCATTCAATACCGTACATCCGGTTCCACAATCCTCAAAATCGTCGCCAGGGAAAGGATTTGGCTGCGAAACATTTACAATCACACAGTCCTCATCTCCACCACAAACGACATCAGGAATAACCCAACAGAACCTGTAAGTTCCCGGCCCTGGTAAGTCTACTCTGGTATTTGGATTATTAGGATTGATAATTCTTACTCCCAATTGCACCTGAACAGAATCCTGCCTCCAGAAGCCAAGTCCTGAAAGTGAAGGCACTGCTCGTAAATTCAATCGGGTAACATCACAAGTATCTATTCTGCTTGGTCCTGCATCTGCATTCTCCACTTCATAAATAGTAATTCTCACATCATCGGTTGAATAATTATCGCAACCTCCACTAGATAGAGACCATCTGAATGTATAAGTTCCGCCAGGAGGTAATCCATTGACCGAGGTAGTTGGTTGACAAGGATTGGTCAAAGTAACTCCGGTAAGATTTCCTATATAAGTCCAACATCCACCACCTACATCAGGAGGCATTGCATTCAGGATAATCGGATCACCTTCACAAACTTCAAAATCTTCACCTGCATCTGCATTATTGGTTGGAACTTCATTAAAGGAAACTACAACCGGATTAGGATTGGTTGAAGTACAACCGTTTGCAAAAGTTGTTACAAAGAAGGAATAATTCCCGGCTGTAAATCCGGTCAAATCATTCACATTCAAACACAAGTTGGTAGTAATTCCTACCGTATCGCCAAACTCGTTTGTCCAAACATAACGTGCACCAGCAACTGAAGAGTTCGGATTGATACAAAGCTGGAACCTGTTGGTTGAACCCAAACAAATAGGATCTACAGGAATCGGAACCGGAGTGGTTGGTGCAGGATCTATATTTACATTAACGATTTCAGGGTCAGATGAACAACCATTTCTGGTTACAGTGAAAATATAATCTCCACTGAATTCATTAGCTGTAACATTAGGAATATTTGGATTCTGAGTACGGTAAATGCTTCCATTTGGAGCTTGCCAGTCAAATACCAGGGTTCCACCCGCTGGGGTGAATCCACCCATCAATCGTAGCGTACCACCTTCACAAGGAATCTCAGCTTCAGGAATGGCAACCGGTTTAGGCTGTACATTCACATTCAACTGTCCTGACTCATTGGTCTCACATCCTTCAACAATGGCTTTAACTTTATAAGGACCATTGTGGATATCCGCATCCAAAGGATCGATTACCAGGGATGGATTTTGAGTATTGATGGTACCCATGTTATTGGGCAATGTCCATACATAAGTTGTGGAGGTACCTGGATAACCGGTCGTACTCAAAGTGATGGCTTCGCCTTCACAATAAGTTGGCTTGTCCGGATTTTTGCTTACTGTTGGCGTGGTGAAAGGTCCTAGTCCATCTACGTTGGTAGTTGCAATATTTGATTTACAACCTGCCGCATTGGTAACCTGTACCCGGTAAATTCCTTTACATGCAAAATCCACCAGGTCAACTGTTGCCAGACTATCATCAGAAGTAAAGGAACATGGCCCTGTCCATTCATAAGTATAATTACCCGGATCCGGAGGGAAAACTATCAGGGACAGATCCACTGATGTTGGCCCGGAGTAACAATTAGGACCATTGTTGCTTACTGCAACCACCTGTACCGGAGGTGCAACACTTACGTTGACAGTAGCTTCTTTACTACATCCATTTGGATTGGTTACTACAACTCTGTAAGTACCTGCATTTGCCTGTTGAAGGTTATTTATGGTTGGATTTTGAGTAACTGCAATTAAAGCACCACTTGGGTCATACCACTGGTAACTCGCGTTAACCAGATTTGGCGTAGCTTGTAGTTGAATACTTTGACCTTCACAAACAGGATTAGGTTGGGCCGAAGCAGCTACCTGAGCAGGGAATTGATCCACATTTACGTTGGCAACCGGTGAATACGGTGTATAACAAGCCGCACTTGGATTGGTATAATTTACAACACCTCTTACCCTCCACTGACCATTGCTATTCATATTGGCAGTAAAAGTTAAAGAATTGGTGGTTGTCATAATATCTGCCCCAATAGGTGGAGTCCAGCTATAGGCAGTTACACCTGCAAGATTGGTCTGAAGTGTTACATCCTGACCTTCACAAACTGTAGTATTGGTTGGGAAAATATTGGGTGCCTGGTCAGGAATTTCCAGTACATTAACTATTACTGTTGCTTCTTCTGATAAACATCCGTTAAAGGCAACCTGCAAATAATAATTTCCACTATGTATAACTGCATTTGTACTATCAGTAACCAAAGGTTGTCTGATATCATCTACATTCACAGGTCCGCTCCAATTATAGGTTAGACCAGGTCCCTGAAGCGGGGTACTCAATACCAATGGCGTCCCTTCACATACTGCAACCATGCTATTGGTTACTGCGATATCAGGAGGTCTCACTACATTCACACACAACTCATTCGATGGCTGAGACTCACATCCGTCAACTGAAATGATCACATAATAACAGAATTCCTGTTGGGAATTAGCAGGCACAGAATGTGGTGCTGGTATAGTATAACTAGCCTGAGCTGTAGTTGCCAGCAAGGTACCTCCGGGAAAGGTTCCGCTGTACCATTGGTAAGAGGCGGTACCGGTTATACCCATTGGAGGAGGAGTGGAGAGGTTGATGTTATTCCCATCCCAACAAACCTGAGCTGGTCCATTCAAGGTTGGCTGTGGAGGACGAATATCCAGTGGTATATTGATACATCCAATAGTCGTACATCCTGTCAATCCTTCTATTTCAACGCAATAATTTCCACCTTCAAAATCATCCAGGTTGGAAATAATTGGATTTTGAGTTGTTGAGAATAAATTCCCCAATGGCCCATACCAACGGTAAGTATAAACAACATTGCCTGGTGCCGCTGGTGGGTTGGCAAATAGATACAATGAATCAGAACCACAAACATAATCGTAAGATGGAACCGGTTCTTCTCCTTCTACTCTAATGAAAGTATGACATGTATCTGTATTTCCGGAAAGGTCAACTGCCACCAACATTACATTAATGGTATCATCAATCTGTGAACAGTTGAATATGCTTGGGAAAACAAATAAGGTATCAATTCCACAGTTATCTGTACTCAAAGCTCCAACATCAGAAGGAGAAATGGTATCTGTGACAGATCCACCAGGATTGATTCTTACGATGCTGGGTTGACAAGTAGCCACTGGAGGTTCATTGTCAATTACCCTAACGCGGAAACTACAAGTATCTCTGTTTCCATTGATGTCTTCGATCACATAATTCACTCTGGAGTTACCCTGATTGAAAACATGTTTTGGAAGTTGACCGGGAGAAACAGTGGTTAAAGGAACCTGGGTTCGACCCGTTATAAAATAGGAAGGCGTAATCTGGAAAAAGGACAAATTCGCCCAAAGTCTGCTGGTTGTATCACGCAAGCTGAATAAAGGCCCGCTAACATCTCCACAAGGTGTAATACCCGGTATCAGGACACCAAGTGTGTCATTATTAAATGCTTCAAAATTGAAACTGATTTGACCATCCTGTGCCCATAGGTTTAATAATGAATCAGGAATGGTAAATGTCGCAACAGAAGCAGTATCACAATTACCAGGAATAACATGTGCTTGTCCGACTTCAGTATTTCCTAGCACTGTTCCATCTTCACCTATTACGGTGAAATATTCATTGTATTGGTCGACATTTCCCTGGATATAAACCGTAAGAACAGCACCTGAACCGAATGCATTTCCGGTTATATTTCCAAATGTTAATTGTTTGTCGTTGGCAAGTGTATCAATATGGTTAGGGTCCGGATAGAAAGTTATGAAACTGCTATCAGGATCCTGAGGAGCATCCATTGAATAGGAATCTTCAATACCACAGTTGTCAGAAACGTTGAAAGGCAGTGGCAAGGTGACTGCAGCAGAACAGCTATCAGGACCTGTAAATACATCTATATTTGATGGGCAATCAAAAACAGGTGCTTCTAAATCCTGAATACGAATACTCCATTCACAACTGTCTGTATTACCAGCACAATCAGTGAGGAAATAAGTTATATCATAATCTCCTACACCGAAGAATTCATTGAAGGCAGTAATATTAGGTACATTGATCCTTGGTCCTTTATCAATGCTGTATTCGTAAGTAATATTATTGGCCACATAAGCTTCGAATTGAACATTGACTCTGACCGCTGCATTGTTACAAATATTATTGATGGCAAAACGACCAGGAAGTGAGGCTGGAACATTGGGTACCAATCTGAAATTAATCACTCCATCAGTCAACCACTGGTAAATGGTAGCCTGATTGGTAAAAGTGATATTGGTAGTACTGGTCCCACATTGCCCGTTTGTAAAATTAGTCTGGGTAATGTAGTTCCCGTTTTCGTCATAAACAAGGAAATACTCCGTAGGGGATTCTCCATCTATATTTTCCAAAATAATGGACACATTGACATTAGATGCCAATGTTAATGATGAAAACCCAATTGGAATACTAATATCAACTGGATTAACCGGAATATCCAAATCTCCAAAAGGTCCATTTGATGTGATATTTGAGGTACCAGGAAACAAAAAGCTTTGCAATCCTTGCTCACAAACATCCGAGAAAATAGGTGGTAGCATATTAATATTCGCACCACACAAACCAGGATCATTTGCTATATCAATATTATCAGGACAATCCAGAATCTCTGGAGCAATCGTATCAATTACACTAAAAGTAGCCCTTAATGTATCAGCAAATCCACATAGGTCACTCACGATGAAATCAACCGCTCGTTCTCTGATTACATTGGTATTGGGCAGATTACAGATTTTGGCCGGCAAATCAGGTGCATCCATGGTTCCCGCATTGTAGGCTACCCAATTCAGAGCATTACTACAATTATCAACCGCCATTGCATTTCCATAAGCTGCTACCCAAAGATTAAAGGAGTCTGTAGCTGAAGTTCCCCCTTCACATTGAAGAACAACATTTTGAGGGAAGGCAGTAATTTGTGGAGGTATGGTATCAATTATAGTTACCAATTGTATAAGAGTATCTGCATTACCACAGGTATCTTCTGCAATCCAATATCTCTGGATGTCATAAGAATTGGTACAACTACCGGCAATAATCACATCTTCATATCTGATGCTTGGATTCGGATCACAATTGTCTGTTACATCTGTTACATCTCCGGTAGCAGATGGATCGTTTGCAAATTGACAATCAACCACTGTATCTCTTGGTACGGTAAACGTAGGGCTAACCGTATCTCGAAGGGTAATGATTTGAGTTTTTATAGTTGAATTTCCACATGTATCCGTAACCGTCCATTCTCTTGTTATCATCAGATTGAACTGACAATTCATCGTATCTATTTGGACATCATCGAAAGAAAAATGTGGAGAAGCATCACAATTATCAGTGATGTTGGTAGGTACGCCTGTATTCGAAGGGTCTATGCTTTCACCACAATTCAAATCTACATTGGCCGGCACATCAAAATCTGGAGCCTGATTGTCTCTGAAAATCAGGGTCTGAATATGCGTTGTGCTGTTTCCACAAGAATCTGTAGCCGTATAGGTTCTTGTTATGGTATAATCATAATCAGAACAAGAACCATTGGGATTTTGTGTCTGTGTAGAAACTATAAAAGGTATGATATTGACATTGGAAGTACAATTGTCGGTTGCGGTCACATTCGGTTGAACAGGAACAGGATCTGTACAATCGAAAATGAGTGTATCAGCCACTCCTACACCTGAGATAACTGGAGGCACCGTATCAATTGCCATAAAGTTAACCGTAAAGGTTGTGTCATTTCCACATGGATCTGCAACTGTAAAAATTACTTCCAAATTACCACAAATCTGAGAAACAGAAGTCGGACCGTTGTGGGTAATATTTACTGAACCACAATTATCAGATGAATATTTATCAAGGGTATCCAATTGTGCATTCAACCAGCTTCCGTAATTCCCCATATCACAAGAGATGGTATCTCCAAGTGGTCCTTTGGTTACAACAGGCTTGGTCGTATCACCGGCAACTGTAATTTGTTGCATAAATGAAGTGGTATTTCCTGATACATCAGTAGTGCTCCAAACTCTGGTTATGGTGGCACCTGAACAGGGATCTCCATTTACAGTTTCAATTCCATTCACATTTTTTGGATAGGTGTTGTCACAATCATCATCAGCTTCCAATGGCATCATAGGTGGTACTGCAGAGGGACAAATTACTAACAATGTGGAAGGTGGAAGATTATTAAAGACCGGAGGATTTTTATCCACAAAATCAATTTCAAAACAAAAGGTGTCTTGAACATTCATGAATGTTCCATTTACCAAGACATTACCTACCAGTCTGTAATAAACAGTAACCGTGTTTCCTGCTGGAATCTGGTTACCCTGTGAATATCCGGTGAGTGCCACATCCATGGTAAAGATGTTTACACCACAAGTATCAGGCTGGTTCAATCTACAACTGATAGATGGTGTATTGTTTGGCCAGGTTAGGGTGCCAAGGCAAGTGACAGGATCTACTTCTATCTCAGTCGGCCCGGTATAGCTAAAATTGAAAAAGGGATTGCTATTGTTGCAATTTTGTGCGGAGAGCGAGTTTAATAAGAATAGAAATACAATAATAGACAACACAGGTTGCCCAAAACGCGTAAATCGGTTTTTCATATTTTCAAGGTTTAGCAATCAGTTTGGGATAAATCTAATTGAATCCTCTAATCGGTTATTGGTAAATTATTTCACTTCAGTCAAAACTACAAGTCGTATCGTCATGGGATTACTGGGTACGGATTCAATCAAACAGTTACTGGGATCGTTCATTTCTTATCGGTTACAGGGTACAAAACTAGTCAATTAAGACGTATACAAATTAAACTAATTTAAATTTATTTGTCGAACAGGCATAAAAATTTACTGATTGGGACAGAAATCTTTAGGCCATCGAACCTTTTTTTGTTGGGTGAGTAGATTGCTAAACAGGAATTTCAAGTATTGTTGCAAACGGATACACCCCTCATTTTGATGCCTTTAAATTAAGAATAATCTTTAATTATAAGACATTCAGCACTTTTTATATAGCCACAAATTTTAATCCAAAAAATATAGCTCTAAAAATAAGAAAAGTGTATGGCGTCCATTGGATTCCATACACTTTCTCATTCGGGGCTCAATATAGGGAGTTTTATAATGTTTCCTAATTACTTTTTTCTCGGGAAATCAATTTTTTATCCTCCAGGTTCTTATTCAGGAAATCATTGATATTGTCAATCTCAAGACTTGAGATGACCTCTCCAAATCTATTGAGCTTAATTTCAAGTCCGCTTTTACCTAAACCAGAGTATTTCTCCTTGATAGTAGGATTTTCAACAGACTTTACATTTTTAGTAGCATTTTTCATCATACATTGATTTTATTCAACAGGGCGATTACAAACCTCATTGAATAAACCAAATCCATTCTCTAATCGTTCCACGACCTTATCTTTTCCCAACAATTCCATCATTCTAAATACATCAGGCCCCTGCATGGTGCCTGATAAAGTCAGTCTAAGTACAGGCATTACTTCACCGGCTTTAGAACCAGTTTTTTCCATAAAACCATTCACCACAAGGTGGGCAACTTCTGAATTAAAAGGATTTGCATTTTTTAATGCAGCCACTAATTCTCTGAATTTATCTTCAGACTCCGGCTTCCATTTTTTGCGAATCATTTTATCGTCGTATTCCTGAATATCCCTGAAAAAATAATCTCCTTTTTCCCAAAATTCAGGCAACACAACCACCCGCTCTTTCATCAAACCTACAAATTCATGGATGTATTCATCTGAAGCAGAAACGCCGTTTGCAGCAAGCTGATCTTTCACATATCCAATCAACTCCTTATTATCCTTATGAATGATGTATTGTTGGTTGTACCACTTGGCCTTGTCAATATCAAATCGAGCGCCGCTTTTACTCACATGGTCCAGAGAAAAAGCATCGCAAAGGGCCTCCAGGCTAAACATTTCTTCTTCCGTTCCGGGATTCCAGCCCATGAATGCCATAAAGTTTACCAGTGCATCGGGTAAAAATCCTTCTTCACGGAAACCGGTGAAAGAATCCTCCGGGGTTTCGCCCTTCCATGAAAGTGGAAATACAGGAATTCCCAATCTTGTTCCATCGCGCTTGCTCAATTTTCCGTTCCCATCTGGCTTTAAAATCAAAGGAAGATGAGAAAAGCTGGGCATTTCATTTTCCCAGCCCAAAAATCTATACAACAAAACGTGATGTGCTGTACTCGGCAACCATTCCTCTCCACGAATTACATCTGAGATTTCCATCAAACGGTCATCAACTACGTTTGCCAGGTGGTAAGTGGGCATCCCATCGCTTTTGAGCATTACCTTATCATCCAATTCGTTGGTATCAAATTTCACTTCGCCCCTAATCTTATCCTGGATTACAACAGTCTCATTTTCAGGAACTTTCAATCGAATCACATAAGCTTCTCCGGCGTTTAATTTTTTAGCTACTTCCAGGGCTGGCATGGTGAGGCTATTTTTCATTTCACCTCTTTTTTTAGAATCGTATTTAAAATTAGGATCCTTCTCCCTTGCTGCAGTTAAATCATCAGCGGTATCAAATGCATAATATGCATGTCCTTCATCAAGGAGTTTCATAGCATACTCACCATACAAATCTTTTCTTTCCGACTGTCGATATGGTCCTTTATCCCCTCCAAAACCTGGTCCTTCTTCTGGTATAAGGCCTGTCCATTTCAAGGCTTCAACAATATATTCTTCGGCTCCCGGCACATAACGGTTTTGATCTGTATCTTCTATTCTCAATATGAAAGTACCTCCTGATTTTTTAGCATATAAATAATTATACAAGGCTGTTCTGATACCTCCAATGTGCAATGCTCCGGTAGGACTGGGAGCAAACCTTACGCGTACCTTTTTTGACATAAAATTTTATTTGGATTTTATATTCAATGTATTACTTATGACTATATTTTAAATATATATCTTTTAAAACTACTTTTCGCAAGTCCTTGAAAATCAATTTTTTCAAATAAATTAGGAAATATGAAAAAAAATGAAAAATATTTGAAGAACGTAAGAACTATTAAGCAGCATTAATGGTTTTGCATACGTTACAAAATAAAATTTTATAAAAGAAGAAGGTAAGAAGCTTCATTCCCCGTTTTTTCACTTCCACCCATCCAATTTTATAAGTTTTTTTGAAATGCGAAGGTATGAAAAACTAACTTTTAGAAGTTAGTTTAAAGCCAAAGGTGAATAATGACCACCCAAAGTACCTTCCCCTATTTTTTAATTGAGCTTTATTTGATCCCATTACATATCCAAAAATTGTTGAAACGCTATGTACTTAGTCAAAACACCCCAATTTATCCAAAGCCTCTTCCCGAATTTCTCGTGGAAGGTACCCGGCGACTCCAAAACCATTTACCTTACTTTCGATGATGGCCCAATTCCTCATGTTACTCCATGGGTTTTGGAACAATTGGCTGCCTACGATGCAAAAGCTACCTTCTTTTGTGTAGGTGACAACATCAGAAAACATCCGGAAGTTTTTAACCAGGTCATTGAAGAAGGTCATGCCGTTGGCAATCATACCTACAACCACCTTAACGGTTGGGGTACTGACAACATCCATTATTTTCACAATGTAAGAAGATGTGCCAGTTTGGTGAAGTCGGACCTTTTTCGTCCGCCGTATGGAAGATTACTTCCCAGTCAGGCTCAATTCCTTCAAAGACATTATCAGGTGGTAATGTGGGACATCCTGAGTGGAGATTTTGACCCAAAAATTTCACCAGAGCAATGCCTTTCCAATGTAATCAACCATGCAAAGGAAGGTTCTATCGTTGTTTTACACGATAGCATCAAAGCTCAGGAAAAATTGGAATTTGTGCTCCCTAAAATACTTGAACACTTCTCTGCCAAAGGATTTAAATTCGAAGCCCTTAGCGCCGAAGCCCTTGCAGGAAAAGAATATATGTTGAAGACAGCGTAAGCCGTTTTTCGGAGTTCGGTATTCGCTTTTCGCTTTTCGAATGAGTCTTTATATTTTGTTCTTCGAATGATAAATGAGATTTGACTTCCTTCTATTGTCAAATCTCACATTCAACCCTTCAATTATTCAACCATTCAGCTATTCACTCCTTGATCAAAAAAGCCCGATGCAATCACATGCACCGGGCCTTTTTGATCTAGTGGTCTACCATTAAGGCATTACTACTACTTTTTGGAAGTATCTCGCATCATCCAGGACAATTTCCATCAGGTACACACCTGCCGGATAGTTGTCAAGGTTGATATTTTTACGGAATTTCCTTGCAAATCCCTCATTGTAAATATTCATCAGCAGTCCATTGCTGTTGTACATTCGAATGCTGGTATTTGCTGCTGAATTTAATTCCAATTCAAGGCTTAGACTTTCCCTTGCAGGATTTGGATAAACACTCCAGCTACCGGGGAAATCTACTGAACTGGTTCCAACCACTTTGTCCACTTCAATACCGGTAAGAACTGACTCACAGCCATTTCCATCAGTAATGGTAACGGAATAAACTCCAGCTGTCAAACCCGTAGGATCTTCCATTGTGCTTATTTGATTACCATTTTCATCATGCCATACATAACTATAAGGACTTACTCCTCCGGTTACATTGATATTGATAGCGCCATCATTTCCGGCACTGGTCTCGTCAGTAATGTCAGAAACCATCGGAGCCAAAGCAGAAGGTTCTTCCACAGTATAGGTTTCCTCATAGGCACAGGAACCATCTGTGATACTAACTGTGTAGGTTCCACCTGACAATCCGGAAAGATCTTCACTATTAGCTCCATTGCTCCAGGCGAAAGCAAGATTTGCTGTTCCTCCTGAAATTGTCACATCGATAGCTCCATTTTGATCTCCATTACAAGCCAGGTCTGTAATTGCCGAAGATTGGTATTCGAAAGTTGGATTTACTTGAATATTAAAACTACACGTTCCAACATTACCCGCCTGGTCAGTTACTTCATAAGATACAGTAGTCGTTCCGGATGAGAAAGTAGACCCACTTGCCATACCGCCTGTTAAGACTGGAGTATTTACAGAACAATTATCTGTAGCCATTGGCATATTATAAGTAACAACTTCTTCACATCCATCGACCATCATAGAAGAAGGACAAGTTAGAACAGGCACTTCACTATCTATCACTGTAATTATCACATCTTCCTCTGTAATATTCCCTGCATCGTCCTGAGCAGTAATTGTAATAGTATTTTGACCTATATCATCACAATCAAAATCCATTTTACTAATGCTTAGGGTTACATTGCCGCAATTATCGGAAGTACCTCCAACAACCATGTTGGTCATTATACTGCCCAATCCATCCGCATCCAATTCAAGGGTAAGGTTTCCAATAACATTAATGGTGGGAGGAGTCACATCTTCACCAGAAATGGAATAGGTTTGTGTTGTTCTACAATTATTATCGTCAATAACTGTAACCGTATAATCGCCACTCGTTAGTCCGCTTATTGAATTCCCTGTATCACCTGTGGACCAGTTGACTGTAAAGTTTCCTGAACCTCCTTGTGGATCTATACTAATTGACCCATCGGTATCATTTGGACAAGTTGGATTCACCACAGTTTCCACACCCGTAGTTACAGGATCTGGTTCTGTAATGGTAAACATACCAGACAATTCACAGCCATTGTCATCAATCAAGGTATAGGTATAAGTTCCTGCAGGATAGTCACCAGGAGGATTTTCGGTAAAGGTGTAAGGTGGGGTTCCACCTGAAACAGAATAAACAACACTACCCATGGCACCATTACAGGTTGCATTAAAGGTATTGGTAGCTACCGATAAATCGCAGCCGAAATCAGCCACATTAACACTGGCAGTATTGGTACAACCTTCGCCATCCGTTACTGTCACAGTATAATCACCAGGAGCTAAGCCTGAAATCATAGCTGTGGTTTCACCATTACTCCATTCATAGGTATAATTTCCATCACCTCCAGTAGGAGCTGCGCTGGCAGTACCATCGTTGGCCATGGAGCCGGTTTCATCTGTAGAAGATGCATTTACCTGAATTGGGTCTGGATCTTCAACGGTCACAGTACCGGTAGTCTCTTTTCCACAAAAATCAGTGATGGTATAAGTATAATCTCCTGCACCTAGGCCCATAAGGGTATCTGCGTTTGAGCCTGTAGACCATTCTAAAGTATATGGCAAAGCAGCATTGTCTATCATCGATATTCCAATGGTTGCATTGGATTCACCAGGACAGTTAGGCATCTCTGCAAATGTTTCAACCATTGCAGGATTGTCCTCTACGGTAAATTCCTCAAATACCCCGGTACCAAGGTTGAAAAACGTGCCACTTGCAGAGCCATTTAAATCAAATGGCCTTAACTGATAATAATAAGTACCCGCAGCCACACATGAATCTACCCAGAAGTTAGAAGTAATAATTCCATTCACCACCACTTCATAAGGCCCCATAGGATCAGTTGCTCTATACAATCTGTGACCAATTACGCCGGTATCCCCAGGCATCCAGTTGATCTCAACATTTCCACCGCTTTGATTGATGCTGGTAAATGTTGGAGAAGGAATATTGAACATTCTTAAGGTTGGATCACCCATTAAAGAAGTATGGACTGTTGATGGGGCAGTTCCCTCTGGCAGGTACAAGGAACCCAGGTAAAGATTATTCTGTGTAAGCCAGGTACTCAATCCTATGGATTCATTCATTCCCATGTGATGGAAATACCAGTTTGGACGACCAGCCCAGACATTTGTCAGGGTATTTCCTGAAGCAAGTGCCGATCTTAAAAGATTATTTTGACTGTCCCAATCGCCGAAATAACTACCAAATAGCATGGTAAAGATTCCCATTGGGTCGTTGTTTACAAAATCGGTGGTGGTTCCAACTCCACTACAGCTGGTATAACTTCCGCCTCCACAGCCATAAGACCAAATGAAAGGATTGGCATTTAGGTTGGTGAAATAATCACCTGCTCCTGTATTTGGAAATCCTACCAATGGACCGAAGTTCCTCCAACCATTTTGAGCAAATCCTTCAAGCTCATTGGTAAAATTGTCATCAATAACACCACCCATTACTACATTTGTCATCCCATGTTTGAATGCATGCAATTTATTGAGGTATTGACGAAGCAATTCTTCTTCTGACTCCGGGAAAGCTGGCAGGTCTGAGAAGTCAATTCTACCCAATTGTAAATCTATTGGACTTGGATAAAAGATCTGGTCATACTTTCCATCGCCAGGAACATTTTGGTTGGCAACTCTGGTCGCTCCTGCATTATTTATAGTATTATCTGTCCAGGTACCATCAATATCTGCATAAAACCCATCAGTTGCCCATGCACCCTCGTGGTCAGGTATATGACCATCCGGTGCATAATTGCCGGAATATGGGACCGGCACATGGCCAACCAACAAGGCAGTTAAGATATCAGGGTTGTTGTTGTAAATGGATTGGATCCTGCTCCTTACCAACATTGCAGAAGAAGTTCTGTCTACTTCAAGCCTGTAAACCGTATATCCATCGCCTATCAGGTCCATTTGAAGTTGATTCAACTCAGCTTCGAGACTAGTGGTAAATGAATTGTCTATTACCAGAATGATCCCACCCCTGTTTTCTGTGGCAGAAACCTGAATCCCGGAAAGGACATATCCGTAGGCGATCATTGGTGCATTGCTTCTTGAAGCTTCCACTTTATATTCATATACCTGACCCGGCATAACACCTGAGTCGGTAATTCCAATATCACCAGGTCCTAAAACTGCACCCGGAGAACCCCAGTCTAATGAGGTAGGAGATTTTCTATAAACCCTGTATTCAGTTGCCCCTTCTACCGCATTCCATAGCACTGATATACTAGGAGGATTGGTTTCAGTCACAACTGAAAGTCTTACAGAAAGATTCTGTGAAATGGTTTGATTATAAGCATTTGAAAATAGGAACAGCGCAAAGACCACCATTCCCAACTTGTAGAAAATTTTCATAAATTGATTTTTGTTGGTAAAAAGGGATACAATCGGAAAAATACTAAATTCCTTTCGCCTTACGGAATTAAATTTTCATAAAGATGCGAAAGAAGCCTTTTTTCTTCGGATGGGTATTTTTTACATCTGTTTTAAAACTGGTCGTCGTTTTCCTTGAATTCGTAGCCTTAATTTCGGGACAAAAGGTTTTCCTGCTTACATTTGGTGCATAAAATTTTTAAAACATGGCAAGCAGATTAAAAACAACCGGTTTTACCCGTTTCTTACTTATGATTATCATCGTTGTTCCTCTGGCTTATATTGGAGCAGCTTATTATAACGGAGAAGATCCCATAGCAAACATTAAAGCGCTTTTTGGCGATAAGCCATCTGTAAAAAAGGAACAAACTGAAAAAACCAATACAGCTGAGGTTCCTGATACTTATGATGCCAGTAAAGAATTGGAGGCTTGTAAAAGAGAAAATGACCTTTTAAACAAAAGGATCGCTGATTTAGAAGCCCTTTTGGAACAAAAAAAATAATTCCTTTCTATGTCTTGTAGGCTGAACCATCTATTACCTGTTTTCCTCTTTGGATTTCTGGTGTTTCAGCCTGGCTGGTTCAACTATTCATTTGGTCAAAAAACAGTCTTTTTAAAAAATGATTCAGAGGTTCCTTCTTTTCTGGAACAGAAAAAGGTTCTCAAAGATTCACAAACTGTTGCTTCTTACTCGCAAACTTTTTTAAAAAAACTGTATGAAAATGGGTATTGGGAATCATCCATAGATTCTATCCTTAGCAGTGGTGACTCCACAATTTTGTTTCTGCATACCGGCCCTCCCTATCAATGGATTTATTTGAAAAATGGAAACATTGATCCCTCCTTCATTCAATCTACCGGATTTCGTGAAAGAAATTGGAAAGAGCGACCATTTCAACCTGCCGAATTTTTTAAACTTCAGAGCTCTTTTTTAAAAAGAGCCGGAGAATTGGGTTTTCCATTTGCCCGAATTTATCTTGATAGTCTGGAGATAGTAAACGGTGATGTTTCAGGGGAACTTATTTTAGAAAAAGGGCCTTTTGTACGATTTGAAGACCTTGAAATTGAAGGAAATCTCAAACTTTCAGAAAAATTTCTGGCAAGATACCTGGGCATTCAAGAAGGAACACCCTACAATGGTTCCAAAGTTTTAAAAATAAAAAACCGCCTGGCTGAATTGCCTTACGTAAAAGTCAATCACGACCCGGTAGTCGTATTTGGTGGTTCTTCTGCAAAAGTAGGCTTGGTGCTGGACAAAAAAGAAGCCAGTCATTTTGATTTTATCATCGGAGTCCTTCCACAGAATCAGGAAACAGGCAGACTTTTGGTGACCGGTAGTTTTACCGGAGAAATGCAAAATCAGTTTGGACTGGGAGAAAGAATTTATGCCAATTACGAACAACTCCGCCCCGAAACCAGAGAGCTCAACCTGGCATTTAATTATCCTTACGTTTTGCAAAGTCCCTTTGGTGTCGACGCATCTTTTGGATTGTATAAAAGAGATACCAGTTACCTCGATATCAATTTCAATGTGGGCATCCAATACCTTTTAGAAGGTGGAAATTATGTCAAATTCTTTTGGCAGGAATTTCAATCCAACCTTCTGACTTTTGATACGAGCCTGGTAGTAAACCAAAAAATACTTCCCAACCCATTGGATCTGACTCGACAAGACTTAGGTGTTGAGTTATTGTGGAACAAAACTGATTATCGATTCAATCCTCGCAAAGGATTTTACATCAACCTGAAAGTTACCGCAGGATTGAAAACCATTCGAAAAAACAACCAGATTTTGAGCCTGCAGGATCCACAGGATGCAGATTACGATTTCAATCAGTTGTACGATACTTTGGATCTTTCAACTTATCAGGGAAGATGGGCAGCCGACCTGGCCTGGTATATTCCTACTTTTTCAAGTCATACGATAAAAATGGGGCTTCGAGGCTCCGGAATAATTTCCGAAACGCCGATTTACCTCAACGAGCAATACCGGATCGGAGGAAATGCACTTTTGCGAGGATTTGACGAAGAGGCTATTTTCTCTACGCATTATTTAATCAGCACCCTTGAATACAGAATTCTAACCGGACAAAACAGTTATTTCTTTGCCTTTTTTGATGGGGCTGTGACCCGGAATTTTACACGAGACAAAAACGAGACGGATTATCCCATTGGCTTTGGTGCGGGATTGACTTTTGAAACCCAGGCCGGAATTTTTGGATTGAGTTATGCTTTGGGTAGACAACAAGGAAACCCGATAGACTTCAGGGCAGGGAAAATTCATTTTGGATATGTTTCCCTTTTTTAAAAAAATCTTACTTCTGGGCTTTACTGACCAGCCAAAATGCTACTCCGGAAAATAAAATATTTGGTATCCAAACCCCCAAAATAGCTGGCATTCCCTGATTGGTAGCGAAAGTAATCGAGAACTTTGACAGGAAGATAAATATAGCTCCCAATCCAATTCCAATTGCGAGATGCAGTCCCATTCCACCCCTTACTTTTCTACTGGCTACTGCCATTCCAATGATGGTAAGAATTAAAACCGTCACCGGTTCGGCAGATCTTCTGTGAAATTCGATTTCAAAATTTTTGGTATTCGAAAAACCTCTGGCTCGTTCTGCCTCTACAAAATCAAGCAGCGCAGGCGAAGAAAGCATCTCCTTTTGATTACTAAATCGCACAAAATCGGCGGGAACCAGGTTTAAGGTAGTATCTATATGCTGCCTTTTACCCAGAATAAGATTTTCCTTTTCTCCTTCAAAAGTCCGGATTTCATAATTTTCTATTCTCCAATGGTTAGGAGGGCCAAGCCACTTGAGATCCTGGGCTTTGAGCATATAAATTAAATCCTGACCGGCAAAGCGTTCGATGCGCACATCTCTGGCACTGGTGTCGTCTTTATTGTAAAAACGAATGTAAATTTTGGAACTGTCGCTAAGGAACATATGTACGTCCTTGGTCTTTCCAAAATCACTGTCCTTCCAAATATACTTGTGCTCGAAATCAAGCCTGGATTTATTTCCAATCGGCACCAAAAAATGATTGGCATACAGGTGAAACAAGGCAATGACAGATCCTGCAATCAAATAAGGAACCATCAGGCGTCTGAAACTAATTCCGGCATTTAAAACGGAAATAATTTCAGAATTAAAAGCCAACCTGGAAGTAAAAAACACAACTGAAATCAATGCATAAAGAGGAACCAGCAGACTGTTGATGTAAGGAATGAAATTGATGAAATAATCAAAAATGATTTCTTCCTTGGTGCAAGGCTCCTTTATAAAATTCTCCACCTTCTCACTAAAATCTATCACCGAAGCGATCATTGTAAAAATGAGCACCGTAAATAAAAAAGTACTGATGTACTTAAAGAATATATAACGGTCGAGAATTTTCATTGAAATTGTTAGAATTAATCTGCGCCCATGCTTAACGCAGTGCAAAGCAAGTAAGTTTTGTGATAAAAAGAAAATCCTGGAAATTGATGAAAAGGGAAAAAGGGTTTTACGGTTTACGGTTTACGATTTACGGATTACGGTTTGTGTGTGCCTAAAATAGGTTAGGAACGTAATATCCTTAAGTTTAGAGAATGAAAGGTAAAACCCATTATAATCTTTGAGTTGCGGTCGTTGCGCTTAACCTTAGCGGACGTTGCGTGAACCAAAAATATTAGGAATTACAATACAAATATGATTGAAAATCATACAATTACGTTTAAAAAAACTATTCACTCTGCTGGAGTCGGCGGGTCCTCTCCATTGAACCCACCAATGGCCATTGCCTTTTCTTTCTTAAATTAATAACATTTGTTAGGAACAAGGTTTAAATTAAGTTGACAGAAGGAGTTTCCCTTTAAAAACAAAGACTTGCTCCTTTATTTTTTCATCACTTTTGAAACAATAAGCCTGCTATTTCCGAAAACCTTGATGATTTCTGTTTTCCTATCTGGAAAATGGTATTTTTGCCGTCGCCAAAAAATTATAAACCAGCTTATATATGCAAAAGCCGAAGATTGGAATTTCTGTTGGGGACCTGAATGGAGTGGGATTGGAAGTGATTTTGAAAACCCTTGCAGATGACCGCATTCTCAATATATGTACGCCTATCATCTACGGGTCGACCAAAGTAGTTTCTTATCATAAAAACATCGTTGATTTTGATTTTCAGTTTTATGCTGCCAGAGACATCAACAGCATTAACTACGACAAAGTCAATGTACTCAATTGTTGGCAGGAAACTGTAAACATCACGCTGGGCAATATGAGCAACGAAGGAGCTCAATATGCTGTAAAATCATTGGAAGCCGCTGTCAATGACTGGAAATATGGTTTCATTGATGCTTTGGTGACTGCCCCAATTCATAAAAAGGCAATGGAACTGGTAGATTTTAAATTTACCGGCCATACCGAATATCTTACCGATTCACTCGCTGCTAAAGAAAGCCTCATGCTAATGGTCAGTGATACTATGAAAATCGGTTTGGTGACCAATCACCTTCCTATTCATAAAGTACCTGCTGCCATTACCAAAGAAAAGGTCTTGCAAAAGATCCAGTTGTTTGCTGAGACTCTTAAAATGGATTTCGGCAAGGAAAGACCTACCATCGCAGTCTTAGGATTGAATCCACATGCAGGCGACAATGGTTTAATTGGACAAGAAGAAGAAAAAATTATACGTCCCGCAGTTGTTGAAGCCAAAAAAACAGGCTCAATCGTTACCGGACCATTTCCTGCTGACGGATTTTTTGGTTCCGGTCAGTACAATAAATATGATGGCATCCTGGCCATGTACCACGACCAGGGCTTGATTCCATTCAAAACCTTGTCCTTCGGTACCGGCGTAAATTATACTGCAGGTCTATCTGCCATCCGTACCTCCCCGGATCATGGAACTGCCTACGACATCGCTGGACAAAACATCGCCGATCCATCCTCTTTCAGAAAAGCCATCTTTCTGGCCATCGACATCGTCAGAACCAGAAAAGAATACTTCGAATACCGCGAAAATGCCCTTGAAAAACGCGAAAAATCGTTTGGAGAGGACGAAGCGATTACAGAAGAATAATGCTGGGTACTGGGTTCTAGGTGCTGGGTGCTGGGCGCTGGGTACTGGGTACTAGGTGCTGGGTGCTTGATTTTTTTAATGGATGCTAACCGTAGGGGTTGGCGCGCCAACCCTGGAAGGGACAATATTATGTTTCCAAAAATATATTCAATCTGCCGCACTAGAACCCAGCACCTAGCACCCAGTACCTAGCACCTAGAACCTAGTACCTAGTACCTAGAACCCAGTACCCAGAGCCTAGCACCCAGTACCCAGCACCTAGAAATGCTTCCAACCCTGGGCTTTGATATCGTGGATATTTCCACCTTTCGTATGCAATTTCACCCCGTCTTCTCTAGGAGTAATTTCTCCAGCAATGTAGATATTGGGAAGGTATTTTACCTTTTCTACATCGCTTGGATCGATGGTAAACATCAATTCATAATCTTCGCCACCACTCAATCCACAGGTAACCGGATCCAGTCCAAATTTGAGGGCCATCATTTGGGCTTCCGGATGAATGGGGATTCCGTTTTCTTCCAAATAGGCACCCACATTGGATTGTTTGCAAATGTGGAATAGCTCGGAAGCTACTCCGTCTGAAATGTCTATCATGGAAGTAGGAACCAATTTGTTCTTTTCAAACAACTCTACCATTTCCTTTTTTGCTTCCGGCTTCAAATGGCGACCAATCAAATATTTTTGGTCTTCCAAATCTGGCTGCACGCCCGGAGTTGATAAATAAACCTGTTTCTCTCTTTCTAAAATTTGAAGTCCCAAAAAGGAAGCACCGACATCTCCGGTTATACAAATTACATCACCGACTTTGGCACCGCTGCGGTAGGTGATTTTATCTTTTTTAGCACGTCCAATCGCGGTAATGCTTAAAATCAATCCTTTGTTGGAAGAGGTGGTGTCTCCACCAACCAGGTCAACATTGTAAATATTACATGCAGTACGGATCCCATCGTATATTTCATCAATCGCCTCTACTGAGAACCGATTGGATAAAGCCATGGAAACCGTGATTTGTTCGGGATGGCCATTCATGGCATAAATGTCAGAAAGATTGACAATGACAGCTTTGTACCCAAGGTGTTTCAAAGGATGGTAAGCCAAATCAAAATGGATTCCTTCCACCAACATATCAGTTGAAACCAACATTGCTTCATCGCCTCCCATGTCAATAACCGCAGCATCATCCCCCACTCCTTTCAAAGTACTTGGATGATATTGCTGGAATGACTCGGTCACATGATCTATCAAACCGAATTCGCCTAATTCATTTACGTTTGTTCGCTTTTCTTCGCTCACACTTTTATTTTTAAAAGAATAATTATGCTTTTTCTTCCATAAAAACAGCCCACAATGGGTCATCTGCCGGTGGATCTGCTTCCAAAACTACCCGCTCGTGCGTAACTGGATGATCAAATTCCAATCTCCTCGCATGAAGGTGGATCGAACGATCTTGATTGCCTCTCTTGAATCCATATTTCACATCACCTTTGATTGGACAACCAATTTCAGCCAATTGCGCTCGAATCTGATGGTGACGTCCTGTGACCAAAATAATTTCCAAAAAGGTATAATGTTCACTCTGCCCAATGGTTTTGTATTTCAATACTGCTTCTTTCGCTCCTTTGGTTCCCTCAGGCACTACTTCCGACTTATTTTTTTTGCCATTTTTCTTTAAAAAATGAATCAGTTCTCCTTCAGGATTTTCAGGGGCATCTTTAACAACGGCCCAATAAATCTTGGTAATGGATTTCTCCTGAAATTGGACATTCAGTTTAGCCAGTGCTTTTTTATTTTTAGAAAATAAAACCACACCACTGGCAGGCAAATCCAGCCGATGAATCAAATGAACCGGATGTTTGCAGTATATTTCCGCCAATTGAAGCATGGAAGTCTCACCGGTTTTGTCCGGTTGAACAGGAATCCCGGGGGCTTTGTTAAAAGCCAGGAATTGATTGTTTTTATAAATTACACTGTCGCTAATATTGTTTGATTCCACGGAAATAGTTTATTGGTAAGCGGGCATCAAATGAACTCTATTTTTATGAAAAAAAGAACTTTAAGTTTTGCTTTTTTCTGCTGGTTGTTTTACCAGCCACTGGTTCATGCCCAAATATTTAATGATTCCTTCCCTGGTAATATACTCAAGGAATTCGTTTTATTAAAAAATTCAGAGAATCTCCTCCCTTTTCAAAACCTTGAATCCAATCGAATTGGAGTGGTAGAAATGGATACCACCCTAAGTGAATTTTCTAAAACCCTGAAAAGATATTCGAATGTAAAATCCATCTCCTGGCCCGATTTGTCCATTGAAGGTTTGGATGTTTTGATTTTTCATGTGCATGGCAAAAATACACAAACGGATGTTTTCAATAATTACCTGCACCTGATTCATTCACTTACCGAAGAAAAGCCCAAACTGGTCATGGTCTGGGAGGGAACTGACCTTTCAAAACTCGATCCTGATCCTTTGGATGCTCTGCTCTTTCTTCCTAAAAGTGACAATCTCAATGAAAGTCTGGCAGCTCAGGTACTATTTGGAGCTTTTGGGGTAAATGGAGCACTTCAGGAAGACAAGGGAAATTTTAAAAAGGGAGAAGGAATTGCATTTCCTTCCAACGGCAGATTGAGATTTGTTCCTCCTTCGTGGATGGGGGTAAATGAAGATTCCCTTTTTAAAAAAGTTGGACAAATCGTAGAAGAAGGAATATCAAAACAAGCATTTCCAGGCGCTACCATTCTGGCAGCAAAATCAGGGAATGTTTTCCTTTTGAAATCGTGGGGGCATCATACCTATGACACTTTACGAAAAGTGAAGGAAACAGATATTTATGATTATGCATCGATCACAAAGGTTTCTGCCTCCATTCCGGCCATCATGAAGTTAACGGAATCAGGCTTGATTCATCTCAACGATAAACTGTATCAGTTGTATCCTGATTTTTGGTGGTCCAACAAACGAGGAATGACCCTTCAAAGAATGCTTACCCATTCTGCAGGTTTGCAAGCATGGATTCCTTTTTGGAAAGAAACCATTGATGAAAATGGCGTTTTCAAATACCACACCTTTTCAAAAGACTCTTCTGAACACTATCCTTTGAAAGTTGCCGACAGTCTTTTTTTACATAAAAACTATAGAGAAAAGATTTTTAAGGCCATCAAAAAATCGCCGGTAACAAAGGAAGGAGCCTATGTTTACTCGGATCTTTCTTATTACTTGTATCCGGAAATTGTAGAAGAAAAAACAGGAATTTCCTTTGAGTCTTTTTTAAAAAATACCTTTTATCGACCACTGGGAGCTTTCTCTTTGACTTACAATGCTTACCAAAATTTCCCTGCCTCCGAAATTATTCCAACTGAAAATGATACTTTCTTCAGGCATGCCTTATTGCATGGCCGTGTCCACGATGAAGGTGCAGCAATGCTGGATGGCATTTCCGGCCATGCCGGGCTTTTCGGAAATGTAGTCGACTTGGCCAAGCTTTTCCAAATGTATTTGAATGGAGGATCTTACGGCGATAGGCAATTTTTACAGGATTCGACCATACAAAGATTTACTTCAGCTCCCTACAAATCCGAAGGCAATAGAAGAGGAATAGGATTTGACAAACCATTATTGGAATACCATCCTCAAAATTCGAGTTCTGCAAAGGCAGCCAGCCCTGAAACTTTCGGACACAGCGGATATACCGGCACCCTGGTTTGGGCAGACCCGGAAAACGAAGTCCTTTTCATTTTTCTTAGCAACCGGGTTTATCCGTCCAGAGAAAACAGGAAAATTTATACTGAGAATATCCGTCCAAGAATTCAAACTGAGATTTACAATTTATTGGGCATAAAAGCCGAATAAACTTTCCATCTCCATTTAAAAATTTCTTAGGGCATTTTATACCTTTACCCACCTAACAACTACCACTCTTAAAGCACAAAATCACCTGACCTATGAAGTTTTTATCCTACAATGTTAACGGAATCAGAGCTGCCCTCAACAAAGGTTTGGACGAGTGGCTTTCACAGCATGATTTTGACGTGGTTTGTATTCAGGAAACAAAAGCACACAGGGATCAGGTAGATTTAGCAAGTCTTGAAGCATTGGGATATAAAAGCTGGTGGCATTCAGCAGAAAAGAAAGGTTATAGTGGTGTAGCCATTTTTTCAAAAGTAGAACCGGACCATGTTGACATGGGCTGTGGCATTGAAAAATACGACAGTGAAGGACGAATCATCCGTGCAGATTTTGGTGATGTAACGCTTTTAAATTGTTATTTCCCTTCCGGAACAACCGGTGACATTCGCCAGGCAGTCAAAATGGAATTCCTGGACGACTTTTTCCAATGGGCTCACGAACTGAAAAAAGAAAGACCCAATTTGATTATAGCCGGTGATTACAACATCGCCCATACTGAAATGGACATCCACAATCCAAAGAGCAACCAAAAAACTTCAGGTTTCCTACCTGAAGAAAGGGCCTGGATGTCAAAATGGTTTGATTCCGGATTTACAGATTCTTTCCGTTTTAAAAATCCTGAAAAAGAGGAATACAGCTGGTGGTCTTACCGCGCCAATGCACGTGCAAATAACAAAGGCTGGAGAATAGATTATTGGTCAGTTTCCAATGAAATTCAAGACAGGATTATTTCAGCAGGACATTACAATGATGCAGTGCATTCAGATCACTGCCCGGTGTTTCTGGAGTTGAAATAAGGATGATGAATTCTTAAAAATCAAGCTTCCCTGCTCAATTTCCATCTTTTGTGTGACCACAACCAGGAAGGCGGATATTC
>JAWKLG010000005.1:0-250665 GCA_041392845.1 Saprospiraceae bacterium | reverse complement strand
GACTTGTTTTCAATGGCCTCTATCATCTTGGTAAAAGAATGGACTGTTAGGTCAGCTGAAAGCTTACCGTTTCCAATGATGTATTCACCACTTGGGTCGACATCAACACCATGTGGAGATTTTGGGGTAGGTAAAAAGTAAACCAGACCGGGACAATCCTCAGGTGTAAGTACCTTTACGGTCTTTTTCATGTTTGAAGTAGCTACATGCGACTTTTCATCATACACGTTGTGGGCGTATTCAGCAGGAATTTCCTTGAATTTTCCCTGCTTGACATATTCTTCTGCCTTTTTCCAGTTTATTGCTGCGATAAAATCCTTGTCATTTTGCGAAGCATTGACCTCTAACAAGGTTGACTTTTCTTCGGTGTTGTAAGTCGTAAAGAAGGTCCATCCATGAGATTTACCTTTACCCGAATGTGCTAAGTCGTAATCAAAAGCAGGAAGTAAGACCTGGAATGCAATGTCCATTTCTCCCTCTTCTGCTACACTTACAAAGCTCAACATACCTTTAAAATTTTCTGCATAACTGTTGATGGCAACATCCTTTTGGGGATAGGGTACTCCAAAACGTGTTCCTGCAACTACGTATTCAGTGTTTTCGGTGGTGAAAGGAGAAGAGTGGTTTCCTCCACTATTTGGGATTTCGATAATTTCAGCTGTTTCAAACGTAGACAGATCCACACGAGCTATACGTGGCGTGTTGTTTCCATTGATAAAAATCCACCTTCCGTCCGTTACACCTTTTGTTTGGGACAATTCAGGGTGGTGCGCATCATCCCATGGTACAAAACCATGAGAAGTGTTGAGCAATGGTTTTGTCTCTTCATTGAATCCATACCCTTTTTCTGGATCTACAGAAAAAACCGGGATTACTTTGAGTAATCTTCCGGAAGGAAGACCATAAACTCCGATCTGCCCACTGAATCCACCTGACATAAATCCGTAAAATTCATCATATTCACCTGGTGGTACATAAACCTGTGATGCAACATCGCTTGATAAGGCGCCACCTTGTTTGGATGAATCAGATTTGTTTTCACAGCCAAAACTTAAGAATAGAATAAAGGCTGACAACAAGCCTGTAAATGTAAAATAGGATATTTGACTTTTCATGATAAAGGTATTTTGTTATTCAATATTATGAAGCGCATAAATTGTTTTACAAAGGTTAAAAATGTCCTTTATAGACGAGTTGACGAAAGTCAGTTCTAGAGGGTGATAAAAGTTAACTCTATCAAAAAGCGCAGATAATCAGTAGTTTAAATTTAATTTAAAGCCATTTTCTTTTAATAATTCTTTGATGATTGTTTCTTAAAAAAGATTTATTTGTCCTTTTTAAAGGAAAAATTTAATTTTGAACCATAAAATGAAGAGATGTTTTCAAAAGCTTGTAAATACGGGATAAGGGCTGCAATTTTTATTGCAGTAAAAACAAGGGAAGGCCAGAAATCAGGTGTGGTGGAAATTTCAGACACCTTGAATGTGCCAAAAGCCTTTTTGGCTAAAATCCTTCAAAAATTGGTGAAGGCAGATTTGATTTCTTCCACCAAAGGACCTTATGGAGGTTTTTATTTATCGGAGGAGAACATGAAAAAAACCGTGGACCACATTATTACCTGTATCGACGGGGATGACCTTTTTAAAGGATGTGTATTAGGGCTTCCGGTTTGTTCAGAATCTAACCCATGCCCCTTGCATGAAAAGGTTTATCCTTTCAGAGAAGGAATTTATTATCAAATGCGGCATCAGACCATAGCAGATCTTGCTTATGATTATGATGCGTCACAAAATAGATTATAGACAGAATCATTTATCAAAAACATCAACAATGAAAAAAATATGGATTTTCCTGGTGGCTGTAATGGCCTTTTACGCTTGCGGCGGAAATGCTACAGATGATGGCGAAAAAATAGATCTTTCAAAACCTGTTAAAAAAGAGGCAAAGGCTCCTGCTGACAACAAGGGAATAGGTGAAGTAAAAAATGTAAGCTTAAACAATCCTTTGAATGTTGAAATGGTCGAGCGGGGTAAGGCTATTTATGAAATGAAATGTGCATCCTGCCACAAATTATCCGGTCAGAAAGTCGTTGGTCCCGGATGGGCAGGTGTAACAGAAAGAAGAACTCCTGAGTGGATTATGAACATGACCACCAATGTGGAGGTAATGTTAGAGCAGGATCCGGCGGCACAGGAAATGCTAAAGGAATGTTTGGTGCGTATGCCCAATCAAAATTTGTCTTTGGGCGATGCGAGGGATGTGCTGGAATTCATGTTTGAAAACGATAGTAAAAGGTCCGAAAAGTAATCTCAACCTTAAGCCCATTGAGCAATCAATTGTTTCAAAATTAATTGATGCAATTGATTGCTCCATAAGCATGCTTTTATGCCCCGATATTGGTTTCACATTGCACTAATAAATTTTTTAGCTGCTGCTGCTTTGGGAGCATTGATGCGTTATGCATTTGTAGCTGAATTGCCATTATTAGAATATCGAAACATTATGCATGGGCATTCTCATACAGCTATGTTGGGTTGGATCTATCTTGGCTTGTATGGACTTTTGGTTGAAAATTTCCTTTCAAAAGAAAACCTTTCCAAGCGATATTATGGTAATCTATTTTGGTTGACTCAATTTGCAGTTGCAGGGATGTTTATTTTCTTTCCAATTTATGGCTACAAGGGTATTTCCATTTTCTTTTCTACCCTGCATATTGTTTTTTCCTATTTTTTTGTAGTAAGATTTTGGAAAGATTTGAAAGACACCAAAGGAGGCAAATGGTCTGTAGTTTTTGTCAAAACAGCACTTGCCTTTATGGTTTTATCAACGCTTGCCATTTGGTGTATAGGACCGGTAATGGTGAGTAATATGAAAGGTTCAGCACTTTATTATGGAATCATTCAATTCTTCCTGCATTTTCAATTCAACGGTTGGTTTATTTTTTCCATCGTGGCATTATTGATTGTGTTTTTTGAAAAACACAACAGTAGGGTCTTTTTATATCTAAGACCTTTTTATTATCTATTGTTGGTTGCAACGATACTGACTTATGTGTTGGCAGTAACCTGGTCCACTCCGATTCCCATTTTATTTTGGATCAACAGCGCGGGGGTTTTGTTGCAATTGGTGGCACTGTTTTATTTTTTAAAATGGATTTTTCCATTACTAAAATCAAACATTTTAACCTATGCTGCCTTAGAAAAGAAATTGATGGTATTTGGTTTGATTTGTTTTATATTCAAAATACTGGCACAATCCGTTTTAATCATTCCTGCATTTGCTACCATTGCTTATACCATCCGTAACTTTGTAATTGGATTTTTACACCTACTTCTTTTGGGAATGGTTACTACTTTTTTACTCTTTTTTGCTTTGAATATTTTAAAAACAGTAAATAGAAAACTGTTAAAGGCTGGTTCTATTCTTTTGTTTTCCGGCATCATATCTACTGAATTGCTTCTGTTTTTTCAAGGAGCAATGTTTTGGCAGGCAAAAGGCTTTCTTCCCTTTTATTATGAACTTATTTTCGGATTATCATTATTGATGCCTGCGGGGATTCTTTTACTGTTATTTTCGTTTCGAACCAGGTAGTCACTTTCTTTTATACAATCCGTCAAACAAAACCTTTCGGGTGTTGTCTTCAAGGTTGGTAACTATCCATAACTGCCTGACATTTCCATTTTCATCAGGCGTCCAGCTGATTTGATGTTGTTGCATTTTTCCTTTTGAGTCTAAATACGGCTCACTTTCCATCACCATTACTCCATCCTTTAATCCTCCTTTCAGCTTCAACTGACTCCCTCCATTGTCTATCCATAACTGATTCCAGGTTTTGGATTGGCTGTCAAAATAATTGAAGCTGGTTCCAGTAAATGCACTTTTAGCACTCGTCCACGATTCTTTTAAAAGACAATTGTTTTGTTCTTTGCTGATGGTATTGTGTCCTACGATGGTTCCACTGGTGTCCGTGACTTCCCAGCTTCCTTCCCAAAAGTCAAATTGATCATGTTGAGCAGTACAACAGGGATATTGGCTGTTGTTGTTTTGAGAAAACAGTAAAAAGTGGCTCAGAAGTGCACTTGTAAGTAGCAAAGTTCTCATTGAAAGGAATTTTTTGTTATTTCGAACCGAAAACGGCGTCTATCAAAGAAAACTAAAAACAGGGGCAAGTCGATAATGACTTTGTCACCAAACTCATAATTTCACCACAAATTGAAAAGCTATTATGTTGGTCAAAACCTTTGCAAGTGCCGTTCACGGAGTAGATGCCAGAAGAATTACCATTGAAGTAAGTTCGGGAGGACAGCCCATTGCCAATAAAAATTTCTATTCTGTTGTCGGTTTGCCCGACAACGCTGTTAAAGAAGGATTCCAAAGAATTGAGGCTGCCATCAAACATATTGGAAGGAATTTCCCCAGAGCAATGACGGTCGTAAATATGGCTCCGGCAAATGTCCGAAAGGAAGGTTCTGCCTATGATTTGCCCATCGCCATCGGGGTGCTTGCAGCAAGTGGACAACTCCCGGACAGTCATTTGTCAGAATATGTTTTCATGGGAGAATTGGCATTGGACGGTACGCTTAGGCCAATCAAAGGAGCGTTACCCATTGCTATACAAAGCAGAAAAGAAGGATTTAAATGCCTGGTGCTGCCCAAGCAAAACGCCAAAGAAGCGGCCATCGTAAATGATATTGATGTTTACGGGATTGACAATTTGAGAGATGCCATTGATTTGGTCTTGGGAAAAAGTGATTTGGCACCGGTGAAATTTGATACACGTGAAGTGTTTTATGATCAGCAAAATAATTATGACGTTGATTTTTCCGATGTAAAAGGTCAGGAAAATATTAAAAGAGCCTTGGAACTCGCGGCTGCCGGAGGGCACAATGCCATATTGATTGGTCCCCGGGAGCCGGAAAGACTATGCTGGCTAGAAGACTGCCGACTATTTTGCCTCCTTTGTCGCTTCATGAAGCTTTGGAGACGACAAAAATTCATTCTGTCGCCGGTTCCCTTCCTAATGATTCCGGACTGATTACTACCCGGCCATTTCGTTCTCCTCATCATACCATCAGTGATGTTGCTTTGGTGGGTGGTGGTTCCAATCCATTACCAGGAGAGATTTCGCTTGCCCATCATGGCGTCTTGTTCCTGGACGAACTACCGGAGTTTCAAAGGAGTGTCTTGGAAGTGATGCGACAGCCAATGGAAGAACGAAGGTGAACATCAGTCGTGCAAAAATTAGTGTAGACTATCCTGCCAGTTTTATGCTAATTGCCTCCATGAATCCATGCCCCTGCGGATTTTACAATCATCCGGATAAAGATTGTGTTTGCGGGCCAGGCGTGGTTAAAAGATACCTCAATAAAATTTCAGGCCCTTTGTTGGATCGAATCGACTTGCATGTTGAGGTCACGCCCGTCAGTTACGATGAATTGTCCAGCACAGTCAGGCCATCAGAAACCAGTAAAGATATAGTAGAAAGGGTGATGAAAGCCCGCGAAATCCAAACTGAAAGATTCAAAGATGTAAAAAACATTTATAGTAATGCTCAAATGCCCGGAAGAATGGTGCAGGAGGTTTGTACCTTAAATCAAGCCGGTTTAACCTTGCTTAAAAAGGCCATGGAACGCTTGCAATTATCTGCCAGAGCCTACGATAGAATATTAAAAGTTGCCAGAACCGCAGCAGATTTGGCCGGAAGTCCTGAGATTAAAATCGAACACCTCGCAGAGGCCATTCAGTATCGGAGTTTGGATAGAGAGGGTTGGGCAGGGTAAAATAAAAAAGGCCACCAAACGGCGGCCTTCATACAATTATGCGGACTTATGTCAAATTCTTAATCTCTTACGTTGGAGGTCATTCCGTATTTTTTGTAGATCATATCTTTCAATTCCTTTCTTGCAAAGAAGATACGACTCTTTACGGTACCCAGCGGCAATTCCATTTCGTCTGCGATTTCCTGATATTTATATCCTTCAAAGTGACGCAGGAATGGAATCTTGATGCTATCATCCAACTTGGTAATCATTTTATTGAGTTCTTTCATCATAATGGTCGACTCAGCATTGTTGGTCACGGTCTTACTGCCGGAATTCAGATAAAACTGATTGTCGGTGGTGTCGATGATGGTGTTGGCCTTTACTTTTCTTCTGTAATTGTTGATGAAGATGTTTTTCATGATGGTAAACAACCATGCTTTGAAATTCGTACCCGGTGAAAATTTGTCTCTGTTTTTGAGGGCACGAAATGCGGTTTCCTGAAAGAGATCTCTGGATTCTTCAAAATCTTTGGTCAGGTTGTATGCGAATGCTTGCAGAATACCAGAATACTCGTCAAATCGATTGTGAAATTCTATGGTAGACATAACAAATATTATTTGGTGAAAAGTTTCAAAAATTGTTTAACCAAAATTACAAAAGAATAAACAAAAAACATAGTGTCGCTTAAAAGTTTTACATTAGATTTAGATTAGAAGGTTATAAATAATTGAAAATCAGTTAAATAAGAAATGTAGTTTCTTGAAAAAACTTTTTTTATTTTCAGATAATATTGAAAGTTGTTTAAAAAAGCCTTTTTAGCCTTGAAAGGTTTTTGTTTAACTTGCAGCTTTTAATTATTCACCCTTTTCTAATAAGTACCATGACCGTCAACGAAAGAATTCATGCCCTTAGAGATGCAATGATCTCCATGAACCTGGATGCCTATGTCATTCCCAGCAGCGACCCACATTTGAGCGAATATGTAGCAGAACACTGGAAAGGCAGGGTGTGGATTTCAGGATTTACCGGATCTGCCGGTGTAGTAGTTATTACAAAAGACCATGCAGGACTCTGGACGGATTCAAGGTACTTTATTCAGGCTGAGGAACAATTGAGTAATTCTGAGATGGAATTACACAAACTAAAAATTCCCCATACTCCTGAATACCTGACGTGGATGGCGGAAAATTTACCTGAAAATGCAACGGTTGGTTACGATGGTTGGCTTTTTTCTGTAGGTCAGGTAAGAAATATGGCCCAGGCTCTAAAAGGAAAATCCATCCGCCTAAATATGGATCACGATCTTTTAAAAAGAGTATGGAAAGATCGTCCTGCACTTCCTTCAGAATACATTTTCGAACATGCACTTAAATATGCCGGTGTATCTCGTGAGGCCAAACTGGCCGGGATCCGATCTCAATTGAAAGATTTGGGAGCAGATGCATATTTGGTTACAACGCTCGACGATATCGCCTGGGTGTTGAACCTGCGTGGAGCAGATGTGGATTGTAATCCTGTTTTCATTTCCTATTTACTGGTAGACCAAAATGAAACCACCTTATTTATAGATGAAGAAAAAATTCCTGATGCTTTAAAGTCCACCCTTAAAAAAGCTGGTATCCAATTCATGCCTTATCAGGCCATTGCAACCAGTTTGCAACACTGGCCTGCCGACAAAAAAATATTGGTCGATAAATCTACTTGCAATATTTACTTGTACAATTGTATAGGTGAAGAAAGCCGATTGGATGGTGAAAATTTAATTGCTCCTGCCAAAGCCATAAAAAATCATGTGGAATCTGAAAATATCCGTCTGGTTATGGAAAAAGACGGAGTAGCCCTGGTTCGATTCCATCGCTGGTTGGAATATACCCTCAACGAACGTGAAGTCCCCGAAACAGAAGTTGCACTTAAATTGAAAGAATTCCGAAAGGAAATGGGCGATTATATCGGCGAAAGTTTCGATGCAATTGTGGGTTACCAGGCCAATGGAGCCATTGTGCATTATCATGCTGAAGTCGACACTTGTGCTAATATTAGAAAAGAAGGAATTCTGTTGATAGATTGCGGTGGTCAATACCTCAATGGTACCACCGATATAACCCGTACCATTCCTCTAAGCGAGCCAACGGAGCGTCAGCAAAAAGATTATACTTTGGTTTTGAAAGGAAACCTTGCAATAAGCATGGCAAAATTTCCAAAAGGAACCTATGGTGCCCAGTTTGATGCCATGGCCAGGCAACATTTGTGGAGACATGCCCGCAACTATGGACATGGTACAGGTCACGGAGTAGGAGCATTTTTGAATGTACATGAAGGTCCTCAAAGCTTTTCTCCTACTATTTCCTCGAGAACAACCATGCCCATAGAAATTGGAACAATCACTTCCAATGAGCCTGGATTATACCGTACCGGAAAGTGGGGCATTAGAATCGAGAACCTGGTAATGTGTGTTCCAGCTTTTGAATCTGACTTCGGCGAGTTTTACGAATTTGAAACCCTGACCTTATTTCCAATCGATACACAGCTTATAGACAAATCATGGCTTAGTGGAGAGGAAATAGATTGGCTGAATCAATACCATAAAGAAGTATTGGAAAGACTGAGCCCGATGTTACATCCTGAAGAAGTGGAATGGCTGGAAGTGAAGTGCAGACCGATTTAGGATCGCAGTTCGCAGTTCGGTATTCGCTATTCGGTGTTCGGTGTTCGCTTTTTGATTCCAGGCTGGTCTTCAGACCAGCTTGTACTCAGGATACAAGTTTGAAAACTTGTACCAGCAATATCCATCATTCGTCATTCTACACTCGTCATTCGTCACTTCTCAAAAATACGTCGAGATTTTCACCTAATCCCTCACCGGGTATTTCCCTTCGCTGCCATGTCCAGAGCGTATCTGATTTTATAGTAGATTTCAGTGTTTTCATAAATGCCACTGAATAATTCTGCTCCCGGACCGTAAGCAAAAACCGGAATCATGGTTCCTGTATGACTTCCAGTAGTAAAGGCAGTAACCAATTCTTCACTCGTAGAGCCGGGATTGATGGCAAATCCTCCGGTTTCATGGTCGGCAGTGACAACAATCAGAGTCTCACCATCTCTTTTTGCAAACTCTATGGCTTCTCCAATAGATTTATCAAAGTCAATCATCTCACTGATGATGTAATCTGCATTGTTATTGTGTCCTCCCCAATCAATTTGTGAACCTTCAACTAACAAGAAAAATCCTTTGTCTTCAGTTCTTTTATCAAGAAAATCAATGGCTCTTTTGGTAGCTGGAGCCAAGTATGTTCTTCCTTGAGAAGCCATCAAAGGATCTTTGTCGGCTGTGAAGAAGCCATATTTTTTATCTGCTTCCTCAATAGAGTTTTCAAAGTCATTTTGGAAATAGTCATCAATCTTATAGCCTTGTTTTTTCATTTTGGCAACGAGATCCTTTTCATCTTTTTCTCTTCTGTTGAAAAATTTCAATCCTCCTCCAACAAAATAATCCACACCGCAATCTGCCAATTCCTCAGCAATATCTTCATACTGCTCTCTGTGTTTGACATGTGCATAAAAACTTGCCGGTGTCGCATGTACGATGGTAGAAGTAACCACCATTCCTGATTTAAATCCGGCCCTAATCAATAACTCCATCAAAGTTTTTCTAGGTAAAGAGTCTGGCCCTACTCCAATGGCTTTATTGTAAGTTTTTACGCCACAAGCAAAAGCAGTCGCACCTGCAGCAGAGTCAGTTATCAGGTTATCGTATGAATAACTTTTGTGTAAACCAGTTTTGGTGAATTGTTCGAGGTTGAGTTTGTTTCCATTTTTGATCATGCCTGCGGTAATCTGGGTCAAACCCATTCCATCACCAATCATCAGGATAACATTCTTTGGTGTTTTTACTTCCTCATTGTAAGTTGGAATTTTATCAACTTCTGAAGGAGTGGTGCCTGGCCTGGGATTGCAACCCAGCCAAACTAGTAATGATAGTAGGAAAAAGATTTTTTTCATGCCCAAAATTAGGAATAAGGATGTTTGTGGCTAAGAAACTAGTTTTAATTTAACTTTAAATAACAAAGCGAGGGTCCTACCACTGGTAAAACCCTCGCTTCATTATTTTTGCTCTTGTGGGTAGTTTATAAAAACTTACCGTTGTACTGATAAACAGCAACCACAAGGATGATGAAAAGCAAAAAGGAAATGATTGCCCACATGACACAATATCCCTTCTTACCGGCGTTCTCTATGTGATCAGACATTTTATTAAATTTTACACTGATTCTGTTCGTGCGCAAAACTAAACAAAAATTGAAAATAGCAAAAGTTTAAAACCAGATAGCGCGAATGATTTTCCTCAAACTTATGTGCCGGACCAATTAATAATGCTGGCAATTTTCGTTCTTTTGTAAATCAATTGATATTGAGTTTCAAAGTGAACATTTGTCACTGTTTAAATCTTTACCTTTAACCCGCTTTTGAGAGGATAATAAAAAAACGCCGATGGAATTTTTATGGAAGGTTCCCAAGGACCTTATTTCACATCTGGGTCAATACATGATCATGATGGGAAACGTCTTTTCCAAGCCGGAAAAAATGAGGGTTTATTGGAAAGAGATAACCCGGCAGATGGACGATATCGGAATTGGCTCTATAGTAATTGTTTGTCTTATTTCGGTTTTCATGGGTGCTGTTGCAGCAATCCAATTTGCCTACCAATTAGACGGTCAGCTGATTCCCAGATACTATATTGGATACATCGTTAGAGATTTAGCCATCATAGAGTCTGCCCCAACCATTACCTGTTTGGTTTTGGCTGGAAAAGTAGGTTCAAATATGGCGGCTGAATTGGGTGGAATGCGTCAGAAAGAACACATCGATGCCATGGAAATCATGGGTGTGAATACTTCTGCGTTTTTGATTATGCCCAAACTAACCGCAGCCTTGGTGGTTATTCCACTTTTGGTAGTTGTTTCTGCTTTCGTTGCGATCTTGGGTGGTATGATAGCAACAGTACCGACCGGAGAGTTGACTTCTGAAGAATATATACGTGGATTACGTGCTTTCTTCGCACCTAACAATGTCAACATGATGTTTGTGAAAGCCTTCGTTTTTGCTTTCATTTTGACAACGGTGTCTTGCTATCAGGGATATTTTGTAAAAGGAGGAAGCATTGAACTTGGAGAGGCCAGTACCCGTGCGGTGGTAATTAGTAATATTTTGATTTTGACAGCAGATTATGTAATCGCTGTACTCTTAACCGGCTGATCCAGCCCAATTGAAGGATGTAAATGATAAAAGCGGTAGATATATTTAAGTCATTTGACGATAACCAGGTTTTAAAAGGTATTTCCCTTGATTTTATAAAAGGGCAAACCAACCTGATTATTGGTCGAAGTGGTGCCGGTAAAACGGTTTTACTTAAAATTCTGGTTGGCCTCCTACAACCAACAGAAGGGTCAATTTTCTACGACGATGTCAATTTTACAAAGTTGGACAAAAAGTCCTTGAGGGCCATCAGAATGAAGGTGGGGATGTTGTTTCAGGGCTCAGCTTTATTTGATTCGATGAGCGTAGAAGAGAATATCAGGTTTCCGATGGACATGTTTACCAATTACACTTTAAAAGAAAAAAGAAACAGGGTAAATGAATGTCTCGAAAGGGTAAACCTGGAAGGAACCAATAATAAGTTTCCTTCTGAAATATCCGGAGGAATGCAGAAAAGGGTGGGTATTGCAAGAGCAATTGTGCTAAAACCAAAGTACCTATTTTGTGATGAACCCAACTCAGGCCTGGATCCAAAAACTTCTTTGTTGATTGATGAATTAATTCGAGACATTACCTACGAAAACAATATTACCACTGTAATCAATACACACGATATGAATTCCGTTATGGAAATAGGTGATAATATTGCCTTATTGTATGAAGGAAAAGTTGCATGGCAAGGTAAAAAAGAAGAAGTGTTAACCAGTGACAATGAAATTTTACAAGGATTCATCTTTGCCTCTCCTTTCCTCCAAAGATTACGTGATTCAGCTTTGAACAAATAACTTCTTGACGGAGTAATCGGCTTCATGAGTATATACAGACAAAAGTCTAATTGGAAGATTTACCTGGCAATCGCCGGTATTTTCATTGTCGCCTTTTCAGCATGGTTTACTTTTAATGTTACCCAAAAGTTAGCCATTGAAGAACAAAACAAGGTGGAACAATGGGCTTTTGCGCTCAATCAACTGGATACCAGCCTTGATGATTGTGATTATACCATTCATCAAAAAATCATCTCTTCCAATACAACCATTCCTGTAATCCTTGAAAATTTAGATGGTGGTATCGATGCGCTATCAATTTCGGAGAAGAAAAGACTACGATAAGGAATATTTAAAAGGAGAATTGGAATCCATAAAAGCCAATGGGACACAACCCATCCAGGGTGCTGAAGGAGTAAAAATTTACTATAAAAAATCCCGACTTTAAGAATGCTGGAAATCTTTCCATTCATTCAATTTCTTCTGGTTTCAGTTTTCGTTTGGTTTGGATATGTGGCATTTTCCTCCGCCCGAAAATTCGAACAAAACCTCGTTTGGGTGGGAATGGCCAAAGAAACTGCCCATCAGTTGGGTACTCCGATTTCAGCTATTTTGGGTTGGATAGATCATATGAGATTCCTCAAAGAAGATGATCAAGAAACTCAGGAGGTAATGGATGAGTTGAGAAATGACGTTACCCGTCTTGAATTGATAGCAGATCGTTTTTCCAAATTGGCTCAGCACCTGAATTGGAAGATGCCAATGTATATGAAGAGCTTGAAAAAACCAGGGTTTATATGGAGAGACGAGCTCCTCGGAAAGTTGATTTTGTTTTTCCCGGCATGGACCACCCTCCAATCATCATCAAAATAAACAACCACCTTTTTCACTGGGTAATCGAAAACTTATTGCGCAATGCCTTGGATGCAATGGATGGTAAAGGAACCATCAGTGCAGTAATTATTGAACAGGAAAAACATGTGGATATTGAAATTAGTGATACCGGAAAAGGTATTCCTTCTTCCAGATTTAAAACTGTTTTTCAACCGGGTTTCACCACCAAGAAAAGAGGATGGGGACTTGGACTTTCCCTTGCCAAAAGAATTGTAGAACAATACCACAAAGGAAAGATTTTTGTAAAATCTTCAGAACCAAACGTCGGTACTACCTTCACAGTAAGATTGCCCAAATAGAACTTATTTTGGCAAAGCTTTATCCTTAATTTTTTGTTGAAGCTTTTTGTTGTCCTTGTTTTTGTCCAAAGCAATTTGCCAGTACTTCAAAGCTTCTTCTGATTTCCCACTCTGGAAATATGCATCTCCTAACCTCTCTGCAATCTCAGCATCTTGTTTCTGGTTATAAGCTTTATTCAACCATTCTATTGCTTTATTATAATTGCCTTCCTGATAGAAAGTCCATCCCATCAATGATTCCATATCAGGATTGGAAGGCTGCAAAGAATTGGCAAGTTCCGCCATTTCTTTTGCCTTTTCCGGGTATTCTCCTCTTTCCAATAATCTTTCAGCATAGGTTTTTAAAAGGAATGGATCTTTCGCATTCATCTCCAATGCAGCTTTGAAGGCTTCATCCGATTTTTCATAACGATTGCTGGCGTGGTAAGCTTTTCCCAATTCTATCTGTACACCATACAAAATATGAGGAATTCGACCAGACATCATCTTTGCCTGATTAAGAGAAATGATAGCAGATGAATTGTCTCCGGTCTCTCTTAAAGCTAGTCCGTTTAAATAGTACAACATACCTTGATTAGGAAAAAGATCCAGCGCATCTGAAGACCTTTGAGCCAGCATTTCATAATCCTCCAATTCTTCCAGACTTATCAGGTATTGTTCCCAAACCAGGTAAATGGATTTATCCAATTCCAGGGCTTTGGCGTATTTATTTTTAGCGTTTTCGTAGTCTTTTGTATAAAAATAAAGATCTCCGGCAATAGCGTACACCTTAGGTTCGTCCGGATGAGCAGTTTCAAGGTCCTGAGTAAGTTCTAACAAACCAGTAGCCAATGCTTTGTTGCCGGTATTGGCAACCATTTGTATTTGAGGAATGATTTGTTTAACCTTGGCGTCAATTCCAACTTCCTTATTTGAAAAAATAGGTTTTAAACCAGCTACAAAATTGTCAATATCGCTTGATGGTTTGCTTCCTCCTTTCAAGGCCAATTGAGCCTGTGCATCGTTTGAATCTATTTTTAAAATAGATTCATATACTTTTTCGGCTTTACCTTTTTCATCGATTTGCATCAGGTAAGCAGCAAGGATATGTTTGTAATTAGTGTTTTGAGGAAAAGCCTCTACCAACTTTTCAAGTTCTTTGGTCGCTTTCGAAGTATTTCCCATTCCAACATATAGTGCCTGTTTTCTTCGAGTCAATTCTTCATTTACGCCCATTTTGGCTTCAAGCTCTTCATATACTTTTATAGCTTCTTCCGGTTGATTTGCCTTTACCAGAAAAAAGCCTTTTTCAAGGGATACTCTTCATTTTCAGGATATTTTTCAAAGCCAGAGAATACATCCGCTGCCTCAGTATATCGTTCCATGGAGTGATAAAGATCTCCCAGGTACAAAGTGTACCAAAGATTTTCCGGATCGATACCAGTCGCCTTTTTTGCATATTTAACAGCTTCGTCGTAGCGTTTTGCTTCGTTCAAAACCCTGGATAGCTCAAATGCAGCCACATCATTTTCCGGATCTTTCAATAAGACCTGCTCAAATAATTCTGCTGCCTTATCATAATTGCCCAACAATTTTTCCTTGTTGGCTTCTATAAATACACCTTGTAGTCTGGCTTCCACTTCTGAATGCTGTGCAAAGCTGTTGGCAAGGAAAAAAACTGCCAATAAAAGGCTAAAGGCAAGCTTTTTATTGGCAGTTTTATGAAATAGAAAATTTCTAAAATTTAAGTTCATTCTTTTCTTTTTGAATAATCACCCAAATCCACATCTGAGCGAGTTCCTTCGTAACTAACGTGGTTTCCAATCATCGAGTTTTCTAAAACGGCGTTTCTGATGGTTGTATGCGATTGAATAACGCTATTTTTAATTACAGAGTTCTTAATCACCGTTTTTTCACCAACAGAAACAAAAGGTCCAATCACACAGTTTTTGATTTCCACATCATCTCCAATGAAACAAGGCATTCTGATGATGGAGTTTTTTACTTTGGCACTGTTGGAAACGGTCTTGGTTCCACGATGGATATCTAAAATTCTTTGATTGGTATAAACCACCGCTTCTTTATTTCCACAGTCCAACCACTCTTCAATTTCTCCGGTTTTGAATTTCAAACCATTTTTCTCCATGTTTTCAAGAGCAGAGGTAAGTTGAAATTCACCTTTTACCTTGATGTCATTGTCCAAAAGGTATTGCAATTCTTTTTCCAAATTGTCACCATCACGGAAATAATAAATGCCAACTATGGCCTGATCTGAAACGAATTCCTGTGGTTTTTCTACAAAGTGAGTGATTACTCCTTCTTCATTGGTTTTAACTACACCAAACGCAGAAGGGTTTTCTACTCTCTGCACCCAAATCACTCCATCTTCTTTATCATCAAATTTGAAATCTGCTTTGAAAAGAGTGTCCGAAAACGCTACCATTACCTTACCTTCCATGGATTCTCTGGCACACAACAAAGCATGAGCTATTCCAAGTGGCTGGTCCTGGTAGTATATTTTACCGATAGCCCCAATTGATTTGGCGATTTCCTTTAATTGAGCTTCTACTTCTTTTCCAAAGTCACCAATAATAAATGCAACTTCAGTAACTTTTTCTTCCAGTCCTTTATTTAAGTCTTCTACCAATCGCTGCACCATTGGTTTGCCTGCAATTGGAATCAAGGGTTTTGGTACTGTTAAAGTATGGGGTCTTAGCCGGGTTCCTCGTCCGGCCATTGGGATGATTATTTTCATTTTGTTTAAATTTTAAGGGAGGGCTTTGCTTGGATTATTTTGTTCCGGTACTTCCAAATCCGCCGGCTCCTCTCTCAGAAGAAGTCAGCTCGATTACCGGCTCCCATTCAATTTGTTCATATTTGGCAATTACCATCTGAGCAATACGTTCAGAAGGCTCAATAGTTTGGGTTTCTTTGGAAAGATTTACCACAATTACCTTGATTTCGCCCCTGTAATCACTGTCGATGGTACCGGGTGAATTTACCAGCGATAATCCCTTTTTTATTGACAATCCGCTTCTTGGACGAATTTGAGCTTCATACCCCTGGGGAAGTTCAATAAATAAACCGGTGGGAATAAGCGTTCTTTCTAAAGAGGTAAGTTGGATGGCTTCCGTAATGTCGGCTCTTAAATCCATCCCGGCACTTCCGCTTGTTTCATAAGCCGGTAATTCATGGGCGGATTTATTAATGACTTTTACTTTCATGAATATTATTCTTTTATTTGATCCCGGCAAAGATGGTAAAAAGCATAGGATAACAGACAGATTTTCATAAAAACTAAGCCATTTTACCTGTTACTTTACCTTTATTTTACTTGATTTTAATAATACGAAAACCTCAAAAGTGCGAATGTCAATGACCCTGTGGATCTATTTTTTAATTGCACCCCTGTTTCAATTTGCCAGCCTTACTTCCTGCGGATTGGAAGAAGAAAACAGGATAGTTTTTCAAAAAGAAGGCTATGAATTGCCCTACGAAATGTTTGAGCCGGAAGTTGTTTTTGAATTGCCAGAGTCTCTCAAAGAGATTTCCGGATTAACCATCTTACCCGATAGCAATCTCCTGGCCGCAGTGCAGGATGAAGTGGGAGTAGTTTATTTTATCAATAAAATTGATGGAAAAGTTGTAAAAGAAGTGGCCTTTTGGGGAGATGGGGATTTTGAAGGAATAGAGGCAGTTGGTGAAAAAATTTATACCGTAAAAAGCAATGGAGATGTCTTTGTAATTGAAGATTACCTTTCTGATAGCGTCAAGTCTGATCGAATCAAAACCTTCCTGAATAAAGATGCCAATGTTGAAGGTTTGGGCTACAATGAAACCACCAAAAAATTATTGATGGCTTGTAAAGGAATTCCGGATGGCCTGGATGATGATCAAAAAAATATTTACAGTTTTGATATCGAAACCCTGGAAATAGATACCACCCCTAGCAGTTATGTAAATCTGCAAATGGTAAGAAATTACCTTGGTTCTGAGGAAATTACTCCCTACGCAGAGAAAATCATGGATAAAATCAATCCGGATGAAGGAGGATTTACCTTTGCGCCTTCCGCCATTGCCCAACATCCAATTACAGAAGAGTTTTACATCCTTTCCTCAGTAGGTAAATTACTTATGGTGCTTTCTGCAGAAGGTGAGATAAACTATATTGAAAAATTGGACAAAAAGATCCTGCCTCAACCCGAAGGAATCTGCTTTGAAAAAAATGGCACTATGTGGATTTCAAGTGAAGGAAAGAAGTCTGGAAATGGTACTGTTTTAAAATATAATTTAAAAAACGCTCGATGATTTACCTGGGAAGACCAAGGCTGTCCCTTAAAGGTAAATCATCATTGTCGTGCAATGACCAGTAGGGGAGCCTTTTATGTTCCTTTAAAGTAGCAATTGTTTCTGGTTGGCTACCATTTCGCTCTCTCCATTTTGTAATAAAATGAGGAAATCCTTTTTCAAAAGTAAAACTCAAGCTTCGGTCTATATCTTTATATAGGACGTTGAGTTCAAATTCGGTTCCCAAGTCATTTAAACTTACCTCCGCCTCTTCGCCTTCCAAATTTTTGTGCTGTAATCTGGCAAAAGCAGAAGCTGGAATAATTTTCAAGTTACCGGTTGGAAAATTAGCTCCCTCCATTCTTATCCGCGAAGGAATTTCATCTTCCAAAATGGCGCCATTTAAAGAAAAAGAAGCATCCCCTTCTGACTCAAAATAGGAGAATTGTTGAACCTGATAGGCATTCTTTTTCCAATTCAATTGCATAAAAGACTGTCCACACCAATCCTGAGAAGAGAAAGTAGTCTTTAGTGTGTAAGGATTTTTTTTGACCTCAATTGGCGTAAATACAGACTTCATTAGTGCATAATCGTAAATACCGGTTACGAATTTTCGAACGGCATTTCTTTTTAGAACTGAAACCTTGTCCTTCCCTGCTTCTCCAGGATTGTCCAATTTGACCTGTTTGGATTCAGAAAAATCTTCGGTCACAAATACCCAAACGGCATGCCCTTCCCTCTGCTCACCATACCTTGATTGGATCAGGTCGTAAGAAGCAATTTCTGCATTTCCATCGTACCAATAATCTTTAAACTCCTGACTTACTCCATGAAAAGGAGTTTTATCGACTTTTTCAACCGCTGTTCCGGCATTGCAGGAAGCAAATAAACTTATGAGCATCCATTTGGAAAGTGTAGGAAGTTGCATGAAATATTTATTTTTATGTGAAAGGCTTTGCCTGTCCAATATAAATGGATTTTTGTATAAAAATGTTTTCAAAATACCTGTTGTACTGTTCCTTGCAAGCATAAATAAAAATTAAATGATTGCATCAGTTTTTCGATCCTTTAGGTCTTATACTCAGGCTTTTAAGCTCATTTCCAAATTAGGACTTTGGGGCTATGCTCTTGTTCCGGCCATTATCAGTCTTTTGTTGGCAGTAGGTATATTTTCAACTGCATTTGGCCTGTCCGACGATATCGGCGCCTGGCTCATCCAATGGTATCCCTGGGAAAAAGGAGCTGAAACTGTAGAAACCATCGTATCTGTTGCCGGAGGATTGATCATTGTCGTTTTGGGTTTGTTGGTTTATAAAAACCTGATTGTGGTTTTAGCCGGACCCTTTATGAGTCCACTTTCTGAAAAGGTAGAAAAACACCTTACCGGTAATCAAACCAAAACCAGAATGACTCTTCCGGGAATGGTTTCGGATTTTGTCAGAGGTTTAAGAATTGCATTAAGAAATATTGCCTGGGAATTGTTCCTCACTGTTTGTCTGCTTTTGTTGGGATTATTTCCTGTTTTTGCTCCTTTTACGACTATTACTATTTTTCTGGTTCAAGCTTATTATGCCGGATTTGGCAATTTTGACTTTTACCTTGAAAGACATTTTAAAGTGAGTGAAAGTGTCCGGTTTATGAAATCCAACAGATGGTCGGCTGTCGGAAACGGTATGGTCTTTCTTGGTTTGCTTTTTACGGTTGTCGGTGTGCTGGTTGCTCCTGTTTTAGGTACCATTGCAGCCACGATTGAAGGCGTTGAAAAACTCCACGGAGGAAAAGTATCTCTTAATCATCCGATTTCTGAAGATATGGTTTAAAGTCTAAATGTATCTTTGAAAAAAATTCCTCATTGATTACCTGGGATGCCTATATCAAAGGATTTAAAAACTATATGCGGCTCGAAAGAGCCCTGAGTGTCAATACCATTGAATCCTACCTTAGAGATGTTTCCAAGCTGGTTGAATACCTTGAAATTGAAAACATCAACAAAGCCCCCGGTTCCCTAGAATTGGAAGACTTTGAAAAGTTTCTGGTTTTTATGGGAAAAATAGGTTTGGATGTCCGTTCCCAGGCAAGACTGATAAGCGGGATCAAAGCCTTTTATAAGTACCTGCTTATGGAAGATTTGATTGAAAACAATCCTACCGAACTGCTGGAAGCACCCAAATTAAGTCGTAAAATTCCCGAAGTGCTTACCTATGGAGAAATCCAGGCCATGTTGGAAGCAATCGATCTCTCCACACCTTTTGGTACGAGAAACAGGGCGATGCTTGAAACCTTATACGCTTGCGGATTGCGTGTGAGTGAGCTGGTTAATTTAAAAATCACCAATCTGTTTTTGGACGTTGGCTTTATTAAAGTCATTGGAAAAAATGACAAAGAAAGGCTGGTGCCGATTGGAGAGGAGGCTGGAAAACAGATTCGCCTTTATATGGACCATGACCGCAAAAAATTACCAAAAATTCCGAAGGAAGAGGAGAATTTTGTCTTTTTAAACAGAAGAGGAAAGCACCTGACGAGGGTATATGTTTTTATGATAATCAAAGACCTGGCAAAAGAGGTGGGCATCCAAAAGAATATCTCTCCGCATACTTTCAGGCATTCATTTGCAACGCATTTGGTTGAAGGGGGTGCAGATTTAAAAGCAGTTCAGGACATGTTGGGGCATGAATCCATTACCACCACAGAAATCTACACCCACCTCGATAAAGAATACTTAAAAGAGACCATTCTCCAATTCCACCCTATGAATAAGAGATGGTAGTTTTTGAAGGTGAAAATCAGTTCGTATTTCTCTATAAGATTTGTTGAATCAGTAAGTGTTTACGAATTACGGTTTACAATTTACGGGCTTTAAAAAACGAATTCCTGAACAGTCATTTATTTTAAATGAATCAATTTACCAACCTGAAATACATCCTCTGATTTAAATTGATAATAATAAATGCCCGCTCTGGGGAACAAGCTTACAGGAACAACAATTTCGTGAAGTCCGGATTCGTAACTTGCGTAAGAAGCATATATTTCCTTTCCTTGAATATCCGTAATTCTGAAATCCAGACTTGAACTATTTTTTATTTCAAATCGGATGTTGAGTTGGTCTGAAAATGGATTTGGGCTGGCCGTTGCTTTTATGCCAGAGTTTGAATCTTTTTGGAAATAAAGTTCACCGTTAACGGTCTCACCACCTGCGAGCAAAACCTTAGATTCAAGTTCTTCTTTTGAAAGACGTATCAAGTCTTTCGTATTTCCAGATTGTCTGGTTTTTAAATGAAGGGTAAAAAGTATTTCTCCTTCTTCAATCAATTCTCCTACGCCAATGAATTTTAAGGTATTGGAGGCTTCGTCAAAAACCATGGAAGTTTCAAAGTCAATCGACCCGTTTTCAACTGAAAGCAATTCTACCTCCGGATTTAATTGTATTGCGGCTTGTACAGCTTCGATCGTATTTAAACTTCTTACAGGAATGGAATATTCCATATCCTTTTCCAAATCCATTTCCGGCAATGCATATTGAAAACCAGATCGAGGTTCTAAGGATTTATCCGGCTGTTTGAAATTCGCATCACCGGTAACATCTCCGAGTTTTATGCCGGTGAAATCAATTCTGAAGCTTGATAAATATTCTGATATTTTAAATTCTGTTGGATAGTTCCAGGGATATTCAGGAGTAGGAAACGTGTAATGTTTAGGCAGGAAAATCCAGTTTTTATCATTTGGAAATTTAGTTTCAAGACCTAGCATTACTTTTTTTAAATACATAAGATCAAGAGCAGAAATGGATTGAGATTGATTTACATCTGCGGCCAACATTTTTAAGGGTTCTGTTATTGGCTGTGTACCTAAAATATGCTTCGCAATAATTGAAAGATCATCGATGGAGATACCCACATTAACGTTTCCATTTTTTTCAGGCTTAATGATATGATAACGATCAAAATACGAATTTTCAAAGATGTAATGTCCATCATTTTTGGTAATTGCTTTTAAATACCCATCCACTATAATTTCAACATCTTTTACGGGATTGCTTTGCATATTTCTTATGGTACCAAACATGTGATTATCTGCAAGATTGCATGGAAAGTAGGAGTCCTCAACGTTTAATTGGGTCACACAATAGGACCAATTATTAAATCGGTCAGTGGATACTTCTTTTACCCACATTTGGAGATAATTATATCCTAAATTTTCGCAGTAAATAGTAACAAAATCTTGTGAAGGAGGTGTTGTCCTGTAGTCTTCTGAACCTATAACTCCATCTCCATTTTCATCTTTTACCAGGTTTAGCCGATAATCCAGGTTGTAACAATTGTCATTACTATTTGCATCAAAATCTGTTGCCCAAACCTCAATTCTTCCACTTGGCATTAAATCAATTGATAAACCATTATAACATACAGGAACTGGTGGGGTGCAATCAATCACTTCAATTTTGATGTCTAATTCAGCCTGGTTGCCACAAATATCCCTTCCTGAATATCTAACTATATGATTTCCCAAGGGCAGCCTTTGGTCAAGTGATCCACCACCTGAAAGGTCTGAATCTTGGAAGCTTTGAGTATTCAGGTCAATTTTCCAAAAGAAAACAGTACCTGAGCAACCACCACTGGCATCTGGTTTAATATTTACCTGACCAGTACATTGTGGTTCGGATATTTCTCCGCCACAAAAAGTGGTAAATCCATCATAGGAAATAGAAAGATTATTAGGTGCTGAGATTAGGGATGAGCACGACAATAGTGCTCCAAATAGAATGAGTACAAGTTTCAAGTTCATGGGATATTTAGTTTAGTAATCGAAAAAGCTTATTGATACTTGGATTAAAAATGCTGATTATTTCAAGTGAACTATTTTACCAACCTGGAAAACATCCTCTGACTTAAATTGATAATAATAAATGCCCGCTCTGGGGAACAAGCTTCCAGGAACAACAATTTCGTGGAGTCCTGCTTCGTAACTTGCATAAGAAGCGTATATTTCTTTTCCTTGAATATCCGTAATTCTGAAATCCAGACTTGAACTATTTTCTATTTCAAATCGGATGTTGATTTGGTCTGAAAATGGATTTGGACTTGCCGTTGCTTTTATGCCAGAGTTTGAATCTTTTTGGAAATAAAGTTCACCATTAACGGTCTTACCACCTGCTAGCAAAACCTTTGATTCAAGTTCTTCTTCTGAAAGGTGAATTAAATCTTTGGCATTTCCGGATTCTCTTGACTTTAAATGAAGCGTAAATAGTATTTCTTCTGCTTCGATCAACTTTCCTACACCAATGAATTTTAAGGTATTGGAAACTTCGTCGAAAGCCATAGAAGTTTCAAAATCAATTGCTCCATTTTTAATGGAAATCAATTCTAAATCAGGATGTAGTTCTAGAGCGGCTTGGACAGCTTCAACTGCATTTAGACTTCTTACGGGAATAGAATATTCTATATCCTTTTCCAAATCCATTTCCGGCAATGCATATTGAAAAGCAGATCGTGGTTCTAAGGATTTATCAGGCTGTTTGAAATTCGCATCTCCAGTTACGTCGCCGAGTTTTATACCGGTGAAATCAAAACTATAGCCAATTCGGTAGTCATCTATCTTAAAAGAGGATGGAAATACCCATGGATTACTTGAATCTGAAAATTTGAAATTTGTTGGAATGAAAATCCAATTTTTATCATTGGGAAATTTCGTTTCAAGTCCCAATAAAATTTTCTTTAAGTAAAAAAGATCCAAAGTGCTAATTGATTGAGACTGGTTTACATCAGCTGCAATCAATTTAAAGGGATGATCCAGCCTTTTAGTACCCAGTATATGCTTAGAAATCAGATTCAGATCCTCAATTGAAACTCCTTTTGTCACAGAACTATTAGTTTCTGCTTGGATGTTTCCATATATATAGTTTTCATTTATTCTAAATAAACCAGAATCATCAGTTGTATATCTAGGTCCATAGCTTAATAAAATATTTATACCAGATAAGGGATTGTATAAGATGTTTTTAACATAACCAATTATCCTGTCCCCATCTCCACATGCACTAAGGCCATCCTGAACTTCAACCAGGGTAACGCAAGAAGACCAGTTATTGTAGTGATCGTTTGATTTTTCTTTTACCCACATTTGGACATGATTGGTTCCTAAGTCCTTACATCTAAAACTAACCATTTCAGTTGTTGGAGGAATAACTTGATAATCATCTGAGTTTATAATGCCATCTCCATTTTCATCTATAATACGGTTAATCCGAGTTTCATAGCCATAACAATTATCAAAGCTGGATGCGTCAAAATCAGATCCATAAACTTCAACGATTCCACCAGGCATAAGATCTACTGAAAGACCATTATAACAAACCGGAACTGGCGGAGTACAATCCACTACCTCAATTTTTATGTCTAATTCTGCCTGGTTTCCACAGAAATCTCTTCCTGAGAACCTGACAATATGGTTTCCTAAAGGAAGCCTTGAATCAATAGGACCGCCTCCGGCAAGGTCTGAATCCTGGAATGTTTGAGCATCCAAATCTATTTTCCAAAAGAAAATCGCGTCTGAACATCCACCACTGGAAACCGGAGTGATGTTTACCGAACCGGTACATTGTGGTTCAGATAATTCTCCGCCACAAAAAGTAGTGAAACCGTTGTAGGAAATGGTAAGATTATTTTGGGCTGAAATTAGGGATGAGCACGACAATAGCGCTCCAAAAAGAATGGGTAAAAGTTTCAAGTTCATGGGATATTTAGTTTAGTAATCGAAAAAGCTTATTGGATTGAGGTTTATCTCGATTTTCAGTATGCAATTTACAAAATGTAATACTTCGATGCATACCCATATTATGGTTTAATTCACATGTGAATATATATAATAAAAAAGCCCCTCCTTTCGGAGAGGCTTCAATTCGGGTGATTTCAGATTTATGGTGTAACTTATTTTTCTTCAATTTCTGGTTCTCCTTTGATATCCCATCGTTCAGGATCAAAACCGGTTCTTTGTAATTGGTCAGTCACAGTAAGCCTAACCGGTTTGTTGTAACCCTTTGAGTTGATGGTGGCATTTTTTACGGTAAAAAATTCACTATTAAAATTGCTTTGGCCATCCATTTCCAATTCAAGTGTTTCAGCGGATCCTTTAAAGTCAGCTTGCACTTTTTGTTTTAAGCTTACATACAGGTTTTTAACATTGAGATTGTAGGCCTTTACTTCCATATCCCCTTCAAGATCCATTTTCATCTCATCTCCATCAAAACCGGAAATCTTCACATCATTGGTATTTTCAACTTCCAACCATTCAAGGTTTGGACATTTCAAATATACTCTGACAGGTGAACTCCAATTTTGGTTGGGTGATTCAATCAATAAAGTTTCCTCCAGCTTCTCAAATCTAATGGACTCTTTACCTTCTTTCGAACCTTTTATATTGACTTCATAAATCTCGCTTTTCTCGATTTGTACTTTGATGTTTCCGCTAAGCGATAATTGACTGAAATCCCTGAAATTCTTTTGGACCGATTTCTTCTCTTCATCCTTGTAACCGGGAATCTCCAATCCGTTTTCTCCCATGGTCCAAATCTGGTCTTTCATCATCCAGGGCCTGTCTACTTCTGTGTTTACGTCTATGGTCTTGAGATGGTGGCTTAGGTTTTCACCGATAAGAACACTTTTTCCTTCCGGTACCCTTATTGTGAAATAGACCGCCTGTGCCCTCCATTTTGAACCGGGAGGTATGCTTAAATAAGGATTGATTTGAACCGAATTATTATCGAATGTTACCTGGTGATGGAACTCGTTTGCCAATTGAGCAGCTTCGGCACTTTCTGCTCCTCGGGCTTTCCTTTTGGTTTCAAATTCAAAATTCTCCCCTTTTGCTTTTAAAATATTGACGTGTACATTTTCAGTCAATAAGTTCTTGTCTACGATTCTAGGGTCATTGAAAAAGATGGTAAAATCTCCTGCAAGGTTTTCAGCCATTTCTATTTTTAAGGTATCACCGGAGATAACCGGAGCTTCAACAACTTTTTCTATATCCTTTCCAACCTTAAATTGATTGCCTAGATGGGATCCTATTCCTGATAAACAAACCATGTTCACCACTCCAAGAACCCAAAGTCCTGTATGCCATCTTTTTGAAACCCTGTATCCATATAACATTCTTAGAATAAGAAAAACTATGGATAACAATGGCAATGCTGTTACCAATAAAATATTGATAATTCCCAATGAAGTTAAAAATGGGGCGGATGGAAGAATGAAGCTGGCAATCGGATAACCAAACAGAATAAAACCTGCCGCCGAAAGCCAGAATATGCTGATAAGGATGATTAATAAAATTCCAAATATCGAAATGATAGGTCGGGCAACCTTAACGAATCCTTTGATTACGGTATTAATAGCTTCTCCTAGAAAATGAACCCCCTGGGCAAGGGCACTTCCAATGGCCGATCTTTTACTCTGGGTTCTTTCGCCGAAACTTTTTTTTTTGAGCTGTATTTTTTATCGATCTCTTCGCCCCAATCTTCGATTTTACCGCTCAAATGATCCATTTCTTCTTCAATAATTCTTCCAATGTTACTAACATTGATGGTCTCACCTCTCATCGACAATCGATCACTTGCAGTTTCTGCTTTTGGCAAAATAGCCCAAAGAATAATATAAAGTGGTATGGTTGTTCCAAAGCCCATTATGGTCAATACAACAAACAACAATCTAATCCATAATGGATCTTGTACCCCAAAATAAGATGCAATACCGGAACATACTCCGGCTACCACTTCATCATCTGGATTTCTAAACAACCTCTTGCCTGTTTTCCAGGATCTTTCAGCTGATTGTTTTTCATTTTTTCCGGAATTTGAAGATGATTCTCCCATTTCTGCCATGGGTTCTGCTCCAAATTCTTCCGGAGTACCCATGATGGAAATAGAACGCTTTACATCTTTAAGGGTAATAATTGGTCTGCCTCCCAGGTTCTCATTAAAAAGTTCGGCCAATCTGGTTTCGATATCGGAAACGATCTCTTCGTGGCCCTCCGAATCCCTAAAATGGTTGTCGATGGCTTTCAAGTATCCCTCCAGATGAAAGAATGCCTCTGCATCGATGGTGAATGGATGTCCTCCTAAGTTAATGTTGAATACTTTATTCATTTCGAGTTGATATTTTTTGTGGTTTGACTTACAGCAGAAACCAGGGTGTTCCAGGTTCCCATAAGTGAGTTCAAGAATTCAGTTCCATCATTGGTCAAACTGAAATACTTTCTTGGCGGACCGGAAGTCGATTCTTTCCAATTGTAAGTCAACAATCCGGCATTTTTCAATCGGGTAAGTAATGGATATAAAGTCCCTTCCACCACGATGAGCTCGTAATCCTTCAACTTCTGTATGATATCTGAAGGATACACCTCCTCTTCTGCTATGATGGAAAGGATACATAACTCCAAAATGCCCTTCCGCATCTGAGCTTTTGTATTCTCCAATTTTTCTAAAAATTTCGTGTTCATGACACAAATGTAAGAAAGGATATAGTTCTATGCAATACATAGTACCTGTTTAAAGAAGGAAATTTCTATTAAAGGGTACTTTATGTCGACGAAAAGCCAGATTAGACAGGGAGATAATAGGATTGGGAGTTTGGGAGAAATTTGATTTTTGGTAATTTTTTGAGAAGTTCCTGGCAAAGCCTCCCCATTGGGGCAATGTCATTAAGTTAAGCAGTAAATAACAACCGTCTAAGGCGGGTCTCTCGGAGAGGACCCGCCGACTCCAGCAGAGTCATTAGTTTTCAAAAACGTAATGGTCTGATATTCTAATACTATTGTAATTCAATTCCTTTTCTAATGAAATCAAATGTATGTGAAAAACTTTCGCAAGTTGTGTTTCTTGAAGTGAACCCATTGTCCAAGTATCCAGCTTCTAACGTCAAGCGTCTAGAATCCAACCACCAAAACAAAAAAAGCTGCCCGGAAACCCGGACAGCTTTTTATAATCTTTATAGTTATTAAAATTAAGCAGCTCTTAATTGAGTAGTTACCCTAGAGCGACTCAATTTATCTTTTACATAAGCAACATCAACCGTAAATTCTTTAATGTCTTCCTGTGAAGGTAATTCGTACATGGCATCGGTCATTACAGCTTCACAGATGGATCGCAATCCACGTGCTCCAAGACCAAATTCTAAAGCTTTTTCAGCAATGAAATTTAAAGCCTCTTCTTCAAAATTAAGTTTGATACCTTCTATATCAAATAACTTTGAATATTGCTTTATCAAAGAATTTTTAGGTTCTGTTAGAATTCGCTTCAATGCCTCTAAATCCAAAGGCTCTAGATAAGTTAAAACTGGTAAGCGACCTACCAATTCAGGAATTAATCCGTAAGATTTAAGATCCTGATGACTGATGTATTGAAGCAGATTGTCTTTGTCCAACTGCTCACCCTTTTTATCCTTGAATCCAATTACCTGTGTGTTTACTCTTTTGGCAATTAATTTTTCAATTCCGTCAAACGCACCTCCACAAATGAAAAGGATGTTTTCAGTGTTCACCTTTACTAGTTTCTGTTCCGGGTGTTTACGTCCTCCCTGTGGTGGAACATTTACATCCGTTCCTTCCAGCATTTTCAACATTGCTTGTTGAACACCTTCTCCAGAAACATCTCTGGTAATAGATGGATTGTCACTTTTTCTGGAAATTTTATCGATTTCATCGATGTAAACAATTCCCCTTTGCGCAGCTTCCGGATCATAATCACAAACCTGCAACAATCTGCTAAGCATGCTTTCCACATCCTCTCCAACATACCCTGCCTCAGTGAAAACAGTAGCATCTACAATAGCAAAAGGTACATTCAATAATTTGGCAATAGTTTTTGCCATCAATGTTTTACCAGTTCCTGTATGTCCAACAAAAAGGATATTCGACTTTTCAATTTCAATATCGCCGGATTTCTTTTGATTCAACCTTTTGTAATGGTTGTAAACAGCAACTGAAAGGAATTTTTTCGCTTCGTCCTGACCAATTACATATTGATCAAGGTGTTCTTTTAATTTTTTTGGGGTAAGATTTTTAGGTAATGAAAAACCTGATTTAGATTTTCCAACTTCTTTTTCTCCTTCTTTGGTTTTGCGTTTTCCCTGGTATAATTCCTCATCCAGGATATCCATTGCATGTTCTACACAGGTCTCACAAATATGACCGTCCATTCCTGCGATCAACAACAGGGTCTCTGATTTGTCGCGGCCACAGAAGGAACATCTAAAATTTTTACTGTTCCGAAGCATCTTGGTTGGTTTTAAAATAACAACGAGGTACAAAGATACGAAAGTAATCTTTGGACCTCGTCGCTATTATTGGTGGTTTTATTTATCTTCTGGTTTCGGATTTCTTTCCAAAACTTCGTCAATCAAGCCGTACTCCTTAGCTTCAGGAGCTTCCATCCAGTTGTCACGGTCACAATCTTTTTCGATGGTCTTGTATGGCTGCCCAGTATGATAAGCAAGTATATCATACAACTGTTTCTGCATGCTCTTGATCAATTTGTAGGTAATCTCCATGTCGGAAACCTGGCCTTGCATGCCTCCCATTGGTTGGTGAATCATCACACGGCTGTGGTGCAAGCAAACACGTTTACCTTTAACACCTGCAGCCAAAAGTACCGCTGCCATGGATGCTGCAATACCTGTACAAATAGTGGCAACATCTGGAGAAACAAACTGCATGGTATCATAAATACCTAATCCAGCTGTTACTGAACCTCCCGGACTATTGATATAAATCTGAACATCACGTTTAGGATCTACCGAATCCATAAACAACAACTGAGCTTGCATAACATTCGCCACATAATTGTCGATAGGAACACCAAGGAAAATAATTCTGTCCATCATCAACCTTGAGAACACATCCAATGCCTGCGCGTGCATAGGGCGTTCTTCAATTACATATGGAGTGAAGCCCGAAACATTTGGATAACCCGGAGTAGTTTTTTCAACATACTTCTCAAGGTGCATGCTGCTCATACCCAGGTGTTTCGTAGCATATTTTAAGAATTCATCTTTATGAAACATGGATAAAAAATGTTTAATGAGAGAAAAGTTTGTAAAGTACTCAAAAGAACGTCTGGATTCAATTCAGGTTCTAATATGGCGGAAAAATTCTGCATATGGAATGTTTTCCGGGACAGAAAAGTTATTTATTCTTCTTCTTGTCCACCTAATTCATCCAGCTTGCCTGCTTCCTCTCTGTACTGTTTGTTCATTTCTTCGACCTTCGCTTTGAACGCCTCGGCATCAATAGGTAATTTTTTAAGATTCCAGGTCGACTTCAATTCTTGTGTGATTTTATCAATCACAGCTTCATCAGCAGATTCCTCTACCATGTGACGGTATTTCTCATCCTGCATAACCTGGTCCGTAAAATTATTAAGGAAGTCGTCTCCCAAAGGTTGACCTTGCAATGCTCTCTGAATACTTCCTTTTACCTTTTCTCTTATTTCTTCGTCAGTAATTTTAATGTTTTGCTTTTCAATTATCTTTTTGATAATCGTTCTGCGACGCATGGTATTTGCATAACTGCTTGCCGCTTCGTCCAATTTATCTTCATTGATTTTTTTGCGGTCAAACTTCAGCCATTTTTTGATGAAGTCTACCGGAACATCGAATGAATTTTTCTCCATTAAATATTCCATTCCCTGCGAAAAGAATAATGAGTCAACTGAACTGCTGTAAGACTGACCAATTAATTCCTTGATTTTCGCTTTTGCTTCTTCCTCTGTACTTACTACACCTTCACCAAATGCTTTGTCCAGGGTTTCCTGATTCAATTCAGCTGGTTTGATTCTTTTTATGGTTTTTACAGTAACATTGAACAGCTCATTAACTTCCCTTGGATCGTCTTCCTTCAACTCAAGAAGATATTTTTTCACAGCCTCTTCGCTCATTCCTTGTTCCAATTTGAAAACATTAACCTGTGTTTCAAAACCTGGTTTTTTACCTTCAAAAGTATCTTTAGATTCTTGAGTCAATGAGTTGAAAAATACTTCAAATTCATTTTCATAATCTCCATCTACTTCTTTAGCAGCAAGAACAAATACATCACCATCCATGATTTGATCTTCTACCTCAATTCTTTCCCCGAATCCTTTTTTGATTCGATCCATCTCTTCATTCACCCATTTTTCAGGTACCTCAATGTCATAAATTTCCATTTCCTCTTTATCAGAAACACCGTCAAGTTCGAAATCAGGTAAATATCCGATTTCGTAATTAATGGTGTAATCTTTCAAACTGTTCGGATCCAATTCGATTTGTGATTGGTCTTCTGCCGGAATAGGATATCCGATAAGGTCCAATTTTTCTTCACCGATGTAACCGTTAAGTTTTTGACCAACTACATCATAAAATACTTCCTGCAAAACAGAGTTGCCATACATTTTTTGTAAAAAGGAGGTAGGAACTTTACCCTTTCTAAATCCTTTGATTTGAGCTTTGTTGCGAAGTTTGGCGAGTTCAGATTTGAATTTAGGCTCATAGTCAGCTTTTGAAATTTCCAATGAAATTTTTGCGTGCCCTTTGCCTAATTCTTCCTTATTGATGTTTGACATAGTTATGCTGATTGGTTAATTATCTGGTAAGTGAATAAAAAAAAATAGCTCCATAAAACAGGAGCTTTTCGAAGCCCCCAAGAGGGGCAAAATATTTAAGACATTTTGGAAGATGTCTCCATCTTTTGAAATGTGCGGGTGGAGGGACTCGAACCCCCACGCCGTGAAGCACTAGATCCTAAGTCTAGCGTGTCTACCAATTTCACCACACCCGCAAACAATTATTTCAAAAAGAGGCGCAAAGATAAATTTTTTTCAAATAATGCAATAAAATTTTTACGCCGATTTTATATTTTAATTTCGATAATAGATTTTCTCCTTACAGGCAATATTTTACAGATGTCTTTCTGCATGATAAGACGACCTAACCAATGGACCACTTTCAACAAAAGCAAATCCTTTTTCCATTCCTACTTCTTTGTATTTAGCAAAAGTGTCAGGATGAACATATGTTTCAACATTCAGGTGCATTTTGGTAGGTTGCAAATACTGACCGATAGTTAAAACATCGCAGCCATGAGCTACCAAATCGTCCATTGTTTTAAAAACCTGCTCATCAGTTTCTCCCAATCCTACCATTATGCCGGACTTGGTCCTTTTGCCGTATTCTTTTGTCTTTTTAATCTGTTCAAGACTTCTCGCATACTTTGCCTGGGGTCTAACTTTTCTATAAAGAGCTTCTACAGTCTCCATATTATGTGAAACAACTTCCTGGCCCGGGCTAATCATTCTTTCCAAAGCTTCCCAGTTTGCTTTTACATCAGGAATTAATGTCTCAATTGTTACATGTGGTGTATCCGTTTTAATGGCATGTACGGTTTGATACCATATTTCTGCTCCTCTGTCTTTCAATTCGTCACGATTTACAGATGTCAATACAGCATGTTTAACTCCCATTAGTCTGATCGCTTCCGCAACTCTTCTTGGTTCATCTTCATCATATTCAGGTGGCCGTCCAGTTTTCACTGCGCAGAAGGAACACGACCTTGTACAAGTATTTCCAAGTATCATAAAAGTTGCAGTTCCTGCTCCCCAACATTCTCCCATATTTGGGCAACTCCCTGATTGGCAAATTGTATGAAGATTGTACTCGTCAACCAGATTACGCACCTTTTTATAATTTGGACCAATTGGTAACTTGACTCGTAGCCAATCTGGTTTTTTTCTTCTTTCTGATTTTCCTTCTACTATTGGTAATTCTATCATCACATATACGTATAGTGTACCTTACTGGTACAATTGAAAAGAATGTTAAGTATGGTAGGAAAAAGTAGGGAATGAGACTACCAACGTTTTCCGAGCTGCAAATTTATGAAAACGTTTAAGAAGTAAGGACGATTTTCGATTCCATCTACCTCCACCATTATTGGAACATTTCTAACAAATAAATCGGCCATAAAGCCAACTTCCAATGCTTTGACAAATTCGTCAAAAGCACCCCAGTCGAAATGTACAGAACCCTGGAGGTGAACACCCGGAACTAAAGATAGTTCTGTTAATCCCTTGGTAAATCCGGTGGAACCTTTTACGCGATTTCTATCCAAAAATACATCTGCATTATCCTCAGAATATTTTTGACTTTGATAAAATACATCCCGTCCATTGTCAATAGGGTAAGCAAGGTCAAGATAGTATGGTTTTAACATGCCTAAAGTAGGACCTCCTTCATAAGAAATACCAACTGCAAGTCCTTTGGTTTTAGCTTTTTCAGAAAAATACCGTTTTTGCCCGTAGCCAACTCTTAATGTAAAAAAACTATTCTTCTTTCCGTATATGAAGCTATTTCCACCTGCAATTCCATTGAAGCCGAGAGATTCAAAACTTTGTTGCCTGTATTCCCGGATGTGTTTTAACTCACCAAACTCGAAGTGATAAAAATTAGTAAGGTAATAAGTCTTTAACTTGGCAGAATTAACTCCGATTGCAAATCCGTTTGTTTGCAGAAATTTTAAATCTACCGTAAACTCTTTATTATATATAATACCTTTACTTTCTTCATAAGTAGGTTGCTTAGGTTGGAAGGTAACCTGAGCTGTTACCACACCCAATGTGCAGCAAAGAATTATCATAAAAGTTGCCTTCCTAAGCATATAATCTGATTTGAAGAATAAAAATTTTAAACAGACAATAAAAATAGGCATTTCAATAAAGAAATGACAGTATTTTAATCCTATAGCTCTAAAAAAGTTTAGAATTTTGCCCAAAAACAAGGATTAATTTCATAAATGTCCTACAAAACGCCCTTTTACTTGTAATTAACCAGCTTCATGCCAGTATTATTTTGTGATATTAAAACTGCTATCAAAGGGGAGGTTGTCTTAGAGTCCAATTCAAAAGCACTTGTCTCAGAGTTGGTAATTGACAGCAGGAAGATATTTCGTGCTAACGCTTCATTGTTTTTTGCTCTTAAAGGAGTAAGGCAGGATGGTCATAAATATTTGAAACAAGCATATGATCTGGGAGTCAGAAATTTTGTTGTTTCTGAAATGCCAGACCTTTCCATTTTAAGTGGCAGTAATGTCTTTTTGGTGGAAAATGTCCTGGATGCCTTACAGAGTCTTGCAAAATGGCATCGTGGACATTTTAAAATTCCCGTAATTGGCATAACGGGAAGCAACGGGAAAACTGTTGTAAAAGAATGGTTAAGTCAAATGATGTCTTCCTTTTTTAGGGTTACCAAAAGTCCGAAATCCTTCAACTCACAGATTGGAGTTCCTTTGTCAGTCTGGAATCTCAATTCAGACAGTCAATTAGGAGTTTTTGAAGCAGGTATCTCTCTTCCAGGTGAAATGGAAAAGCTTTCTCCTATAATAGATTGTGACTATGGAATTTTCACCATTCTTGGAGATGCGCATGATGAGGGTTTTTCGTCAAAATCACAAAAGCTTGCTGAAAAACTACTATTGTTTTCTAGTGCAAAAGTGATTTTTTGCAATGCTGATCAAAAAGAAAGTTACTGGAAAATAAGAGAATCCTTTCCTGAAAAAGAAATAGTTTCCTACGGAAGTATAAGTAATTCTTTTGTGCCGGATTTGCTATTGTTAAATGATGACTGGCATGGAAAAGATAAATCCTTACACCTAAAATATAAAAATATTGAATTTGAAATAGTTACCAGACTAACTGATAAAGCGAGCATTGAAAATATTTTAATGGTATGCCTGGTTGCCTTGTATTTTAATTTGCCGGTTGAAAAAATTACAGAATTAATCCGCTTACTTCAACCAGTTGAGATGAGAATGGAGATGAAATCTGGCATCCATCAATCCATCATTATCAATGATTCTTATAATAGCGATATCACTTCTCTAAAAGCGGGACTCGATTTTGCAAAACAACAAGGTGGGATTAATAAAATGTCGTTGATTATTTCCGAGTTGTTTGAAATTGGTCAAAAAGGAGAAGAACTTTTGAATGAACTTTGGTCGATACTTCAAAATTATTCCTTTTTTAGAATAATCACGATAGGAAAACAATTGAGTGGATTAAAACATCGAATTCCTTCACCTGTCAGGTATTATGCATATGATACTACAGCTGAATTTTTAGCTGAATACGATTTTGAAGATTTTTCTCAGGAAACTATCCTGGTAAAAGGTAGCAGGGCATTTGGACTTGAAAAAGTTGTTGAACGATTGGAGTTAAAAACCCATAGAACAGTTTTACAAGTTGATTTGGATGCCATGCGGAATAATATAAACGTATTTGCTTCAAGACTTAATCCTGAAACTAAAATGCTGGTTATGGTTAAAGCTTCTGGATATGGAAGTGGTAGTGAAGAAATTGGTAGGTTGTTGGAGTATCAGAAGGTAGATTATCTTGCAGTGGCCTATGCTGATGAAGGAATTGAGCTCAGAAAATCTGGAATTTCGCTTCCTATACTCGTATTGAATACCGACGAGGCATCCTTCCAATCTTTGCTTGATTATCGCCTTGAACCCGAGATTTTTAGTTTTAAACAATTAAAGTCTTTTCTGGAATTTTTAGACCCAAAGACCAAAGATTTTCCAATTCATATCAAGTTCGATACAGGCATGCATCGTTTGGGGTTTGAAGAATACCAACTGGATGAATTATTTAATATTTTAAAATCGGACTCTAGGGTAAAGGTGGTATCTGTTTTTTCTCATCTTGCTGCTAGTGATGAAAAAGAACACGATTCATTCTCGGAAAAACAGTTTGCAGTTTTTAATTTAATGTATAAAAAATTTGAAGCCAATCTAAAGTACAGTCCAATCAGGCATATTTTAAATAGTTCCGGAATTATCAGGTTTCCCGGTTTTCAATTGGATATGGTTCGACTTGGTATTGGCCTTTATGGAGTAGAAGTGCCAAATGAAATAAAAAGTGAGGTAAAACCTGTTTTACAATTAAAGACCTTTGTTTCACAAATAAAAGAAATTGAAGCTGGCGAAACGATTGGTTATGGAAGAAGAGGACGGGCTGACAAAAAAATGAAAATTGCGACAATTGGAATCGGATATGCGGATGGGTTTTTAAGAATTGCAGGAAACGGAAATTATTCGGTTTTAGTCAACGGAATACTTGTCCCGACTATTGGAAACATCTGCATGGATATGTGCATGATTGATGTTACAACAATTGATTCAGTTCAGGAGGGTGATGAGGTTTTTATCTTTGGAAAGTCACCAACTGCAGACCAGCTTGCCAGAGTTTATAACACGATAGCTTATGAAGTTTTTACCAACATCTCCCCTCGTGTAAAGCGTGTTTATTTTCAGGAAAATTAACATTAAATTAATTTTCCCCTTACATCAAATTTCATTTTTGTGGTTTGCTTTTCTTCATTTTTCGAAATTAATTCGATATTCGCAATTCGGATTAGATTAAAAGTAGCTCAAAATAATGTAGGCAGCGTTTAAAAAAAGTCATACGTTTTGTCTAATAGTTGTAATAGTCACCCAATAATGTTTTACACCTGTTTTACTTTCCCGAATTAGATGAGGTGATTGCCCGTGTTAGGCCTGCTCGCTTTTCCTTATTATTTTAAGGAATTTTCCATTCTATTTGATGGAGGTAGTAGCCTTTGGTTTTAATTTAAAAAAGCGGCGCATTTTCATCTGTTAACATTTACATAACCATGTTGAACTTTTCAAAGAGAGTAGCTCTATAGAAATAGTTGTATTCATCGCGTTCTAAAAATTGTTAACCAAAATCAAACCCGTTATGAAAAAATTCGGACTAATTATGTCCATGATGCTTGTCATCATGGGGCTTGCCAACGCGCAAAGGACTGTAGTCGGGATGGTCTCCGACCAGGACGGCGAAGCGCTTATCGGCGCAACGGTGCTTGTCAAAGGTACTTCCGCAGGAACTGTGACAGACATAGATGGAAAATATTCCATTGAAGTCCCTGAAGGTTCTAACATTCTTGTTTTTAGTTACACTGGTTTTGAAACCCAGGAAGTTGAGCTTGGAGCTTCCAACGTAGTCAATATTGATTTGGCTGAAGGGGTTACTTTATCAGAAGCAGTTGTAACTGCACTTGGAGTTGAGCGAGAGAAAAAGGCTCTCGGATATGCAACCCAACAGGTTGATGGTGAAGAGCTGACCAAAGTGAAAGATGCTAACTTCATCAATTCCCTTTCTGGTAAAATTGCCGGTGTTGACATTAAAAGGGGAACTAATCTAGGTGGTTCTTCAAATGTAATTATTAGAGGGTACGCTTCCATTACTGAAAATAATCAAGCATTATTTGTTGTTGATGGTATTCCAATCAACAATGAAATAACAAATACCAATGACCAGATGGCCGGTCGTGGGGGTTATGATTATGGAAACTCAGCAATGGATATTAATCCTGAGGACGTTGAATCTGTTTCAGTTTTGAGAGGAGCAGCTGCCTCCGCCTTATACGGAGCGAGAGGTGCCAATGGAGTAATTCTAATCACTACTAAAAAAGGAACCAAAAGAAAGGGACTTGGGGTTACTTTTTCTACAGGATTAACTGCTGCTTCAATTGACAAATCTACTTTCCCTAAGTATCAAAATCAATATGGTGCTGGTTACTCAACAGTTCAACCTGATTTTTATGATACAGATCCTACTTACGATCCAGATGATGAATATCCAAATGGATGGAGTTTGTATGATTTTGGTGATGGGGTAAAGTTGACGGCCAATGTATTTGAGGATGCATCATATGGACCTGCTTTTGATCCTAATTTAATGGTTTATGATTGGAGATCCTTTTACCCAGAGCTAAGTACTTTTGGCCAATTGCAGCAATGGACTGCAGCTGAAAATGGTCCTGAGACATTTTATGAAACAGGATTGACTTATAACAACAGCATCTCAGTTGATGGTGGAACGGATAAAGGAACCTTTAGACTAGGTTACACAAATTTTGATCAATCAGGAGTTCTTCCAAACAGTCGCATCAAAAGAAATACTGTGAACTTTGCCGGTGGCTATGATCTTACAGACAAACTGAATGTAAGTTCAACCATTACTTTTACGAATACGCAAGGGAAAGGTCGCTATGGTACCGGGTACGACAGCCGAAATGTCAATCAGTCTTTCCGTCAATGGTACCAGGTTAATGCCGACATTCAGCAATTGAAGGATGCCTATGATCAAACTGGTAAAAACCTTACTTGGAACCCATATGGTTCTTTAGATCCAAATAATCCTACACAGCCTCATTATTTTGATAATTACTACTGGACGGTTTATGAGAATTATAATAATGATGAGAGAAACAGGATCTTCGGTAATATTTCAGCAACTTATGAATTTACCGACTGGTTGAACGTTTTGGGAAGAGTTGGATTGGATTCCTATAATGAAGTTCAGGAGGAAAGAATTGCTGTGGGTTCAGTTGATGTTCCACTCTACAGAAGAAGGAATTTTGACGTTTCTGAAGCCAATTATGATTTGATGTTAAACTTCAACAAATACTTTGGTTCCTCTAATGATTTCAATCTGAATGGTACCATTGGAACCAATATTAGAAGAAATTCCTTCTCAAGAATTACTGCTGAAACGAATGGAGGATTGGTTGTTCCAGGTGTTTATTCCTTAAGTAATAGTTCGAGTCAACCTGAAGCTCCAGATGAATATGTTGAAGAAAGAGCGGTTAATGGTTATTATGGTCGAGTTGGTTTGGGATATCAAAATTTCCTTTATTTGGACGGGACTTATCGTTATGATGTTTCATCTACACTTCCAGTTAATGATAATGCATTTGGTTATTATTCCGGAACATTGAGCTTTGTATTTTCTGAATTGCTGAATGTTGACGCAATTAACCTTGGAAAATTCAGACTAAATTATGCCGAGGTAGGAAATGATGCACCTGCTCTTTCAATTTATGAGACTTTCGATCTGAATACTCCTTTTGGTTCTGCAAATCTTGCATCTGCGAGTAACACCAGAAAAAATCCAAACCTTGTACCGGAAAGAACCAAGAGTTTTGAGGTTGGACTTGAGATGTCTTTGCTGAAAAATAGAGTTGGATTCGACCTTTCTTATTATGATTCCAGATCAATTAATCAAATCCTTCCGGTTTCTGTGACTGGTGCTACAGGTCAATTGTTTCAATTTGTAAATGCTGGTGAAATGAAAAACACTGGTATAGAATTGACATTGAATCTTACTCCTGTAAAAACTTCAAAGTTTAGATGGGATATGAATATCAATTGGGCTAAAAATAATAATGAGGTTATTAAACTATTCGGTGAAGGTGACAATGAGGTTAAAAACTACCTTATTTCAAGTGCCCAAGGTGGGATTTCCTTCAATGCTACTGTTGGTGAGCCATTCGGTGCAATTTGGGGAACTAATTTTGTTTACCACACTGATGGTCAGCCTATCGTTTATCCACATCCATTCGGCGGAGTTAGATATCGTAAAACTGCTTCTCCAGAAGTTATAGGTGATATTAACCCAGATTGGAGAGGTGGTATTAATAATGCATTTTCCTACCAAAATTTACGTTTGAGCTTCTTAATTGATGTTCAAAAAGGTGGAGAGTTTTTCTCTCTTGATACATGGTATGGTTACGCGACAGGATTATATGATGTTACTGCTGGAACTAATGACAAAGGAAATCCAGTTCGTGCACTTCCTGATGATGGCGGTGGACTTCCAATAGGTGGTGTACTACAAACTGGTACTAATGAGGATGGAATTGCAATTTCTGATGGAACTCCAAATACTGAATATGCTTACGTTTCTGATGTATACAATACATTCGGTTACGTTTATGCTCCTAATGCATACCATATTTATGATGCAGGTTTTGTTAAATTAAGAGAGGTAGCTATCACATATTCATTCCCTAAAAGACTGTTCCAAAACTCTGTAATTGGTGGTCTCGATCTTTCATTAGTAGGAAGAAACTTATGGATTATCTGGAAAGACAGTCCATATTCTGATCCTGAAGCTGGCTTGAGTGGTGGTACTTACCAACAAGGCAATCAATCAGGTGCTTATCCTGCAGTGAAAGAATATGGAGTGAACTTAACTGTTAAATTCTAAAAATATTCTAATATGAAAAAATTAATATATCTAACTTTTATTGTGTTCATCTTAGGTGCCTGTACAGATAACTTTGCAGATCTAAATGTGGATACAAAGAAACCAACAGAAGTTCCTGCGGGCTCTTTATTTGCAAATGCGACCGTGGAATTGATGGATTTGATGTCTAGTACGAATGTGAATATCAATAACCTGCGACTTTGGGCACAATATTGGGCTCAAACTACTTATCCGGATGAGTCTAATTATGAACTCGTTGAAAGAAACGTAAATGGACGTACCTGGAATACAATTTATGCAACTGTAATTAGGGATATTAGTGAAGCAAGGCCCTTTATTGAGGAAGATCCTTTTTTATCTGATGGCCAAAAAGCTAATCAATTAGCAATGTGCAACCTCATGGAGATTGTTGCTTATTCAATTTTGGTAGATATTTTTGGAGATGTTCCTTATACTCAAGCTTTACAAGAAGGAGTTTTCCTACCTGTTTATGATAATGATGCTGATATCTATGATGACCTAATCACTAGGCTGGATGCATTAATTCCTAATCTTGGAGGTGATAATGGAATGGGTGATTACGATGTAATCTATAATGGTGATGGTGACAAATGGAAGAAATTCGCCAACTCCTTTAAGCTTAGAATGGCAATTAGAATCGCTGATATCGATAATGCCAAAGCAAAACAAATGGCTGAATCTGCAGTTAGTTCTGGAGTTTTCACTTCTAGCGAAGATGATTTTACCATTAAGTATGAAAGCAATCCACCAAATACTAATCCTGTTTGGGAGGAACTGGTTCAAAGCGGTCGTTCGGACTTCGTTGCTGCTAATACATTGGTAGATTATATGAATGATCTTGAAGATCCTAGAAGAAGTGTTTATTTCTCTGGTCCGATGGATTCGCTTGGAAATCCAAAAGGAGGAATTTATGGCTCTAATAATAGTTTTTCAAACAATTCGCATGCAGGATTAGTGTTGGAGGATCCATCATTTCCTGGAGAATTAATGAGCTATACTGAGGTTGAGTTTTTGCTTGCAGATGCTGTAGAAAGAGGGTATAGTGTTGGTGGAACTGCTGAAGAGCATTACAATGCTGGTGTTACTTCATCATTTAATGATTGGGGTGTTTCTGGTGCATCAGCATACTTGTCTATGCCAGATGTTGCATATTCCTCTGCACCAGGTACTTGGAGAGAGAAAATAGCTTTGCAAAAGTGGATTGCGCTTTACAATCGAGGATTTGAAGGATGGACTACCTGGAGAATTTATGATGCTCCAGAGATGAATATTGCTGCTGGGGCTGGTACATTGCCACCTCTTAGGTATACATACCCAGTTTCAGAATTTTCTTTGAATCAGGCGAATGTTAATGCTGCAGCAACAGCTATTGGTGGAGACAATCTAATGACACCTGTTTTTTGGGATGTTCAATAGAGTTATTTAATTCAAAGTATTACAAATAAGTATCGGGGATTAGCTGAATTTTCAGTTAATCCCCGTTCTTTATTTAAGTATGTTATAGCTGATTATTTTGATAAAGGAATTAATGAATTAAGTAAGCTGGCAATGAAATATTGACAAATACGACGAGTCATAAAAAGAAAGAAAGGCTGGAATAAGGGATTTCAATGATAATTATGAGAGCCATCGTATACCGACCTTTCCCAAGAAGAACGAACGAATCCTTTCCAAGAACCAAGCTTTCAAAATTCATTCAAGCTTTGCGAGAAGTTAAAACCAAAAGGAGATCGAAATACTATCCTTTCCCCCTAGAAGAATAATCAACACATGGAAATACTATTGTTTAGTTTTCAAAAAAATAACACAAATTACAAGGTAAATTATAAAGCCTAGGGTTTAAGTATTCACTAAATCCAAAGCCTTTATTTGTCCTATTACGAAAGTATACTTTTATCTATGCCCTTTCCAGCTGCTTAAATGGCACCAATCTGGAGGATTTAATTTTAGAATCCTCAATTCCTTGTGCTTTTGAATCTTCAGGTGTTCCTCCTTTCTCTTCCGGTTTTAAATCATAAACCAGGAGAATCATGACGAATAAGATAACTAAGCCCATAATCTTAATGCTTTTTCAGGTTTTAATTCCCTGATTTCTTGAACCAGGTCTTCGTTTAAGGTTGCAGTGAAGGCTACTTCGGTCTTTCTATCGTCCCATACCTCCACATTTAATTGTTTGGCAAGTGCTTTTGCCAAATCACCCATGTTGCGGGCATATTTTTCATTTTTACCCAATGCCATGAAAAGATCGATGATCCCGATTCGGATGGTTTCATATTTGTCCAACCTGAGTAAAAGATCTTTTTGAGATTTATTTTTTGCATTAGGAAGTTTTCTTCGAGCAATGTCTTTTATTGAATCAGAAGAGAAGCCTATTAGTTCTGAACGGTAAGACCACCAGTCTGCTGGACTACCGTTGTCTTCAAGATACCTTTTCATATGTCCTCTTTCACTTGCAGCCTGGCAGGAAGTCAGCCCCATAACCTTAGCTAGTTCTAATACAGCCAAGACTTGATCCATGGATAGCAGCTCTGCATTTTCTACCTTGTCTTCAAGTGAAAGCAGTCGATTTGCAAATTTTCTTTTGTATTTGCTGCTCGAATTAAGGGTAATATGTTTTGCCAATTCAATAGAAAGATAGTAATCGTCAAGAATTTCATTTGTGTTACCTCTCTTAGCAAAATCTACCATAGGCTTGGGTCTTCTGATGCCGTCTTGGAATTCATAAACATCCTTTAGCCAGGATTTTACATTTTTTAAGTAGGCTTGTTTTGGCAGTTGAAGTACAGCGTGAAGGTTTGTTGCTGTAACCACCTTTGTTCCTTTCTTGCTGATTAAAACTTCTAGATCCATTTTTGTGTGTTTGTGATACAAAAATAAAACAAAAAGTTTTAAAAGTCAATTTTTGTTTTAAAATAAAACACAAATGTTTTAAAGTGAAATCTTTTGGTTTTGTAAAAGCCTGTTGAAAATGACTATCAATCGTTACTTTTGTGTTTTATTTTAAGAATAGAACAATAATTGGGTTTACAGGTTTTAATTCAGTATTTCATCAAAAAAATCTAATATCGATATGTATCCAGCTGAACTAACGGCACCGATGTCTAGGGATTTAACCGCTAATGGTTTTGAATCTTTAACTACTGTAGGTGAAGTAGATGATGTAATGTCCAAAAAAGAGGGCTCGTTTTTATTGGTTGTAAATTCTGTTTGTGGATGTGCTGCAGCAAATGCAAGGCCTGGTGCGAAAATGTCCCTCGACAACGAAAAGGTACCAACCAATTTGTATACTGTATTTGCAGGTGTAGATACAGATGCAACAGCAAAGGCCAGAGAATATCTTTTGCCTTATCCTCCTTCCAGCCCATCTATTGCATTATTTAAAGACGGTCAATTGGTACATTTTCTGGAAAGACACCATATTGAAGGTCGATCAGCAGACATTATTGCTGCTAACCTTAAAATGGCCTATGATAAGTTCTTATAGCTAAGCCGATAAAAAAGATAGTTTATCGAAAAAAGACTGCCTTTTGTGGCAGTCTTTTTATTTTTAGTCCAATCGATATTAATAAGGATAAAGCCTTTCATAATGACTGCATGGTGGAACGAATTATCTGGAACTTTACAATTGTTTTGGGGAATTGCTTTAATAGCTTCTCTCCTTTTACTGATCCAGTTTACCATGAGTTTTTTGGGCGGTGATACGGATGCCGACTTAGATGGCGCAGAAGTGGATGTAGATGGGTTTGATGCCGATTTCACTGTATTTTCTATCAGGAGTATTCTGGCCTTTTTTACCTTTTTTGGCTGGGGAGGCACTTTGACACTGCAAGAAGGAGCAACTATTTGGTTTGCCTTGATAGTCGCAGTTGTTGCAGGTTTCATTGCCATGTTCATTGTCGCTTATCTGATGTTCTGGTTTGCAAAAATGACAGAATCAGGAACTTTTGATCCCAGCACAATTTTATTAAGTCAGGGTGAAGTATATTTACCCATACCGGAAAGTCGATCCGGAAAAGGCAAGGTTCACGTAATAATAGGTAAGGGTATGAAAGAAATGGATGCCATGACAGATGCAAGCTCCCTTCCTACCGGTTCAAAAATTCGGGTAATTCAGGTTTTAGACCCTAATACACTTTTAGTAGAGGCAATTGGTTCCTGATTACCAACCAACATATTTTTTAACCTTTTAAAGCTTGGAATATGGGACCATATCTAGTGCTTACCATCCTGGGTATTTTTTTGATTGTACTCCTGTTGCTATTTTTTATTTCCAGATACCGCAGGTGTCCTTCAGATAAAATTTTAGTGATTTATGGAAAAACAGGCAGTGGTTCGGCGCGCTGTTTGGCTGGTGGAGCTGCTTTCGTCTGGCCTGTAATTCAGGATTATGAATACCTTGACCTTACACCCATGTCCATAGATGTAGATTTGCGTGGAGCATTGAGTAGACAAAATATCCGCGTAAATGTTCCATCAAGGTTTACTGTAGCTGTTTCCAATGAGGATGGTGTCATGATCAATGCAGCTGAAAGGTTATTAGGAAAGACTCTGGACGAAATAAAGGATATTTCAAAAGACATCATTTTTGGTCAGTTAAGACTTGTTGTTGCTACAATGGATATTGAAGAAATCAATTCTGACCGGGATAAATTTTTAACAAATGTAGCAGCAAACGTGGGTGCTGAGTTGAGAAAAATTGGTTTGCATCTTATCAATGTCAATGTTACCGATATTCATGATGAAAGTGGATACATCGAAGCATTGGGTAAAGAAGCTGCTGCAAAAGCCATCAACGAGGCCAAGATGATTGTGGCTCAAAAAAACAGAGATGGGTCTATCGGAGAGGCAGAAGCTTTAATGGATCAAAGGATAAGGGTATCTTCTGCCGATGCAAATGCAAAAGTTGGTGAAGCAGAAGCAAATGCAAAATCCATTGATGGTGAAAATGAATCGAAAGTAAAAATTGCCCAATCAGACGCAGAGAGAAGGATCAAAGAAGCCGAGTATCTAAGAACAGCAACGGCTGCTGAAAAAATTCAGTCTGCTAAGGCATTGGAAGAAGCATATGAAGCCGAAAAGATAGCAGAGATTGCGAGGGCACTTAGAGATAAAGCCACGCAAGAAGCAGATATCATCGTAAAGGCAGAAATAGATAAAAAACAGCTTGAGATTGCAGCAGAAGCTGAAGCGGAACAAACCCGAAGAAGAGCAAAAGGGGAGGCTGATGCTATTTTTGCTAAAAAGGAAGCAGAAGCAAAAGGTCTTTTTGAGATATTGGAAAAGCAAGCTGAAGGTTTCAAAAAAGTAGTGGAAGCAGCAGGCGGTGATCCAAAAGATGCAGTGTTAATGTTGATTGCTGATAAGCTACCCGAACTTGTGAAAACCCAGGTTGAAGCCATTAAAGGAATCAAAATTGATAAGGTTACTGTTTGGGAAGGAGGTAACCAAAAAGATGGTGAAGGAAATTCTACTTCGAAGTTTATTTCAGGCCTGTACCAGTCTGTACCTCCTATGAATGACCTCTTCAATATGGCAGGGATGGATTTGCCAAATTATTTAGGTGCTAAAAAGGCGGAAGAGGCAGAATATACAGAGCAGAAAGAAACCGATTCTTCCAATTCTGATAAAAATAAGGAAGCCTGAAAGAATCCAAATTTCAATAAATAGCTTCAAAATCCTTTTAAGGATTAGGACAATTATAAAATAGATGGGCGCTAAATGTAGGACATTTTCCCTACCTTGGCGCCCTATTTTATTTAATCAAACTGAAAGGAAAGTTTCTTTTTTTAATATCAATCTGTTATGGCCAGACTTGCAGCTATTACCGGTGTCCATGGATTTTTGCCGGATTACGTGCTAACCAATAAAGAACTGGAGACCATGGTCGATACTAATGACCAATGGATTACTGAACGAACCGGAATTAAAGAAAGAAGAATTTTGAAAGATCCTGAAAAAGCTACTTCTGACTTGGGAGTGGGAGCTGTTAAGGGATTATTAGAAAAGACCAATACCTCTCCTGATGAAATTGATTTACTAATATGCGCAACTGTAACTGCAGATTTTAATTTCCCAGATACAGCAAATATCATTTGTGATAAAGTAGGAATCAACCATGCCTATGGTTTTGATGTTAATGCGGCCTGCTCCGGATTTTTATTTGCCTTGAATACTGCTTCAAAATTTATAGAAACTGGTTTTCATAAAAAAGTAATAGTTGTCGGAGCAGAGAAAATGTCCTCCATTATTGATTATACAGACCGGTCAACCTGTATCATTTTTGGAGACGGTGCAGGAGCCGTTTTATTGGAAGCCAATGAAGAAGGCAATGGAATCCAGGATGCAATATTAAGAGGAGATGGAGCTGGTAGAGAATTTCTTTTCCAAAAAGCGGGGGGCTCTCTAAATCCGGCTACTGCTGAAACGGTTTTGGCTAAAGAACATGTAGTTTATCAAAATGGAAGACCAGTTTTTAAAGCCGCAGTTCAAGGCATGGCTGATGTGGTGAAAAAAGTTATGGCTAGAAATAATCTGGATAATGAATCATTGGAATGGCTGGTGCCACATCAGGCCAACATCAGGATCATTGAATCGGTAGCCAACATGACTGATTTTCCAATGGAAAAGGTGATGGTCAACATTCAAAAATACGGCAATACCACCGCTGCTACTCTTCCTTTATGCCTTTGGGACTATGAATCTCAATTAAAAAAGGGCGATGATATTATTCTCACAGCTTTTGGAGGAGGATTTACCTGGGGTGCAGTTTATCTTAAATGGGCTTACGACGGAAAATAATATTCAATAAAACTGAAAAAGGAATTGTAAATGTCTTTTGAAATCGAAGGAAAGCTTTTTAGAAAATTTGATACGGAAAGTAAATCATCCAGCTTTCAAGCCAGAGAATTTGTCATCGAAATACAGGATGGGAATTATCCTCAAATGATTAAATTTCAGCTTACTCAGGATAGATGCGCACTCCTTGACGATTATCCTGAAGGAGAACCTATAAAGGTTCATTTTGACTTGAGAGGAAGAGAATGGCAAGGCAAGTTTTTTACAAACTTGAATGCCTGGAGACTGGAGAAATCAGGTGGCGCAAGTCAGGAAGCTCCAAGAGCAAGTGTGTCTTCTGAGCCAATGGATTTTCCATCTGCAGATGATGAACCAATGGCCAACAATGACCTTGGTGATGATTTGCCTTTTTAATTTTATTCTTTAGCAGGTTTTACCAGGCCTTTTAGCTGGTCGAAATAATTAACTGCTTTTTCCGGTGCTTTCTCATCGGACTCTGACCATACAACCCTGTAATTGGTGGAACTATCAACCTGGTACTGAATATATGCATATTTATTGCCGGGTTTGATATATTCCATCTCCATAATGGTTGGAGTCAATTCTTGAAAAATAGTTTCAGCAGTTTTCTTTTTAACCTTTGGCAATTCTTCAGGTGTCCCGGCAAAAGTAGTTCTCGTAAATAATTGCCCGTTTTCCAACAAAATATACTCTTTTACATTTCCGGAAAATCCTCCGCCTTCCCCAAACAATATTTGTTTTTCAGGTAGCGTGCTTGCAGTATATTTAATACCGCAGCTTCCTAAGGCAAAGGCAAATAGTAAAAGGAGTGTATATTTCATTTCATTATTGTTTATAAAAAAAAACTTCCGAAGATGTGCGCCACAAACTTCGGAAGTTTTTTTATGAGAAGCCAGCTATTTTTTATTTAAATCTGACTTTTACAGATTCTCCAATCCAACAAGGAACTGTTCTTGTATCTCCCTCTTTAACGCTCATCATAAAGGCTTCACCACCATCTGGTTTATAAGCGCTATATCTTGCGATTTTTGAACTCGCATCTGATTGAACCTCTGGATTGTTGTCGATGGATTTAGCGTATGAATATTTATCTAAAGCTGCCAGAACTGCCAATCCTTTTTCAAATGCATTTGAACCACAAGAAGAACTGGATTGTGCATACATGTCTCCAATCAACATATAAGGTTGTCCCCAATTTGGTTTTAATTTAGCAGCCTGTAAAGCAGAACTTCTTGCAGCTGAATACCGGTTCAATTTTCTAAATTGAATGGAAGCAATCGCAAGATGGTAATCTGCTAATTTTTCAGCATCATCTTCTTTGCTTATGGCTTCTTCATATTTAGCAATTGCTTCTTCAAATTGTCCTTGCTTATAAAGCTCGTTGGCGTAATAACCTGGATTGTTGGTTTTGAAATCCTCCATAGTAGCGATACTATCTTTAAGGAAGATTTCGTAAACAATTGGATCTGTTTTATCACAACCTCCTTTTACAAGCTGTTTGTAAACTTCGCGATAAACTTCTTTATTTTCCGGGTCGGCCTTGTATTGAGGAAGGTATTTATTCTTGAAATAATCACAATCGAAAATATCTCTTTCAATGGTTGCAAAGGTACCTAACATGGCATCTTTTGCTTGCTGATAATAAGGACCGTAGGTTTTATCATTTGCAATATTGTAATCTGCCAATTCTACCAGTGCGGTATGGATTTTTCTTGCTTCTTCTGCTTCCATCAGATTGTTTTGGAACATCCAAACTGAAACATGAGCGTAAGGATCCAGGATTATATATTCTGATTTTTGGCCTCCTGCTTCCAGCGCTTCTTTAAGCACCTCATTTAGCTTTTGGTAATCAGACTGAAGGGTATAAAACATATTGTAAGCCTGTCTTCCTCTTGCATAACCTTTTTCTTTTGGATAACATTTTACCCATTGATCATACAAGTCCATTATTTTTTGAGCAAACTCCTTTTTTTGAGCTTCGTCAGTAGCATTTTTAAATTTGTGTAAATATATTTCTACACCATCCGAAAAGTGAAAGGATCTTTGTCCATCTGCAGCTGGAGCTATAGTGTAGGCTTTTTCCCAATAAGGGAAGGCAGCATCAAAATTATTTTCTTTAATGTGACCTCTATACACTACGTGTGCATCTTCCGCTTCACTCTTTCTATCAGATTCGTTCCAGGTACCGCACTGACTAAATGCCTGAAAAGTTAATCCTGAAAAAAGAAATACTAGTAGTGCTCCAAATTTCTGTTTATTCATTTTAAAGGTTGTTGTTAAAAAAGAAATCAAATAAAAAAAAATTGGTTCATTAGGCAGCAATAAAACGAATCAAAAATTAATTCCTGATACAACTTTCTATTAAATAATCTTTAAAGTTAAGGTCAAAATTAAGAATTCAAATACTAAAAAATAAAGTACTGAATTAGTTGAACTTCCTTTTAAAGAACCAACTGTCGTCATTTAAAGAGAAAGACATCATCATTCTTACATACCATTCATCAATAGTATTGGTACCCTTCAATTGACCTGCTTCCACTGCTAAATTAATGTAGGAGGTAGTTTGCCTTGGTAAAATAATTGGGAAGGATCCACCCAAGGTAACAGCTGTTCTTTTAAGTTCTAATCTTGGATCTTGTTCATACAATAACCCGAATTGGTAAGTTACACGTTTCAGGTAATTGTTGTAAGAAATGTAATCCGGTGTATATGCACCACCCAATGAAATGGTATAGGAGTCATTGAGGTTTTCATCCGACTTTGCCTCCATTTCAAAATTACTCCAGGTAGCCATGGAATAATTCAAACCCAATTTTAGTTTATTCTGCACCTGGTAAATTGCTCCCAAAGAAAACTCTGCTGGTAACCTGCCACTCTGTTCAACATCAGAAGTGTTATTTATAGTATCCGTTGGATTTCTTGCATGTACCCTGTAAACCAATACATCACTATTGGTATTAAAAGATGTAGCACTATTTCCATACAATCCTACCACAATACTTTTGGGGAAATTGTCTTTATTGCCATCTTCATCAGTCTTTGATAGTTGGATTTTGTATTGGGCTCCGGCATTCCAAACAAATCCTCCCAGGCTAATATCACGTTGATCTACAATAGCATATGCCTGTTCATCGGACTGGGTGGTTGTCTGCAGATTTTCAATATTTCCGAAAAGGAATCCAAGGTTGGCGCCTAACGAAAAGTCTTTATACCTGACCCCATTTCCCCATAGGAACTTATAACTTCCTCCGGAACCGGAAAAATTGTTGACAACTTCTACCGAATCGCTAATGAAGTTTCTCAACTCGATTCCATAATCGACAGTACTATAAGGTTGTAATGAAAAATTCATTCCCCAAGACCAGGGAGATTTTTTTCTATCTAAAATGGCATTTAGCTGATTTTTGGTGATGAAGCCCAAGGAAAGATAGGAAAGGTTTCCACTCCAAATTTCAGCAGTATTGGTGCCATCATCTAAATTGGCGTATTTGGCATAAATTCCTGCTTCAAAAGATGTCATTTGTAGGGAGGCCAAAGATGCCGGATTTAAAATGTTCACTTGCCTTGAATCTTGAAAGGCTGCCGAAAGTCCTCCCATTCCGGCCATTGCTGTAAAATTCCGATTAAACAAGTCTCCAATACCCAATCTTGAATAGGGAGAATTGTTTTTGACAAGATCTTGCCCTATCAGTGAAATTGGAAAAAGTAGAAGTAGTAAAAAATAATATTTGGAATGCATGTAATTAATCATTGAATTTCAAAATTTTATTCAGTCCCGTCAAAACAAGATCAAGGTCGGCAAATATCTCTCTTTTAATATTCCTGACAAAGAAATCAGTGTCTCCTCCTGTAAAAACAACTGATAAATCTTCAAATTTCTCAATTCCCCAGTCGATGTAGCCTTCAATTTCTTTAAACGTTCCCCAAACAGCTCCATTTTTCAAGGCCTCTTGGGTTGATTTTCCTATTGGGTCTGAAACAGCACCAGGTTCAACCAGTGGTAAAGCAGCAGTAAATTCATGCATGGCTCTCAACCTCATCGTAAGTCCTGGAGCAATGTTACCTCCGAGATAGCGGCCTTCTTTTGTTAACCAATCGTATGTGATACAGGTTCCTGCATCAATTACCAGACAATTTTTTCCGGGGAATTTTTCAAATGCGCCCGTTACTGCTGCAATTCTGTCTTTCCCTAGTGTGTGGGGAGTATGATAATCCATTTTGATCGGTAAGCCTAATTCATGTGACATCCAAATCGGGTTAAAAGCACTGTTTGCAAATTCCTTTATAGCAATAGGGAGATTTCCAGTGTTGGAAAAGATAGCTTTTCCTATGTTTTGGTTGGTTGTGAAATGAATTAAATCATCAACAGACAGGTCGGTTACAAATTCTTTTTTCAATAACTTGCTCCCTTTAAACAGGGCTAATTTTGATCTTGTATTTCCAATATCAACTATCAGGTTGAGCGTGTTTAAATCCATAAGAAAAGCTAAGTATTTTAAAAACATCAGAAATTGTAAACCACAAAACTCAACATTCTCGTGGTTTTTAGTGATGTAAATATGCCTTTTTGGTAAAATGTGTTTACTTTTGAAAAGGCAGATTTGGCAAAAGTAGTTGATTATCAAAACATTATTTAGAATTTAATAGCCTGATGATGTCAAGATTGGATTATGTTACGATTTCAATTGTGGTGGTTTGTGTTCTTGCCATAATTTTACTTTTGGTCAAAACCAATGACCTACTCAATTCAAATGAGATTCAAAATAAGGAAGTTCTTCAGCGAAATCTCGAAGAAATGGGTTTGGAAGACACCAATGATTCTGCAGAAGAGGTCGTAAAAAAAGACATTCAACCTTTAGAGAAAACGGACGAGGAAACCAAACAAGAAGCTACATCTGAAAAAGACGAGATTGCATATGATGAAAAGGTTGAGACAAAACCGGACCCCTCTGCAAAACAAGAAGAAATGCCCAAAACAGAACCAAAAAAATCCAATTCTCCATCCTCCTCAGGTGCTTTCATTGTATTAGGCGGTTCCTTTAAACAAAAAATGAATGCAGATAATCTGGTAAAACAGTTATCAGATGCAGGTTACAGGAATGCAACTGTAGAAATCACCTCTGGTGGTGCTTTTGCCCGAGTGATAGTTGACAGATTCAAAAGCCAGGCTGAAGCCGAGCAGTTTGCTGCTGAAATTAAAAAGAAAGGCTTTGAATCATTTGTGACCAAAGCCTCTAACTGATTTATGGTTTTATGGTTTTTCCCGCTGCCTTTTGCATCGGGTTCTTTCCTTTCTCGACCTTATGACTTTTGTAAACCTGAAATTTACTCGGCAATTGTTTAACTGGCCACTCATTATTGCCGGTATTGATATCAGCTGTCTCCTTTAATGGATCAATTATTATGGCCTTTACTTCCTTTTGTTTTACAAAAACTTTGGTAAAGCTGTTTTCATTTTTCCTCCATATTTCTACCGGAATCTTTTCTGTTTCTTTTGTACCATCCTCAAAAGTCCATTCAATAATTACAGGCATTACAAGTCCACCTTTGTTGCTAAATGTTAATTCATAGTAATTGTTGTCTTCAAAAAGTTGCTTTTTTTCCTTTTTTGAATAGGTATTTTCATACAAATGGATTTTTTGACTGCTGACGGAATCTTCTGTTTCCCAGGCCCTGTTTTTATAATAAAAATCCTGTAGCGCAGGGTCTGACTCTACCGCAAATTCAACTCCTTCATCCTTGTTTTTCTTCCTGGTAATATTTTCAAATGGCTTTTCATTTTTGGATTCCTGGGTGAAAGTTTTGGGTTCGGGATCACTTTTTAAATCGACCTTATACCATTTGACTGTATCCAAAGAAATATCGACTGCATCAATAGAATAAAACCACCCTCTCCAATACCAATCCAAATCCATTCCACTTGATTCTTCCATGGTCCTAAAAAAGTCAGCAGGGGTTGGGTGCTTGAATGCCCATCGCTCGCAATATTCTTTGAATGCTCTATCGAAAAGTTCCCTTCCCATTACCGTTTCTCTAAGGATATTGAGTGCTGTTGCCGGTTTTAGGTATGCATTTGGAAAGAAACCAACGATGTTATCACTGCTTGTCATAATGGGTTCCAATTGCTCCTTTGGTAAACTCATGTAATCAGTTATCATGTATGCCGGGCCTGCCCAGGACTTATAATTCACGTCAAACTCTGATTCAGCCAGGTATTGCACAAATGTATTGATGCCTTCGTCAAACCAACTCCATTGACGTTCATCGCTGTTGATGATCATTGGAAAATAGTTATGTCCTACTTCGTGAATGATGACACTAATTGCCGAATTTTTTGCTTGTTCGTCATAAGTTCCATCTGGCTCTGCTCTTCCGGGGTTGAAGCATATCATTGGATATTCCATTCCATTATCTGCTTCTACTGAAATAGCTACCGGATAAGGATAAGGAATAGAATATTTTGAATAGGTTTTTAAGGTATGGGCAACTGCCTTGGTGGAATATCTGCTGTAAATTGGATATGATTCTTTAGGGTAATAACTCATGCACATGACATCATTACCTTTTCTTGTGGAAAATTCATGGCATCCCAAATAAATTTTCTACTGGCAGTCAGGCAAAGTCTCTAACATTTTTTCTGCTTTGTATCTCCAGAGTTTTACAGCTGAAGTTGGTTTTACTATTTTCATTTTCCACGGCCTCATTTAATGTAACAATTTCAACGAAGATGTCCGACTTTTGAGCTTTTATCTTTCCAATTGAGTTTTGGAAAGAACCTGTGCATAATTTTGACGGGAACCGGTGGCTCCACGAGGTAATCTGAAGGCAAAGTCATTTCAACTTCCAAAATTTCCAAAATTTAGGGCAAATTCTCCTCTTCCTGTAAACTGTTTGTTGCCATCCTTCAAAATCGCTGTAAACACAAACCACCAGATACCATTGAGTGATGGTGGTAATTTTCGTCTTCAGGGAAATACTCGCACATCCTTATCGAGGGTAATTGGCAAAATTTTGAGAAAAGTTTGCAAAGGCTGTTCTGTCGATAAGGTTGTAATTCCGAAGGCTATGTTGAAGGTGGTGCGACCAGGCCAATTGGTTCCGGTAAATTAACCCGCATCATGGTTTGATTGATAAAGTAATTCAGTGGTTGACCATTTTTATTGGTCACTGATTCTATTTTTACGCCATACTTTTCTTTTTCCGTTGAAGGGTTCAACAATCTCAAATCCGTCTCACTCATTGTATTATTGATTCCGGAAGGGTCGAAATATTGGTTGTCATTTTCAACTGAATGTTGATTTTCATCCAGTTGAATCCAGATGTATTTTAAGGTGTTTGGAGAATTATTGTGATAAGTAAGGGTTTCTTTTCCTGAGAGGTTTAATTTTTCTACATCCAGGATACATTTTATCTGGTAATCGCATTGTTGATGCCAATATTCAGGTCCGGGAGCACCATCTGCGCCCCGGATTAAAGTTCCTGCTGGCAGCATGGAACCAAGAGGTTCAAATTTATTTCCGTGATTGGAAGTGTTTTGGGCAAATGAGCAGCAGGAAATGACGCTCACAAGAGAAATGGCCAATAATCTTAACATGTTTTAAAATTTTGAGCCCTCAATATACCCAATCCCAATTTTGTCAAATCAAATTTTAGATGAAAGGGTAAAATTGTGATTGTTTTAGACTTATCTTTTTTGACAAATGATTGATGATTTGTTTATGTGATTTTTCTAAAAATAACTGAAATCTGGACTGATCTGATAATGGAAATACGAATTCTCCATTTAGCTGATTTTGCATCCAAAACTTTGAATCAAGAAATTAGTTTTTGTTCCCTTATTTCAACAAGGTTATTATAAAACCTTGAGATAATTTTCCTTCATTATTATTGTAAAAAAGATAGAATTCAAAGCCGAAATTTGAGGATTGACTGAAATAAATCTGGTGGTTATAATTATTGATATTTTAGTTTTTTCGTCCAAAAGTCCACAAACCTTTTCATGTAGGGATTGCATTTCGTTTGAAAAAATGCGGAAAAAGTGAATTTCCTTCAAATTTGGTTTGTTTAACTTGATAAAATGATCAAAAATACTTAAGAGCAGTGGATCATTACAACAATCCATTCCACCATTCAATACCGTTGGACCAAGAACAGCCTGGAAAGGCGTTCAATTTGTATAGAAAGTGGGGGAAAATCTGGAAGACCGTAAAAATATTTTTCAAAATCATCAATAGAGAGAGCAACAGAGGAAATCAACCTGGTAAAGTAAAAAAAAATGAAAAAGAGGGGTGTTTGAGCCAAGTAAAAAAGAAGGGAAGTCCTTTAGCAGAAAAATAAAAGGGTTTTGATTCGCCATGGTCGAACTGTGAAATCAGGTATTCTATTGTTGGTAAATCACAATTGTGGTTTTCCTAAAAGAATTTAATTGAGATTCTTCTTTAGGGTGATCAAATAAAATATTGATTGGAATCTTAAAATGTTTTGCCAGTAAAAGAGCATCCTTTAAATGGAGCGGAGTTTGTCCACTCAGGCGATTATAAAATGCACTTTTTCCGAGCCCCAAAATCTGCATGGTTTCTTTTTTCCAACAAGAAGATTTGGAAGACTGACTTTGAATAGCTGAGAATAACTTTTCCTCCAGACTAATTGTGTTGTTGTCCATAACATGAGCTTTTGCTCATTGGTACCATTTTTAGAAAGAAAGTATCAAACAAGGATAAAATGTGGACGGAGGATGGAATATTTCAGAAAAAATTGCGGCCTCTTCATTATAAGGTTGTCAGATGAAACTGCAAATAGTGAGCGTAAAGGAGAGGCCGCAGTTATACTTTTTTCCTAAACTTAAGTAGTGGTAAAACGGATAGCTACTTAGATCTGCTGCCTAAAAATTAAAAAAACTCCTGCCCCAAGAGGCAGAAGTTTTCATGGGAATATAAAATGTTAAGTATGTTCGGATTTATTCTGAAACCCTTGAGCCTGAAACCCTGGCAGTATTGTCAAGGTATGCTGCAGCACCCGGAGTTTGCATCATCTGAAACAATATTTCCTTTGCTCTGAAAAGTTGGGCTTTAACGGTGCCCAACGGGATTCCAAGTTCATTTGCTATTTCATCATAACTCAATTCTTCAAAGTATCTGAGTTCTATCATCAAGCGGTACTTGGTAGATAGTTTTGAGATAGATTTTCTCATCAAGCCCAGTCTTTGATCTCTTATGATGCTTTCTTCAGGGTCTAACCATGAAGATTTAAGGTTGTTGGAAAAGTCCTGATCGCTGTTGTGTTCGATAGGATCGTCTATGGAAAGCGTTTGAATACGCTTTTTCCTAATATGGTCAATACAATTATTGATTGCAATTTTAAACAGCCAGGTACTAAATGCATAGTGCGGCGCATAGGTTGGAAGTTTGTTGAAAGCTTTTCCAAATGCTTCAATCGTTAAATCATCGGCATCATCTCTATTTCTTACCATTTTTAGCATGGTATGAAAAATAGAGTGGCGGTAACGGTCCATCAAAATTCCGTAAGAAAATTGATCGCCTTCGATTGCGCTTTGTACCAATTCGAAATCTTCTTTCGCTTTTGGGGAAAGACTTGCTGCAACTGCGGGGGAGGATGTTGCTAATTCCATTTTTTCGTTTTTCGTTTAATTAGTAAACTCGGTATGAATATCAGGTAGTACAAAACCAGGCAAGCATCCAAAAGGGGAATCCACTTTAGTAGTGATTTATCCTCAAGCCTGTTTAAGACACCGCGGTAAATGTACCAGACCACAGATATTCTTAAAACAAATAATAAAAAAACAAATATTGTGCTAGAATTAATATAAAGCAGCACAATGCCTCCCATGTAATGCAATAAATGTGTGCCGGACAATAAAGCCAGCTTGATTTGGTCAGACCATTTATAGTGACTACCCGTGCTCAGGTGTCTGGCCTTTTGTGTGTAGTATTTTTCCCAGGATTTTGATGGTTCGGAAAGAACAAAGGTTTGAGGGGATAAACTTACAACAGTATTTGTACTGTTGGAAACACTATTAATGAACAAGTCATCGTCTCCGGATGGAATATCCAGATGTGTTTTAAATTGATCCGATTTTTCAAACAGTTTTTTCCTGTACATCAAGTTTCGACCGACTCCCATATAGGGTTTGCCAGCCAACGCGAAGGAGAGATATTGAATCGCGGTATAAACCGTTTCAAATCGAATGAACTTATTTAAAAAGCCCTTTTCTTTTTGATAAGGTGAATATCCAAGTACAATGTCCACCTCTCCATTGAGGAGTTTTACCATTTGGCTTACCCACTCCTCATTTGCCGGTATGCAATCTGCATCAGTTAAAAGAATGATTTTTCCCGTGGCAGCGCCTATTCCTTTAGCCAATGCTTCTTTCTTACCAGCACGGTTTTTATTCGCATTACGAATAATTATAATCCGAAAGGTAGAACAAGTTTTTTGAAATGACCACATTCTTTCCAGGGATTTGTCGGTAGATTGATCGTCTACTAGGACTATTTCTATGGAGCGGTAGGTTTGGTTGAGGAAACGGCGGAGGTTTTTTTCAAGATTTTCTTCTTCATTTCGGGCACAGATAACTATTGAGACCAAAGGAGGGTCTTCTTCTTTCGTATCTGTAGTTTGTACCGGGTTATAAAATGCCAATTTAGAAAACCATGTCAACCAAAAGTATAGGTTGATACCAGTGGCCAGTACAAAAATTATCAGGATCAGTTTTGGGATGATTTCCATTGCGTGCTATACGTCGTCTTCCTGTTTCCATCCGACTGATGTTACCTGATTTGGTTCAAGGGTGGGCATGTACATGAATTTAAGTAATAATTGAATGGTAGCCAGAACGTCTTTTTCGCAATAGATTGCGATTCTGGGTAAGTCGCCGAGGTTCCAATAAACATTTCCAACTTCACTTCCGTCAATATCATCTTTTGGTGAAGGGAAGCCTAAAACTCCAGCCAGCAATTTTAATGAAGTGTAGTTTTTCATGTCGCCGAACTTCCAAAGTTCCAGGGTATCTAATAGGAATTTGGTTTCCCAAGGCTTTTTTCCCTGCAGTTGTAACATCCGGGGATGGGGAATTTGGTGGATTACCATTCTCCTACATATATATGGTATATCAAATTCTTTGATGTTGTGTCCACATATATATTGCTTGTCCGGATTTTGATAATACTGGTTTAACAATTCAGCAAATTCTGTCAGAACGATTTTTTCATCATCGTTGGCAAACGATTTAAGTCTGACAGAAAGTTGTTGGTTTTTATCACGGACTACGATTCCTACAGATATACAAATGATTTTTCCAAACTCTGAATAGATGCCTGCTTTTTCATTATAGGCATTTTCAATGTCCTCTTCTGAGAGTTCTGAAGAAGGTTTTCTTAGAGCTGAAGGTGCTTTGTATTTCCAAAGCTCTTTAAAATTATCATCCAGGTCTGCATAAGATTTAGCACCTGATACCGTTTCTATGTCCAGAAAAAGGACACTGGCAATGTCGATTTGTTGTAGCATAAAAAAATCTTTCTATTCAAAAGTACCCAAAAGTGCCTCGAGGTATCAAAATGGACAGGTTTTTTTTAAAAAAAGCCAAGAAATTTTATCTTGGATACAATATTTCGAACAGATCAGTCATTACTTGTGTTAAATTTGCAATACAAAAGTCGCTACTTACCTTTTACATATTCATTCACTGTTTTCAAAGTACCCGTACCTTTTTAATTACCAATTTAACCAAACTGAATTTTTAACAAAAAAAGACTGTCATGACGACCAACAATTCTCAGCAAAGATTAATTGCAATTGCTTCAGTAATCGTGGTGGCCCTCTTGGGGGTAGCGATTTTCTTACTGGTAAGCAACATCAACAAAGGTAAGGCACTTGAAGAGAAAGCAGCAGCTTTGGAAGAAGTACAAATGCTTTCGGACTCATTGGAAAACCAATACAATGATGCCATTCTTGAACTAGATGGATTAAAAGGAGATAATGAAGAGTTGAATGCCATAATTGATCAGCAAAAGGCTGAATTGGCGGAGCAGAAATCAAAAATCTCTTCCTTGATTAGAAGCAGAAATGATTTGGCAAAGGCCAGAGAAGAAATTAAAAACCTGACCGGACAAGTTGAAGAATATATTGCCCAGGTCAATCAGCTTAAAGAAGAGAATGCAGAGTTAACCGATCAAAATTTGATGCTTTCTGAAAACCTATCGCAACAGAAAGTCCAAAATGAAGAATTAACAACTGCTAAAGCAGCGCTTGTTTCTGAAAAGCAGCAGCTTGAAACAGAGAAAACCTATCTGACAGACAAAGTAACTTTCGCATCTGTTATCAAGACTCAGGGATTTGAAATTGAAGGTTACAAGTTGCGCGACAACGGAAAGACGTCTAAAAAGCGTTATGCAAAAAATGTAGATCAGGTAGAAATTTGTTTCAATATGGCTGAAAACAAAGTTGCTAATCCGGGAATGGAAAAATTCTATGTAAGGGTTATCAATCCAGTTGGTGAAACAGTAGCTGCAGAGCAACGCACCATTGTAAACAAAGAAACAGGATCTGAAATTCTTTACACCCAGGTTTTGGAGCAGGAATATGATAATGAGGCTGAAAAAGTTTGCTTCAACTGGACCGATCCAAACGGATTTCAAGAGGGAGTTTACGAAGTAGAATTATACAACAAGGGATTCCTTGCCGGTAAATCTTCTTTCAGACTGAAATAATTGTATTGTCCCATTGCTAATATGAAAAGGCTGCTTCCGAAAGGAGGCAGCCTTTTCTGTTTTTATCGATTAATTGCTTTCGGTGGTCGATAATGAACATTCTTTTGTGCGTCGTGTTTGGCAATTATGTATTTTTGACTGACCATTCGTTCAATAATTATTTTATGTCTCCGAAGTCCAAAGAACAATTCGAAGAAATCAGGACCCAGACAGTTTTGGTGATTAAAGAAACTGCTCTGGAGCTCTTTGCTGAAAATGGTTTCCATAATACCAGTATCCGTCAAATTGCCAAGGCTGCGAAGATATCCAAAGGACTGATGTATAATTATTTTGAAAGTAAAGACGAATTATTGAAGGCAATTATCACAGATGCAATGGAGATGGGGAATGTCTTTATGCGTCGGTATTTGGATGAAGCTGCCAGTCCTGAGGAACAAATGCGTGGATTAATTGATGGAGTATTTGAGTGGATAGTTGACAACCTTAAGTATTGGAAATTGTTAGCTGCTCTGGCATTTCAACCAGCTGTGACCAAAAGCATGGAAGGGGAAGTCATTGAAAAAGCGAAAGAACATACAGGTATGGTTACGGACCTTTTTCGAAAGATGGGTAAAAAGGAGCCTGAAAAAGAAGCACTATTATATGGTGCCTTGATGGATGGCATCGGGATGCAATACATGGTAATGCCAGAGGTATATCCTTTAGAAGAGATGAAACAATTGGTTATTCAAAAAATATTTGAAAAATAAAGGAAATGAGAAAGTTTGGATTATTGTTAGCAGGATTTATAATGGTTTTGGGGTTCACCTCAATTAAAGCACAATCCGGTTTAACAGCGAAAGAAATTGTAAAAAAGGCAGACGAGAAATTAAATGGTGAAACCAGTCAAGGTGAAATGAAAATGACCATCGTACGACCTGGCTGGAAGAGAGAGATGACCATGAAGAGTTGGGGAATCGGAAACGATTATGCGCTCATCCTGGTGACTGCACCTGCGAGGGATAAAGGAACTGCTTTTTTAAAAAGAGGAAATGAAATTTGGAACTGGCAACCTACCATTGACCGGGTAGTGAAACTGCCTCCTTCTATGATGGCTCAATCCTGGATGGGTTCTGATTTTACCAATGACGATCTGGTAAAGCAGTCATCAATCGTTGAAGATTACAATCATACCCTATTAGGATCGGAAACGATAAATGGAAGAGAGTGTTATAAAATCCAGATGGTACCAAAACCTGACGCACCTGTAGTTTGGGGGAAAGTTATTTCCTGGATTAGTAAAAAAGACTTCCTTCAAATGAAGACTGAGTTTTACGACGAGGATGAATATTTGGTGAATACAATCTTAGGTCAGGATATAAAAATGTTAGGCGGTAAAATGCTTCCTGCCAAAATGGAAGTTATTCCCGCAGATGAACCAGAAAATAGAACGATTATCGAAAATCTTTGGATGAAGTTTGATGAGCCGATGAAAGAAAATTTCTTTTCGGTTCAAAATATGAAAAGTGTTAGATAGCAGGCATTTAAAAAATTATCATGAAGACAATCATATTGCTGGCCTGGAGAAATGTCTGGAGAAATAAAAGGAGAACCCTGATAACTGCTGCGTCCATACTCTTTGCAGTGTTGCTTTCTTCCTTCATGCAATCTATACAAAAAGGAGCCTGGGATAGAATGGTGGACAATGTAGTGAACTTTCATTACGGATATATTCAAATACATAGCAAGGGATACTGGGATGAGCAAAGTATCGATAAGGCTTTTGAGGAGGATGGTGATTGGCAAGATAAGTTGTCAGAAATAGGAACCATCAAAAATGTAGTGCCAAGGTTGGAATCTTTTGCATTGGGTGCTAACGGAAATAATACCAAAGGAGTATTGGTAGTCGGGACCAATCCTGAAGCAGAAAATGCTATGACCGGATTTAAGGACCGGATTACTAAAGGTTCTTTTTTTGAAGAAGGAGAAGAATCGGTTTTGATAGCAGAAGGTGCTGCTAACAACCTCGGACTTGAGGTGGGAGATACATTGATTTTAATTAGTCAGGGTTATCATGGAGTGAATGCTGCCGGAAAGTATCTGGTTAAAGGAATGGTCAAATTTGGCTCACCCGAACTAAATAAACAAATGGTTTATTTGCCTTTGAAGACTGCACAACGATTTTATGGTGCGAATGGATTATTGACTTCTGTTGCCATTCAGGTTGAAAATAAAGATGAGGTTGAAAACACGATTGCCAGTATATCACAGAAGCTGGATACTGCAGCTGGATATGAGGTAATGGGATGGCAGACCATGATGCCTGAATTGGTTGAAGCCCGAGAGGTTGATACGGCCGGCAATGTAATAGTGTTAATGATTTTGTACGTGATTATTGCCTTTGGGATTTTTGGAACCATACTTATGATGACCAAAGAAAGGGAATATGAATTTGGTGTCTTATTGGCTATTGGAATGAAGCGTATGAGTATGGGAATTATGGTCTGGTTTGAGATTATGTTTCTTGGCCTTTTAGGAGCTGTTGCGGGTATTATTGCCAGTCTTCCATTGGTTTATTATTTCAATACCCATCCGGTCGATTTTTCCAAAATATCCAAAGATATGGAGCAAGCCTACGAGAAGTTTGGATTTGAACCCATCTTTCCGGCTGCCTTTGACTGGCAAATATTTTTTACCCAGGCGATAGTTGTAGTAGTCCTAACAACGATAATGGCTTTGTATCCTTTAACTAAAATCCGCAAACTCAAAGCCGTTCAGGCGATGAGAGCATAAAAAGAATAGGCAATGATTTTAAAAATTGCATGGCGAAATATATGGAGGAGCAGGGTAAGAAGCCTGGTAGTAATCACATCTATAGCCCTGGGAGTTTGGGCTGTTATTTTCCTTATCAGTTTTAGCTCGGGCATGGTAAATTCTTATGTGAATAATACCATCCAAAATGAAATTTCACATGTACAGATACATGATCCAAAGTTTCCGGAAGAAAAGGAAATCAAGTACAACTTAAAAGATCCTGAATTAATACTTAAAACAGTTGAAAGTACTCCCGGAGTAAAAGCTGCGACGCTGCGCACTATTACCATGGGAATGGTTTCTTCAAGTAAAGGTGCAAGAGGAGTTTTGATAAGCGGAGTAGATACGGAGCTTGAAGGAGCAGTAACTCAACTTGATAAAAACATTGTAGATGGGGATTACCTGGATGTGGAAAGAAGGAATCCTGTGCTGATTAGTAGTGATTTGGCAGATAAGATGAATGTGAAACTTCGTTCAAAATTGGTCTTGACTTTTCAAAATACGGACGGTGATATCACTGCCGGTGCGTTTAGGGTTGCCGGATTGTTTGATACCGGAAACAATGCTTTTGATGAATTCAGGGTATTTGTAAGAAAAGATGATTTGAGCAGATTATTGGGTGATTCAACAATGAGTCATGAGGTTGCCATGTTGTTGGATGACACTGATCAACTGGACACTATAATGAATAGTTTGAAGGGAGATTTTCCAAATCTCCTTGTTCAATCTTATAAAGAAATTTCTCCGGAAATTGAATTATTTGAATCGCAGATTCAACTGTCAGCTACCATTTTTACTTTTATCGTAATGCTGGCTTTGATTTTTGGCATCATAAATACCATGTTAATGGCAGTATTGGAGCGGTATCGGGAATTAGGAATGTTGATGTCGATTGGTATGAACAAGGTCAGGATATTCCTTATGATTATGACTGAGACTATCATGTTGGGATTGATTTCTGCGCCACTAGGATTGTTGATTGGATGGGGTACAGTAAGTTGGCTGAGTAAGGCAGGAATAAACCTTTCATTGTATTCTCAGGGAATGCAGGAATTTGGTATGTCTGATATCGTATATCCTCAATTACAATCTCATTTTTATTGGCAATTGGCAATAGCCGTTGTGATTACTGCTTTGTTGGGTTCCATTTATCCGGCTTTGAAAGCCATCAGACTTAAACCGGTGGAGGCCATTAGAAAATTATGAGATTGGAATCCTATCATATTGAAACGGAGCGATTGTTTTTGATTCCATTGAAATCGGTTCATCTTGAATTGTTAAAAGAAAGCAGGCCAAAGTTGGAAGAACACCTTGGTTTGAATCCTATAAAAAGGAGTATTTCAGAAGAAATGGAAACAGAAATGGCAGAAGCTATGGACCATTGGCTCAATTTCACTAATAAATTTCCTGAGGAATTTTGTTGGGGAACCAATTGGGAGATGGTTTTTAAATCTACCAACCAGTCAATAGGAAGTATTGGTTTGAGTGGTTTGCCAAACGAAAATGGAGAGGTCGCCATTGGATATGTAGTTGATGATAATTTTCAGAAAAAGGGGATTGCAAGTGAGGCGGTGAGAGGTTTAGTTAATTGGGTGTTTATGCATGAAAATGCAAGGATTATGATAGCCTATACTCCGGTTGAAAATCTTGCATCTCAAAAAGTATTAGAAAAAAATGGGTTTTCAAATGCAGGCGAAATCGAGGAAGATGGTCAAGCCTGCTTTTTATGGAAAAAATATAATACCACAGAAAAATAAATAACATGGCAGTTATTAAAACAAGTGCGGTTAAAAAAATATACAATCCAGATACCATTCCGGTAGAAGCACTTAAAGGAGTGGACCTTGAAATAAATGAAGGTGAATTTACGGCTATTGTTGGACCATCCGGATCGGGTAAAACAACCTTGTTGAATATTATAGGAGGATTGGATCGTCCGACTGAAGGTTATGTGGAGGTGGGAAACCAGGATATTTCCAAGCTCAGTGATAATGAACTGATAGATTTTAGGAAGAACAATATCGGGTTCGTTTTTCAGGCCTATAATCTTATTCCTGTAATGACCGCGAAGGAGAATGTTGAGTTTGTGATGTTACTTCAGAAAAGAAGCAAAGAGGAAAGGGAAAAACGAACCAATGAATTGCTCACTGCAGTAGGTTTGGCTGATAAAATGGATAAAAAACCATCTCAGCTTTCAGGTGGACAGCAGCAGAGGGTTGCAGTTGCCAGAGCATTGGCTCCCAAGCCAACCTTCGTTTTGGCAGACGAACCAACAGCCAACTTGGACTCAGTAAGTACCAATACCCTTTTGGAAATCATGGAAGAGTTGAACAGAAAAGAACAAATCACTTTTGTCTTTTCAACCCATGATCAAAGAGTTATTGATCGTGCGCATCGCGTTGTTACACTTGAAGATGGTGTTATTGTTTCTGATCACAAAGGGAAGTCTGTTTAATTATTTACCATTACCCTTTTAATCATCCAGGTATTTTTGTGTTGGACTTTTAAAAAATAAACACCTTGGTGCAGCCCCTCACTTCCTTTAATCTGGATAACCCGGTTACTTGTCAAATCAACATTACCGGTTAGGACTTGCCTGCCAATTAGGTCTGTAATTTCAAAATTTGATTGTCCTAAATCGATTCCTGTCCATTTTACGAATATTTGTTGTCCTTCGGGCGTCGGGCTTGGAAAAACGGTCAGGTCTTCAGCAATTTTTGAAGGTGTTTGTATAGAGGTTGGTTCTGAAGTCTCAAAATTCTGTAGTGATGAAAAATTTGCACAAGTTGATGTAAAGTTGAACGGACGAACCCTCCAGAAAAATTTGGTATTGGATCTCAGATTCTCTATTTGTGCTGAATTGGTATTAACTATTTCTTCAAATTCATTTACTGCAAAAGAAGGTAATCGGCTAATCTGAATAAGATAATGGGTGGCGTTGTCAACTGCATCCCATTGGAAAGTATTGTTTTCAGGAATAATTACCTCTCCGGGTTGAGGGAAAACAGGTGAGAAGACAAAAGCAGGATCAACGGGTAGGTCAGGAGGCTCATTTCTAAGGACTTCCGGTTTTTCCATTAATAAACTCGCCCTCATCGCAGCCATCTGATCTTCACTGAATCGGTTGGCGCATCTGTCGTCGGAATATGACATTATCAATGTTCCATCAGAGCGGAATTCTACACCATCCGGATCTGTCTGAAGTGTAGGACTTTCTCCATCCGTATTACAATTCCATCTACTTGAAATATAATCAGGGTAGGTATCACAAAATCCATCTCCGGCAATTAAACAATTGGTTCTTTCAACCAATTCAACCAATATGGTATCAATGATAAGTGTATCTAAAATCAGGGAATCTTTAAAGCTGGTATAATTGTTCAAAACGGTTCTTGGAGCCGGATTGAAGAAGTTGTGTGGTACTGAATTGTCCCAACTTACGCCTCCTTCCCAACCATAAAATGGGTGAGGAAGGGAGAGATTATGCCCCACCTCATGTGCCCAGGTATGGCTTTGGGCCCCTGAACATCCTTTATTCATTCCAATAGAAGCCCAGGGTAGGTTGTAACCACAGTTTCCAGCCGGATCAGTTACGAAATAAGTGTTGATTGTGTTTTCTATGTCATATTGTAACATGAAAAGTCCTCCATCGAGGACAGAATCATGTTGGTTGAAAGCGGTATTGTTGATGTATCTCACGTCTTCCTCCAGGAAGAACTGAATATTGGCGGGTGCAAAATCTTCATTTAAAATACAAAGTGCATTAAGGATGGTGTTGTAGGAAAGGTAGCCAGAACCATCATCTGAGCCAACATTGTGAACAGTCATAGTTACATAGAGTGTAGAATCCAATACAGTTTTAGCTGCTTCGGGATTTGACTGAAATGATTTTAACCATTCTGATTTATAGGGCTGGGTGCCGCAAGGAAATGGATTTTGTGCTGTAATACTAAAGCAGAAGGAAAAGAAAACTAATAGGGTGAAGATGGACTTATGCATTTCTTTTTTTTTGTAAAGATAGGAGAAATGGAGATAGGGAGATAGGGAGATAGGGAGATAGGGAGATAGGGAGATAGGGGGATGGAGAGATAGGGTAATTAGGATTTTAATTTTTTATAATTTTCAAATTGTTTTAAAAGAATAAAAGATTGCTTTAAGATTGATTGCTTTTTAAATGGTAATAAATCGTTCCTTAGTTTAAGGCGAGGTATAATGCCAACAAGGCCATAAAAAGTGTCAGGGTTCCAAAGGCGTATTTTTCAAACTTGGTTTTTGCGGTTAGGTTGCCCAGGGTGTTGAGGGTAAAAAAGGCAAATAATATCCACATGGCTATTTTGATTATTGTCTTGTTTTCAATCCAGTTTAGGTAATCCATTTTTAAACAAACAATTATTGCCATAATAATGGTTACCAAAATGGAGATAGATTCCATTTGAATCAAATGTTTTTTAGAACGGATTTTACCAGCCCAAATGATATCATGAGGAATAAAACCGGCAAGGATTAAAAGGTGAAATACAAAGAGGATGCATAAAAGAATTAAAAGCAGATTGCCTGCCAGGCTTATTGTGAGCATGAAAGAAGTTGTTAGGAGTAAAAAGATGTAAGTTAAAATTAAAAAATTCCAAGGAATTTATTGCTGGGCCAAGGATGGGATGGATTGATATGTCAATCGTGTTGAAGTGTAAATGGGAACTTGTTTGATAAATCCCAGGTGGGAATCTCCCATTTTATATGTCAAAGAACAAAAATGGCGATTACTTGACCTTTTATTTGTGGAGTTTAAGATTTACGAATTACAGTTTACCGGGCTTTTAAAAAACGAAAGGTGAAGGTCGAAAAGCGAGCGGCATAACTTTCAGATATTCAGGGATTTAATTGAGTGATTTAATGATACATAAGTTCAATTTAAATCGTTTTGGAGCAGGAATTTATTTAAATATGATTGGAACGGATTCATCTTCATAAACCTCTCCTGTGTTTAAGACAAGTTTGATTTTTACTTGAAAAGTGTCATTTAGGATAGGGAATTCAGTGAGCCTAAGAGACAAATCTTCATATTGAATTAATGAGGTGTCTTGATGCAGGAAATCTTCCAGATTTAAAATCTCTCCAAATATATTGGTTTCCAGGATATCGTTTATTTTGCTACCAGCGGAATGATGGTCATCAAAGTTTTTCAAAGTAAAAATTTCAAGAGATTCAATTTTTTCTTCTTTTGAACCAGATTCGCCGGGATAAATACAACTACAAGCTAAAGCTTCTGAGATGAGGGAAAAATTCCATTTAATTTTCTTTTCCTGATAATCACTTATATAGTTTACCAGATAATCAATTGATAGACCATAGTATTTATCCACTGAAACAATTTCGTTTTCTTTAAGCTCTATTACAGAGGAGCTTGAAACTTTTTTATAATGGATCAATCGCAATCCCTGAATATCAAAAAAACTACCTGTATTTTTTGGGCAATTGCAAATGCAATTTTGAAAAGTAAATCCAATGAATAAAAACAGGGTAAGGAACAGTGTTTTCTTTTTCATAATTGTTTTTTCAAAAATAATCATTAAAAACGATAGATAAGATTATTTCGGACTACCAAACAATAATCGGATCAAATATTTTAGTTTAAAAAATAAGTCCATACCGAACTCCTCCAATTACTTCCGTATAGTTTGCAAAACTAGAAGTAAGGGTTCTGTTTACATTGGTAAAAGCAGTTAGTTTATGTTTTGTCCATGGACTATAATCGATATTTAAGTTACTTGTAATGATGGCACCATCTTTATTGCCATCTATGTAGGAAAAATTATAGGTCAATGAAAGTCTACATCCAAAAATACCCTCTTTCTGATTCCAACCTGTACCTGCTGTAGCACCCCATCGCATATTGGTTAGCGCAGCGAGAAATATTTTGTCAAAATTAAATCCTGCATGAAAACTCCAGCCTGTTGTAAGATTGCTGGAATTAATGCTACCGTTAAATAGAATAGTTTGCATATCGGTGAATTCCCTAGTAAAGGGATTCCGGTCATTAAGTTCCTGATAATTAGCTAATAGGATAAGGGTTTTATTGCTTATACTGTCGTTCCATGTCCAGAAAGGACTGACCATATAATTTGTATTGACTATTGCAATCCTAATACTGTCACTTAAAGATTGAATTCTTTCCGTTTGATTGATGTTTATACTTGTCAAATTTATTTGCAAACCAAAATGTTTACCAGAGAAATAGTTTAGGCCGCCATTTCCGATAAATCTTTTGGTGGTTTCCAAACGATCATCTAGCAGATTATTTCTTTGAACACCAAAAGTACCATATAACTGAACTTTGTTTTTAAATAGAGATCCCCTAGGTGAAATTGTTATGTTTTCAACATCATTGGCAAAAAAATAGGAACCCATAGATTCAAATTGAGGCATAATTCTCTCATAGTCCAGGTTAAAGTTCCAATTTTTAAATCGAGACTCAATTCCTGCTTTCAATGCATAATTAAGACGGGAAGAGAAACGTGGAGTAAAAAAACCGGAGATATCTACGGGCAGTAACTCTGTTGCTTCCGTGCTTCTAATATCTCTGGTATAAAGACTTAGGGCTCCTTCACTATTTATAAACACATTTTTGAAAAGTCTACTCTTAAGATTATATCCAAGGACTGCATTTTCCCCTGGTGTGATTGTACTGTCAGGGCTCTGCACTGCAAGTGAATTAGTTTTATCCTCAGCTTTGAAATAAATAAGATCCAGGTACTGATTTTCGGTACCATACCCTATTTTAAAACCATATCCCATTCTTTTATAAACAGGAGGAATATTTGAAAATTCCGCTTCATCGTTATAATCTCTTGCTTTTCGAAGACGTCCATACATGGCCCCTAGCCGCCATTTGCCTGGTGTTAATTCTGCTCCTGCACCTAAAAAAGTATGCGCATTCAAGGTATACCTTGAGAAAGTCATATTGCGCCAACCAGCATGGATTTTTATCCATTTATAAGTCGGGCTGACACCAAATTGATGAAAGGTGGGATAAGAAGTATTGGTACCTTGCCTTCCGATAGTAAAAGAAAATGGTAAATCCAAAGCCCCGTAAATATTGAGATTTGCGTTTCCTGCAATGTTCCACAATGGATTTACCGACCTAGCCATTATTCCATTTGCATTGTAAAATTGACCTCCAACACTTAATCCACCTGTTAACGTAAGAGGTTTTGATTCTTTTATGTTTTCAAAATCCTGGCTGAAAACAAGACAAGGGAAAAGAAAAATCAGGATTATAAGATATGTTTTCATCAGGTTTTATTTTAAATCGACTTTATTGGAAAAGGATAGCAATGATTGGTTTCCATTTTCATCAATAACCCTGACAGCATACTGTATGGAATCGACAGCGGGAATAAGGTTATCCTGAAATCTGTTTTGTTCTTCCACTACTTCATAACTTTCCCAATTCTCCTCCCGGGTAGTTCTGTAAATAACATATTGCTTCTTAAGGTTACCATCAGATTTCCAATTCAATAGAATGGATTTAGTGTTTTCATCCCATTCAGCTTCCACATTTTGCACAGGGTCTAATTCTCTTGTTTTTTCTATATGCAAGCCAAGTGGAAAGGAAAAATCTGAAACCAGATTATCATCGTCGATGGCTTTTAAAGCATATTGCACCTCCGAACCGGTTATGAAGTTTTCATCTCTGTATGAGTTGACTGTTTTAGTTAATTTGGCTATCAATTCCCATTTTTCGTTTTTAATTTTCTTCCAAAGTTCCTGAGATTTAATGTCTTTACTTACGCCAGGTTCCCAGGTTATCAATACATAATTGGAATCCAGGCTCCAACCTGTAAACCTGCCTGGATAAGGTGGCACCTCATCTTTCCTTTCCAATTCAATAGGGGCAGAAAAGTCTGAATGCCCAAAACCTGCATCTACTGCAACAAGAGAAAATCTTACTGTTTCTGAAAGTGTTTTTCCATTGAATGGCATACTAAAAGTGGTATCTTTTATGATTTCTCCTGTAGCCATTGCAAATACATGGTTTGGACTATTGTTCCAATAAAGTCTGTAGCCAAGGAGATCTGTCTCCATAGAACGATTCCAATGCAAATGAACCATACCAGATGTATCTGTAAATCCTCTTAACCCGGTAGGTGGTGCCGGGGGAAATGTGTCAATGAAAAAGGCATATACCGGAAAAGATTCGCTATAATTCCCTGCGGTGTCGAATATACTGATAGCGTAATAGTTGTCTTCTGTTTCTGTGGCTAAGGTATGCGTGAAACTTTGGGTAGTCAGGGGTAATAAATCATCATGCACTGCTGAAAAGGGTCCTTGTGAAGTAGAAGCTTTTCCGATTTTATAACCGACGGCATCTGTTGCTATAGGTTTAGAGACCTCCCAGGTCAATTTAACAAGATTTTTACCCAATACCTCTGCCTGGAGATTGAAAGGTGCAACAGGAGGGGTTTTGTCCTCGCCCATTCCCATCGTGGATTCTCCGGGATTACTGCTTTCTCCAAATGGGGTATTTCCTACGAGGCGATACCAAAAGGGTTGGTAATTGACACCAATCGAGTCAATGAAATATAAAAAAGCATCTTCAGTGGTTTTTTGTTTAGAATTTAAAATTGGAGCCTCTGTCAATCTTTCAAAGGGGCCATTGGGCGAATTTGAACGCTCAATGAAAAAGGAAGTAAAGGGAAATTCAACTGTGGAGGATTTTGGCCATTTGATGGTAACCTTTTTCTCCATTGGATAGGTTATTGGTTTCGGTGCTTTATATGCATTTTCTGCAATGCTTTTATCTAGCAGGTAATACGCAGTATCACGACTTGTGCCTTCATAAGGTATGGAAGGAAAAACTCTGTAAATAATACGATTTCCTTTCCCTGGAAAATGATCAACGAATCGAAGTCCAAGTCCATCAGCAGCTAATTTGGAGTGATCGGCTGCCAATAAGGCCAGGAAAAAGGCTTTTTGACGAATGTCGTCAGCTGTTTTTAGCTGTTGTAGTAAATCACCTGGATTTTCTGGTCTTTCAACATACAATGCAGCATAGGCTGTGGCAGCATAGTTATCTGAATCTATCCACTGCTCCCAACGCTCTGGAGCCGCCGGTAAAATGGCATTTGAAGTGATTTTTTCAAAGTTACTGTTTTTCAAATCGTCCTTTGATTCAGGTAAGACCATCTTTTCTATTTGGTAACCCGAAACATTGCTTTGTTCCCAGAACTGTGCAGTGCTGGGTGCCCAACGTAGCACAACTTCATTGCCTTCTTTTTTTACCATCAAATGAAGGTTGGAATCGTTGGTTTCAGTCATTGCATTTTGAGCAAAACCTTTAAAAGGAAACGAAACAAACCCAAACAAAACCAAGATCGAAATTTGCCAAAATTTTTCCATATAAATTATTTTCCTCAAAGTTCCGTAACCAGCAATTCTGACCTGTTCAAGGGTTTTTTAAAAAGTGTAAAAAAGTATTAAAGGAAAGCTGTTATGAAAGAAAAAAGCATTGCGGTTGGCAATGCTTTTTCTTGACCTTTAGTTGTTTTGGATACCAAATTCCTTTTTCCAATCAATGAGATATTGGTGGTTTCCTACCAATTTTGAGGAAGCTAAAAATTGATAACTGCCTCCCGTCAAGGTTTTGAAGTTTGGATTATCAATATGGTAATCCATTAGTGTTCTAAGGTCCTTATTGTAACCAGGAGTATATTGGATACATTTTTTGATCTCTGGATTATTTACATTGAATAATCGGGGAATGAGGTAGTTTTTGTATGTATAGAAGCCGATAGATTCTCCATAGAGTTGGAATAGGATTTTTTGAGGGGAAGGAGGTGCCTGGAAAACCATTCCAGGATTTACCTTTTCATTCAATATTTTATTAATTAATTCCTGTGATATTGGAGGAACAGGATTAATAACCTCTACATAAGTAGATGGGTCAATTTTGGAAATCCATGGGTAGGCACCGGGGACTAAAATTTCATTATAACCATTGTACACTTTTGGATTTAAATAAGAGTTCCAGTAAAAATTGGGTTTTGGCTTATTAAGGATCGTTTGGCCATTACCCCCTGACCCGGAGCCTCCAAAAGATTCAGTCAAAAACCAGTTGAAATCAATTTGTTGATTGTCAAATTTATCAAAACCTTCATTTTGACCGATAACCTCTATAGTTCTTCCTGAAAATGGCGGGTTTCCTATAGCCATCACTTTCCCGGATTGCAAGGAAGCAATTTTTGATTCAAGTGTGTTGTAACGACTTGTTTTGAAGACATATTTGTAAATTTCATATTCCTTTTTAGATGTTTGCAGGTCACCCAACAACTTCTGGCCTTTCGTAAGGTTATCTTCAAAATTTTGCCCGGCAGAAAGGTAAATTTCAGGATCGTCGTCGGGTGTGTTGGTCAACCAGTTTGCATGTTTTTTAACTATTTGAATAACATACATTTTGTTGTTCAATAATGGTGGATGTGAAAACATCACTTTATTGCCCGAATATCCAAGGAATGTTCCTTTCTGTACAGAACCCCCACCTACCGGGATGAAGCGAATAAGGATAGAATCCTTTTCGAATTGATTTCCGTTTAAGTTGAATACGTTGGAGTAGGCATCGACTTTCACCTTTACGAACCCTCGTCTTCCGTTTTCATTTTGAAGGTAAAAATTTTGTGCTCTATCAGGATAACAAAATGCAACGTTAGCGTTCTCGATAGTTTTTGGACCTGTTCCGGTTTTAAATCTAATTTCAACTTTGGTGTCATTTGCTGCCACAGTATTCCAAACACCATTAATTTTTTCCAAAACCCGGATTTCTATTATCCATTTATACCAAGTATGCGGTTCCAGTGCTTTTTCACTTTGGTAAGTAAAAACATCTCCTTTGCTATTTTTCTTAAAATAACCCTGATAGGATTTGGAATCTAAATTGGCAATGATTTCTCCATTTTTTGAAGAATTAGGGTCATCAACTATTATTTGAAGTTTGTGGATTGGAAATCTGAATTCACGGTTTATTTCTACTCCGTATTCATTGAGTTCGGTGAGCGGATAAGTTTTATTATCATTGGTTGAGAATAACATAACCACCTGAGGGACGGCCATGACACTTACGCCGGTTTTCCCATTTTTAGGATTAGTATCCTGGATATATTTTAAGTTTTCCAGGGCATTTTCCTCTTCATATTGTGGTTTTTGCTGACACTTTTGACCTTTTTCTACCTGGAAATCAAAACTGCCTTCGATGATTCCCAAAAAAGTTGCCTCACCGTAAACCATACCATTTATGTAAAATTTATTTGGTAAAGCTACTTCAAGGGCTGCCCCTACAGATAGTTCTGCAATTTTGAACTTCCTTTCCTTACCAAATAACTTTGCTTTTAAGCCTATTCCTGCATCTACTCTTCCATAGGCCTGGCCATTTACGTACCAACCCCGGAATCCGCAATCACCCCAGCCATCGCTTATGGAAATATCATATCCAAGATCAGCTGCAAAATTGCCATACAAAATCCAATAGTTTAGTTCACCGGTATTAAAGTGATAGTTACTTCCAAAAGCATATCTGAGGTTGTTTTCACTGGTTAAATTGGACCGTTGTGATTGTGGTTGAATGTTGTTTTCAGCTAATTTACTCATGATAGGTTCAGGAAGTGGTGGCATTGCAGGCAATCCGTACCCGGCCATGAGGTAATGTTTTTTGGTTATGATGTCAGCCAATTCTATGGTAATGTTTTCATCAGGTCCCGGTTCCCCTATTTTAATGTACCAATCGTTTTTCCCAGCTACATGAATCTTAACTGATCCATTCCCTTTTACGAGGGGATTTCCGGTTGTAGGATATTTAGCTTTTACACTGCCGTCAAAATCAAAGACCTTAGTACTGAAATCCATCTTTGCAGTGGCTGCAATATGGATAGGCGTAGTTGACGGCTCGTAAGGGTCCCAACCTGGCTGATAATCGGTAAACATGTAAGCATCACCATCAAAATTGATTTGTCCCAACCCGGATGCAGTAAAATTTGCATCCAATACCAACTTGGAATGAAACGCTCTTTTAGAATCAAGGCCTATTGCGGCTCCCGCCAATAACCCAAATTTTATGGATTTATCTGGTACTGGTAATACATCTATGCTTTCCCGTTTCATTTTATAATAAATGCCGCCTTTAAAACCATAAAACCTCATACTTGCAGACAAAGGGATGTTGGGCAAGCCATCTACCGCTCCGTCGATATAGAAATATTTATAATCTTCTTTCCTTCCAAAAAGCAAATTCATTTCTGCAGCAATGGGAAGTGCATTGGCTTCACCAAGTTTTATTCCTACATCCAGTCCTCCTGCAAACCCATCTCCATATACAATGTCCTTGTCATATCGTTTCAGATAGCCTTCTACATGGGCTATACTTACATCACCATTGATATACAAGTCAGAAAGATTCATAGATTCTAGTTTCAATAAGTCATTTTCCCATTTTGTATTAACGAAAACACGTGCTCTTCCACCTACAACATTACTTTCACCAATAAGCTGCATATCCATACCCGCAAACAATTGATTGGGTTTGACAATGGTAAAAGTGTCAAGCGTTACGTTAAATCCAAAGACTTTCCTTTGGTCTTCACCATATGAATAACTGAATGCTCCGTCGGGTCCGAAGTGATAACCATTTTTATCGATGATCAGGTCCTGAACTTCCACACCACTAAAGCTTAATGGAAAGCTTTGAATATTAATATTAACTGGGGTATTTAAGTCCAACTTGGCAAACAAATGCATCTTGGGATCAAAACCATTACCTGTCTTTTCGATAATTATGCTTGTATTAGGCAGGATTTTTCCTTTGGCAATGATGGCAGGGAATTCGATTTCCTCCTGTGTCTCTACACTAAACTGATAATCCAGTTCATTGTCCAGTAAACTTAGTAATGCCTGGTACTGAAGAAACTCATTTTCCTTTTGAATTGGGACTCTTATTTTTCCATTAAAGCTTCCTTCCTCCCATTGGTTTTTAATCACTTTTATAAATAAGTTTTCAATGGAAAAAGGCCAGTTCCTACTTCCCATTTTTCCCTGGTTGGTTCCCAAAACCAAAGGAACATCCAATAATCCGGTAAATCCAAAATCATCCACAATAAGGTTTGAAACCTTAATTTTGAAATCTTTGTGCAATTGTTTTGGTAGTGTAAAGTCAACAGAATGGAGATAAAATCCTTGCCAAAGGTTTCCTTCCTGATTGTAGTTGGGAATAGGAAATTGGATGTTTTGAGGATTAGAAACTTCGGAATGGTCGTAAGACAAGGATTGAATATTGACCGTAAACCCGGGTAGTCTGTTAAATTCGAATGCCTGGAAGCTGAGGTCGTCAAGCATGAAATTGTGGAAGTTTTCTATTTCCAAAGAAAAGGGAGCAGTGACTTTTGTTTCGTTGGGGTCAACAGGGTGTACGACATTGGAGGAAATTTCCAGGCTACCATCAAGGCGGAGAAATTTAAATCCGGTGTTCTCCATTTTTATATAAGTCCCTTTGTCCGGGTTATCCTGGACAGCTTTTAGGAGGTGCATTTTTATATTCCCATTTGGGTTGACGGTGTAATCGTCTGCCAGGTATAATAAACCATCATCTGTAAATCCGTCTTTGTTAAAACAAACACCGGAAGCAGCCAGACTGAGTCTTTGGTTTTTTGAGGGTATATTGATTTGTGCAATTGCATTAAGGGCACATCCACCAACCCCAAAATGCATTCCGACTATTCCGATAAGCTGATTTGCTCCTCCTATATTTCGGTTGATCCCAACCGGCATTCCTACCCCGATATTTTTTGCTTTATCTTTAAAGTCATAAATCCTTTGTTGGCTGTTTCCAAGCAATTTTTGAATTACAATTTTTATTTGTTCCTCTCCAAATTGAATGTTGCCTAGATCATTGATCCATTGCGAAGGGAGGTTTTCATCATTACGTGCTTTGGCAAATCCTTCAATAACTTGACCATCTGAATTTAATTGAAGATTTTCGAATTCGACCAGGATAGGAATTCTAAACCATGTATCTGTTATTTTCCCCTGACCGGATAGATTATTTCCGTTCCAATTTACATTGGTCAACAAGAGTGTATGACCACCCAGATTTACTTCATTTAAATTCTCAAAAATGCCTTTCCCATTGATAGGGATATTGTTTGGAAAGTTGACAGGTTCTTCACAGATATTGAGCGCAAATTGTACCGGGTTTTCATTGTTTTTGATGTTAGGATTATACCCTGGCCCATTACCATTGTTGACATTGATTTCAGGTAAAATGATTTGGTTGGGTATATAGGTAAAGCTGATAACCGGACCTTTTCCGTCATTTTTAAAGGCAATTTGGTTGGAGGGATCATAAGCTTGAACTCTGGCTGCATAGGTCCGGCCAACCACCAATTGTGGTTCAAAATTCGTTATATTGAAAATAGGATTTACCAGGTTTTCCTTTCTTAAAAATGCGAATACTGAAGGGTTGTCAAATGCATCATTAGGATTGTTGAGGTTGTTGAAGTCCATATCCACAATATCCAATGCATATCGAGTGATACCCGGAATTCCGCTTGGTGTCCAAATGAATTGAAGAAACTGGGGAATTTTCGTGGTTTGGGTTGATGCATCCAAAGGTTGAATTATTACCGGGGATCATAATGTGTGAGGAAAATATTGGTACAACCAGTAGATTCATTAGAAAGAGGTGTTGTTCCCAGATAGGAGTAGGCTCTTATGCAAATTTCATAATTACCTTCCGGAAGGGTCTCTGTTTGAATAATCCTGTTAATACTAATTCCTTGTACATCCACATCATTTTCAGATAGATTTGAATTAATATTTTTCAATTGAGAGCCATTTAAGACCCTGGTTTCCCGAGCTAGTAAAATAATTGGTGCAGTAGGTACAAAGTCTGGTTTTATCCTTGCTGATAATCCATTGTCACCCTCAACTGAAGCTAATAACTTAAATTGTTGTGGTTCATTTGAAAGGTTGGTAAGGGTGATGATAGCCTGCCTGTTCAATTTAAGTGCCTCTTCAAGGTTGACAGGGTATGGCGGACTAACGACCACGGCCACTTGAATGGATTGACAAAAAAGTTTCTCAGCTGAAAGCTGGAAAAATGTCGTCAGAATCAAAAGCTGGAAAATCCTTTTATACATCATGGTGAAATATTTTTATGCAAATCTCAAGGTGAAAGGGAAAGGAAAATTTCAAGGCTTTTTTAAAAAGTGTAAAAAAGTATTAATACTCAGGTGCAGTAAAAATGATCCTGCTATGAGGAATAGGATTGGATTTAAGAAGTATCCGCAGAATAGAATTATCCAATTCATTTGATCGCTCATGTTGTATACTAAAAAGGCAAGCGTGATCAGTTGAATGAATTTGAAAATGAGAAAAGCCCAGATCCAATAAAAAAGAACCTTTTGCTTTTTTAGGTTATTCTGGAATATTCGCTGAATGAAAACACTAAATGTAATGGACCACAACAGCGGAATTAACCAAGCCAGAGAAGCGAGATGCACCAAATACAATTGTACACCACCTTGAAAAGAATGGATTTTAAACTGATTAAATGAGGTTACTCCAAATGAAAACTGAAGGTCAGGTAGCCAGGAATGGCCCGTTATCATTTGAAAATCTTCTTTGACCAAGTGTAAAACCAGCGTTTGAAACAAAACGGTAATAGCGGATAAAAAGTAAAAGCTCCTTTTATTTCTGAGTGGTATGGTTAAAATGCCAGGGTCCATATTTTTTCTTACAAAATTGGAGTCTGGGCGAAATTCATTTACCTATTGAATTTTCAAAAAGTGTAAAAAAGGATAAAATTCGAAAGGGAGGTTTGGCCTATTATGTTGGTTTTATTGAAATTTGAGAAAAATAGTACCTATGGAAGGTTTTTCAATATTGTTGGTTGATGACGATAAAGTCCTAAGTACTGTCCTGAAAGAGTTTTTGGAAACAAAAGGGTATAGGGCAGATTTGAGGCATGATGCTGCTTCTGGCCTCAGTCTGTTTAGAGAAGGCAACTATGATTTGTGTGTTTTGGATGTAAAAATGCCCTTAAAAGACGGTTTTGTCTTGTCAGAAGAGTTGCGTGCTATTGATTCGGAAGTGCCCATAATCTTTCTAACAGGAGAATCTGAAAAAGAACGGCGGATTGAAGGCTTGAAACTTGGAGCAGATGATTATGTGATAAAACCCTTCAGTATGGAAGAGCTTGAATTAAGAATAGTTAATGTGCTTAGAAGGGTTAATAAAAAGAAGGAGATTTCTAAATTCATGGAGCCGAGAGGTATTGGCCTTTATCATTTTGACCCGGTCTCCAGAATCTTACAAATTGAAAATAAAACCATCAGATTAAGTGCTACAGAATCGCAGTTGTTACAGATGTTTTGTACTTCTCCAGAAGGGCAAATAAATCGATCAGAGGCGCTCACCAAAATCTGGAAAGATGAAGCCCAATTGCACGGTCGGAGCTTAAATGTATATGTGAGTAAGTTGAGGAAATATCTGGCAGAAGATGTAAATCTGGAAATCCTAAATGTGCATGGCTCGGGTTATCGCTTAGTAATTAAAGCTTGACATTGAATTTGTTTTCATCCAGGTCGAAAATCAATGATTGAATCATTACATTTAGTTGGTCCTCGCCTCCCCTTTCAGCTATCTCTTCAATATTTGCTGCCTTTTCAGCTGTTTTTTCCAGTCCTACGTATCTACAATGAGATTTGATGGTGTGTGCATGGATAACTATATTGTCAATTTGATTTTTTTTGAATGCTTCTTGTAATTGTAATTTTAAAAAAGGGATTTCCTTAACAAACAAATCTAAAAAACGCTGGGCTATAGCTTTATCCCCTCCAAATAATTCCAACAGTTTCTTTGGGTCAATTTTCTCCATAGTTTTGTTATTTCCTGGTTAGAAAATAGTGCAGTTTTTCCAAAAGCAAATTTGCATTCACCGGCTTTGTGATACAGTCATCCATTCCTGCCAGGGTGCACTCCTCCAATTTTTCTTTAATGGCATTGGCTGTTAGTGCCAAAATTTTGGTTTGTTGATTGGGGCCAATTTCTTTTCGGATATGGCGGGTTGCCTCTAACCCATCCATAACAGGCATTTTAATATCCATCAAAATCAAATCATACCTTATTTCCCGGCACTTAGTGATAGCAATTAATCCATTTTCTGCAAGATCAACATTAGCATTCGGTAAATGCTTTTTTAATAACTCAACGGCTAAAAGCTGGTTGAATGAATTGTCTTCTACCAATAGAATCCGGTAGTTTCCGTCCAGGGATGTTTCAAGTGATTTTTCTTCCACTCTTGAATCATTCGCAATGATTTCAAAGGGAAGGATTACAGAAAATGAAGAACCTTTACCAGGTTCACTTTGTAAAGTTATGTTCCCACCTTGTTGTTCTACTAATTGGCGGGTAATGGAAAGTCCAAGTCCTGTACCCGTTTCCGAATGCTCTGTTGAATGATCGATTTGATGAAAACTTTCAAATACTTTTTCCTGGTCAGCCTGGCTTATTCCTTTTCCAGAATCTTGGATTTCGAAGGTGAAATTTCCCTTTGTTTTTAAATCTGATTCCTTGCTTATTGACAATTTTACATAGCCGACATCTGTGTATTTGATGGCATTGCCGAGCAAATTAATGAGGATTTGATACAATCTAATCGGGTCTCCTTTTAATAAAAGTTCATTCGAAATATTTGATTCAATTTTTAATTCCAGGTCCTTCTCTTTCGCCTTATGTTCCAGGGTGCTTTTAACCTGGCCAATTATCAAATCCATTGTAAATGGAGTAGACTTAAATTGGTATTGTCCACTTTCCAATTTAGCCTGGTCAAGAATATCGTTTACAATATATAGCAGGTTTTCAGACGATTGTCCAACGGCTTTAACAAAGGATTCTTGTTTTTCATTTAACGGGGTTTCAGACAAGAGTTTGTTTAATCCTATAATAGCATTTAACGGAGTCCTGATTTCATGGCTCATGTTTGTCAGGAATCTTGATTTGTACATTGTATTTCGCTCAGCGATTTCTTTTTGCTGTTGAAAAATTCGACGTTGTTGTATTATTTGAAGAATGAAAAAAATCAGGCTTATGGTCAAAACACTTATTATTATTTTGAACCATAATGTTTGCCAATACATTGGTGTTATTATGAGTTTGAGACCTTCAGTCGGTGGTCCCCAAATGCCTTCAGTATTGGTGGTTTTAACCTTGAAATAATACTCGCCAGGATCCAAATTGGTGTAGGTTGCGATATTGGTTTTGCCTATGTTCCTCCATTCTGAATCGAAGCCTTCAAGACGTACACTATATTTTCTGTTCTCAGTGTTTAAATAATCTAATCCAATGAATTCAAAGCTTACCGTATTTTCTTGGTAGCCCATGATAACTTTGGATATAAATGGCATTTCAAATTCATTTCCCAGGCTATTTCCCTTTATTTTAATTCCTGTCACTTTGACGGATGCCGGATTGGAAGGATTGGTATTTTTTTCCGGATCATAAGATATAATACCCTCATTCGCACCTATCAATATTCTTCCATCGAAAAGTTGTATCGCATTTTGAATTCCAAAGGTTGTAAATACGCCGTGCTCATTTCCAAAATAATGGAAGCTACTGTCTTGCAAATTGTATTTTGCCAAACGAGAGCGGGTAGTAAACCAGAGCTCAGATTTTTTTAAACCTATGAATCCGGAACTTACATTACTTGGCAAATAGGCATCGCTTGTAGTGAAATTTTTAAAAATATCTTTTGAAAGGTCCATAATTGCCAAGCCGGATCCATACGAAATCCAAACCTTTCCATTTGGAAATTCATAGCTTGTCAGGGAGGTGTTGTCAGGTAGAGAATTTACATTGTCAATTTGGTGAACATAATGTTTATAAGAAAAATCAGATTTATTGATTCTCCAAAGACCCTCGTAACCATGACCAAGGATTTCACCTGTTGAAAGTTGGGTGAAATATCGGATGGCTTTTTCTCCATTTACCGGAGGTGAAAACCATCGTTCTTTTTTATTTGCTAAATCCAAGCTACACAAACCTTTTTCTGAGCTGTACCACCAAATGGAAGGGTCATTTTTATCGATCTGGATATCAAAGAGCAATAAACTATCAAGAGAAAACCCAGATTTAAAGGGCTCAAAATTTTGCGTTTGGGGATTGTATCTCAAAATGCCCTTGTGCCAATAGAATGAACTTAATTTGCAATAAATCTCACCTTTTTGGCCTTCAAATATTTTGTCTGGAAATTGATGCGCATTTTTTGAACCAGGAAGTCCGCCAATTTTTTTCATTTTTCCACCCAGCTGATCCAATAAGAAAAACCCCGATCTTGTCCCTAACCAAATTGAACTATCAGAAGATTGAAAGACTGTAGTGACTGAATTTTCAGGTGAATTTTCTTTTGCTGCAGGATTTATTTTGAAAAAATTAAATTTCAAACTAGCGAGATTGACCTTTTCAATACCTCCCCATTGGCCCAACCAAATATTTCCTGATCGGTCCTCCATCCAGGAAAGTGTATAATCATTGGATAATCCAAAGTGATTGTTTTCAAACTTTTCGAATGATAAATATTTTCCGGAAACCGGATTCCATGCGTAGATTTTAAAAGCTGTATTGAACCAAATATGCCCTTTGGAATCTTCTTCAATCATCCAGCCTATTTTGGGTAAATAATCTTTCGGAAGATTGTATGGAGGGGAAACTTTCCAGGTGTTCAGATTTAATTGGAAAAATCCAGTTGGATGAGCAATAAAAGCAATAGAATCTCTCCAAAAATGAAATCGAGATGGAATTAATTCTTTGCTGTCCCAATAGATGGGTCGACTGTTGGTGATTTTTCCAGTTTTAAAGTCGAGAATAAACCAATTTGCATTTGAACAAACCCATGCGGTTGAATCATCTTTAACATCAAAATCTGAAATATTTGAATCGTCAGTATAAAAGGAAGTTTCATTTTTTAAAATGGATTTACGAATGTGGTTTTGGTCGTCAAAAATGAAAATACCATTCGTTGAAAAAACAATTTTTTCCTTTTCTGGAAGCGGATTGATCAACACAATTTTTGAAGTAAAATTTACTTCAGAATTCACCGGTTTTAAAATGACACTCTCAATGATTTGGGTTTCGGGTTCATACCTGAATAGCCCAGTGCTTGTTCCAATCCATAGGTCTCCTCGCTCATCCACATACAAGTCCTCAATAGTTTGAAATTCCTTAGTTTGCCCTTGAGGATTTTTGTAGGTAAAAGGTACCAGAGTTTGCCCATCCCACCTGTATAATCCAGATGTTGTGCCAAACCACACAAAGCCATCTCTATCTTGTTGTATAGCATATACCTTTGAGTATGGTAGGCCATCATCCTCACCAATTGATTCAGTTTGGACAAAAGGAGTCTGTGCCCCTGTTAATTGAACCAGGAAAAAAAATAATAGAAAGGACTTAAATATTCGAATAAAGGATGTCAATCGCCAGGTTTTCTCTCAAATTTTAAAAAAGCTGGCAATATTTCAAATTCACATGACATTAGCAGAGGATAATTTTACACTTTTTAATACTTTAAGAAGGTGGTTTTAAAATTTGAACAGCAAAAAACAAAAAGGGCCTTTGGAATTTTCCAAAAGCCCTTTTTCATTAACATCAATTCTGTTTTACGCTACAGCAGTCGCTGTAGGAGCTGCGTCTAATATTTCGTCATTTGCTTTGTCTGCAAATTTCTCGAAGTTTTTATTGAAAAGGTTGGCGAGGTGATTGGCTTTTTTGTCGTATGCTGCTTTGTCCGCCCAGGTGTTTCTTGGGTGTAAAACCTCGGTTGGAACGTCTGGACAAGTGTTTGGCATTTCAAGGCCAAATACTTCATGAGTAGTATAATCTACATCATTTAATTCACCACGAAGTGCAGCTCCAATCATGGAACGGGTGAACCTCAATTTCATTCTGTTACCAACGCCATATTCTCCACCTGTCCATCCAGTATTGATCAACCACACATTTACTCCATGTTCTTCCATTTTTTTACCCAACATTTCCGCGTATTTGGTCGGATGTAATGGCATAAATGGAGCTCCGAAACAAGCAGAGAAAGTAGCTTGTGGCTCTGTGATTCCTTCTTCAGTACCGGCTACTTTTGCAGTATAACCTGAAATGAAATGGAACATTGCCTGGCCTGGAGTCAATTTTGAAATAGGAGGTAAAACACCAAATGCATCACAAGTCAAGAAGAAAATATTGGTCGGGTGACCTGCTTTAGAAACAGGCAATGCATTTTGAATATGGTAAATCGGGTAAGAAACCCTTGTGTTTTCTGTAATATCAGCCCTGGAGAAATCTACTTCTCGGGTACCATCTTTGTAAATGATGTTTTCCAACAAAGCACCATGTTTGATTGCGCGGAAAATATCCGGTTCAGTTTCTTCTGTCAGGTCGATACATTTTGCATAACAACCACCTTCAAAGTTGAATACGCCTTCTTTGCTCCAACCGTGCTCATCGTCTCCGATAAGATTTCTTTGTGGATCTGCACTAAGAGTGGTTTTGCCGGTACCAGATAATCCAAAGAAGATGGCAGTATCGCCGTCGTTGCCAACGTTGGCAGAACAGTGCATGGAAAGTGTGTCTTTTTGGTGCGGTAAAATGAAATTCAAGGCAGAGAATATTCCTTTTTTCATTTCGCCGGTATAGCCGGTTCCACCGATAAGAATTTCTTTCTTAGTGAAATTAAGGATGGCAAAATTATGCTGACGGGTCCCATCGGTTGCAGGGTCAGCTTTGAAGCCAGGTGCTGCAATGATGGTCCATTCCGGAGTGAATGTTTTCAATTCCTCGTTGGTTGGTCGAAGGAACATGTTGTTTACAAACAAATTGCTCCAGGAATATTCATTGATTACCTGAATATTCATTTTGTAATTTGTATCTGCACAAGCATAAACATCTCTTACGTAAACTTCCTTGTTATTGAAGTAATCCAATACCTTGTTGCGAAGACTATCGTATTTATCTGCATCAAAAGGAAGGTTGATGTTTCCCCAATCGACCGAGTCGCGGGTAACATCATCTTTTACTATAAAACGGTCTTTTGGAGACCTCCCGGTAAACTCACCGGTGTTTATGGCCAAAGCACCAGAGTCAGCCAGGGTTCCCTGGTTTTGACATACGGCATGCTCAATTAATTCAGAAGGGGTAAGATTTTCGTAAACCGTTGAAGGATTTTTGATCCCTAAATTTAATAGACGATTGTTCGGATTTGTATTTCCGTTTGAAGTCATGGTTAGGACGTTTTAAAAAATTCAATTAAAGTCTAGGCTTACTTTTTTAATTGAATCCTTTGATTAAAAATATTACTTCAGGGCTGTAAAGTACAAAGGTAAGGAAGAAAGAGATTAATTTCTACAAGCAAAATATAGTAAGTAATTAGTGTAAAAAATACAGTAAAAATTCATTTCGCAAAAGCTCCATTTTTGATTTCGGAAGATTTCTTCCATCAGAAATTTTCTTCGTTCAGGTTGAGGATTTTAAAATTTAGTTTTTTCTTTAAGGTGGCTTGATTTTCAATGTCTATTTGAAAATATTTTTAAAAAAAAATCTTCCGGTTTAAATGGAGTCAAAACTGCACCAGGATATTAGGAAATCGTTCACAATTCCTACAGATTATTATAACCAGGAGACTTATTTCGAAGCTTCCAAAGATTCAATTTTTGGATCTACCTGGCAGTATGTGGATAGTCTTTCAAAAAGGAATTTTTCTAATAAATGTGAACCATTTTTTCTGTTGCCCGGAATATTGGATGAACCTTTATTGATGACAAAAAATGAGGAAGATTCTTTTCATTGTTTGTCAAATGTTTGCACTCACCGGGGAATGATCCTTCAGGAAGAATCCGGCAATCAAAATCGATTGAGGTGCAGGTATCATGGAAGGTGTTTTGACTTGAAAGGTAAGTTTTTGTCCATGCCCAAATTTGAAGAAGCAGAAAATTTTCCATCTGACTTAGACAACCTGAACCAGGTACCTTTTTCTTTAAAGTTTGACAGTCTCTTCGTTTCCTTGAATCCTTTTATATCCTTTGATGAACTCTTAGAACCTATCACCAAAAGATTGTCCTGGCTTCCTTTGGAGGAATTGGAGTTGGTTCCTGAGGTGTCAAAAGACTATACTGTAAAGGCGCATTGGGCACTTTATTGTGAAAATTATTTGGAAGGATTTCACATCCCTTTTGTGCATCCAGCCTTGAATAGGGCCATTGAATTTGATGATTATGAATCATTTCTGTATCCATATTGTAATCTTCAGTTAGGTATTGCAAAAGAAGATGAACCTTCATTTGAAATTCCTTCCGGAGCAGAAGATTTTGGAAAACGTGTGTACGGTTATTATTGGTGGGTTTTCCCGAACTTAATGTTGAATTTTTATCCCTGGGGATTGTCATTGAATTATGTACAACCAATCAATAAAACTGAATCAAAGGTTTTATTCAGGAGTTATAAATTCCCAAACCAGACTTTCAACAGGGAAGAATTTCAGCTGGATAAGACTGAAATGGAGGATGAGTCAGTAGTAGAAAAAGTACAGTTGGGTGTGAAATCCAGATTTTATTCAGCAGGAAGATTTTCACCTTCTATGGAAAAGGGAGTACATCATTTCCATTTGTTGTTGAAGGAATTTTTAAAAATTTAAGTCAATTTGTGACCTTAGGCGGAATAAAGGGTCTTAAATTCGACCAGTTATAAAAATGGAAGCCTATTTTTGTAACATTATTCTTTTATACCTTAAAAACAACGTTATGAACTTGATGGACCTTATGCAGGGTCAACTCTCTCAGGGTTTGATCGATCAACTAAGCAACCAAATCGGAGTCGACGATAAACAAAAAACTGCAACTGCGGCTACAGGGATTGTTTCTACGCTTGTATCAGCACTTGCCAAAAATGCACAGAGACCGGAAGGAGCAGCATCTATTGCCAATGCTCTTGAGAAAGACCACGATGGCAGTATCCTGGATAACCTATCCGGATTGTTTAACGGAAATGTTGATCAAACCAACCAAAGAGCTGCCAATGGTTCCGGGATTATCAGACACATATTAGGTGACCGTCAGGACGGAGCTGTAAATATGATTAGCCAGGTAAGTGGATTGGATTCTGGTAAAACCAGCAATTTGATGACCATGTTAGCGCCTGTGGTAATGGGTCTTTTGGGTCAGGAGAAAAAACAACAAGGATTGGATGTTGGGGGAATCGCAAGTTTGTTGATGAATAACGTTCAAGCAGGTCAAAAAAGCAGTAGCAATCCGTTGATGGATATGGCTACCAGATTTTTGGATCAAGACGGAGATGGCAGCATTGTGGATGATTTGATTGGAGGAATTGGCAAGAAATTTTTAGGGAACCTTTTCGGAGGAAAATAGTCCTGCTAAATCAAAATGTCCAAATGGTTTAATGGGGGAAATTCAAAGTAAATTTTATTTCTCACATTAAACTCTTACATATTTTGGAAAAAATAAAAGGGTGCAGCAACTTTGTGCACCCTTTTTTCGTGGTATAGGGTTTAAATTAAAATAATAGCATCACCTTATTAATATTAAAATAGTCATGCAACAAGACGATTCATTTAAGAAACTGGTTTCTCATTGTAAAGAATATGGATTCATTTATCAGTCAAGTGACATTTACGACGGCTTAAGTGCAGTGTATGATTATGGTCCATACGGTTCTGCTTTGAAAAACAATATCAAAGACTACTGGTGGAAGTCTATGGTACAAATGCATGATAATATTGTAGGGATTGATGCCGCCATTTTTATGCACCCTAAAACCTGGAAAGCTTCCGGTCACGTTGATGCATTCAATGATCCTTTGATTGATAACAAGGATTCAAAAAAGCGTTATCGCGCAGATGTATTGGTAGAAGATCACCTGGATAAAATTACTGCCAAGATTGACAAGGAGGTTGAAAAGGCCAAAAAGCGTTTCGACAATTTTGATGAATCCATGTTCCGTGCTACCAATGAGCGTGTAAAAGGTTATCAGGATAAATATGATGAAATAGCAGGAAGATTGGCGACCTGTATGACAGATGGCGATTTGGTAGGTTTGAAAAACCTGATTGATGAGTTGGAAATCGCAGATCCGGAATCCGGTTCAAAAAACTGGACTGAAGTAAGGCAATTCAACTTGATGTTTTCTACCCAGATGGGAAACATAGCAGGTGAGGAAGGTAAATTGTACCTTAGACCAGAGACTGCTCAGGGTATTTTTGTCAACTTTTTGAATGTTCAAAAAACAACCCGTCAGAAATTGCCATTTGGAATTGCCCAAATTGGTAAAGCATTTAGGAATGAAATTGTAGCGCGTCAGTTCATCTTCCGTATGCGTGAGTTTGAGCAAATGGAAATGCAATTTTTTGTTCGCCCTGGAACTGAAATGGATTGGTACAATCAGTGGAAAGAACAGAGAATGAAATGGCACCTGGCCATTGGTACTTCTCAGGATAAATTGAAATTCAAAGACCATGATAACCTGGCCCACTATGCCAATGCAGCAGTGGACATCCAATTTGATTTTCCGTTTGGATTTAAAGAGTTGGAAGGTATTCATTCCAGAACTGATTTCGACCTTGGAAGTCATCAGGAATTGTCAGGCCGTAAATTGACTTATTTTGATCCTGAACTGAATGAAAGTTATGTACCTTATGTAGTTGAGACTTCAATCGGTGCCGATCGTATGTTTTTGGCCATCATGAGCAATGCATTGATAGAAGAGCAGGTTCCAGGTCAGGATGATCCAAATAATACTCGTGAAGTTTTGAAACTTCATCCAGCTTTGTCTCCTTTGAAATGTGCAGTAATGCCATTGAAAAAGAACAATGATGAACTGGTTGCCAAGGCAAGAGCGGTTTTTGATCAATTGAAATTCAGCTTCCCTTGTACCTATGATGATACAGGTTCCATAGGAAAACTTTATCGCCGACAGGATGCTATCGGAACTCCATATTGTATTGCGATTGATTTTGAATCTTTGGAAGATGGTACCATAACCATCAGAGACAGAGATACTTTACAGCAGGAGCGCGTAACGGTAGAGCAGGCAGAGAAAATGATTCGTGAAAAGACTGATATGAAAAATCTGCTTCAAAAATTATAAACTGTATGCAATTCGATCAGAAAAATACTGGCTTAATTATTCAAGATTTTGAGCTGAGCACCGACAAAGACCAGATGTCAGAGGAGGAGTTTTTGGCCATTCTGGCAGAAAGGATGGAGTATATGATCGAATACCGCATGGAGTTTCTACTTAGTCTGATGTACCGCCTTGATATTGCTGAACATAAGATCAACTTTGCCTTATCTCCATTGGCTGCTGATCCTCCAGCTTTGGGTCTTGCTAAACTCGTTGTAGAACGTCAAAAAGAACGATTGGCTACGAAGCAACAGTATAAAAGTAAAGATGTAGAAGAAGGAGATGAGTGGGAATGGTAGGAGGTTTAGATTTTAGATTTTAGGTTTTTGATTTTTTGAATTCTGATTTTGATTTGGGAAGTTCCTTATTGGGTGTCATTGTTAAGAAAGAAAAGGCAAGGTCTAAGGTGAGCTCTCGGAGGCCCACCGACTCCAGCAGAGTGATTTGATTTTAAAAAACGTAATAGTATGGAATTCAAATACTATTATATTTCAATTCCTAATATTTTTGGTTCATCAACGGATAAGCGCAATGAGTGCAACACAAAGATTTTAATGGATTTACTTTAATAAAATTGGCTCTTTAGGGAGCAGGAGAGGTGGAGTTGATTTAAGGGGTTTGCCGAAGTGGCAAACCCCTTTTTTTGTTGGATGAATCAGATATTAGCCTTTGTTAAAAAAGAAGGTTTTGATCTGAGTACAAAACAAGGTGTCGAATTCTCCATTTCCATGAAGTGCTTGTTTGAGGACCATTTCACCGTAATTCAGGTGAGAAACTTCTGCTACATAGGTAGCGAAAACTTCATTGGCATTGCCTCTTTTGGCAGCATGGAAGATGATGTATTGACCATCTTCAGAAACTTCCCAGAAACCTTGTTCTTCAATGTCCAGATGAGAAGTACCCAGGTTTTTGGTATAGGTTCCGTCAGGATTGAACTTGTATTTCAAATAAGCTCCATCCATTTGTTCGAAAGTACCACAGGTTTCAGAGTTTCGGGTGATGTCGAAAGGATAAGTCATACAGTCCCAATTTCCGCTTAAGGAAGTTTTGATGGATTTGATGGCATCCTTTTCCATGATACGTTTGTAAACGAGGGTGACTCTGTCGCCATTGATGGCATTGGTCAATTCAATTCCGGTACAATTCTGATTTACTTTGAAAAGTTTTTCGGACATGTCTTCCTTTGAAGTCAGAACCAAAAATGCTTCTTTTCCGTACTTTTCAATTCTCCACAAATAAGAATTTAATTGAATTCCGTTTTCGGTGTCGAAATTTACCAGGTCTGCCATTCCATAATTGTAAAAGTAGAAGGCAGTTTTGGTAGATTTTGAATTGGTAAGTCCGAAAAATTCATTTTCCAGAACCCACTTCCCGGAGATTAAATCAGATTTTACGGTTTCAACCAGATCGGGTGAATCGGCTTTTTCAAGAGTGATTTCTCTACATCGTTCTTCGGGTGAATAATAATTGGTCATTGCCTGACCAGCGGGTGCCCACATTAAAGTTAGGAGCAGTGAAAAAAAGGTTAGCGATTTCATTTCAGGTGATTTTTAAAAAATTTTAATTAATCTGGTTTCGAGGTCGTTTTTGTGAATCGCTTATCCGATTCGGGTGATTACATCTAATGACAGAATATTCTTTCGATAGATGCATGTCTTAACTGGTAAGCGATAATTTTATTCGGTTGATGGGTCAAATTTAGCGTCGAAAATGGGCGAACTGCAACTTTTTGGGACGAATGCTAGGATTTTTCAGTTGAAACCAAGGAGCAAAACTTTGAACATTTTTTACCAAATTGCTTTCCATTCCAATTAATATTTAAATATGCTTTTGTCTACCAGAGGTATCGTACTCCGTTCTATAAAGTATTCAGAATCAAGTCTGATTACAGATATTTTTACTGAGGAAAAAGGACTGCAGTCATTTATCATCAGTGGGGTACGCAAAGGGAAGTCGAAAGTAGGTCCGGCTTTGTTACAGGTCACCGGCTTGGTAGATTTAGTTGCTTATTTCAATGAGTCGAAAGATTTACATCGAATCAAGGAGATTAAATCTGCCTACCCCTATCAATCTTTGCTTTTTGATATCAGGCGCAGTTCTGTGGGAATGTTTTTGGCGGAAGTTTGTAGAAGAGCTATTCAAAGGGTGAAGAGAATCCGGCAATGTTTGAATACATCTTCCAAAGTTTTGTCAACCTGGACCAGACTTCAGAAAGTATTTCCAATTATCATTTAAACTTCCTTATTAATTTATCAGGATTCCTTGGGTTTGCACCATACGGATCTTATTCCGAGGAAAGTCCATTTTTTGATTTACGTGAGGGGCATTTTGTGGCTGCTCAACCATTTCATAATGATTGTCTGAATAAATCGGACTCATTATTGCTCGCCGATTTGTTGGGCCATGAGGAGGATAATTTTTGGGATTTTAAATTAAGTAAAGCAGATAGAAAAAATCTGGTCGAACATTTACTGGATTATTATAAAATCCACTTGGATCATTTTAAAGATATCAATAGCCACAAAATATTGGAGGAGGTATTGAGTTAGGCATGCCGCATTACCCATCCATTAAAAGCAAGCCAGAGCATCATTACGGAAAAAGAAAGGCTGCCGATGTAATCAAATCCTTTCAAAAGGTGAAGATTGATGCTAAACAATTCATAGGTGAAAAAGTCGGTAATGATGTAGGCGGCGTTGAAAAGGAAGATAATGAATAATACCTTGACTAATCTTTTCAACCAAAATACCTCCAGGTGTCCTTTCTTGCTTTCATTATTTCTAATGACTACTTTTTTATACTTAATATATCGATATGAAAAAAGAAGGTAACTGCTAAAAGTGGCTATGTAAAGTACCATCTCCATCCCACCATAAAAGGGAGACCAAAATTGTCTACCCACAGCAATTCTATCTGAAACAGGTTGAATGAAGAAGTAAATAAAGTAAAGGAATTGTCCTACCGGAAGGAAGGCATGTTTAAGATCTGTCCACCGGAGCGTATAATTTGGGAATAGTTTGAGTTTTACAAAAAAGAAAAACATTGGGCCCAGCGAAAGCGTAAAGTAGACTGGCAAGAACCAAAGCCTAGGATGGTCAGAAATTAGTCGTTGGTGTAATATTAAATTGTGAACCAAAGTAAAAGCAAAGGTGAACAGCAGACCGGAAAAAAACCAATCAGGTCTTTTATCTGCTCTTTCTCTAAAAAGATAAAATGACCCTACTCCCAATCCAAATAACACCCCTGCAATGAGGGAAATTAAAACCGTCCAGTATGCAAAGCTTAAAAAAGAGGCTAGCATTTTACATGGTTATGTTGCCATTTAAAAAGGGATTTAAAAGTCTTTCGCGACCAATGGTTGTATCCTGACCATGACCTGAATAAACGATTACATCGTTATCTAAGGGAAAAAGTTGCTCTTTGATACTGTTAATTAAAGTCTGGTAGTCTCCTCCGGGCAGATCTGTTCTTCCAATGCTGTCGAAAAAAAGTACATCACCGGCGATTAAAAATTTATCATTTGGTTCATAAAAACTAATGCTGGCTGGAGAATGACCGGGTGTAAAAAGGATTTTTAGCTGGGTAGAGCCAAATTCAACGGTTTCTCCTTCTTTTAAAAAAGCACCAGGTTGTGGTGACTCATCAGGATAGGGAATCCCATAATTTTCGCATACGATGGGAGCAGAATCCAAAACCGGTAGTTCTCCTTTATGGATTTCCAATTTCAAGTCATAGGTATCGGCAATGAATTTATTTCCAAAAATATGGTCAAGATGGCAATGGGTATTGATTAACCTGACAGGTTTCAGTTTATTATCAGCTATAAACTTGGCCAGGATTTCCTTCTCCTGGGGATAATAACAGCCCGGGTCAAAAATTGCGCAGGTGCCATCGTCGTCTGCTACTATATAGGTGTTTTCCTGAAATGGATTGAAAGTGAATTTATGAACTTTTGCCATGGATGATGTGGTATTCTATTTTTTCAAATGGAGACTCAAAGGTATTTAAGAATATTTAAAAGCCAGATTAATAATTAATAACCAAGGAGAAGCATTGTTTGAAAAATTATATAAAAAATAGCTACATATTTAAATTATTTGGTATTAAATTATACCGAGGTTAAGGGATAGCCTTCCTGTCTTAGCCCCGGTATTTTTGCAGTAAGAAAAATAGCATCAGGTAAACTACTGTAAACATAATCCCCTTCGCTTCCCTACCCCTCTGTTCTTCAGTAGCTTACCAACTTATTCTGCACATGCGTCTGACAGACGCACCGATTGACTTGCAATAACAACCACGAATAGAACATCCTTGAACCGATTTTAAGGAGGTCAAAAGAAGGGTTTACCCTTTTCAAGCACTCGCCTTTGCATAATTTGAAAATCAAAATCTTTAAACTATGGTGTCAACGAGTACCCCTAATGGCGGATATGAAAGCCGCAACCAAACGTTGATTTTCCAGGAACACAATGCCTTGCGTCACCAAGAAACAGTTAACGCCGGAGTGTTGTCGGGAATGGGAAAAACGTTAGAAAGACTTATTCTTCTGTCAGCAGCGTCCCTGCTGTTTTTGTTGTTTTCGGTTCAGGCTAATGCCCAGTGTGTGGCCAATTGTATCAATCATTCGCAGATAGCCATAGATGAGGATGGAGTTACTCAGTTGACTCCTGCCATGTTTTTTGATGGAGATCCGAGTGCTTGTTTTCAGCTGGACATAAATCCGAGTTCAATAGATTGTGGAGATGTAGGTAATAATGTCATTGTAACCTTAACGGTAACTTCTCCAGGTGGTGCCATGACTTCATGTCAGGACACCTTTTTGGTAGTTGAAACAATGGCTCCGGAAATTGATTGTCCGGCAAATGTTACTATTAATTGTAATCAGGGAACTGGTCCAAATGTAACAGGTACTGCAACTGCAACAGATAACTGTACTTTGCCAAACGACATCAGCATCAATTATTCTGATGCCTTGGTTGGTTCAGGTGACTGTTATACCATCAACAGAACATGGTCTGCAACAGACGATGAAGGTAACACCTCAACTTGTGTGCAGGTTATTACTGTTGTAGATAATGTAGCTCCTGTATTAAGTTGGGTTCCTTTCCCTCCTCAGAATACTACAATTTCCTGTTCTGCAGGATTGCCAGGAGCAGCTACTCCGAATGTAAGTGATAATTGTACTTACAATTTGACAGTGAATGTTGTTGAAGTTGGCAGAAGCGCCAACCCGGCAGAATGTGAGTACTATAATTATGAGGAGCATAGAACCTGGACTGCAACTGATCTTTGTGGGAATTCAGATTCTTACACTCAGGTAATCACCAGAGTCGATAATGTTAATCCGACCTTATCTTCTATGGGGCCTTCTCATCATACCATCAATACTACCGCAAACTGTGAAGGAGCTTTGAGTCTAGATCTTACAGGAGGTGAAAATGATAATTGTGCATCCAATGCTTACCTAATAAAATATTACCTGGTTATTGATATCAATACCGGCGATACTGTAAAAATTGGTAATGGCTTAAATGCAACAGGCAATTATTATGAAGGTCAATACCGTTTTGAATTTACGGTAGTTGACCCTTGTGGTAATATGGGTATGAATGTTCATACAGTTAATGTTGTAGATCTAGATCCGCCTACAGCAAAATGTAAGGATGGTTCCATTACTGTAAATGCAGCAACTGGTATGACTACCCTCACTGCTCCATTAATTAATGATGGAAGTTTTGATAATTGTACACCTGCAAATATGTTGCTTTTCAGTCTTGATCCACCTACTGTAGAATGTGCAGATATAGGAACAACGGTTCAAGTTGAGTTGACGGTGACGGATGCCAGTGGAAATAGCAATAGTTGTTTGGCTGATTTGGATGTATTGGCTTCACCGCCATCACCAATTTGTGATACCATTACAGTTCAGTTAGATGCAATGGGAGGTCATACACTAACTATGGGTGAATTAGATGCACTTGGTGCACAATTTATCGACATGTGTACTACTACACCACTTACATTTGCTTCAAGCCAAATGAACTTTGATTGCGGCGATATTGGAAACAACTTCGTAACCTTAACTGGTACCAACTCATTTGGTAAATCTTCCAGCTGTACAGCAAAGGTTGTAGTTGAGGATAATGTAGAGTCCTACCTTCACTTGTGCTGCAAATGTTCCTGTTTTCTTGCTAAAATGGCAACTTCCCACTTGTGGGAGGTTTGTTGGTGGAAGTGAGTATGTTATCTTAATGAGCAGTGGTAATAATGGAAGTGGAGGAGCTGGTAATACAGACTTTTCAATTCAGGTAGAAAATGCTGCTAACTTCTTCGATTGGGAATACAATTTAACGATGTTAACTAAAAGAGACAGATTTGGATATTCCATCAATGGTGGAGGTGTGACCTGGATAACGACAGGAACTGCTACTTCTCAATGTAGGGTTCAGAAATATTGCACTGAATCCGGGGTGATGTTTTGACCCTTAGAATGAGAACCCAGACAATAATGGAGGTAGAGCAGAGGTTGTTTTAAGCAACATTTTGCCTTTGTTAACTTCTAATGGTGACTTTTATTTCTTTGATTGGCAGCATACTAATACCAATAATAGTGACGGAAAAGTTAATATCTCAGGAGATGATATTCTTCTCTATTGATAATTGTACTTCTCCTTTTGATATCGTTTTAACTACCAGTCCGTCACAGTTGAATTGTGGTAATTTAGGAAACTCCAAGTGTTCGTGTAACCGGCAACAGCTCAAGGCAATTCTTCCTTCTGTTTTGGAAGTGCAGTGGTTCAGGATTTTGTTGCACCAATGTTTACTTTGTCAGGACTTTACAGCACAGTTGCTTTGGGACCAAACTTTAGCACTGATGTAAGAGTTGAGCCGGGATGGTTCTTGGCAGATCCAACTTCACTATATATGGAAAGTGGAACCGTAGGTGGTTCTCCCGCTTTCAATATTGATTACAGATTAAGGGCGAAAACTTCAACTACTATTACTTTTCAATGGACATTCATGTCAATGGATGCTACCAACCATGAAAGATTTGGTTACATCAAAGGCAAACACCTTCTTCCAGTTGAGCAATGGTAACCAGACTTCAGGTACTACTACTGTATCTGTAGCGAGTGGTGAGTTTTTCGGATTTAGAATTATTTCTGACCATGATGGAAATATTTCCAAAAGCAAATATTACTGATTTGAGTAGAACCAACCTATACTGGAGCATTCTTCCTGGAGATTTTGACCCGGTAAGATGGGAAAGAATTCAGCTCCACTTCCTTCAGAAGAGCCTTTTATTTATGGCGATGTAATGGACAATTGTTCTGAGATAGGTGATTTAAATATGACACTTTCTTAAACAATGGACCTTTTGTTCCTTTTGTAGATAGAAATTGTTTCCACGCTATTGTTGGAACATTTAACATCAGAATTAGAATTGCAGATATTTTTGGTAATGCAGATACTTGTTCAACTACCTTGTCAGTAATCGACAATGAGCCTCCAGTAGCTGTTTGTCCGCCAAACTTCTCTGTTACCTTAAATCAGGATGGATATTACTTCCCATTGAATCCGGGAACTTTGAATTTTCATCCAAAATGGAAAGTTGGCTGACAACTGTCTCATTGCTAATGTTTCAGTTGACCCAGATACATTGGATTGTTCTAATGCGGCGCAAATACTGTTACTTACAGGGTTGAGGATGCTTCAGGAAATTACACTACCTGTTCAACAACCATTACTATACAGGACCACTCTCCAAGCATCATTTGTCCTGCAAATCTTGTTGTACAATGTGAGGATTCACCAGCTGATACTATTCCAGCTAATTCTTGGCTTTGCAGTTGGAACTGACAATTGTGGTTCTGTTGACATTAGCCATGCAGATGCGATTATCAATCAGGCCGTAATCCAAATTGTTATACCATCAGGAGAACATGGACCGCTGAAGATGACAAAGCGGAAACAATAACACTTGTATCCAGTTGATTGAAGTTCAGGACAATATTGCTCCTGTATTGAATATTACTACAGCTCAGGCAAATTATGCAGCCAGAATGTACGCCTAACCCAGTGGTTATGCCTACTTTCTCTGATAACTGTTATGCTACAATGAGCTACGATACTACAGATTCCAGGAAGTTTCCTAATGGTACCTTCAGACCAGGTTCACAGCCAGGTCAGGCAGGATTCTACAACTACACTATTTTGAGAAACTGGTTCGTAACAGACGGATGTGGTCAATCAGTTGGTCACTCTCAAACTGTTACTGTTCAGGATACTCAAGACCCTGTATTTAATCATCCTGCAATGGTGATGGTAAACAACGATCCGGGTCAGTGTGGTGCTCAGGTTACCTTGTCAATCGATGCAAACGGAAATTTCTGATTGTGCTGTTTACCAATACCTGTCATTTACCAATGACTCTGGAAGAGGAAATGGAATGAACAATGCAAGTGGATTCTATACAGTTGGTACAACTACTGTTGAATTTATTGCTACTGATCCTTCCGGAAACTCCAGCACATTCTATGTTGATGTAGTAGTGAAAGATGTTGAAACGCCAACTATCAACTGTGTATCTCCAAATATCGTTGACGTATTCCTTAACTCTAATGGAATTGGTATTCTACCTGTTTCAGAAGTAAATAAAGGAAGTATCGATAATTGTGGAATTACACAAATTAGCCTGGTTCCAAATACCTTCGATTGCGGATCTTGGTACGCAGAATGTAACCCTAACTGTTACAGATGCTGCGGAAAATAATAATACTTTGTACTACTTCTGCAACTGTAAAAGCTTGGAGGTAGTATTGCAATCAGCCGCCCAGCAGATATTACTATTTCTTGTCCTTACGCTTCCAGATCCAAGTATTACAGGTACACCAACTTATACCAGTACTTGTGGAGGTGCTGCGGTAACTTACAACGATGTGGGGTATTGAGTGGTAATGGAACAGACCGTGGTGTTATCGAAAGAACCTGACCATTACCAATGGTCAGGATACTGAATCTTGTATTCAGTTGATTACTTTGGAAGACAACAATGCTCCTAGCTTGCCGGCTCCTCCTGCAAGTGGTGTATTTGCTTGTGATAATATTCTGCACCTGTTGACTTAACTGCCAACGATGTTTGTGCTGGTAAATTCCAGGTAAGTCCAACTGGACAGAAATCGGAAGAAGTGGCAATCCGGCTGATGCAGGCGATACAACTATGTGATTATCAGAACATGGACTGCAACAGACAACTGTGGTAATTCAACTACAAGAACTCAGTCTTTATCTATCCAGGATATAGTAGCTCCTGTACTGGTTCATTCTCCTGCCTCCACTTGTGGTGCCTACGGATGTAAATACCTGAGAATCTTCTGAATGTAGATGTATTGAATTATATCGAAGATAACTGTGCTGATGATGCTTATTTGTCAGTAAGTGTAAACGGTGGATGGGTAATAACATCATCAGTGGTGTTTATCCAGCTGAACGTATAACTTCAATGTTGTGGTTTCTGACCCATCTGGAAACAGCAGCAATGCTACCCTACCATCAAAGTAGAAGATCGGGCAAATTCCTTTTGATGCAGTTTGTATCCAGAATATTGTAATCACACTTGATAATAATGGATTTGCAAACATTACTGCAGATGATATAGACGCAGGAAGTTCAGACAACTGTACTCCTACAAATGTATTGTTGATGTTCAAGTCCTTCAACGTTTACAACTGCAGATATTGGAGCTGCACCAACCACGCTTACCGTTGAAGATGCTGAAGGAAATGTTAACTCTTGTGTTACGAATGGTGTAGTAGTTGGAGGAACTGTTTTCAAAGCTGCCAATGTTGGAGCACCTGAAGCAGGAATGATACCATCCCGGTTACCGTTCAAAAACTTCCAGGATGTTACATCATTTGAGTTTGATGTAGACGTATTTGATGCTGCGGGTGTAGCTGATGTTGCAAGCATGTTGACTGTAAACCCTGCACTGGATGCAAACGGTATTTTCACTGCGACTTCAAACGGAAACGGATTCTTTGTTCAGTGGATTGATACTTCAGGAACTCCTGGATTGTCTTTCGCTGATGGTAACGAAGCTTTGTTTTGGTGTAAAAGTTAACATCACCGGATCAGTGGCGCGATACTACATCCGTTAAGATCACCAATAATGAAATTTCTAAATTGATATGGCAGGTGTACCGACCATTACTACTTCTTCAGTAATGCATGGTTCGGTGACTGTTTTTGCGGCGCTTCCTTGTTCACCCTTTTCAGGTAACATTGCTACAGAAACCAATGTACCAGCTTCGAAAATGTAACGGTAAATCTAACCGGTACTGCCAGTGGAAGTTTGATCACCGGAGAATCAGGAAATTGCGCAGCTATACAGTTCCTACCGGTTCCAATAGTGTTATTACTCCTTCAAAAATACAGGTTGGAATAATGGCGTTACTACTGCAGATGCATTCTATGTATTGCAGCACGTAGCAGGTTCAAGATTGTTAAATTCTCCTTATGTGAAAGTTGCAGCAGATAACAATGATGAATTGATTACCACATTTGATGCCTTCTAATATCCTTCAGCTTGCGCTAGGAAATATTGCATCAGTACCTGGTAATACTTCCTGGAGATTTATACCTGCAAGTCCTGCTTTGCCATCTAATCCTTTCTCAATGCCATTCAATGAGTTTATCGGAGTTAATCCGGTAACGATGAATATGAGTGGATTGGATTTCATTGCAATCAAGACTGGAGACGTTGATTCAACTGCAAATCCTGCAATGAAACAACTACCGGGTACCAACCAAACTTCGGGAATCTTTGAATTCACAGTAGAAGATGAGTTGGTAGCTCAGTCTGGTAGCTTGATTGCCATTCCGGTTGAAGCCAGAAACTTCAATGGAGTTCATACTTTCCAGTTTACCATCGATTTTGATGAGAACCAAATGGAGTATGTTGAGATGGTTCCAGGAGAACTTGCAAACTTAACTGCCGGAAACTTCAATACAACTCTTGCAGGAAAAGGTAAGATTGCGACTGGATGGATGAATTTGGATGCGCAGTATGAAAATGATGGTACCGAATTGTTCACCTTGTATTTCAGAACCAAAACCAATAACGTTCAATTGAGCAATGTGCTAGGTGCAAGCCAGTCCTTGGTTCCAATGGAAGTTGTTTTGGCCGGTGATAAGAAATTGAATTTGGTGGACATCGTTTTCGAAAAAACTACCAATACGTTTGAAACGGATGGATTTGCATTCGAATTGAAGCAAAACGTTCCTAACCCATTCAGAGGTGAAACCATCATTGGATTTACACTACCTGAAGCAGGTGAAGCACAAATCAGCATCATGGATGCATCCGGAAAATTGGTTTACAACGTAAAAGGACAATTCGTTCAAGGATACAACGAAGTGAAAATCCGTGAAAATGAATTGCCGGGAACAGGAGTATTCCTTTACCGTCTGGATTCAGATGCAGGAAGCTCTGTACGCAAAATGGTTTTATTTGAATAATATTTAAAATATGAGCCGGGAATCCCAATATTTAGTGGGTTCCCGGCTATTTTTTAATCCCTCATTTTATAAGGAAAAAGGCAAAAAAAACATTCCAAAACACCGAACCATCCTAATCCACCCTACCCTTTGATTATCAATTCAAAGACGTGGACACGCTCAAAACAATCGGAAATAAGCCCTGATTTTCAAAATGGACGGGTATTTGCCATATGAATTTCCGAAAACGAAAAGCCACAAAAAATAACGCTGTATTGACCCGGCTAAGCACCGGTGATGTCTTTCTTCAGTTTCTTCCGCAACTGGCTTAAGATTTTTGCAGCTTAGTTTTTGCCTAGCGATCACACATAAGAAAATGACAAAGTCATGAGAAAATTAATTTTTACACTGCTCTTATTTAATTTTTTCTCAAGTCTTTCGTCCACATTCGGTCAAAATCTGACACTAACCGTTGAAGATCAAATGGTTAATTGTGAACAGGATATGGTTAGCCTGGACATCACAGTTGATAATTTCGATAACATCGGAAGTTTTCAGTTTGCCGTATTGTGGGACGAAAACGTGCTTGAATTCACAAGTGCAGCAATTAACCTGCCACCTACCGGTCTTGAAAACACCAGTATGGTTGCCTCCGGTGAATACCGAATTGGGTGGGCTGATTTCAATCCGCCTATTTCCGGAGAAACTCTACCGGCAGGCACGGTTATTCTTACTTTGAATTTCAACCAGGTTGGAGGCGGAGGAAGTCTTACTACTGTTGAAATCGGCGGTACAGCCGGTTTCCCTTTTCAATTTGCAAACGGTGGAGGAATTATACCCAACAACCAGATTGTTATCAATCAGGGATCTGTTGAAGTCTTCGATATTGTAAATCCTACCATCTCGTCCTGTCCATCTGATATCAATGTATCGGTTGCGCCGCCTGCTATGTCAGGAATCGCAAACTGGACGGCCCCGACAGCAGACGATAATTGCAATGTTGCATCTTTTACTTCCAATTTCGCACCCGGAGCATCTTTTCCTTTGGGAACAACCACTGTAACTTACACTGCAGCAGACGATGCAGGGAATAGTGTTGATTGCCAATTTGATGTAACAGTTAGCCAAAGTGGAAGTGCAGGATTGCCAAGATTTGAATTGGATAATAGAACCATAGACTGTTCTGCAGATACAGTCATGGTCAACTTGAAAGTGTATAATTTCGATACGATTTCCACTTTCCAATTTGGAATGAAGTGGGATACTGCTATTATAAAATATGTTTCAAGTGTCAATTTTCTGCCTCCTACAGGATTTATAAATTCATCCCGCCAGGCAGAAGGTGTTTTAGGCCTTAATTGGTTGGATTTTACTCCTCCTGCAGGTCAGGATATTCCCGATGGAACCACCATTTTAAAAATGACATTTGATGTAACGGGTCTGGGTGGACAGTCAACCAGTATCTTTTTTGATTCTTTGAGTACCCTTCCAATTGAAATTTCAAAGCCTGGTGGAATTCTAATGCCTTCGGAATATGTTTTAATGGATGGTTCTGTTACCATAGAAGATAATGCAGATCCGGTTGTTTCAAATTGTCCGTCTGATATTATGATTACTGTTCCTTTTGGAACGATTGATACCATGCTTAGCTGGACCCCACCAACTGCCTCAGACAATTGTAATCTTACTTCGTTTACCTCTAATTTTAATCCGGGAGACGATTTTCCGGTCGGAACTACTACGGTTGAATACACTGCTACCGATGATGCTGGGAACACTGCAATTTGTTCTTTTGACATTATTGTAAACGAAGCACCAAAATGGGAGACCTTACTTTCCGTTTTGTGGTAGATACGGCATCATGCAGATAATATGATTGATGCTTATGTCAAAGTGGCAAATTTCGACAGTATTTCAACGATGCAGTATGGTATGTTTTGGGATACATCTGTTTTGAAATATGTTTCTCATATGGATTTCCTTCCACCTACTTCCCTTTTTGAAACCGGAAATACAGCCGGAGGAGAATTGGGATAGCCTGGTTGATGTTCCAAAATCCATTTTACCTGAATTTACCAAACGATTCCTGTATCATAAAGATATCTTTTGAAATAACAGGAACCGTAAATGATACTTCCTTACTTTCATTTGGGGCCTTGCTACCTTGCCGATTGAAGTGGCAAGATTTGGAACCGGGGTAATTGATCATGGACATAGACTTCGAATCAACTGTATTCAGAATTCTGGATATGGAAGATCCTATGTTCCAAAATTGTCCATCTGATATTATGGTGGATGTTGCTTCAGATAGTTGCGAAACGGTTGTTTCATGGCCTGCCCTTATTGCAACGGATGATTGTGATATGGATGTTGACATTGCTCAAATGTCTGGTCCTGCAAATGGAAGTCCACTTGCCCCCGGAAATTATACATTGTCATTCGTAGCAACGGATGATGAGGGTAAAACCGATAATTGTAATTTCAACATCACCGTAACTGATCCACATCCACCAGTTATCGTTTGTAGAACAGATACCATGGTGATTACCATGGATACTCAAATTGTAGTTCAAAATCTGGCTCCTGTTTCTGTGATGGATAATTGAAGGATTGACTCCATTCTTTTTTGAATTATCCGGAGCAACTTCAGGAAACGGAGAAGACGATGAAGTGGAGACTTTCAAAGCGGGTTCTACTACGGTAACCTACTATGCCGTTGATGAAATGAAACAGAGACACTTGCTCATTTACTGTACAAGTTCTAACTACAACAGGTTTATGATTGAATGTCCAAATGATACCATGGTTTTCAATCAGTTGGATTCATGTTCTGCAATAGTAGATAGTTTGGAATTAAAGCTAACCAATAATCCGGCGGCAGTTGCAGTCATTTCCCTACACTTTAGGAGGTGCAACGACAGATACTTCTGCAACGAGTGGTTTGAATCAATTGGATGGTCAACGCTTTAATGTGGGAACTACTACAGTTACCTACACTGCTGTTGACATTATAGGTGATTCATTAAGCTGTTCTTTTGAAGTAATTGTTCAAGATACTTTAGCCCCGGTATTGGTGGATTGTCCGATGGATACTACTGTTTATGTAAATCAAGACAGTTGTACCCTGGCAGTCACCTGGACAGCCCCAAGTGCTACAGACAATTGTACAGTTGATACGATATTCAGCGATATCCCTAACGGTTCTATTTTTGATATTGGAATCAATACCGTTAACTATACAGCCCGTGATGAAAGTGGGACTGAAGTAAGCTGTTCTTTTGTGGTCAATGTGGTTGATACCCTTCTACCAATATTGATGGATTGTCCAACCGACACTATATTATATGTAGGACAGGATAGTTGTACGATTGATTATAATTGGGCTGCTCCAACTGCCACAGATAATTGTGGGGTAGATACGATTTATAGTGATATTCCTTCAGGATCTATATTTGGTTTGGGAACCATCACCGTAGTGTATACAGCTGAGGATGTAAATGGAAACTTCTCCAACTGCTATTTTGATGTAACTGTTTTAGACACCTTAGCTCCGGTTTTAGCAAACTGTCCGGTTGATACCATTTTGTACGCTGGTCAGGATAGTTGTACACTCGCCTATTTCTGGGCTGCTCCTACAGCTAGTGATAATTGCGCCGTTGACTCTTTGAATAGTGATATTCCTTCAGGATTTAATTTTGGATTAGGAACAACAGCTGTTACCTATACTGCGAAAGATCCTAGTGGTAACGCTTCTATGTGCTCCTTCGACGTTACTTTGGTGGATACTCTTTTGCCACAGATTCAAAATTGTCCAACGAACTTTACAGTTTATGTTGATGCTGATAGTTGCTCTCAAGCAGTTAACTGGACGGTTCCTACTGCCAGTGATAATTGTGGCATTGATACCCTGTTTAGTGATATACAACCAGGGGCTAATTTAGATATAGGACTTAAGATTGTAACTTATTACGCAAGAGACTTAAGCGGAAATGAAACCGGCTGTTCATTTGCAATTGACATTTTGGATACCATAGCACCTGTTGTAAACAATTGTCCAATGGATATTACCGTAAACGGTGACCCGGATAGTTGTTATCAAATCGTCAACTGGACCAATCCTGACTTTTTGGATAATTGTGTATTGGATAATACGACCTTCAGTCACATGCCAGGTGACACCTTCCCTATTGGAACTACCAATGTTTCTATTACAGGAATTGATCAATCAGGCAATGAATCAACTTGTTCTTTCAATGTTACTGTAGAAGATACCAGTACACCTGTGCTTTCAAACTGCCCGGTTGACTTTACAGTTTTAGCGGACCCGGATAGTTGTAGCAGAACAGTATTTTGGAATGCCCCAATCATTTCAGGTGGATGTGCAGGTGCTATTACACTGGATGTAAATGTTCCATCAGGTACCAGTTTGGATGTGGGGCAACATTTAATCGTGTATACTGCAACCTCAACCAATGGAAATTCAGCCAATTGCACCTTTGTAATTACAGTTGAAGATCCGGTGGGTCCGATGTTCATCGATTGTCCTTCTGATATTACCTTGAATTCAGAACCTGGGCTATGTGGAGCCCCTGCTACATGGACACTTCCAACGGTAGATCCAAGTTGTGGAATGGATACCCTGATTTTCAATTTCGAGCCTGGTGATACTTTCCCGGTAGGAACTACTGAGGTATTGTATATAGCTTATGGAATGACAGGAGATCCCGATACGTGTTCATTTAATGTTACCGTAATTGATATTGAAGAACCTGTAGTCTCGAACTGTCCATCTAACATCACGGTTTTCGCTCAAGCAAATACCTGTGAAGGTATTGCAACATGGACAGCACCAACAGCATCGGATAATTGTCAGGTTACAAGCTTTACCAGCAATTTTATGTCAGGCGATACTTTCTCGTTAGGAACGACTACTGTTTTCTACATGGCTACTGACGCGAATAATAACACTACAGTCTGTAGTTTCGATGTAATCGTAAGAGATACCGTTGCACCACAAATAAGTCTTTGTCCGGCAAGTGTTGAAGTATATACAGATGGTACGATTATCAGCGATCCGGATGATTTAATATTCATAGCAAATGGAAGAAATTGTGAGGCGGTTCAATTGTTCTACATTCCTCCAGCCGCTACAGATAATTGCGGTTCTGCTACAGTATTACAGGTTCCGGTGGATCCGCTTGTAAGTGGAGATACCTTCCCTGTTGGAATCACGGATATCAACTTCTTTGCAGAAGATAATGCAGGAAATGTTTCCTTCTGTAATCTAACGATAACCGTAGTTGGTGTAAAAGACCTTGCTGCTACAGCCAGTCAGGATACCTTATGCGCAGGCGGTAATGTGCAATTAAGTGCGTTTAGCGCTGTAGCAAATGTTAGCTACCAGTGGACCGGTCCAAACGGTTTCATCAGCAATCAACCAGATACGCTATTAAGCAATTTGAGTCCCGCAGCAAGTGGAACTTACACAGTTGTAAGTACTACTCCCGGCGGTTGTACAGATACAGTTAGTCTGGATATCGTTGTAAATCCAAATCCGGATATCACCATTATTCATACCGATGTTTCTTGTACCAATGGCACTGATGATTTGGTATTAAGTTATACAGATGCAGCCGGTACCAATATTGCTAATTGGAATTGGGATGGACCAAATTCCTTCTCATCCAATATTCAATCACCTGTTATTCCTGATGTGACACCATTAAATTCAGGTCAATACAATCTAGAAGTAACAACGGCTGAAGGATGTACTGATACGACAAGTATTGTAATCATTATTGGAATTACTCCTTCGCTGACTTCATTGACAGCAACCGATAATGATACTTCTCTTTGTATCAATGAGATGACCACCCTGACCGGTTCTCTACTTGCAGGTGTCAATCCTGTATACAATTGGGAAGTAAGTCTCTGCCGGAGTGAATTGGAATCCTCAAAACATAAACACCGTGGACGTTTCCTTCTCGGCCCCGGGCGATTATGAGATAATTTACTTTGGTTCTATCGGAGGTTGTCCTTCAGACACGCTAACTATAATCTTGCATGTAGAGGACTTCCCGGATTTGGATCTTTCTTACAATGGACCAATCTTGTGTACTGATGGAACGGATACCTTAAGGTTGTTTGAAAATGGAGGCATAGGATTGAACTACACCTATCAATGGTCTGGCCCCGGATCCTTTGGTTCGATGAATCAAAATCCGGTGGTGCCAAACGTAACAGCTGCCAATGCTGGATTCTATTATGTAACAGCAACCAATGGTGACGGATGTATGAGCATGGATTCCATTTTGGTTGAAATAACCAATGGACCAAATCCTATTATGCCTGTAATCAGTCCTTTGCAATCCTCTATTTGTTTGGGTGATTCAGTACGATTGGAAGGTCAGTCTTATACTTCTTTAAATGGAGTAGTGTATAAATGGTGGTCAAGCCCGGCTCAGGGAAGTGGTCTAACATTTATAAATAACAATAGAAGCTTCACGGTGATTCCAACCTCTCCGGGTAGCTATGACTACTTCTTCTTCGCTACGGTAGCTGGATGTCCGACGGATACGGCTTCTTTGAATATTGAGGTCAATGGTCCTCCAGCCATCAATGCCGGTTACAATGATCCATTGCTTTGTGTTGATGAGAATACAGACCTGATTTTAAATGAAGATGGTGGAAATGCTGTAAGCTGGTCCTGGTCAGGTCCTCAAAACTTCACTTCCAACCAGCAAAGTCCGGTCATTCCAAACGTAGGTGCCGCTCAGTCTGGAACCTACACTGTCGAAATCACAGATGCCAATGGTTGTATGAACGAAACCAGTTTCAATGTAACCATAACGGAAGGCTTGCCGCCAATGATTATTGATGTCAATCAAACGGCGTATTGCGATATGGAAGATACGCTGGTATTGACTACGCCATTGATACCTGGTGTAACCTACACCTGGTCAGGTCCGGTTTCAATTAACACCACAGGAAATCAGGTGGTTATTCCTAATGTAGAAATTGATTACGAAGGAACCTACACTGTCTTTGGTACCAATGCGGATGGATGTACATCACCGGTTTCTGCCGGGGTGGATGTAGATATCATTGAAGCGCCGGTATTGGGTCAGGATGTATTCCCTGTTATTTTTGAAACAACCACTGATTTCAATGTCCTTTTAAATGATGACTTGGATCCAAACCAGGCATTTACCATCAATGTGGTAAGTGGTACTTCCAAAGGAACCCTGGTAGATAACAAGGACGGATCCTTTACTTATACGCCTTTTGAAAACGCACTGGATAGTGACTTCTTCACCTATGAGATTTGCTACGATGCTTGTCAATTCCTTTGTACAACTTCGATAGTGACCTTAAATATCCAGTACGACCAGGAAAAATGTATTATTCCTACGGTAATCACTCCAAACAACGATGGAATGAATGATCAGTTGATTATCTCCTGCCTTGAAACGAATTCAGAGCCTGAAAATCAAATCATCATTTTCAACGAATGGGGTGATGAGGTATTCAATGCAGCTCCTTATCAAAACGACTGGGAGGGTACTTACAAAGGAAGTCCGCTTCCGGATGGTACCTATTATTATGTCTTTACAAGGAATGCAGATGCCAAACCGATCAAAGGGTTTATAACCATATTTAGGTGATGCTAGGCACTAAGCCGGAACCTGAGTAGCCGATGTTACTATGGTTCCGGCAATTGCCTTAAACATATATTTTTTAATCCTCCACCAATAAGATTCTGATGAAAAAAATATACCTGCTCTTAACGTTCTTATGCATCGCAATGACTGGCTGGGGCCAACAGGAAAGTCAGTTTACCAATTTTATGAACAATTACCTCATGCTCAATCCGGGCTACGCCGGTGCGCGGGAGGTTCCTTCCATTACGTTGCTTCACAGAAGCCAATGGATGGGTTTTGAAGGGGCTCCTACTTCTCAGATCTTGAGTTTCAATTCTCCCTTTTTTAATAAAAGCGTAGGATTTGGCCTTTCTGTATTCCATCGAACTGCGGGAATTACCAGAACATTTTCAGGTACAATGGCCTACAGTTACAATTTGAAGCTTACCGAAGATTTTTCTGTGAGAATTGGGTTGCAGGGAAGCTTGCGATACCTGGGAATTGATTTTGGAAGCGACAAAGTAATTCTTAGAGATTATACCGATCCTTCTGCTTCCGGCGCGAATGACGCACAGCAGTATACCGGTAATTTCGGTGCCGGTGCTTTTGCCATGTACAAAGATTTTTATCTGGGAGTTTCTGTTCCTGCTTTTTTGTCCAATGAAATTGGATTCAATAGTACTACTCAGGTAACTGCAGTTGAGAAACCACACTATTATTTGATGGCAGGTGGTATTTTTAGAATGAATGACAAATTAAGACTCAGACCTTCCCTTTTAGGGAAATACGTGGAAAACGCTCCGCTTGATTTAGATGTTAACCTTAGTGTTTTATTCGAAAATGAGGTTTCAGTTGGATTATCTTACCGAACCGGAGGTTCCGGATACGGTGAATCTATTGATTTATTGATGTTTTATCAAATCAATCGTGCTCTGGGACTTGGACTTGCCTATGATTTCTCTATGAGTAAAATTGCAAGGCAACAGTCAGGTTCTTTTGAAGCTTTGTTGCGATTTGATATCATCAATGATCGTGCGGATCTAACGAATCCAAGATTTTTCTAACATTTTGATTAAAAACACGTTATAAAGAAAATTAGGCGAAAAAATGCGCCATTTGGGATAATCCGGAAAAGAATAACCAGAAGGCTTTTCATCAAATTTGTTTTCCCATGAAAAAACTGTTTATACTGTGTTTATACACAGGGCTGCTCGGTATACTACAAACAAGTGAGGCACAAATTCCACTCGAGGATAATGTCGTCATCGTAAAAAATGAACCCTTTATCAACTCTGATAAACTGGAGTTCAGTCCTTCTTTTTTTGAAGAAGGTATCGTTTTCATTTCTACCAAAGTTGCTGCCCCTGAGTACAATATCAAAGACAAGAATATTGGAAAAACCATCATGTCGATTTTCAAAGCGACACGTGATGCGGAAGGTGTTTTGCGCAAGCCGGAAGTATTTGCTACTGAATTGCTAAGCGAATCTCATGAAGGTCCACTAACCTTTGACCGCACGAATGAGATGGTTTATTTTTCTAGAAATATAGAAGACAAAGGAGACTATGAAATAAGAAAAATGGATGTTTTTGTGGCAGAAAGATTGGGCGATGGTTGGGGGAATATCCGTTCTCTACCTTTCAATGATCCCAATGCAGATGATTGCCATCCTACCATTTCAGTTGAAAACGATGCCATTTACTTTGCTTCGGATAGAGAAGGCGGATATGGAGGTATGGACATTTGGGTGACCAAAAGGATCGGAAATGAATGGTCGGATCCAATGAATTTGGGACCGCAGGTTAACAGCAAGGGAAATGAGGTATTTCCCTACATGCATGCGGATGGTACACTTTATTTCGCATCAACCAGTTATGGTGGTTTGGGAGGCTTGGATTTATTTTATTGTGTTCGAGCCGGAGAAGGTTGGACCATTCCTTTAAATCTTGGCAAACCTTTTAACTCAGAAAAAGATGACATAGGATTTATCGTTGACCGCGACAATCGAAACGGGTATTTCTCATCCAATCGTAAAGGTGGATTTGGAGGCGATGATATATATAGTTTCAATATAGAATCAGATAGTACAGGTGCCAAGAAATCGCCTAAAAGAGAATTGGCGGTTGATTTAAAAGATAGTGAAACTGGGGAAGATTTGGAAGGCGTAACCATGAGTTACATCAACCTGGATGGGTACACCGTTGGAGAAGCAATTGCAGGAAAAAATGGTGAAGACGGAATCTTGAATTTTGTACCGGGTGAAGACGGACTTTCTTACCAACTACAATTTGGCCAGGCTTCTGAGTTACAAAGGGACAGTACTGGAAAAATTATTATTCCTACCGGCAATACTGTCATTAAGGTAGAAAAGGAAGGTTATCAGCCAAAATATGTGCAGGTTACTCCCGAAGTGTTTGAACAGGGCTTACAGATTGAAATGGATAAGGCAGTGGACTGTGTGCAGTTTATCGGAACTGTATATGGGGAAGATCGGGTTAGCCTTCAGTCAGGAGTTAAAGTAATCGTTACAGATTTGGCTACTGGCAAACAAATGACCTTGGTATCTGATCCTAATGGTAATGTGAATTACTGCCTTCCTTGCAATAAGGTTTTCAACCTGATGGCCACCAGAGATGGAAGTGTCAATGCGGTAAATACCATTACCACCAAACCTTGTAAGGCTGGAGAGACGATTAGAGCTTCTTTATTTATAGAAGGTAATGGAAATCCTTTGGTAGAAGGGACGGTAATTCAGCTTCCGAATATTTATTTCAATTTCAACGACGCTGCCCTCAGACCGGATGCAGCCATTGATTTGGATGCCTTGGTTACCCTGTTGAAAATTTATCCGGATATGGTCATTGAATTGGCTTCTCATACAGATAGCAGGGGTACAGACAGGTTCAACAAAGAGCTTTCTCAAAGAAGGAGTGACAATACAAGACAATATCTTATAGAGCAAGGCATCGCTGGTGAGCGTCTTATTGCTGTAGGATATGGCGAGTCTGATGTGAGAAATCGTTGTGTAGACGGTGTAAAATGTTCTGAGGCAGAACACCAGGAAAACAGACGCACGGAAGTAATCATCAAAAAAATAGGCAATCCAATTGAAGAGATGGAAGAGCCTACCTATGCCGGTAATTATCAAGAGCAAGGCAATGACATGCCTGAGCAGGAATACACAAATCCGGAAGAAACCAGTGTAGATGAAAACTATACCAGTTGGACCGGCAGTGGTTCTTTCCTTGTCATTGCAGGTACCTTTAGCAAACCTGCCAATGCCATTCAAAGACTGGAAGAATTAAAAGCCTTGGGCTTCTCAGATGCAGAAATCGTTCAGTTCAATACTTCCCCATTCCAGGCAGTCTGTGTCGGTAAATTTACTTCAGACCCTGAGGCACAAAGCCTTTTACAAACTTTGCAAAGCCAATATAAAATCGAGGCTTATGTAAGGGAGATGGGTGACGAGGTGTATAGGTAGGGTTTGATTTGTGTTAAGGATAATTTCTGTTTTAACTTAGTCTCCAGGGATGGCTTATTTTTATTTCTTGAATATGGAATTCAATAGAACTATGCATTTAATTCAAAATGCTCGTTTGAAATGAATAGAAGAATAACAAAGCGAGAAAATTAATACTTACACATATTTTTCCGTTTTCAAAGATGAGTATTAAGTTTAAATAGGAGCTAAAGTGAAAAGGACAATACTTATCGACATTTCTTATATTCATTATTATGAATTCGGCAAAGCTCCAAACTCAAGTAGTACCCAAAAGGGTCATAAAAACAATTGAAATGTTCGACTTCAACCATTTTAAAGAACATTTGAAAATTAATTAAAAGGTATTCAGAGGTTGTCAAATTAAAAAGCTGGTGGGGTAGTTTATGCAAGGTACAATCAAGTCTATGGAAAGCAAATTTTAAGGTCCCTTTCATAACCAGGATAGCATTCGATACAACTTCCATGAATGAGGTAATTTATACTATCGAAAATAAAAACATATTCAAGGTCTGGATAGGCTCCACCTGTGTTTTGGTAATTTTTATTCTGGCTTTCAAATAACTCAATTTCATTTTTAAATAGAAAAAGGCATTTTTCTAATTCTACTTTTTTTTGAATTCTGAATCCCAGATTATAAAGTATTCGGAAAAGCTCATATCGTTTTCTAGTAAATTCTACCTTCAACATTTCGTTAGATACCCCAGCATAATTAAGGTATGGTTCAATAGCACTTTTCCATTCTATAAATCTGTCATTTTTTATTTTTTCATGGTATCGTGAACTTCCATATATTAAAGCTAAAACAGAAATAGTTGCTCCAAATAAATAACCATACTTGGATAATTCCTTAATGTAGAAATTGAATCCTGAAGGGGTGAAATCAAATTCTAAACCTGCTAGACCTACATGAATAAATACTAATGCTAGGGTAGATAGTATTAATAATATCCAAAAAGATATTTTTAGTAAAGGTTTAAATATTTCCATATTCTAATTCTCAATATTTTAAGGTGAAGATTTTTGGAAATTAAAGGATTTTGAAACCAAAAATAAAACTGAATCAAGAACATTGGATTCGCAATATAAATTCCCCGAATGATTATATTTTAAAAAAAAATAATGCGAAATGTTTTGAAATTAAAATGTTGTTCATTTGCTTTGCTCTGTAATTATAATACTAAGGTCTAGAAAATTAAATCTCGTTTATGAAAGCTTTTAAACTTTTTCTATTTCTTAATCTTTTTCCTCTTGCCATTTTTTGTCAAAATACTATTGAGTATTTCTGTCAAAACGCTCCATCTATTTGCAATAATGAATCGGTATCAATTGACTTTTTACCTGAATCAGATGATGGAATAATTAATACTTCGGGATGTACTGTCAATGCTTTTCCTACAAATCATTCAACTTGGATAGCACTTGAATTAGAAGAACCTGGTTTCCTTGAATTTGACTTAGTTCCTTTCGATATAGATGATGATTTTGATTTTATTTTGTTTCAAATTGAGGAAGATTGTACTAATCATAAAGAATTACGATGCCTGGCAAGTGGAAAAAACCTAGGTGAAGAACAATCTAGCCCCCAAGATTGCCTGGGAGCTATAGGATTGCGTATTGGAGAAAATGAAGATTTTGAAATAGCAGGTTGCTCAGAAAGTTCAAATGGGTATATAAATTCAGTATTTCTTGAATCTAACTTCAAATACCTATTGCTAATCAATAATTATAATTCCGAAAGGGGTTTTAACATTTCATTTTCGGAAAAGTTAAAATTTAAAAAGACGGGGATAAATAATTGTTTAGATGAGCTAACCTTTCAAAGTCCATCGCCTAATGATTTTAGCATTAATGTTTATCCAAATCCTGTCAACTCCATCTTAAACATATCAACAAACAATTCAAACGCGGAAGATTTTGATGTTTTAATATTTGATAATAATGGCAGCAGAATAAGGAATTACAATTTTAATCCTGCATATGCCAATACCTTATCACTAAATATCGAAGATATTCCTCAAGGAAAATATTTTGTTCGGGTTTTTAATGAAAACTACTCCAAATCATTTTCTTTTCAAAAAATTTAATAGTCTACTAAAACGATGATTGGTATGAAAATTAGAGCGTTTCTCTCTGTATTATCATTTTCACTATTAGCGATTAATTTGTTTACACAAAATAATTTTAGTGCAAGCCTAGCTACTGAAGAAGAATTTAGGTTCTCCGACCCAACCAACACCCCAATTGCACTGGAAGTCGCTTCACCATTTTTTGAGATTGAAAGTAAAACGTGGTGGTTTTCCTGGGATGTAAGTTTTGTTCCTAATCAAGCTACAATTTCATATGATTTATACCTTTATAAAAAAGCAATCAAAGGTCTTGAATTAATTTCTAAAACATCTACAACAAATAATTTTCAACAAGTAAAAGAGACCTTCAACCAGAATTCTTCCTACTTTATTAGGATTGATACAAAGGTTTCAACTAATAATTCTTCTGAAAAAATAAAAGGTGAACTAAAAAAGGTCGAATTTAAAAAGCTACCAGATTGTACTGAGCCAACTAATTTACTTTTTGAAAAAGTAGGTCTAAATAGTTATCATTTTGAATGGGATGGTGCATCAGCTATTGAAAATGAGATGGAATATGAGATTAAAATAGTCTTAGGAGATAAAGGGAAAAGTTTCGAAACTATAAATGAAACCATTAAAACAGGTAGTTCTTTTGATTTTAAAAACTCTGATAACATAATCTCTGCTCAATTACGTAAACTATGTTTAAATGAAGGTCTAGAAAGTAATTGGGTGAAATTTGAAATCCAGAACGAAACAGCAGACCGGTTCACTTTGCCTGGATTTAATTGTGGAGACCCATTTCATGCTGATACAATGCCAGGGTACACCTTTTTATTTTGTGAGGGTGATTTTTATGGTAATGACCAACAAATGTTCATTGATTCTATAATTTACATTGGAGGATTTCCAATATATCTTGATACAATATATTCTCGTACGGATAATATTTACGTTAATATTCCAGGAGTTGAAGGTCAACCACAAAATAGAGATGTATGCTTGTTTTCTGGAACTGGAGTTGTGCCTTTACCTTTTGGTGAAACAGCAGTTAGAGTTGAATTTGAAGATATATTATTATGGTTTAGGGTTGATCACGTTATTTCATATACCCCTAAATACCTATTTGAATATTCAATTCATGTTGCAGATGGAACGGTAAATGGAATGTGGGATCTTCCTCAATACTTTCCAGATTTAAATCCTTCAACATTGAGTATTGGAGATGATATCTGTATTGTTCCCCCTTCAAAAAGCAAATGGGATACAACAGGATTAAATACTATAACAGGAACTAATTTGGACCCAAATGGATTTGATATAGATGGAAATTACAATGAGGTGCCACCTTATCCAGGATGGGTTGAAGGAAATCCATATGATACAACTGGAACTTATGACCCTTGGGGTTTTGATAGCAATGGTCGACATAGGGAAACAGGAACTACAACAAATCCAAATGGATGCTCAAGAGAAGATTTATTGGCTAACCCAGCATCACCACCTTGTGATTCATTACCAGAACCTTATTCATGGATGAATGAGGATCCCCCCACGTTATTGGGAAGTCAATTTGCAAATAGTGTTAAGGATACTTTGGCTCAAATGATTACCCGATTATTAAATAATGAAAAAGGTATTTATCAGGATTCTTTAAATTCTTTAGGCCCCATTTGTCAAAAATATAGGGACTCATTGAATGTTATTGTTGATAGGCTTGATTACGATAGATTCTTTGTTTTTGGAGAGAACGATGAATTTCTTAATCCAGGAATGCATGAACTTTATGAGACCGCCCCCTTACCATATGGTGTGAACATGGAAAGGGACCCAGATGATTTAGCCTTGGAAACAAACCATTTAGCATTATACGAGTGCGATAAAAATTTATTTGATTTTCAAGATTACATTAGTGTAATAAATGATTTATTAAACGGACAGGTTAATCAACTGAAAGATGATCTTTTGGAAATAATAAAGAGGTTGTCAGAGGGTGAAGTTTCTCAAATTAATGGTCAAGCAGAATTTGAAGCATATGTTTTGAAATTCTTACGAGAAAAAGTAAACCAAGAGTATTCTGACTTATTTGGATTTGAATTTAAGCCCAATAAAAATTTATATGAAAATGGATTTCATCCGGAAGCATGGTCCATTATTGAAGATATCTATCCTTCGGCTTCAACTTCAAATCCTATATATTCAACTGCAACTATTGAAAATAATTGGAACCTAAATTATCAAGAAAACCAAAAATACTTCTGGGAGGATTTAAAGTTTCAACTCAAGCAAGGTTGGCAAGAGGTTAATGGAGTCCATAGAGCCTTTGTTTTGGAGAAAATATCATCACTAAGGAGCTTACCTCCAAGTTATGTTGATAATATTCTTACAGAGCATGACTCCTTATTGATGCCGATTGTAGTCAAAAATAGAGCTGATGATGGTAGATTGTATCAGATTTACCTGGATAATATAGTTTTTGAGCCATATTTTGCAACACTGGATGCGTATATGGTTTTAGAACTTCCAAATAATGGTCAAAGAATTGTATTCCAGGCATTAGATGTAAGGTTTTATCCTACTGGCCCTAAAGTATTTCCAGTCAAATTAAACTTACTGAACAATACTGAAATTAGAATTAGTAATTCATTGAGATTGAATTTGAATGGAGATAATGGGAATACTTTTGTTTCTTTTGATTGTGATGGATTTGCTGGTTTGGGTATTGAGGCTGAAATAGAAATTTGTAGAGATTATGTGATTCCAATAGACCCAATTACAAAAGATACCCTATTAGAACCAGAAAGAGTAAGTGGTACTTTTATTACCACAATGTCTTCTTGGGGAGATTTCTATGTCAATTTTTCAATTGACCCGTTTGTAATAAGGGGAATTGAAGACTACAAATGGATGATTGATTCGATTTATTTTGACTATAGTGAAGTCCAATCTCCTACCGGAAGCCCTCCACCAGGATACGAACACCCTTTTGTAAATGGAGGCTTTAATCCTAGATGGAAAGGTTTTTATGTAAGTTATATAGAAGTAGAGTTTCCATCTCATTTTAAGTCGACTAACCCAAATCCACTTTCAGCAGGTGTCTCAAATGTTGTTATTGATGACTTAGGTTTCTCAGGTTCCTTTTTTGTAAAAAATCTATTAGCATTAGCAGATGGGAATGCTGAAGGTTGGGCAATATCCATAGATTCATTCTATTTAGATATTGCAGCCAATCAACTAAAATCAGCCGAATTATCAGGTTTGATACATGTCCCACTTTTCAGTGAAAACATGAATTGTAGTACGGGCACTCCTTCCGAAAACGATTGTTTTGCTTACAACGCTATGATTGATATCGGGAATAGGTACCTGTTCAAGGTAGATATGGGAGAAAATAATTATTGTGTTAATATGTGGAAAGCCGGAAGGGTAATTTTGGAAAGAAATTCTGGAATTACAATGCAGCTTGAAGATTCTGAATTTTTGGTTGAGGCTAGATTGACAGGTAAATTTGAATTAGGAGTTAATTTAGGTTCTGGGAAAAGTTTGGATGTTCCAGAAATATCATTCCAAGATTTGGTTATAAGAAATAGAAAAGTTAATGGTGGCGGATATTTTGAACCTGGACTTTGGAAGTTTCCTGGGTCTTTAGGTGCGAATTTTGGAGGATTCGGTTTTTCAATATCGAGAATTGGTATGGGGTCAACTATTAGAGAGGGTTATGAAGAAACTTATTTAGGTTTTACTGTCGGATTAAAGTTGACAGGTTCAGAGAAGATAAACCTAAAGGCAGATGGTAGCTTTAAATTAAATGGAACTTTGGAATACCCAGATGGTATTCACCAAAGGTGGGTTTACTCAAATTTTGAACTTAATCAGTTTACTATTGACGGAAGTTTCCCCGGAGTTGATAAGATATTTGGTCAAGTCACATTTTATGATGAACAAGAAGGGGGAGCATATGGCTCAGGATTCAGAGGAGTATTAAAAGTTAATTTTAAAGCTCTAAAAACATCTATTAGTTTAGATGCCATTGCGCAATTTGGTAAGGCCACTGACACTGAAGGTACCTATAAGTATTTTATGGTTGACGTCATGGCAAATATAGACCCTGGAATAAATATAAATGGTGCTCTGGAGTTGGTAGGATTTGGAGGAGGAATTTTTTACAGGATGACCAGAGATACTTCTGGAATGTCTGGACTTCCTGCAAATCCAACAGGATCACCTTCCTTGCCAGGTATGGGGGAATCTTTATCAGGAATCCAATATTTCCCTAGTAGAAATGCAGTAATTGGATTAAAAGCGGTAATTTCTATAGCCACTGTTACTAAGAAAAGCATGTTTAATGCTACTGGATCTTTTGAAATATATTTTACTGAAAGTGGTGGATTAAGTAGCGTAATTATACAGGGTAATGGTCGGTTTATGGATGAATTTAATATTGGTAACCCACCAGGTTTTTCATGGGGCTCACAACCAACAAACAATGCTGTAGTATCCTGTAATGTGGATATAAAATTGGCCTTTGAAGAGCATTTTTCTTTAAGTGGCAGACTTCAGGTTTACTTTGATGTAGGTGGGGTTTTAACTGGAGAAGGAGATGCAGAAATTTATGCAGGACCCGAAGGATGGTTTTTAAATGTTGGAGTTCCTGACCAACCTGTACAAATTAATGTTTCAGTCGCAGGTCTAGACCTTTTAACAATCAGCGCATATTTTGATATGGGAACTAAGATTCCTCCGATGCCTTCACTTCCTGATAATGTACGTTCATTAACTGGCCTTGGTAATATTTTAGAAAATGAAAATTCAAGAGGTACTGGAAGGGGCATAGCCTTTGGAGCCAGTTTTAAATTTGATACAGGTCGCAGGTATTTCCCAGGTCAAAATTATAAGCTTTATTTCTATGGTCAGATTGCTGCTGGAGCAGGCTTTGATTTAATGTTACAGGATTTTGGAAACGTATCTTGCTTAAATACGGGTGATGTCCTTGGAATTAATGGTTGGTATTCAGCAGGTCAGGCTTGGGCTTTCTTCCAAGGTAATATTGGAGTAGGAGCAAAAGTATTTGGGAAGAACAAAGAATTTGATATTCTAGACTTATCAGCTGCAGCTGCAATTCAAATGAAGCTTCCCAACCCATTTTTTGCTCGTGGTGCTGTAGGAGGTAGATATAATGTTTTAGGTGGGTTGGTTAAAGGAGATATCAACTTCAAATTTACATTGGGTGAATCATGTGAAATCTCTGGAGGAGTAGATCCTGGTTCAGAAGTAGATATTATTTTAAGCACTAATCCTTATGATGGAGCAACAGAGGTGCCAGTTGATGTTGAGCCCGTTGTACAATTTAATGTTCCAATTGGTGAAACATTTCAATTAACAGATGTAAATGGTAACAAGATTGAATATAAAGCTGAATTGAATGCTTTTAGAATAATGACTGGTGATAATACCATTTCTGCAAAATATGCATGGAATGATGATAAAAATCAATTGACTATTTCTCCAAACCAAATGCTCCCAGATAATGATACACTGCAATTAATAGTAAAAGCAAGTTTGCTAAACTTTGATACCATAGTTAAGGTAGAACACGATACTTTTTTGTTTGTAACGGGCGATAAATTTGATTTTATACCTGAAAGTAATGTTGAAGCTAGTTACCCTCAAAAAGGTCAATTTAATTTTTACAGAAAGGAGGACCATGCAGAGCAAGGTTATATAATTTTAAAGAGAGGACAAGAGGAGATTTTTGAAAATGCTTTCCCTTCTAAAAGATTTGTTGCAGAATTTACTCCTAGGTCTGGAGGCGAACAATTTTTTACAACAGTTACCTATAATTCAAAAAATATTGGCAAAGAACAACGGTTAGAATTTGATATTCCTTCTGAAAAACTAGACTCAAATACTTTGTACAGGTTGAGGATTCTGGAGGTGCCTAATAGCTTAAATTTAAATTCAACTTCTGCTGTAGGTGGTAGCTCAAGACCAGGTGGGAACCAACCAGTTGAAGAAGAGGGTCAATTAGGTGAAAATACGAATGTAGGTCCGAATCCTCCAACCCCTAAAAAATTATATCAATTGTACTTTAGAACTAGTCATTTCAACACTTTTAAAGAGAAAATGGATGATTGGGAAGCTCAGATAAGTTCTGTTCAAGGATTAAGTCAAGGATTGGAACTTAGGATTGAAAGTCAGGGTGAGCCATTTGATAGTTATGAGCTAGGATTAGATGGAGAAAAAGCGTTGGTTTCTTTTGAGGCAATGTTAAATAGTACTGAATGGTTCACGGATAATGTTTTTGAGCTAATGTATAAGCATTTACCTTCTTATGTTATTAGCATTGATAATAGAGATTATGATAAAAATTCCCCCCAAGGATTTTTACCAAACAAAGCAATTTCTGTTAATTATATTCCATCTGAAGTTCCTGTTGTTACTGAAAAGATGTTCATTGGAAATAGCATGCCGAATCTCAGCTCAATTTCTCAGTCAATTAACTATGGGGTGGGGACGGTAGTATATTCCGACTTTTTCGAATTTAAGGAAGATATCGATTATGAAATTAGTACTTTAATTGATGAATTTATTCGAGGTTGGGAGCAACAAGGCTTATCTCCATCACAAATTGAAGCCAAAATTCAAGATGCAATTCGAAGTCATTTCAGGGTGTACGCAGACCTTTATTTTTCCCCATTTCCTCCGACCATAGAAAATGGAGATTACCCAACTAAGTTTAGTTATGAATTGCCAGGGAAAAATAGGGTAACATCTATCAAAACAGTTAATTTTTATAATAATTCAAGCAATTAAGGAATAATACAAAGCTTATGAAACCTTTCAAATACGTCTTAACAGTTTTACTGACAAGTTTAGTATTTAATTTCGCTCATAGTCAAATTGCGCATAGAGGTAAGTTCTATTTCGATGATAAGATAGCTGAATATAATATTTTTTCTCAAAGTGAAATTAGCGAAATTGAAAGTTCTCTTCAGGATTTGAAAGATGCAAATATCTTCGTAAATATTATGTTGTTTTCTGGAGATTGCGAGTTGTACCCTGAAGGTGAATATAATTGGTGGGGCCCATCTGTTGATACATCTTGTTATTGGGCTGATAGTTTGACAAATGTATTTGCCTTTTGGCCAGATTGGGGTAGATATGCGGAAGGAATGTCAACTAGGTCAGAGGATCTTTTAATTTCACAACCCGAAAGATTACACTGTTTTGTTTATGATTGTTTAGCAAGATTAAAGGAGGTTTATTGGACGATTCAAATGGATTTACCTCAATCCCTAAATTGTCCATCAACTAATACATTAAGTTCTGATACTTTACTAATTCGAACAAAGAATAAACATCCAGATAATTTAGTTGGAATAAATGATAACCTTATTGCTAAAATCCTTACAAATTATTGTACAAAAGTTTTAATTGATTTTCAATGGACTGTAACCCCTGAAGTTTTAACATCACCTCAAGATTACAAGGACAAAATCTATGAGAATTACCAAAACATTATAGTTATTTCTTTAAAGCATAGTCCTTTACTAGAAGATAATGGAAGCTTAAAAGAAATTGAAATAATTCCGGTTTATTTAGAAAATCAAAGTAATCCAGATGCATGTTTTCCTCAATTTGCTTCTCTTTCAGAGTTAGATATCCAACGATTAGCCTCTGAAGCGAATGCTGAGGTTTTGAAAAAGGGGAACGAAGTCAATATTGTAAATAACTTTTTAGATAAGTTAGACAAGTTTTTATCAGTTTGGAAAGGGCCTACACCTTTTGATACAGAATGTGAAAATTGCAATACGGGCCCTTTATGGAAAGATTCTACTTTTAAAAAGTGTTATCAAGTTCCTGAGCATTTAAAAAGCTTATTCAATCCAGATCCTACAAATTATAATTCCACCGCAAACATAAACGATGCTTTGGGTATAAACGATGAGTGGAAAAATATAATTAGTACAGCAATATCAAGAGGAAATTCTAAATGGAATTTGTGTTCCAAGTATTTTTTTAGCTTCCATTCATCCAATTTTACAAAGTTTGGTCAACCAGAACCTAAGACAACCTATGAACAAATATTTAATTCTTATTATGGAATTACAGGGCCAACAAAACCAGGAGTATTAACTGAAAATAAAGGAACTTGTAATCCAGATATAAAAATTTGGTTTCACTATAATGATGATAATAAAGAAGTTTGTATCAATTATTCTTTCCCATTTCTATCTGACTCTTTAGGAACTGACCAGGCAAAGTTTATCCAATCTCAAGTAGAAACGATTGAAAATTTATTTTTAAATGAACCAGTTTTATACCTGTCAAATGCTGAAACTGATCCAGAAGCTCATGCTCCTGGTGAAACAAGTACTTGGTATTGGGGAGCAAGGTCAGGTAGGGAATCTGAAATAAATTTCTTTTCTGGATTTACAGAGGTTTCTGGTATTGCTAAAACATTTTTAGCTACTCAAGAATTTCCAGAATCTTTATGGAGACCAAATGGAGATTGTTTGTTTGATGCACCTGGAGGATTAACTGGAATTTCTCAGGGTGCTATGCAATTTATTGCAGATAAAAATCCAATAGGTGCCTACTGGGGAATTGGATCCATGGTATATTCTTGTGCCACAGATAAACAGACTAGAGAGGGAATAATTCAACTTGCCAAAAATCCTACTATAATAATGGAAGTTTTATGGGAGGATATTCAAACTGTCATGAATCCTGACTCTATTCCAGAAGTCAGATTCTATAAAGGATCCCAATTACTAGTTACCGTATTAGACCTTTTAACTGGAGATGCTGAAGAATTTGTAAAAGAAAATGATATTTCAGGTTTATCTGCTGTTTCTGGATCTAAAACTAAAAATCTTGACCCAGAAAAACTTCCTTCCAATGTAACACCAGACTTTTATTCTCGCATCAAAGACATCATACCTGATGAAGTAAAAAGGAAAAAATTCCTTGGAGACTTTGATGATGTAACAATTAAGAAGTTTGTTGATAATCCAAATATGTTAGAGGTTTGGGATGAACTTGAAAAAATTGGGCCGAATCGGAAGTTAAGATTAGATATAGAACTTCTTGAAGTTATGGCTTCCCAAATTGACGATATAGATATAATCAGTTCTTTTGGAGGCAAAGAAAACTATTTCGAATTTGCTAAAAAATATGGAGGTAAATGTGGTCCCTGTGATCCACCAAGTGGTCAAGCTGTCCACCTACCAAATGCTAAGAATTTTTTCGAGGATATTGGGTCAGCAGCAAAAAAATTCGGAGGTAGTCCTCCAAAAGTTGAAGGATTTGATAATTTTATAAACTCTTTCAATAATAACTTAAATGTTCAAGATGGTTTTGCACATATGTTAAATAAAATGAAAGATTATGATGCAAATGCTCTTAAAAAAATTGATGCGGAGTTTGATGCACCAGGAGTAACTTGTACAAATTGTCGATTAGATTTGGAATTCAATATTGATTCAAAACCGAGGTTTATTGAATACAAAAGTTTTTCATTAAATTCTATTTCAGGAATAGCGACCAAACAGTTTAAATCATATTTGACTAGTATTACTTCTTTGGACGAATTACAATATGTTTTTAATAAAGCAAAAATTCCCGAATCTGATTTGCCATTAGCTAAAGAAAAATTTAGGCAATTAATGGCCCAAAATGATCCTGGAACTTTTTATTCATCAAATCCTAGCCTTTTTGAAGGGAAGCGATTTGGTGGTGTACTAATCGACAATGAAAATGATTTCGTAGATTTTATAAATAATCCTGCATCAGTAAATAGTGGATTTTTTGATTTTATTAAAGTAAAATAAAATGAATATTATATTTGAAGTGCCTGATACAGAATGTGTACGTTTTGGAGAATTCTCTTGTCTTTTTGGTGAAAATTTAATTTATCAACTGAAAAGTGGGGAGATTAAGAGTTTAAAACTTCCTGATAAAGAGGTTGAGAAAATATTCAAGCTTGAAAATAAAATTTCAAGAATGCTTCATTGTGATGGGGGATTATTTTTATTTGATAAGGACAACAATTTGTATTCTTATTCAGGGTCTGAATTTTTAACACTTGAAAATGAAATCGGTATCTTCCCTCGTTTGCCCTTATTTTCAAATTTTGCCTTAGCCAAAAAGAGACTTAGTAACAGGAGTTACAAATATTTTATATTCAATTTATTAAAAAGAGAAGTTTTATTCGAAATACCACACACGATTGATTTTTTCTTTGATGAAATGGCTTTCCTATTAAAAGATGACCAAATTGTTAGTTATAAAATTGAGGAAGATAGGTTGAATGTATTATGGGAATTTAATTTTGAAAGTTTACCAAATTATTATTCTCCTCATTTTGAAAAATATGTTATTGATGATGTAAATAGGTGGGTCGGTGCTCATAATCAGATTCTATGGATTGAGTTAAATTCATCTAAATTAATCGGCTTAGATATCAATACTGGGGCTTTAAAATATGAAATCTTTGAACCGAAATATATAGGCAAAGATGCAGACGGAAGGGAGATGATATTTAATCTCGGCTCTGTTTTAAATCTTGATTCTGAAAATGGATTATTAATTGGATTAAGGGATAGTTTTTATTTAGAATACGATTTAAATTCAAATAGCCCATTTCTCAAAAAAATCGATTTGAAAAATCAGTTTATCGATTTTCATCCTTTTGCATTTGATATGAAGGACATTGGATTTTTGCAGTTTAATAATTCTTTCATATTGGGTTATGATAAGATGGAAGGTAAGTTTTGTGTTTTTGACAGAGAAACCAAAAACATAAATTCAAAAGTCAAACTGGATTTCGGAGATAGAAAAGGGGGTGGTGCCAAAATATTATCTTCTTTAATATGTGAAAATTATGTTTTTATTGGAGATTGTTTTGGGACTATCAGAATATTTAAAAATGAATAAAAGTATCGTTATGAATTCTAATTCAATAATTTTAAAGTCAAGTGCGGTTTTTTTCTTTTTAATTTTTTGCTATACTGGAATAGCTCAGGTTAATTTCCAAATCAAGCAAAAATGCCAAAGTGATGGAACCAACATATTTATACGATGGGCTCCTTTGGATTTTTCTTCATTTTATTTTGGTCAAGACAATGGGTATAGGGTGTTTAGAACAACCTTACGTCAAGCAGATACCTTACTTAGTGGCTACCAAATGTATCAAAGTAAAGTAATTCTTGATTCAATGATTTTGCCTATGGCGGAGATGGATTGGGAAGCAATGGCGGATACAAATGATATGGCAGGTATAGCTGCAATGGCTCTTTACGGGGAAGAAGTTGAAGTGTTAAGCGTTGATAGTGTTAGCTTTATAGAGGTAGCAAACCTTAATAGTCAAGATGAGTCAAAATTTGGATTTGGGCTTTTTGCTGCTGATCAATCTTTTGATATAGCATTAAAAATGGGTCTAGGGTTCGTTGATACCACAGTTGTAAGTGGTGGCGAATATTCGTACACAGTTATACCAAATAACATTGATTCTACTATGTCCTTTAAGCCGAGTCCCTCAATAGTATCAGTAAAAGATACTTTTTTCTTGCCTAAAATTGATGGAGTTTTAGGTTATGGTGGAGACAGTGTTGGCTATTTATCTTGGAATAATCCCAAGCTTAATTCACCCTTTTCAAGTTTTATGGTTGAAAGATCTTCTGATGGCGGTAGCACTTTTGTTCAAGTATCAGATAAACCTATTCTTTTTACATCAAATGGTGATGATAATCCTGGAGTAATTCAATTTGCCGATTTCTTACCCAATAATGATTCGGTATTTATTTACAGAATCCTAGGGAAGTCTGCATTTGGAATTTATAGTCCACCTTCTGATACCATCCACATTAAAGGTAAACCTGCAACATTATCAGAATCAGCAAGAAGCATTGGAGTAGCCCCTAGTACTAATAATGGGTTAGAAATCACATGGGAGTTTCCTTCTAATATGGAGTCGATGATTTCTGGATTTAATATTCTGAGAGCAGAAAATAGAGATGCGCAATTTTTGCCTATTAATTCTGGATTAGTTTCACCTGGTTCAAGGATTTTTGAAGATACAGATCCACAATCATTAAATTATTACCGAGTTGATGTTGTTGACTTGGATGGCAATTATCTTCCATCTATTACAGTATTAGGTCAAGTGGAAGATAATGATCCTCCACTTTCTCCAAAAAATGTTCTAGGAGAATGTGATGAAAATGGTTTGGTATCCCTAAGTTGGACTGGAAGTTTTTCTGAAGATGTATTAGGCTACAGGGTGTTTTTTTCGAACCAGCCTGATGGTAATTTTACTCAAATAACAAAGTCTTGGGTAAAGGATACTTTTTATTATCATAATATTGATTTGGATAATTTAAGTGAAGAGATGTACTTTACTGTGAAAGCAGTTGATTTTCATGAAAACTATTCACCCCATTCTGTTGCTTGCACAGTAACTAAGCCAGATTTAGTACCACCTTCTCCACCATTAATTTACAATGTAGAAGCAACCCAATCAGACGTAACGTTTAAGTGGGAATTAAGCAATAGTGAAGATTTAGATTTCCATCTTTTTCAAAGACGTAGGCAAGGCACAAAAGAGTGGGAAGATTTGGTTTCATTTAATGTTTCAAATCCAATACTTACTTATTCTGACCAAACAGCGTCAAACAGATTTCTATATTATTACAGATTACTTGCTATAGATGATGCAGGTAATAATTCCAGTTCTGAAATTGTCTCTAGTAAACCAATTTATACAGGTTTAAGAGACTCAATTTTAAATGAGGTTGGTAGTTTCGTTAGCCAGCCAACTGCTGAAAGTGTTTTATTAGAATGGGAATACCCTGATGATGTTGATATTTTAGGCTTTCAAATCTATAGAGGATTAGATACAACCAATATGAGGTCTTTCAAATTTGTAGAACATGAGGATGTGTATTTGGGAATCGGATATTTTAATCAATCTATAAATAAAAGAGTTAAAATATATCAATATTCTGACTTTGATGTTGATTTTAATATCTTGGTGAGGAGTGCATATACCTTGCCTGGTCCTGGCGGTGTTTCCATTTTGCAAGGTAATACACCTAATATTCCACAAGGGTCATCGAGGGTGCCTGGACTATATTACCAAATAATGGCTACATTTATTGATGGTGGATTTTCTCCTATTACTTCTCCTATATATGTTCAGTTTTGATTGTTACTATTGAATTAAAATAAATTTTTATGAAGAATGTGTACTTGTTGATTTTTTTAGCGTTTTCTATTAATGGATTTGCTCAAATAACATTTACCGAACATTATAATACCAGATTGCCAAATGATACTTACACAAGTATCCATCCGGCTGATATGGATTCTGATGGCGATTTAGATTTGGTTGCAGTTTTGGTGGATAATGGAGACGAAATTATAACCTGGTTTGAAAATGTTGGAGTCGGTAGTGATTTTATCAGACATGATATTGCAGCAGGCAATTCTGGACTTTCCCAAATCGCTATTGCAGACTTTGATGGTGATGATGATAATGACATCGTTGCTATAGCAGTTTTTGATGATGAAATGACCTATTATTCGAATCTTGATAATGGAATTAATTTTTCCGAAACTCTTCTTTATACAGCTGAAGGTTTTTATGGTATGGAAGCCATTGATACAGACCTTGATGGAGATATGGATTTGGTTTTTAGCTCCTATATTACACTTTTTGAAGATGAAACATTTGTCTGGGAAAACCCGGGTAATGGTGATTTTTTAAGTGTTAATAAAAGGAAAATTGCAGATGTCAAAAGTAACCTCATAAAAGGAGGTGATTTTGATGAAGATGGAGATGTCGATTTGTTGCTTTATGAAAACTCTTTAGAACTTTATTTAAATGATGGAAGTGGTACTTATCAGGCTAGCACGATTAGTTCTGGAGTTGCTTATGAAAGTATTGAAGTTGCTGATGTTGATAATGATGGAGATTTAGATATCAACTTGGGAAGTGTATTTGGTAAATCTTTAACTCAGCTTGTTAATAACTATCCAAACTTTGATTCTAAAACTATACAAAGCAGTATTAGAGTAGATAATTTTACTAGTTCTGATTTTGATAAAGATGGCAATCTTGATTATGTCATAATTGACGAAAATGATGGTATCCTTTATTTATTTACTACTGAGGACGGTACAACATATAGCAGTGAAATTTTGACTGAAGATTTTCTATTGAATTCCTCACTTTTTGCAGCAGATTTCAATAATGATGACAAACCTGATATTGCTGCATGTAATATTAGGGGACTATACATTTTTGAAAATACAACAATGACTTCGATTTTGGAAAATCCTAATAATTTCGATATTTCTATTTTCCCGAATCCTACATTTGCTAATATTTATATCAGCCGATCTAATGAACTGGAGTTAAATTCTTTTGTGGTTCATAATATCCTAGGAAATCAATCAATTGTAGGTAACTTAAATGCCTCTCAAAATTTAATAAATGTAGGAAGTTTACCTAAGGGTATTTACACCTTAAGTATCATTGGTAAATCTGGAGAGCTTGTTACCATTCCTTTTCAAAAATATTAAGGTAAGAAAAGTGCTCCTGATTTCAGGAGCACTTAATTTTCTTTCAATTTAGGTTAATTAGGGTCTCTTCATTGTGGGAAGATTTTTCGATGTTTAAAACCTATCCAATAACTAAAACTCCTGGAGATCATTTCATTTATTGGAAGCTTATTTATTCTATAAAAGGTAGTAGTGAATTAAAGTGTAATACTATAGGCCCATTGCCTTTATGGAGTATTGAATAACATTACATTAAATGTTGAAAATGAAGTTCAATTCATTCCCTCGTGGAAGTATAACCCAAAACAAAAAGCAGCTGTCTCGGTACACGAGACAGCTGCTTTTATTTTTTCATTCTCCTAAGTAGTAAAGTTCTTTAATAAAAGTAAGTTTAAATGAGTGTGGTGTTGTTTGAAAGTCCTTTTGTCTTTATACAAGCCCTTGTTCTACTGCAAATTTTACCAGTTCCGTACTGGAGTTGAAGTTGAGCTTCCGCAAAATGTTTTTACGGTGGGTCTCAACTGTGTAGCGGCTAATGAATAATTCTTTTCCTATACCCTGAGAAGTGAATCCGCGGCTGATGAACCGGAGAATTTCCTGTTCCCTTTTTGATAGACACAAACGCTTCTGGAATCCATCCATCAAAACAGTATCTGTAGGGTTTTCCTGAGGCGTAGTCAGACGTACTTCGCGACTCATGAAGAATTCGCCGGCACGTACCATTTCTATGGCCTTAAGGAAGTCTTGTTTTGTACTGTTTTTTAGAAGGAATCCGTCTACTTTGAGGTCTACTACGGATTTGATCAGGTCGGGATGGTTGTAAGAGGTGTAGGCGACAATGCGGAGGAAGGGATGGTTTTCTTTTAGCTTTTTAATGGTCTTGGAAAAATCTTCGCCTGGGATGTTTAGATCAAGTAATAAAACGTCTGCCCGCTTCTGGGCCAATAATTTAAAGAGCTCTTTGCCGGACGGGGCTGAGCCAATCAGCTCCTTCCCGGGCTCTTTTAACAACAGGGCATTCACGCCTGCTGTTACAATGGGATGGTCATCAGCGATGACTACCCTGATTTTTTCAACATTCATGGGATCTTTATTTTGTTTGTTTGCTAATATGTTCATGCTCGGATCCATGCGCAAAACGCAAGGAGCCACGGCTGTGCAAAACACGCTATGTTCAGGACGTGTTTGTGCATAGCACAACAATTACCCAATTGGGTTACCTTTTTTTTCCAGGGGATACTTTTAAGCCGGTTTTGGGTACCGGAGGGGTAGGAATTCGTTGGAGTGTTTTCGCTAAAAAACACCCCCAAAAATAGGTATTTTTTTCATTCAGGTCAACCGTCTCCAAATAAATAACTGAGAAATAGGGGGCAAACAAACGAATATTTAGATCTATATAAGTTTTTATAAATCCTAAATTACCGATAATCAGGGAGGTATATCAAAGGGGCTACTTTGAAATTATTTTTCTTTTTCTAAAAAAAATATCAAAAGCCTACTTCACGAACAGTATTTTGGCCGCAACTGCATCCGGATTGTCAAGCAGTCTGGTAGATGTACTGAATACCAAATATACTCCGGTTTCGACTTTTCTGCCGTTGTAATCTCTTCCATCCCATACTGCCTGTCCACCCAGCGCTTCGGTTTCGTACACCAATTGTCCGGCAATGTCAGTAATCTTTACATTGGCATCTCTGGCCAATCCTGAAATTGCTATTGGTCCATCATATCCAGGTCTTACAGGATTAGGGAATACTTTTACATTGGTACTATTTAAAACACTACCTTCTGTAGCATCGGTTCGCATGGATTGAATACCTCTAGGTGTTGCAATAAAGACTTCTCCCGTAGAAGGATTGATAGCGATGTCCATCACATTGTTATCAAAAAGCGGACTGTTCAATTCGTTGAAAGATGCGAGGAGTTCATCACCTGAAGGTGATTGCAAGAAGATGCCGTTGGTAGTTCCAAACCACTTTCGGTTGGCACCATCTACAGCGATGCATTGCACATTTTCACCTTTCAACAGGTACTCATTGTCCCCGCCAACATTTACAATCTGTAAAAAACCAGGACAAATTGAGCCATCGAAAACCTGACTACCACACTGGAAAATGACCACTCCGTCCTGTGTTCCAACCCAAACATCACCATCCAAATCTACCGTCAAACAATTGACATCATTGATCGGCAGGTTGCTATTGTTTTGGGTGATGAGGCGGCATTGGTCGTCATTTGCATTATTCGGATCGCCTTCATTGAAAACCAATACTCCGGCACCTCCATCATTGATAACCACCCATTTGTTGTTGTTGTCATCAACTGTTACATCCAAAAGTTGGGTGTAACCTCCGCATCCAGGGAAGGAATATCCCGTCCATTGCTGGGTGCCTACATTGTACATGGAAAGTGGTTGAGGAGAAAGGTAGTTCGAGACCCATACGTTTCCGTTTTGATCCAAATCAATTCCACCTATCCTTGTTCTTTGGGCATCGCCCACAGCACCGTCCAGACTTGAATTGTCCTTATTGTAAATGGTAATCTTGTCTTCATCGATATTAAAATCAAGGAAACCTTCAATCCATGAGCCTACATAAACTCTGTTTCTATTGGGATCTCCTTTAATAGAAACCACATCAAAAATATCGTCAGCACGGAAGTTTGGATCAGTATTTACGCCGTTCATCTCCGTTCTATTGGAACGATTGTAAGATGTCCATTCATTTTCATGGTATCTCAAAAATCCGTCAGCACGAAAAAGGTAGGTGAACTGGTTGTTCCATCCTCCGGTCGCAACCCAAAGATTATCGTTGGTAAAATCTAATTCCCAGGAATTTCCGGTATCGGGACCATCAAAAATATTTATAGCACAATTACTGCTGTTGATGCTTTCTAAACTTCGGAAGCCCTTATCTTCATCTGCCAGCCAAACCTTTCCTGTTTCATCAATTATGGAAAAATTGGTCGTGGTAATGCATTCGCCCGAAAGGGTGTTGACCAATTGATTATTACCATCGTAAACAAGGACTCTATCCAGACAGGCGCGGCAATCCATACCGGCCAGCAAATAATTTTCATTTACAGAAAAATAAACCGGACTGTAACTGTTGTTAAAAAACAGGTAATCCAGGTTTCCATTCTGATAAGTAAAAAGGGAGTCGTTTATATTTAAAAAAAGTTTGTCCTTAAAGACATCCAGGGTCTTGCTTGAATAATCGGCGGGGAAACCCTCATTGGTTCCAAGCAGACTCCAGTTGGTAGCAAAATCCTGAAGGTTTACGCCTGCTTGATCATTGGCAGCATAAATTCCTTCTTGAGTTGCTGCGTATAATTTCCCGTCAAATGCTGCGACACTATAAACCGGTATTCCGGTTCGGATATCATTGGTAAAGGTTTCGCTTTCAGGATTGAGTTCCAGTATTCCAAATCCGGTAGAAATAAAAACCCTTTCTTTTGAAATGACATTCACATTATAAATCTCGCGATCTCCAAGTATGTTGCTTTGTTTTATAAAAGGAAGGGTCACTGTTTTACCATCTTTTAACAAGTCTATATTGCCGTTTTCATATGCGATGATTAAAACTTCCGCTGCCTCGTCATATCGAACAATGGATATCCCCACGTCGCTCAGTCCATTTGTTTTGGACAGTCTGCCGATGGTACCGTCTTCTTTATTGATGGTCAAAAGGGAAAAATCTGCTGCGTAGTAAATGGTCGTTGGACTTTGGGTCACAAATACCCCTTTGGTGTAAGGTTGGTAAGATTTCCAGCCACCAATGGCCAGGTCGTTTTGACCTGAAACCTGAAAAAATACAGCGATACTTAGGAAAAACAGGAGTTGAAGCTTTCTTTTCATTCGTTTGTTATTTGCTAACAGCATTTGAAAACTATCCATCGGTGCTAATATTGTCTGATTATTTTTATTTAAAAAAGGGAAAGGCAACAATTGGTCATCCCACATTCAATTCGAAATAATTATCGTCTTGCCAGGCCGCCAAAGGTAAGACCTGTTTTCCATCCCATTCGCCAAAAACGGTAAAAGGTTGTCCGGCGCTAATGCTTAACAACTTCCAGCCGGAGAGTCCTTCCACCTTGCAAGGTATGGCGGTACCTTCTTTATCAGCCAAAAACCATTGATTTTCTATTTGTACCGGACTGACTTCTTCAAGCGCCAGTGGAAACTGACTGAGCCAGGGATTGGAAGCAATCGCTTTTTTCCAATAATTTTTAAACTGGTTCAAAATTTTGAATCCTTTGACCGGCAACACATCTTCCAACACACTTTCCCTGGTTTTGACCAGAGCTCGAATGGGAAAAGTACCCGGATAAAAAACCACCATTCCTTCCATGGCAGTTCCTGCTTTGTACACAACATCAAAAGGAGCGCTGCCAAAAGCAAAATCCAAAATCAAGGCAAATTTTTCAGAACGGTAACCATATAACCAGGTTCTGCGAGCCGTCAGGCTTTCTTCCATACTCATGCTAACCCCCAAAATTTGCCAGGTATCAGAAATGCCGGGTTCTTCCATCAGAAGGTCTTTCTTGACATTGGCACCGGCAAGTTGTAGTATTTCCATCTGCTCCAGATCTTCCAGGTGTTCAAGTTTTAAAATGCCTCCGGCTAGTAAATGCCATTGGCCTATTTCGTGTAGCGCCATTTCCTGCCAGTTGTCTTGCCCGATTCGGTCGGCGAGTATCCGCATTCGTCTTCCGATACCGGAAAGTTTGGCGTCTACCATTCTTTTTGAAATGAAATTCCAGTTTTCATGATTCAAGGCATCAGCACTTGCAAGTCCTCGACCGATTAAGTCTTTCAACCAAATATTCAATTCATAAGCGCCCTGTTTCATATCGTCCAGACGGTTGGCAGCAACCAACATATCCCAGGTCCATTTTTTAGCTTCCGTTACCGGTTCAGGTTTTTTTTCTTCTTCCGAAAAAGAAGGAGCTGCAGCACTTGAAATACCTTCTTTTCTTTTATCTCTACCTGCTATCCATTTTTCAATGGCTTCCGGAATATTGTTTCCAAAACTAAAAGCATCCGGTTTTTGAAAAATCATCAAGGCCAGTCCCAAGGCATGTTTACAAGGAAATTTTCTACTTGGACAGGAACATTTGAACCCGGGGCCCTGCAAATCGACAGCAGTATAAAATGGATCGACCGGTGTTTTAAACTCACCCCACAATACCCGTTCTGTTCCTTCCAGCAGTTGCCATCTGAAGGGGGCAGCACATTGCTTCGCCCTTTCCTGACTTACAGGGTCAGGAGCCAGCGATTGCAACTTTTCAAGGGTAAGTAATGCCACAGGCTATTTTTAAAAAGTAAATTTAAGACGCCAAAAGTAAGAACTTTGCTCATCTGAATAAAAAGCAATTCAATGAAGCATTTGTCGGCATTTTACGTAAGAAAGGCATGACAGCCTGCTTTGTTTTCAAAGTGTACCTTTGCCTTAATTTTTTAAAGCAAATATTATCAAATCTTCCATGAAATACGTGCTGCTCTCACCTGCTCATCCACTCCGAGGAGGAATCGCTGCTTCTACAGAAAGACTTGCAAGAGAGTTGCAGGCATTTGGACATGAGGTGATCATTTATTCTTTTTCCTTGCAGTATCCCGGATTTTTGTTTCCCGGGAAAACGCAATATACCGATGAGCCAGCTCCGGCAGATTTGGAGATTCGTACCAAAGTCAATTCTGTCAACCCTTTTAATTGGATCAAGGTCGGTTTGGAATTAAAAAGCCTGGCACCTGATGCCATCATTAGCCGATTTTGGTTACCTTTTATGGCTCCCAGTATAGGTACGATTTGCAGGATTGCCCGTTCGGCTAATACAAAGATTCTTTCCATTGCAGACAATATTATACCCCACGAAAAACGTCCCGGAGACCGGATGTTCACCAATTATTATATAGGTGCGACCGATGGATTTGTGGTAATGTCGCAGTCGGTCGGTGATGATATCCGAAAGTTTGATAAAGATAAACCTGTAAAAATGGTTCCTCATCCCATTTATGACAATTATGGCGATGTGGTTTCTCAAGGTGAGGCTTTGAATCATTTGGGACTGTCTCAAGATTATCGTTACATCCTGTTTTTTGGTTTTATAAGAGAGTACAAGGGTTTGGATTTGTTGTATAAGGCAATGAATGACAAAAGAATCAGGAGAATGCCTATTAAATTAATTGTGGCAGGGGAGTATTACGGAAACGAAGACCATTATGATGAAATGGTACGTGTGCTGGATATTGGCGAGCAATTGGAATTGCGAACTGAATTTATTGCCACCGAAGAAGTGAAATATTATTTTTCTGCTGCTGATCTCGTAGTACAACCTTATAAAACCGCCACCCAAAGCGGAATTTCTCAAATAGGTTATCATTTTGAAAAGCCCATGGTGGTAACCAAAGTAGGTGGCCTTCCTGAAATTGTACCTCATGGGAAAGTCGGTTATGTGGTCGATGTAAATGAAACCGCCATTGCGGATGCCATCATCGACTTTTATACAAATGAAAGAGGAGAGGCTTTTTCAAAAGGTGCCAAGCAGGAAAAAGAAAAATACTCTTGGGGCAATTTGGTGAAGGCCTTGGAGGAATTGACTTAGCCTTGCTGATTATCCTTTGCTTTCTTTGCGATTTATATTTTATCCAACTTTAATCAACCGTTTCCACACAACAATCCCATCTTCAAATTCAAACCTTACCAGATAAGTTCCCGGAGAAAAATTGGAAACCGCGACAGAGGTTTCAGGCCAAACCGGGTTTACCTCTTTGACCAATTTTCCACCAGTATCAAAAAGATTGATTTTTTGAATGGCCTTTTCTGCGTAGAAATTGAAGTGAGTTTTAGCCGGATTCGGATACAAGCTGATTTCTGAGCCCGGTTCTTCCGGTATTTTTACAAAGGATATTTTTTTAAAAGGAATTTCACAAGTGGTTTTTTGGGGACAAGGGGCAACGTTGCTCATGTTTAAAACCAATTTCCCATCAAAATTTTTAGGGAAATCCTGATTGGGAACTATAAATCTCAAATTAAGCAAGTAGGGTATGGTATCGCCTTTCAAAGTAGGTAAAGTTTGATTTTCTCCTGTCGGTTGGGTGAGGGTATCTCCATTGCTATCGATAAAAAAGATATCTACATAAAAGGTGTTGAAACCAGGTGATAAGTCTTCTGATAAGGTTAGTAACAATAGTATGTAATTTCCTCCGGGTGTTTGTGGGCTGGCCAGAAAATCATAGACACCCACGATTTTAATTTTATCACATTCTGAACAATTGGATTGTGAAAATCCTGAAAAAGAGAGCAGCAAAAAACAAAAGAGGTAGAAAAATTTCATGTCTGATTTTTTTGGTTAGACGGTGGAAACCTAGGTTGTGGTTGGTTTTTTTACTTTTTTTAAAATGAGTATTTCAAAACGCCTATCACTAACTGCTCTTTCTATTTCACCATTTTTATAAAAAAACCATGCTTTTTCTACCTTAGAAATATTCTTATTTCACCCTGAAATTTCATTTAAAAATGCTTTGGTTTAAAAGACTTTTGACTTCCCTTCTATTGGTATTGAGTGCTTACAGTTTCGGACATCCTTCTTGGGGAATAGTGGTGGATGATGCGGGTATGGTTTATTTTGTAGAGCCCATGCACAATGGAACAGGAACCCTTTGGCAATTCAATACCAAAACCAAGGAATTAAAACCAGTCTTTAAAGACTTTCATTCCCATTCTTTGACTATCAATGGTTTGAATCAATTGCACACAGCTATTGCAATTTGGAAAACCGGGGAAATTGAGGGAGAGGGTCATAATTATCTATTCAAATTTTTTCCAAAAACGGGAAAACTGGATACGCTCATTTTTACGGATGATTGGGATGCATTTTATGGTGGAAATTTTGAAATAAGTGGAGATGAGAAGAAGGTCTATTTTCCAATGGATAAAAAACTTTTTGAAAGAGACCTGGAAAGTGGGAAGGTCAAAGCACTGGATTTTACCTTTAAAAGATTTTGTACCATGACTTTCGATGACCATGAAAACCTGTGGATTACCGATTCAGATTACAAAGGCGGTAGTTTATTGAAATACGATGGGAAAGAATTTATAGAGTACAGTACCAGGATTTTTCCTCAAAAAAGACCCAATGCAATCTTTGAAGAACAACGGCATCAAATATTCTATGGTATCGGATTTTCAGAAAACGGCAACCCGCTTTTAACCGAAAATGTAGAAAACAGCATTTGGGAAATCAATCCGGATGGTTCAAAAAACACCTGTTACACTTCAGAGAAAACCTGGTATCCTACTGGAGTCTATTTCAAAGATGGAAGATATTATGTCATGGAATTTGGATTCACTCACCAAAATAATGGTCCCCGCCTAATTGTCTTGAATCAAAATTTCAATGAGATCGAACGATTTGAGTTTGGGTTTTAAAGGGGAGAATGACTGAGTTTTGACTGAGTGAATGTGTAAGTCAGAGGTAGTTGAATCTTTTTTCAAGATCCCCCAATCTCCCTTTCTCCCCATCCCAACGTCCAGCTTAAGCCAATTTTGAATAGTTGAATTTTGAATGGTTGAATGAATTTTGAAACATGAAGGTATGAAGGTTCATGACGAAGTTCATAAAATCTCCCAATCTCCCTTTCCCCCAATCCCCTCCTCCAGCTTAAGCCAATTTTGAATGGTTGAATGAATTTTTGAAACATGAAGGTATGAAGTGACATGAAGCAATTCCCTCATTCAAAATTCAATCCTTCAATCCTTCAACCCTTGAATCCCTCAACCCTTCAACCCTACAACCCTTTCCACAAGTCCACAACTGAGACACTTTTACACTTTGTAGCACGTGAAACTATCCTTACCTTCGGCACATCAAATGATGAAAAAGAAGCATTTGTAAAATGAGGAGGTGATTTATATTTATTTAAAACAAAAATTATTAAAAATCACCATATTATTTTTGAATTAAACAAATTGTTTTATTTTTGCTTCGAAATGAAACCAAATTTTGTAAAAACTAACAGTAAATCTCATGGTGCAGGATAAAACCGAGAAACTAAAAATGCTGAATCTGGCCATCGACCGGATTGACAAAACTCACGGAAAAGGGACCGTAATGCGTCTTGGTGAGAAACAAGTAATCGATGTTGAAACCATTCCAACCGGTTCTACCGGACTTGATATAGCTTTGGGAACCAATGGCTTTCCAAAAGGTAGAATTGTAGAGATATATGGTCCTGAATCTTCAGGTAAAACTACACTTGCCATTCATGCCATTGCAGAATGTCAAAAACAAGGTGGTATCGCTGCTATGATCGATGCTGAGCACGCTTTTGATCGCTTTTATGCGGAAAATCTGGGTGTAGATGTAGAGAATCTTCTGATTTCCCAGCCAGACAATGGTGAGCAGGCACTTGAGATTGCGGAGAATTTGATTCGTTCAGGAGCCATCGACATTATTGTAATTGACTCTGTTGCTGCATTGGTACCTCGTTCGGAGATTGAAGGTGAGATGGGTGACTCTAAAATGGGTCTGCAAGCACGTCTGATGTCTCAGGCCATGAGAAAACTTACGGCAACCATCGGTAAGACCGGATGCTGCTGTATTTTCATCAACCAGTTGCGTGAGAAGATCGGTGTGATGTTTGGAAACCCTGAAACCACCACCGGTGGTAACGCCCTTAAATTCTACGCTTCCATCCGTCTGGACATACGTAAATCAGGTGCAGCCATCAAAGACAAAGAAGGAAACGTATTGGGTAACCATGTCAAAGTGAAAGTGGTGAAAAACAAACTTGCTCCTCCATTCAGAGTAGCAGAATTTGACATCGTTTTCGGTCAGGGAATCTCCAAATCCGGTGAAATAGTAGACCTTGGAGTAGATGCTGACATCGTAGAGAAAAGTGGTTCCTGGTACAGTTACGATGGTGCCAAAATTGCCCAGGGTAGAGAAGCTGCCAAGCAGTTCTTCGAAGACAATCCTGAATTGGCTTTGGAAGTAGAAAACAAGATCAAAGCAAAGTATGCAGTGGTTGCATCCAACAAAAAGGACAAACCGGAGCCTACTGAGGCATAAAAAGAAAGCTTTCAAATTACTTCTATAAAGAAGGGCGACTATGTTCAATTTTATACTCGCCTAAGTTTTGTTCTGATGTAAAAACGACTCGCCCAAGTAGCGGGTCGTTTTTTTTATGTTGGAGGGTGGGGTAATTTTGAATGGTTGAATTTTGAATGGTTGAATGATTTTGAAACATGAAGGAATGAAGTGGTATGAAGAAATTTTAGAATCTCCTTGTCGCCCAATCTCCTTTCTCAAAATCCGAATTCAAAACTCAAACGCCAAAAATCAAAAATCCCCCTAACTCCCGGTCACCCTATCCCTGCATCCTGGAAAAGATAATTTTAATAGCTGAATTTTGAATGGTTGAATGATTTTGAAACATGAAGGAATGAAGTGGTATGAAGAAATTTTAGAATCTCCTTGTCGCCCAATCTCCTTTCTCAAAATCCGAATTCAAAACTCAAACGCCAAAAATCAAAAATCCCCTAATCTCCCGGTCACCCTATCCCTGCTTCCTGGAAAAGGTAATTTTGAATAGTTGAATTTTGAATGGTTGAATGATTTTTAAACATGAAGATATGAAGGGACATGAAGAGAGCATTAAAATCTCCTTGTCCCCCAATCTCCCTATCCCAAAATCCAAATTCAAAACTCAAACGCCAAAAATCAAAAATCCCCCTAATCTCCCATTCCCCCATCCCTGCAACCTGGAAAAGATAATTTTGAATGGTTGAATGATTTTTAAACATGAAGACATGAAGGGGCATGAAGAGAACATTAAAATCTCCCTTCCCCCATTCTCCCCATCCCATCATCCCACCCAAAATTTGTTAATGCAAAATATTTTTGGCCTCCCGATGTTTGATTTAGGTTAAAACCACAAAACCTTGGAGCGACCCATTTACACCATCATTCTATTGGTTTTCTTTTCTATGGCTGTTACTGCACAGTCAAACTTTAGACTTGGGTTTCATGGTGGAGCGTATTATGCCAATGTTGGAGATGGGGTCAAGTTTGCAGTGACGGGGCAATCGAAAATCTACGACTTTATATCCATTCGTCCTGAATTGGCGCTGGTTAAAAAACCTTTTGAAAGTGAATTGGCCAATTTGGAACCTGGCAAGGAATACAATCTGACCAGTTTGCACGGATTGGAAATTGCATTGCCGGCTAAGTTTACCTTCGATTTTAAAAAATGGAATTTTTTTGGTGCCTTGGGTCCGTATGGAACTTATGCTTTCGGAATGGAAGGATACCTGGTCAAAGAGGCTGGTGGTAGCAATTGGAGGAAGGAAAAAATTGAATTTGAAAATGCCAAACTCAATCAGTGGGATTTTGGATTCAGCATTGGTGGAGGCATCGAAAAAATAATTGCCAACGATAATATTATTGTGCTCCAAGCCTTCAAAAACTGGGGTATGTTGGATGCAAATCTTCAATCCAATTCAGTTTCCTTCACAGAAAACCTGGTCTTGATGCTGGGAATGACTTTTCCGATTGGGGCAGAGGAATAAGGGATGATACTCGCCTACCTGTATAACTGAAATGATTCCGGAGAAAACTATTAGATATTGGCTTTTAGCTGTTGGGCATTGGCATTAGGCGGCTTTTTTTCTTCTTTGTCTGTACCAGAGTCCTAGTCCGATTGGGATGATGGCCAATGCATAGGGGATGCTTTTTTCCAACGGAGATTTGGTAAATTCAATGGGGCTACAATCGCCAAATTGTACCAGACCTGCCCAAAAATAAGGATGGCTTTTAATGCCCGGATTTTCTTCTAAGAATTCAATTTTAGCAAGTTGGAGGGCCCGGTCTTTTCTTTCACCGTTTTTAAGATGGCGATAGTATTTTTCAATGATAATTGGAGTCACACAATCATCGATAGACCATTGCGCAGTAAGCAGGCTTCGTGAACCGGCTTGGAAGAATCCTTTGGCAAGGCTCATGATGCCTTCGCCATTTTTAAAGGCGCCATGTCCAGTATTACATGCACTTAATATAGTTAACTCAGTTGGAAACTTAAACAATGACAATTCATATTTAGTTAAAAAATCATTTGAGAAATAAATTCTGGTTAGGCTAGGATCTTCAAGGTTTAGACAAGAATGAGTTGACAAGTGAAGAATCTTTGCCTTTCCTGCATTTTCTTTGAATGCGATAATACTAGCGCTATTACCAATTAAATGTAAACTGTTCTTAATAGTTCTTTTAATATTATTAATTTCTACAACATTACAATTTAATGCTCCTAATTTTTTATCTATACAATTTCTATTTGAGCTTACAAAAGAATCATCAAATTTTGGGGCAAATGCAACTAAATCATATTTAAAATTATTGTTTGACTTAGAATACATTAAGTTTTGCCATAATTCAATAGAATATTGGTATGAAACTGCATAAAATTTTATTAAGTGTGATTCAGAATCATTATCAGATACCAAAAGTAATTCTAAAGGGATAGAGGAAAAATAATTGTCAGGGATATAGATTATTTTATCACTATTATTGCTTAGGCATGGATTAATGATTTTTTTAAAGATCAAATTTTTAATACCTGAATATTCACCTTTTGATTTTGATAGGTTGAAATCAATTATTCTAGAATACAGATCTTTTATTGTGTGGAATTCTAGATCAGATTTATGAACTATGAAACATGTATCCTTTTTGTAACTCAAACTAAAGATATAAACATCGTTTACACCCTCGTATAATTCAATTAATGTTTCATCTCTATGATCATTGAAATAATCTTTTAGCTTCTGAAGGTTATATTTTGAATTAACATTTAAGTTAAAAAGTTTTTTTTCTCTACCACTCATAAAAAAAAGATCGCGTCTAATTACTTCAAGTGCTAAAAGTCTTGATTTCTCTAGATTACATTCAATTCCAGAACCTTCTTTTACGTTAATAATCTCTTTAACAGCCCTAATCTCATTGGTTATTTCTAAAAACTCTTTATACCTAAAAGTATCAGAATAAAGCTTTTGATTTTTTTCAACATCACTTACTAATTTTTGAGCTTTATTTAACTCAAATAATAATATACAGTCTTCTAACTTTTTATTCGGACTAGTCACCTCAGATTCATAAATTGAGTACCTAATTAAATCTTCAAAATGGCTATTATTTCTCTCAAAATAAGAGTACTTAGAATCGTCGAAAGGGTAGGAATAAAAAATATTTCTAAGAATTATTGCACTAGATGTTATTAGGTTTGAGTTGCTTGTTATGTTTTCTTTTTTTGTTTTTCTATTCAATAATAAATTCAACTTAAGCAGGTTTAGTGTAAGCTGATTATATTGATTAAATGAAACATCTTGATTAATGTATTTTGTATTTAGTCCTATTTTAGAATAAAGGTTCCTGATTAAATTTTCTGCATCTTGATAAAAGGATTGATCAACATTGCACTTAATTAATTTTAAGGCTAATTGAATTTGGAAATAACTTATTTTAGTATGAAAGTAATATTGATTTAATTCTTTAAGAGCTTTCTGATAACTATTCCTAGCTAACAAAGGTTTTTGCGTTGAATAATAATCCCCCAAAAATTCATAGAACTTTGCTAACAGCCATGGATCATCCTCTGCCATTTTCCTTAAAATCAATGTATCTATTAAGGTCTCTGATATTTTAATTTTTGATTGGATTAATTGAGAGTTAAAATAATTCCTTTTGGTCTTTGGATCTATTTTTTTTTGTATTATATCCGCCGTTTTAAAGTCTTTTTTTTCTAGATAAATTGTAGCTAATAATATTAACGCTTCATTTTTTTGTTCTAAATATTTGTTTTGATTAGAAAATTTCAAACTCAGCTCCAATATGGTTATAGCCGAATCGAAATCTCCAATTTTAAACAATACCTTTCCGATATTGAGATATATATTTAATCGAAACAAATTATCAATGCTAAAATTCTCGATTACTGCTAACAACTTTATATGCCATTTGAATGAATCTTCAAATCTTCCTTGCAAACTGTAAATAACCCCTAAATTATTATATGCATACACCTCTTCCAAAAAACAAATTTCTTTACTTCCTCTCAGGGTTTTCTCAATGGCTTTAAGGGTAATTTCTATTTCTTTAAATTCTTGATTTAAATATTCTGCGCCAATTTGACTATTTAGTGCTTTTAAAGAATCTTCATATGTTTTAGCAAAGGAAAATGCCTTTTTAGAATAATAAATACAAGAATCTAGATTTGATTCTGAATGGTAATTTGCACGGCTATAATAATATTCAAAAGAAGTTTCACATATAGTTGAATCCTTGAGAAAGAAAAGTAAAAAACCAATTAGAAAAATTTTGGCAAAATACATTCTTTTATAATTCTAGATTTGTAATATGTAATTAGGAAGTAAATTTTATTGGATCTATTTATCCAATTTAAGGCATCTTCTTTATTCGAAAACTTTTCAAAAACACCACTATAAATATCACAAACTGAAAAATATAAAGGAGTTTCAATGCTTAAATTTTCATTTCTAACCTCCTCATCAAAATTTTTGGCTAAATAATTATTACCAACCGTACTTATTTTCGGTGAAATCATATTTGGATTATATAATGAAGGTGAAAGCCCACAGCATATATTTCCAAACATTAAAACCTTTGGATTTTCTGGATTTAATCCTTCTAAGATATTTTGATCAAAAACACCTCCAGGTCCGCAATGATTTGCTAAATTAACTGGAACATACTTTAGAAGATTCAAATCAAATTGCACTAATAAAAAGGTCATAGGAAAAGAAAACATGTCCTGATCATCATAGCAATTTTCGTTTTTTAATGAAAAAAAGTCACCCAAGAATTGTGTCAAATCAAATTCAATAGTTTTTGATTCAAAAATTGATGGTTCAACTTGGGAAAAATCGGTTATAGGCCCTAGAATCTCTGAGTAGCTTTCTGATGTTCTAGGATTAGTAAACTCAAACTTTAAAAAAAAATCAGGCAAACTCGATGGAAATTGAAAATACAAATTATTCCTTACCAAACTAGTTGCTCGAACTTTAACAGGCACCTTAAAAACCCCATTAAATACTAGATTTTTACACTTGTTGGAATTTATAAAATCACCATTTATAACAAAATGTTTGTGGTTTCCATTTTGGCCAGTCAAAATAAATGGGAATAATAGCAACAAAACAATAATTTTCTTCATAATATTAGTTTTTTATTCCTTAGTACCATTTTTTGAAAAAAGGTATCAGTTTTTATAAATTTTTTTTTCTTTGTCTTACAAGAAAATTAATTTTTACATAATTCCATAACTCCTGTTATAAAAAATGGCAAAAATAGATGGTGAGCTAATAGAATTACTTAAAAGTGGGGATGTCGCAAAACAGGATGTGGCATTCAAACATTTGTATGAACATAGTTTTAAAGCCATAAAAACTATGGTAGAAAATAATTTTGGCTCCGGGATGGATGCTTCTGATGTATTCCAGGAAACCATGGTTGCCGTTTATCATAATTTTAATAAACCGGGCTATGAAATTAATTGCGGTCTAAAAACCTATGTATATGCAGTTGCTAAAAATGTATGGTTAAAGAAGCAGCGGAAGAAAAAGCCGGAATTTCAACTGAAGGAGAATCACAATTCAATTACATTGACTGAATCCCATATTGAAGTACTGGAAGAAAAAGAAAAGTATGATAGCATTCACGGTTTGCTTGATTCATTAGAAGAGGAATGTAAATCCATTCTTGTTCAATTTTATTTTGATGGAAAATCAATCAAAGAGATTACCAATAAGCTGAAAATAAAGAGTGAATCCGTTACCAAAAACAAAAAATCACGCTGTTTGAAAAAATTAAAGGAGCTGGCGGGTGACTTTTTAAACATTTTTGGTACTAATAGATAACATCCGAAATGAAATTCAATGGAAGGTCAAGATAATCACGATTTAATAGACAATTTTCTAACTGGAAGGCTTACCCCGGCCGAAAAAGAAGCTTTTGAAGCTTCTCTCAAAACCAATGAAATGCTAAGACAAGAAACAGAAACCCAAGCCAGGCTGAAAGGCATCGTCGTCAGCTATGGCGCTGCTCAACTCAAAAAACGCCTGCAAAAAATTGAGGCAGAAACGATGCACAAAAAAGAAAAGTCCAAAAATCCATTCTGGTGGCTTTACCTCATTATCGGGCTAATTATGGCAGGACTGGCCTGGTGGGTTTTGCAAAATGATTCAGCATCTGCAGAAAGTCCTGATGCAATTTATGCGGCTTATTACAAGCCATTTACTCCCATCGGACTTAGCACACGTGACAATACCTCTGAAACTGCATCTGCCGAGATACTGAATGCCTACCTTCAAAAAGATTATCCTGCGGTGATTGAAGGTATAAATGAACATTCTTCAATACTGGAAGAGAATATCCAATTCCAACTGATCCATGCCATCGCATTATTAGAAACGAAGGCAACCGACAAAGGAATTCAGGAGCTTGAGGCTGTAGCCCAAAAGAAGGATCCATACTTCACCGACGATGCACAATGGTATCAGGCACTTGCACTTTTGAAATCGGGAAAAAAAACGGAAGCCCTTCCTTTGTTAACTTCAGTGACTGATAATGCGGAATCAGAATATCAGCAGCAAGCAAAAAAGTTGTTGGATCGACTGGGTGGTAAGCAATAGTTGAATTTTGAAGGGTTGAATGATTTTTGAAACATGAAGGAATGAAGGGGCATGAAGTAAGTGTTAAATGTATCCGTCCGACCAACCCCGTTCTATGAGCTTTCAGTTTATTTGTAATGCCTCATAACTTGGAAATAAACTATGTCGCCCTGTTGTTTTCGTTTCATTAATTTTTCCCAGGGTAGTTTCCTGCCAATCCATAAGGTTTAATCATCTGGCTTTACAGGTTCCATAGAAAGAATACATCAAGGCGATGGCTTCTGCACAATTTTATTTTGCATACCCCCACAAACAAAAAAAGGGACCCAAATTGGACTCCTTTTAGAGGTCGGTAGCGGATTCGAACCTTTCTTCGTAAATTCTTTAAAATCAATATTTTAAACCTTTATTCCATTTTTGCGGGGACTGAATGGGGGACAAAATTGACCAATCCTGCCCATTTTCCTCTGATTTTAACTCCTTGGCTCCGTCATTCTCAAAGATACTGAATTTCCTGGTGTAATAAATCCAGTCCATTTATTTGTATACTTTTTTTATTTGTATATTCGGAGTATACAACGTAACTTTGTATACATGAAAAAGGAGATATTAAATAAGGTAATATCAAAAATCAACAAACTGCAAAATATTTTGTGCAGCGTTGTGGATGCCAATGAGTCATCTAAAGATAAATTATATGACGCAATAATTAAAATCGAAACCGGTAGTCAGAAGGTCAAATTGAAGGCAGATGTAAAGTCGAAGATAGTTCCTGCACAGGTGCCGAAGCTAATAGATTTAAAGAAAGAAATTGATACACTGATTGTAATAGCAAATTATATAACACCAAAGGCGAAAGAAATCCTAAAGGAGAAGCAAATTGCATATGCTGATCCAGCTGGAAATATATTCATAAGTACAAACTCAATTTATATCTATGTAGAGGGAAAAGCACCTCAGCTAGATGAATTAGAAAGTAAAAGCAGAGCATTTACTCCGGCTGGATTAAAGGTGGTATTTCAATTTCTAATCAATCCAGAGTTTTTAAACTATCCCTATCGGTTTATTGGAGAAAGAGCAACTGTTACAATTCGTACAGTAGAAAGACAATAGAAGGCTTATTAAATGATAAATTCATAATAAAGGTAGACAAAAAGGAATACAAGCTTGTTGATAGAGAAAAGTTATTTCAAAGATGGGGTGACGGAATACAACAGTGCATTGAAACCCAAGCTAGAAAAAAGGCGATACAATTGGTTGAGCAGAAAGGTCAAGCTGGTCAAAAAAGGAGTTACCAAATGAAACCTGCTGGGTGGAGCAGCAGCAGCGGAAATCCTAACCGATTATCTTATTGCAGACACATGGATGCTTTATACGGATAATGAATTTTCAGAAGTAATGAAAAATTGAAATTAATCCCAAATAAAAACGGCGAAGTCGAGGTCGAAGCAATTTTGGAAGAGAAAGATGAAAAGAAATCAGAAATCTGTAACAATAATAATATTCATCCATTTTTGGTATACGCGCAGATTTGATAGAGAATACCAATTCTAGATATGTAGAAACAGCAAAAATAATTTACAAGGATTATGTTAACAACAAACTATGATTTATTAAAAGTAGAAGGCTTAAAGACACCTCTACAAGAAATTAGCGAAGCGTGTAATATTCTTGGAATAAATTTTTTCATCGTGGGTGCAATCGCTAGAAACATTTGGCTCGCAGCAAATAAGGAAAATGCAACTGGTACAAAGGACCTTGATTTTGGCGTCTGTGTACCAGACGAAGAAACTTATAATGAACTTCGAAATAAGCTAATTGAGGATTACAATTATCAACCTAAAAAAGGAAATGCTTTTTGTTTAATTACATCCGAGGGGATACAGGTTGACTTATTGCCATTCGGGGAGATTGAAAAGGGATAATAAAGTCGAAATAGAGGGAACAGGTCTAACGAAAATCAAATTAGATGGCTTCAAAGAAGTTTTTGAAAAAGGAGCCTTTGAAGTTAAAATAGGTGAAGAAACCTATATGTCTTGCTAATAACAGGAGTGGTCGTTTTAAAGTTGATTGCATACGATGATAGACCAGACCAACGTCAAAAAGATATTGAAGATATAGATTCAATTTGCAAACACTATCCAAGTATTGAACAGGGATATATTTGGGAAAAGCATAATGACCTTTGCGTGATGATGAAAGAGAAAAATGACGATGTTGCAATGATAGTTTTGGGGAGGGAAATCAAAGCATTGATAAATAAACCTAAAGTTGAAAGAACGAATAATTGGAATATTGAATAAAGCATTAGAAGATGATTCAAAAGTCATACCGTGGATGATAAAGAATTCAGAAAAGGAAACAGTAGCGCAAAAGAGGAATGTATTAAATAATATTTGCTTACGGGATTTCGGAAGAAGAGAATAATTCCGAAGAAGCTACACCTTCACAAACGTAATCTCACACCTTTTGCATTGTCTTCTAGTTCACATTGCATATCTCCAGCGATGTCAAACCAGCCGCCTGTTTTTTGAAAAGATGTCTAAACCTCGCCCAAGAATAATTTTCCAGCCATTGTCTAGATTGATAGAACGGTCATGGATGTTTTCATTAAATTCATAAGAGAATAATATTATGCCCAGGTGGTTCCAATGTTTCTGTGATTTGTTTGAAGGACTCACGAGCGTTTTCTATGTAGTCTTCATTGTTACTGGTAACAAGGTGGAGTTTTATCTCAGCATCCTGCTGTTTTTCGAAGGGATACAAGTTGGGCAAATTCCATAAAATTCCTTAGTTGATATGGCAGCCGGATGTATGGGTCAATCAGGGTGATGTCACTCGCTCCTTCTAAATAATCTCCGAACAGTTGATTGTAAGAGATTCCGGTTTGGTTGTCTCTAATTATAACCTGACCTTCTTTTCGTTTGATTGGTTTTGGTTCTGCATTCTGAACAACAGGTTCAGAAACATGTAGAGAATCTGAAACTTCAGCGTTGGTGTGTTCCAAAATCTCCAGCGTATCAATTGACCTTTTTTCGCCAGTTGAATTGACGATGTAACTAAAGTCAACCTCTTCAAAGGTCTCGTCCATTTTTGTCAATTGGAGCTTTACTCGTTTTCTACACTCGATGGCAAAATCAAGTAACTCTTGTGCTTCTTCCTCGGAGTATTTGCCATTTGGATAAATTACCTTTAAAAGCCCTGAGAACGTTTTTGAGATTGAATCCTTATCTCTTGTGGTTATGGAGTCAGAAAGGTCAAAAAACTGCTTATAATCGTGCATATGGTCTTCCTTCCGTAGTTCCTTCAATACCTCTGCCAGGTAATCCACAATAAATCCATAGCCATCTGTAAACATCTCATTCCTCAGTTTTTGAACTTCCCATCCTGGAAGATAGGCATGAATCCTATCCAGGAATGCAGTGTCGTAATATTGTGAGGGTAATGCTTCAAAAAGGTTACTGTGTTTAAGCATGTATGGTACAGAATGGTCAGTATTTCCAACGAATGTCATACTTGCAGATGCTCCATAAACTTGGGTACCTCTGGAAAATGATTTATTGGCCATATAATTCTTCATGATGTCAACCAAGCCTTTATCAACACGCTTGGACTTCCCAGCGAATTCATCATAAGCTACAACATCCCAATAACCAACCAGTCCAATATCCCCTGAACTATTATTGACAAATAACTTTGCTTTAGTCACCTCTCCACCTGAAAGGAGAATTCCATGCGGTGATAATTCTGAAAAAACATGGGACTTCCCGGTTCCTTTCGGTCCCAGCTCAATGAGGTTATAGTTGTTTTCTGCAAACGGTACCAGTCGGATAAGTTGTATCAATTTTGAACGAAAGGTAAATTCATCTGGGTTTAATCCTATGGTCTGCATCAAGATATCCAACCACTCATCTTTGGAAAATTCACCTCGAAGATTTTTATATTCCTCCAGGTCAACTCCGCTGATTTGAATGGGCTTTAAACTTTCAATTAACCAGGGCTTTTTATCTCTTTCATCAGATGATAAATAACCGATGACGGTAATACACCAGACTCCTTCGGAAAGTAGCTTTTGGTGTCGCTTTATAATTGAGTCATCGATTACTACATTCTTTAAACCAAGATTGGCAAATGATGCTTCATACCTATCAAGGTTTTCATTCAACCGAACGGATACCTTATCAATGATTCGATGAGAACCTTTTTCTCTAATAGTGGATTTAATAATCTGAGACTCATCCCTATGAACAAAGTGTTTAGATATGATACTCCTTACAGTTTCTACACCGGCGGATATGGTGTCCTCATCATCAGTCGCACAATACTGACCTAAAAGATATTCCAGCACATAAGTTGGGACAATAGCATTACCCTTAACCAATTTTATTAGGTCTTCTTCCTTTCACTTACTTTACCTCCAAAGTGTTGATTTAACTTAAAATCATGCATTCATATCTTAAAAGTCATCAAAATCGTTGGTAAATGATATGTTCAAGTTGTAATAGTAGGCCTCATATTCCTTCCATTTTGAAGTGCCTTCTATCGGTTCTTCCAAAACCAAAGATACACGCTGGTTTTTGTACTTCCCACTTGCTTGTGAACTAAGCTTTCGGAACTGTGCTAACCTCCCGTTGTCTTTCTATACCTTCAGCTACATCAAAAGTATAATTGAAGATATCAGATAAAAAACTTCACCATCGTTTGCCCTGATAAATGCTCTAATTTGCCTTGGCAATACTTTATCAGAAACCAGATTTTTTTGCAAGAAGGATACGGGTAAAATGTTGGCAGAATCTTATCGGTCGATTTGATAATATCCACATCTACTTCGTTACTGCAGTATCCTCCCGTTTTTTTGAAACCTTCAAAAGTGGGACAACTACTTCTTGTAGATGCTCCCCCATGTACATATCTTGAACCAGCTCCTTTTACTCTAAGTCGATTTATCCCTTTGGCAATTAAGACATCAACCTCTCCTGATAATCCAATATTCTGTCCTTTGAATAGTTTTTAGTGCATTATTGGTCTCTAGATTTTTACCAAGTACAAAGCGACGATTGAGTTTCCAAACCTCCCCTGATATTTCTGGAGAAGTAAATTCACTCTCTTCTAATGCCTCATGCTGATAAATGTAGCCAAGTGGCCAGCGGTTATGAAGATATTGTTACCATTCATGTTCGCAATTTTCCTTAAGACATCTCAAAACTTGATTTCTTCCTCTACTGCTTCAAATACTTTATCTTCTGTAGTTTTATCATCATCACCGGTTTTATCAATTCGGTTGTGGTAGATATAAATTAGGTCACATTGTTTCCACATAAAGCTCTTCCTTCAGTTGAAGCATTCATCTTCATGAAGTCTTCAGCATTAATGGTTACGGACCTTGTATCGGATTTTGCCTCCAATACTTTCGCTCTACCGTAAACCTTGCGGTTGAAACTCCATCAGCTTCAACATTACAATCTTCAGGGTGGATGGATAAATTCTTATGAGGCAATAATGCAGCCATACCTAATTGGGTATAAGAAGGTAAGCCAGTAATCATATATTCGATATCTGCCTCGTATCGCTTTTCTCCTTGTAACTGCTGGCACAGTTCCCAGCCATTTTCATATCGTAAAGCATCCGAAATAACAACGAATAACCGTTGAGATTTATCAATAAAGGGTTTTATATGATTTTGGAAAATTTCATTTTGGGAGTTTCGTGAATCCTGGGTCCAAGTTTCACGCTCGTTTATTTTATCTTGAAGTTTGTTAGCATGATTGAGTAGCCAATCATTAGAGTACACTTTGTAAATTTTTCCATCAAAGGGTGAAGGACTCTATTCCTTCCACTTTGTCGGAAATAATAAATACACTTTCTATAAAAAGTAATCCACCAGAAAAAATCTTGAGCATACTTGCTGGATGCTTCTTCAACTGATTGCAATTTGTAACTAGAACTTTTTCTGATTTTGTCCATCATTTGACCAGCATATGATAGGCAGTTGTAAAAGTCCTTAAAATCCTGGTACCAGTATTTATTTTCTCTGGCTTTTGCAATTGATTCTAACTTGTCTAGGCTAATATCTTGGTCTATCAAGCGGTAGACTACCTCATGGATTATCCTTAGGTCGATTATTTTGAAAAGGTCATCATGTAAAATGGTATCTAATTCTGCCGCTTGTAGTTTGGATTCAATTTGTAAATCATCTGCTAATTTATCCGAAAGCCTTTTAAAGGCATCTTGGTAGGAGATAGCATCTTTCCATAAGGACAGAAGTATTTTCGTTTCTTTTATCGATTTACCTTCATTTGTTGGACTGAAATTCCTGGAAAAAACGTCCATCAAAAATTCGTAGATGTTAGGTTCATCGCTGTAATAATCAAATTTTCTATTGACAGCATTCCAAAACAAACCTCTTAAATTGAATCGTTCAAGGTCTCTTTCAATTTTGGAATTTCCATCGATGTAGGCACTAGCATAAGATTGTATGTATGCTTCCAGATTGGGGTAGGCAGTATTAAAAACTACCGCAAGTAATTTATAGGCAAGTTCTCTTTCCGAGTCTCCGTCTGTTATTAATTCTTTGAACTTATTTCTCCGTTCCTTGCTTTGAAAAAATTCAAGGTGAGCAGTGATGAATTCTTTCAGATAGTAATCCAAGCCCAATTCCTGGAGAAACATGGCCTCTTGGTCGGTATGAAACTCTTTGAAAGCTAATTGGAGGTCAAGTAACCAGTTTTGGCTTTGTGGAGCTTCTCCATTGGGGAAATACAAAAGAAATTTAGTTTCTGGCTTGCCTCTTAGGATGGCGTGTTTTATATAAAACTCATTGTTTTCAACTTTCAGTTTTTCAATGCCATCCAAATTAATACCATCAAATTCTTCAAGGAGTTTTGATTGGTCATCATACCAGAAAATAACTCTATAGTCTCGATATATCTTTTGTAAAGAATCTTCTATTCGTGTCATGTCTATTTATCATTGAATACCTCAGGGTATGGCCACTGCTTGACAGATTTTTCATAGAGGTCTCCGGCTCTTTTTTCTATAGTTTCTTCGTTCCATTCCTTTTCTTCCAAATAAGGAGCTAAGGTCTCGATTCCTCCAGAAAAGACCTTCAATCCATGGTTTTTACCGTTTCCGCATTTCTTAATTTCCCAATTCGCATCCCGAATTGATGTATTTAATGATTGCGTAATGATGGTTAAATTTCCAAGTGTCAACAGTTTTTTGTCCCTTTCTTCTGGTGTTATTTCCTTTGGTAGTGACCAATGGTTTCTCCACTTCTTTGGCATTATATGCTCTAAGCTATATTTTTTAAGTCCAAGAAGAGCAGTACTATGTTTTGGGTCCCGAGTAGCGGATTCGAGAAAATAGAGTACCGTTGCCGCATTATAATTAGTCAATCGCTCTTCTCCAAATGCCTTTTTTAAATCCGTATTTGAAGGAAAAAAGTTGACCTTTTCATCCTGGGTAAGCATATACCTGATAAAAGATTCAGCAGATTTAATTTGATTACTAATCAACCTTCCAGAAAACAACTGATTATAATTTTTATTGGACGCTCTAACTATTATTCTTCGAATAATGTAGTTTTCAACAACACCGAATAATTTAGTCTGCTCATCTTCTCCAACATTTTTACAGACGTATAAATAATAAGGGAGTAGGGTAGATGAACCATTGCCAAAGATGATGGCATTCATTCGGTCTGACCCAGGTTCTGCTGACATTTCCTTATTGACAATATCAACATCTACATTTGCTCTAAATATTTTGGCGTATTCTTTAATAAGTTCTAATAATGCATTTTTATCCTTGAAATAATTCTTTAAGAATTTTCGGTAAGAATCAAATAGTCCATCCACCTTGGAGAAGTACAATTTGTCTTCAGATGTTACATTTAATGCTGGGTCTTGAATTTGAATTTGAAGAAACGCATAGAAGAAAAGGTCAATCAAAGACCGCTTTTCCCTACCGGTCGTAACCTCTTGATCCCAGTAGAATTTCTGCTCATCATTTTTTTCAAAAATTGACTTCCAGTAGGTTTCATAAAGGTCAATTTCGTTTCTTTTGAAAAGATGGTTTTTAAGAAGTTCGGCAGTAGTTAGTCTTACGCCTAGGGAATTGATGGTATCGAATATTTGTTGTTCATCTTCTCCCTGTGCTAAATCAATTCCCACAAATTGTACATTATCTAAGATATCGTAATGGTCAATTTCATTTACCAATTCTTCATTCATTTGCTCTTTGAAGTAATGGTAGGCTCCAAGTATGTTACTGGTAGAAACATCCTCAGATTTGAATTCTACTAACTCTTCTAAGTTAACAACCAGTTCAAATTGTTCAATATCATTATGATTATGAAGTAGAATTATACTCTTGTCCCGTTGTTTTGTAAACGTGTCTTTGAACTCATCATTTTGTCCTTTCTTTAGACATAAGACTTTAAAAAAAATATTTAGTGTGGTTAACCTTTGTTGGCCATCAACTACCGAAAGTTTGGAGTCTTTATCAGAAGTTGTGCTTTCTTGTTTTAATATAACTGAACCAAGAAAATACTTGCGCTTGGTTTTGCTCACACTGACCATATCTTGGAGAAACCTTTCCCATTGGTCTGTATCCCAAACGTAGGCTCTTTGGAAAAAAGGTATTTCCAAATTTCTTCCTCTGTTGAAAATGTCCCTAATAGTTCTCTTTCCGGCTTCCATGTTTACTTTTTTTGATTTTAATCTCTAATTTCCGATACATCTATCCAATCAAAACCTCTCACTTTTTTCTTCGCTTTTTTATCATTTAATCCGCTGACTTCTTTAACGGCTTTTCCAAATTTATTGTAATTTACCAGTACACCGTCATCCAGGTCAATCTTAATGCGCTCCGTTGCCAAAGGATATAATATTTCCCTTTCATACTCCTCACAATCCAGAATCATTTGATTTAGCTTTTCTATTTGTTTGATAGCATGATTTTTCTCCTGTGAATTATCACTTTTTACCTGAACTTCATCAAAATGATTGCGCTGTGCTTTCAGCTTTTGGATGAATTCTCGGAGATAATTGTTGAGAATATTATTTAGCATATCAGGAGTATACCGGTGCATATATATTAGAACATTGAACGAACATTTGGGAGAGGAAAACATCCAGTAAATAGGACGTTTTTTATAGCGTTGGATATGGTCTTTGTAAAAGTCTTTTACAAAATAGTTCCTGATATTTTTCCCTAATGATTCTTCTACAAAATCTAAATTCTTCTGGAAATCTTGTTCCCCGTAAGTTACCTTTAGAAATTCATAAAACCGACTCACTATATCATCTTCAAACCATTCATCATCTAAAACGGGAATGATGGCATCATCATCTGGCAGGAAGGTAACTTCGGATTCGGCTTTATCGACTTTTGTCAGGTAATCTTCTAAGGTCTCTCCCTGATTAGCAAGGATTAAACCTTCCTTGTCCAAGGAATAACGACCAAACATGCATCCTACTGAGTAGCTTACAAATTGCGCCATAATTTCATCCGCATGAAAAATCAGCTTTCCATTTTCTATGGTAGTCTCCTCTTTAAGAATGGTGATATTTTCAAATGGTACATCTGGTGTCAATTCATCCTTCAAACCATAGATCTCAATAAAATGCTTGTTAAGCTCCTCCTCATTTCTATGCAGATTGAAGAACTTGTTTTTCCAATATTGTTGGTATAAATGATAGCTTTCTACAAGGTCTTGTCCTTTGGTGCGTAATAGTTCATTAACTTGAAACTCATTTGACTTTTCATTTGAAGACCAATCATCTTTAGCAATTTCTATTGTTTTTGAAGCTATTGCTTCAATTTCTTGAACATTTTCAATTATTACGGGAACTCTCGAAAAATCTCCAGTTCCTTTATTCATAGTTTGACTAAAGAAATCAATGAAATAACTGAAAGTATTTGAATTTAATAAAGCTGAGAAGTAAAGAATATTATTTTCAACAAAAAGTGTTGGCCCGCTCGTGTCAAAAACAAAACCAATTCCATTTAATCTGCTTGTTATCTGATTAGATGACATTGCAGACCAAGTAATACCAAGTTTGAAATAATACGAGTAATTACGCATGTTTCTGCTCCAATGTTTTGTAGAAGGGTCATTTGGGTTATTTTCTAACCAATACTAACTCTTGGCATCATTATAAAAATTAATTACTAATGAATTATTACCATACCATTTCCTTGATTTTTTCCTCCTTTGTTATGTGGAAACCATTTAAATTCAGAATTAATTGCCTGATTTTTAGTTTGTCCATAACCTATACTATCAATATTTATTTCAGTCCATATTCTTAGAAACCTATCATTGTTACTGGTTTGTAACCCTGGTTTTGGGTCACCAAAAGTTCTCAATGGTTTATTATCAGAGATAATTTTTAAGACTTTTGGTTTTATCCAGTAAGCAAAAGGACAACCTTCTACTTTAAGAAAATCTGTAACTAAATATCTAAAGTCTACATCCTCATTGAAAAAATTTAATCTTTTATCTTCTGCATTATTAAAATCAATCAATCTCTTAATTGAAGTCAAACTATTTGTTTCATAACCTTTAATAATTGTAGAGGATACGTTTTGAACTACTTCACCACCTATTTCTGGAAAAGTGTGCGGTCCAAGGTGTAACAAAGTGTCAAAAAACCAATTTTCCACTATCCTAATCCTGAATTTCAAATAAGTTGGATTATACATCCAACTTTGTTGATTTATCATTCCTAAAAATCCTTTATCAAGAAGCACTGCATAGCCAGCATCCATAAAACACGACATTAAATCGGATTTACTCTCAGGGAAATTTAATTTTATAAAATCAGAAAGAGCTTTATTCATTTTACCGCTGCCCATATAAGGCGGATTATCGACCACACAATGAAATTTCATTCCCAACAGTCTGATTTGCTTTAAGGCTGATAACACCTTAGAGTGGGCACGAGCGAGGAATATGTCAGATGGTGGCAATTGTTTTTCGATGAAAGGAACATTAGATGTTCTAGGTTGTATCAAGGAGCCAAGATTCGTAGCCTGTTCGAAAAGTTGAATGTCTGCTTTCAAATCTTGGCTAAACAGATTTAAATTCATCTGCTTTAGGTAATTCTCCAATTCATCAGGTTCGAATTTCACATCCTCAAAGCATAAAATATTAGGCTGGATTACTTTTCGAAATAGTCTTCGGTAGAATCCTCTTGCTTTCATTAATAAAGAAAACCCTGCGAGCTGAGCAGCTCTTTCATCTATTTCAAAACCAAAAAGGTTTTTTTCAATGATTAAATGTGGAATATCGCTGGGATTGTATCCTTTCCTCTTCATAAATCTTGGTAAGGAGTTCAAAAGCATACACTAAAATATGACCACTTCCACAAGCCTGGTCTAATAACTTGATTTCTATCCACTGAATCAACTTTCAGAAAAGTTTCTGCATTTAGGAAGCTGACTCAATGAAATAAGGTACATGGTCTCTTAACTTGGATTGGGGACGGTTCTGAATCCATAATTTTCCAAGCGTATTCTGCACCATGTATTCTACAATCCACCTAGGGGTAAAAAGCTGAGTAGCGGCAGGTATATCTTCCTTCTTCACTTTCCTTTGGAAGCAAATACTTCATCTTTTTTTTCAGATATATAAAATTGATACAACCACCCAATAATTTCTACATTCTGACAATCTTCAACTGTCATCCCTTCACGGATATCATGCACAATCGAAAACTCACTAGTCAAATCATCTGGGAGAAGTAGTTCGGTAAAATCATTTATCCGCTCAAAAAGGAAAGAAAATTGTTGATGTAATGCATTGCAAGCTGGAATTAATAGCTCCCGATATGCTTCATTCTGAGGATTGTTGCTAGGTATTTTACCGTCCAGGAGGTCTAATACTTTTTGAGTATTGATGGAAATTTCATTTGGAAAAAAACCTTGTTTAGCGTCATCTAAAATTTGTGGAAGCGTGTACTTATCTTTTGGAGACACTATCCTTATGCCAGCCGGTTGGTAATCGTTAGCATCCATAAATCGAAGTGCCATCAATCTGTTAAACCAGGTATAAGCTACCTTTTCGATTAGCTGTACTTGCCCAATCCTTTCCAATTCTTCTTTTAGAGCTGCGATTTGACCCGATTTTTCTCTCAATTCCGCCGTGTCATGGGTAAGTACATATGTTAACTTTGCTCCTATTTGTTGAATTAGTTTTCGACGTGCTTCCTGGGCGAATTTTTTGAGTTTTGTGGTATTCATTTGCTGTTCAATTTTATCATTGTTTTCATGAAGTCCTGCCTCATTATTTCCCAGTTTTTTGGTGGAATTAAGCCAATGAATGGCGGCTCTTCTTCACGAAGTAACACAGCTGGAAATTGATTAATATGAGGATTAGTTTCATCAAAAAAGATATGTATCCAATAGTCATTAATCCAAAGTAAATGAACTCCTGAATCACCACTTGAATATGCGCAATAAAAATTGCTACTATAATTTTCATCAGTGGACGTCAATATAACCATTGGCACATCAGTATAGTCTTCGTCTAAGATTGCTTTCCTTAATATTTGAAATTGTTCGGGTGATAATTTACAATTTGAAAACTCTTTCCTTGAAGTAATATACGCCCTTAATAACATAGATAAAATGACCCTTTTTAAGTCTTTATTTTTTATCGTTGGAATCAATGCCTTTTTGTAACCAGAATGTTGTTCTATTGAAAATTCAGATAAGAATTCTGCGTTTTTTATATTGTTTATCAAATTGTTGGCTAGGATAGTTTCAAGTTTTCCAATAAGAGATTCACAATTTGGGCATAAAATATAGTTTTCTTTGGGCGAGTCTTGACTTACTCTGACTTTTCCTTTTTCACCTATAGTGAAACCTTTTCGTTTTCCATCACTTGTTTTTGCAATAGATACACCCATAAATCTCGGAAAAATGTGTGATGACTTTTTCGTTGCACGATTTTCATTACAAAGTGGGCAAATATTGAATTCTTTATTGCTCATTTATAAGGTGATTCTTCTATTTTGATTGATATGTCTAACCATTTCTTCCCTTAACTTATTGAGGTAGGCTTCAACTTCTGCTACTGTTTTAATTTCCTTTTGGTCTATTAGCACTTTTACTCTGTGCATTGGGATGTACTTTATTTTTTGCTCAGGGTTTATCAGTTTGTGATATACCGTTTTTTGGTCAGCCACGATTCCCGGTAATTGTGTTTCAAACTGGCGAATAGTAGCAATGTATCGCTGACCTCTAACTTTAGATGCTAGTTCGTCTAACGGAAGCACAATTTTTTCCTTTTGACTAGGTTCAAGGTTTATAAAACCTTCCTGGTCTTCCAATATTTTTCTGGAATCCAAAATCGCTTTAAGTGTTTTGTCTTTTTCTTCCTGGATTTTATCGGAAACCTTCTTTGTGAGACTTTCTAAGCGTTCCTTAGCCTCTTTTATCAAGTTCCCTTTAAATGGTTCAGAATGATTCCGTATATCCCTGAGAGCTTCAATTTCACTTCGGTCTACGTACTCGAAATTGGACTGGTCTCCGTTTAGGAAGGTGTTTATCTTGTCAAATATCTTTTTCTGTTCCCCATTCCAAAATTTCCTAATCGGGTCAAGAATGTCTTCCTTTTGGTCAAGAATTTCATTTTCAAATTCCGCAACCTGTGTAATTAAGTTGCCATATTCTAATCCAGCTAGTTTATCCAATTTTTCTGCAACTGGTTCCAGTTTTTCTAGAAATGGATATGAAGATTTATTGCCGATTAGTTGATATAATTCTCGTGATACAATTTTCGATTTTTCCTTAAATTTTAATGCTATATCTCTTGCTTCTGTGACTGGACAGACTTCATCAAAAGAAATCCTGATAAACATCCTTTAGTCTTTTTACCAACCGTTGGTCAAAATCAATTTGGGGTTCCAGTAATGTGTTACTAAAGGTCCGGTTGTTTAACAAGTTACCTAAGAAGTCCTCATCCGATAATAGATTGGAGTCTTGCCTTGCCTCAATCTTCCCGCGTTTGTACAACCTTGCTGCCATATATAAAATGGCATTTAGATACCACCCGTATGGCTTTTTCGAAAAATGGTCACGTAAGTCCGATATTGAAGTCCTTTCTGATTGCTTCTTTCGTCGTATGATAAGATTAAATACTTCTGATTCGGCTTCACTCATGGTTTGGTCGTCAGAACCAAATAAATCATCCTGCTTTGAACGCATCGCCTCTTTAACCATGTCCTCTATAAACAGAACATTCCCAAGCATTCTAAGATTTGGGTATGCAAGCTTCACCAAATCTTGAAATGCATTGATAACTTTCGTTTTTCCATCAGCAGTATTCCCTACATCATGTCTGGAGCCATTCATGTAGACCACTGCCTGCCCAAGAAGTTGCTTTGAAAGTGTTGTGAGTTCTCTTTTCCTTTTTACGTTTTGCTGCTGTTTCTCGATGATAATCCTGGTGAGATTCGCATTATTTGTTGCAGAAATATTTTGTTTGTAATACTTCTCCGTTTTTAAGAATAACCTCACATCCTGCAAGAGTCTTTCCGATTCAGGCAATACAAAAAGCATTAAGGTATTATAACCCATAGTGTGGGCTTTGTAAAACTCTTCCCTCCCATAGTTTTCCGAATTTGGAGTTAGAATTTCAATAATCAATTCCTTGTCTCGATTTATTGATATACCATCAATTTTTTTAGTGAATTCATAATCTTGTTTGTTTTCCATAAATCGGATGCGATTGTCACCGATGATGGAATCAAATATGATTTCATTGAAAAACTGAGTTACCTGTTGATTATCAATCTCGGTAGTTTTTATTTCGTTTTCGACATCTTTTTCATCGTCGGTTAAGAATACATAAGCATCGCCATTACGCTGTATGTAAGTTTGATTTTCGAGGAGATTCAATGCCGTCTGTATGTCCTGTTCATGCTTTTTCAAATCAGTACCCAAAGAGGACAACATTAACACGGATATATTGCGAGCAGAAGTCTTAAAGTTGTTATAGTACTTAACCAGAAAAAGCACCTTTAATACCCTGATAGCAAGCTCATCCGTAATATTTCTTTCTGCCAACATGATAGAATTTTGAATTTCACCCCGTATGGTTGAGCGAAGACCTTCAAACATTTTATCGAAACTAACAATGGTGTTGGTGTCCTCTCCATCTATACTTTTCAGTACTTCCTGAAAAACTCCAAGCATAGACCTTTCTCCAATCGAGGCATGCTTCCCTTGAAACGCATTATGGTTAGACAAGGCTTTTATGCTCTGTTGGAACAGGTCAAATTGATAGGGTATGAATGGATATTTATTGACATAATCTTTTTCTCCAGCAAAATGCCTGAATTGTACGCCGCTTTCTGAAAAGGATAAGATAGTACTTAGATTCGCATGATTCTCCTTCCAATCTTTTGATAGCTCTGTAACCGCATCTTCCGTTTTATCTAGCAATCGTTTTTCAATTACCTCATCCACATTCGCCGAGGTCAAAGGTATCCTGATTCGAAATCTTCCTTGAATTTTTGAAAAATCATCAGTGTAGACGGCAGAATTGTCACCCACAATGGCTTCCAAATCTTCTTGTGCGGTTGCAAAAATCCATGCTTTACCTTACATTTTGTGCTTAGAGTTTCAGCGATAGTCTGAAGATTTAGCATTAACTTGGTATTGCCACTAATAAACTGACCTACTTCATCTACGAAGAAGTTTAATCTAAACCCTTCAGGTTTTGATTTTAAGTATTTGGCCACCTTGTTACCAAAATCTTCTACTGAAATTATATTGTCTTGGCGTAATGTATCTAGGATGTTGAGATACTTTTCTGGAGCGTCATCATTTATTTTTGCCAGCGCTTTTGCAATACTCTCTTTTGTCTTTGGTGCGAAGTATTTTTTCTTCTACCTACTGTCCAATGTTCCCCTGCATTTTTCCTCGTATATTTCCATAAATTGCCCATATAAACCCTCCTCGTCCAATCATCTTTCAAATTCTGCAACATGACGCTGGGCACCGAAATATACCAAGGTGGTCGTTAAACACTTTGTAAAAGACATTTAGGATGGCATCTTCATCTGCCTTTGAGGTTATTTGAGCTTGTTGGTCTATATTGAATAGGATTGATTCAGAAGGAATAAGGGTAGCTTTGAATATCCCTTTTAGCATTTCATCTTCTGCAATTTTAGCTGCAAACAACTCACCTAATTTATTACCGTTGTATTCCTTGTTTTCAAGAACATATGAGAGGATTTTAAGTAGGTGAGACTTACCTGAACCAAAAAAACCAGATATCCAAACTCCATTTACACCTCAGGTTTTAAATAGTTCCAAACAAATCATCCTTATTAATCTGTTTGATTATTTCTTTTGTTGCAACGTATTCTGAAACCTCAGTCAATACATGGTCTTGGTCGTCTGCTTTAATAACCGTTTCAATTGACCGGTTTACATCCTTGATGAACAGATTTTTAATTTTCCTTATTTTGTAATTGTCAAAGGTTGAAGGCTCTGTAATAGTTGTCATCTTTTAATTTGCCAAATAACTCAAGTGACAGACCATTATATGTACCAGGAAAAACATTACAGTTGGTGCATCTTTAGCTACATTTTGCAGGTTGTTTAAGATGTTATGCGACCTGAGAAATGGATAGACGTTTCCAACACCGGTAATAAAATAAACTTTTGGCAGTGCTTGAATCAATAATGCTTTTGATATATGGCATAACTACTTCATTAATGTCAAGCACCGATTGTAGGGCATTTTTGAATTCTGATTTATCCATTTGCTTTTCCAACTCAAAAGTTTCCCCCTCCCCAAGTTGTTCATTTAAAATATCCATACATATATCATAGAGGTTAATCTCTAATGTCTGGATGGTTGTTCCAATTTGTTTTTTTAGCCCTTTGAATGCTCGGGTAAATTCCACTTCTTGTTCTGGATGATAAGTTGAAATGAAGAAGGGGAATTTCACCACCTAGTGCTTCCATTTCCAAAAATTTATCCATTTGGATCACCGTCACCAAATGCTGGAACTTTTGTGAAATATCTTCTTTAGTCATCATACTTTAATTGCAATTTAATATCATGGTCTGTAACCAGGAATAACTTCAACATGCTTGGGTTGTCCTCGATAATAGAATTTATTACCCTTTGGTTAATTATTTGAGGTAAGATACGTTTGTCTTTAGTGTTGTCGATTATCCAGCCTGCTCTAATATCCTCCAAGGTGACTTGCTTTACCTTTTGATAGTTGACTCTGAAAAATCTTCTAATTCTGGATGTAGGTCCAGCTTCCGATTAAAAAAGATTGGTAATCACCTTCCGTGAGTTTAAAATCCAACAGGAGATATTTTTCCCTGACTACCTCTATTATGAAATCCTTGATAAACGGATGGGCTTTACATAAACCTAATAATGCAAGTTGACGTTGTCCGTCTGAAGATACATCAAGTATCAACCTTCTTTGCAACGGTGTAAGCATCTTATACCGTTTAATCATTCTCTCCTGAAACTCTCTTCTATTTGTGCGTTTGTTTTGTCTCCGCATGATTTCATCGGGGTCGAAATCAATTTCATCTGGCTCAAAATCGAAATTTCCATATGCTTGGCAAGCCTCATGAAATCATGAAACTTTAAGGATGCCGCATTGAATGCAAATCATATTTAATCAAATCACTTGCCATATTCTTTTGCAAATGCATTTACTGGTATTTCCAATATGGAACATAATTTCTCTAGATAGATAGGTTTTGGTGAGGTCTTATGCTTCACCCAGTTAGACACTGTTACTTCACTGACACCAAGTTTTTGGGCTAACCATTTCTGCTTGATACCTTTTTTGACAATATCTCCTTCAGCACTACTTTAATTTTTATTAAAGGATTGCTGCAAAAGGTAATGCTCAGATATTAATGAAACAGAACTTGTCTTGCTTTTTGTATTAACAGAAATACAATGTGTGTAGAGGGGATGTTGTGCGGGTTGTTCAATCCAAGTTCGAATAACTTCTATTGGTCTAAAACAATGCGCGCAATTTTTTTTCCCAAATATCGCATAACAATAAACCAGATTAAGTTAAACCAATGAAGGGGGTAGGTAGCATTGAACCCACCCCTAATTAAAGCGTAAGGGGTAGGGGTAAAATGGTATTACCTAGGGGTGGTTAAGCCTTTCCATATTATTTGGATGTATTTTTTCTCATATATAAAATTCTAATTTTTTCCCTTTGTAATTCCCTTTTAATATGCTTTCAATTTTTTCCATTCAATGCTGGCAATCGCTTTCTGTGCATTTTTGACCTTATTTGGCTAACCTCTTGAATATAGTACTTTCCATTTTTGAATACTAACCCTGTACCTAGATATTCCTTTATCGGAGGCCTATCTTCATTGTATCGAACGAGGGTCGTTACCTTTTTATAGACGTGCTTGACCTCTATCCATCCAGCATCCTTTGCAAGTTGTCGATATCTGGAAGCGGTAGATTCGGACAAGTCGAAAATTTCTGCATACGCTTTATTTGCGACAGGATAATAGCCATAGCCACTAATAACGATTTGCTCCGAGGTTCCCTTTTTTAGCCTCTCTCGTTTTTGTTGCCATGATTTCCTTTGCTGCGCTGCTATTAATTGGTCGAATGTAGTACCTATTGAAAATGCTTTAAACTTTTTAATCTTGCTAATTGATAAACGGTAGCCTACAGTGGATTCATCTTGCAGGATTGTTCTAAGATACCTCCAGCTTCTATTGAAATAAATTCCTGAAGAAAGTATCATCGCCAATCATGTTGAGTTCTATTAATTTTCCAGACTTGCAATAACGGTTTTTTATGGATTCCAATTGACTCAGCAATTAAACCAATATCCTGTACCAAGAATTTGCCACCGAAAAGAATTTTAGATGTAACCAGTACTTGCATGGCTCTGAAAGAACCATTTTGAACTGCATATTTCAACACACAGTAAGGAACTGTTAAGTTCCTATGTGTTACTTCCCGGTGACTATTCTTGATTTTGATTTACTCTTTCTCCTCTCTATACTCTTCCCACATTTCCAGCTCCTGAGCTAGATACCATTTCGTTCCAAACTTTTTAACGGGTTGTGAAATCTGTCCATCCCAAACCAATTCATCCAGTTCATCAGATGATATACCAAATTTGGAAATAACTTGGTTTCTGTTTAAAATAATGGCGTCCTCAATCATATTCAACAATGAGGTGGGGTCATGATAGTCAATCATTGTATACTCCTCTGTTTATGTGACTTTGTCTAATTATCATGTCAACATCGTCACGTAGATAAAAAATACGTCCACCGAGCCTTTTCTCGATGGATTTGAAAACAGGATTATCTTGGATAAATCTGATGCTACAACCAAGCATTTTCGACAAATCTGCCCTTGATAAATAGGGAGAGACTCTATCTTCTTTCAGCATTTTGACTTCAGCTTTTAGCAGCTGAATTTCCTCCTTCAATGGTGAAATAGCTTCTTCCCATTCATAATTAATTTTTCCTTCCATCTCTATTTTTATTATAAATAGTGTCGGGAAAATTGAAAAAATTGGAAATTGGATAAATTCTCAAGAAAAATCGTGTAAATCATTGAATATCAATAAGAAATAATTTTAAATTATTTAAACCAACTAGATCTTTCCATACGGTTTGCGGAATCTTCAGGCCTCGCATTTACATAGCGCATAAAGTTGCGTTCAGTTGTATGGCCTGTCAATTGCATAATATCCACCATTGGTAACTCCTTGGAATGGTAAAGATGTGTAACGAAGCTATGTCTGCCAACATGTAAAGTTAGAGATGATGCTTTGTAATCTGGTACATCTGCACTAGTTGCAATTTTCTTTATTAGCCGATTAGCCGTCTGCTCAGCTATTTGAGGGCAGTGATAGTCGTACCGTTGGAGAATTTGCTGTAATGGAGTACTTACGGGTATTAATACAGGTGTTTTAGTTTTTTTACTCTCCATCTTAATACGGAGTCTTCCGTTTCCTGTTCTAATAAATGAGTCTGGATTGAGTTTTTTAGTGTCGGATACTCTCAAGCCGGTATAACAGCCGATTAGGAATAAATCTCTTGCCTTGCATAGCGTTGTTCCTTCCTTTAGTTCTAGGTTATGAATGGAGTGAATATCGACCTCTGTCAAAGGATTTTTGTCACTACGTTTGTTTGGAATAGCAAACCACCTTGCTCTAAACGCCTGTTTTCATGCAATCCTTCTCCTTATACCTTAACCGCATGATAGACTTCGTCACTTACCAAATGTTTTACCTGAATAGTTAATTGAAAATCCCTCATCCTCCTGCCATTGCATAATCTTGAATACAAATCCCGATTAATCATGTTCCACTTGGTTTTTTGCTTTTGGCTTATTTCGAATCGGCGAATGATGTGGAGTAGATTTTGTAGTTGGCGATTGTACCCTTGCTGGCTAAACCCATTGGTATCTTTTCCCAACTGATGCATCTTTAATAAAGGATTCTAAATATTCAACTACCATCTTTGGTTCGGAATTAGGTTCAACATCCACAGGTGAAACAATCGATTTAACCTTCTCTTCAATTCAATCAAATCAAATTGTGATTTATTCAATGCGGAACCTCAAGAGAAAAAATCATGGATTTGACCCTTCAACATTCTAGAAAAGACTTCTTGGCCATCAAGGTTTTGCTAAAACCAATGTCAACAGAGCTATGCTTCGCTAAAATTCTAGAATTGGAAGTAGTTCTTTGATTTTTGGTGTCCCACAAGTCTGGATGTAATTTAATTCAGTTGATAGTTTGACTCCTGTATCCATTATGGGTAATGAATAAATTGAGGGTGGTTTCCGTTGTTGCTTTCGGATTTTTAGAAAAAAAACTTTAAGGAATACATGATTTACTCCATTTAGATTAACTAATTGGAGCCAATTGAAGAGAAAATAATTATCGGGGGACAGATTCGGGGACAGATTTGTTCTGTTCCTTTCCGAATATTTCCGTTTTTACCGACAAAAAACCTCTTGAGTAGGCTCCTATCGGTTATAAGTATGTTCGCTAAACGGAATAAATGCAGAAATGAGAAGAAAAAAGAGAGGTCGGTAGCGGATTCGAACCGCTGTACAAGGTTTTGCAGACCTTTGCCTAGCCACTCGGCCAACCGACCATTATTTTTTGTTCCTCCCATTAAACTGCTTCACTTTAGAAAGGTTTCAATCGGAGGTGAAAAAAGGGAAAAAATATTTTCATCTTTTCCCTTTTTCCAACAAGGCCGCAAATATAAAAGATTTTTTTAATCATTTACAAGTGCTCCACTTCCTTAGACAAATTATTTGCCAATTTTTCAGGCTTCAGCTTCTGATTTTACCAAAAGCTGGAAACCGTTTCCGTGGATGTTGACAATCTCGATGTCCGGATCCAGGCTGAGGTATTTTCTCAATTTGGTGACAAACACATCCATACTCCTGGCAGTGAAATAGTTATCATCTTGCCAGATTTTGGTAAGTGCTTCCGAACGGGGTAAAATGTCGTTTACATGAAGGGCAAACAATCTTAGAAGTGCAGCTTCTTTTGGAGATAATTTTTCTTTTTTCTCTTCAGAACCCTCAGGGTCAAAAGTCAAAATTCTTAGCTGAGAATCAAAATGGAATTTACCAATGGTGAAATACCTTATTTCATCTCTGGGATCTGCTTTTGGTTTGGTTCTTTTTAGAATAGCTTGTATTCTGAGTAATAATTCTTCTGAATTGAAAGGTTTGGTAATGTAATCATCTGCGCCCAATTTAAATCCTTGCAACACATCGTCTTTCATGGTTTTGGCAGTTAAAAAAATCAGTGGCATCTCTGCATCTCTTTCCCTGATTTCTTTTCCTAATGTAAAACCATCTTTTTTAGGCATCATCACATCCAGAATACACAAATCGTATTTTTGCTTTTTGAATTGCTCCCATCCCAGTGCTCCGTCTGTGGCCAAAGTGACATCGTAATCGTGCATCTCAAGGTAAGAACGCAATACGTCGCCAAAATTCTGATCATCTTCTACCAATAATATCTTGTTACCGTTTGCTGTTGACATAATGCTTCAATTTTTTTTAATAGTCAGGATATTTGAATTCTAATTTTTCATACATCAGCAGATTTATGGTTTTCTGCCGGGTACTTTTATTTAACACTTTTGTACCTATTATTATTTTAACACTTTGAAAAAAGTTTAACGCCTACTCAACTTTCGCCCCTATAATATCCGATAATTACATTTGATTTACAAGAGTGACTGCAAAGTTATATACAAAATTTTAACAATATAGATGGATTAACCTTGTTATAGAACTTTCGCTTTCTACAACGAGAACTCTATTTTTAAAGGCATAGTTCAGCAATTTTAAAGTTTTCCTGAGATAGAAACCGCTCTTCCGTTAATTTAGCGTTAATCTTAATTTTAAGGTCAGTAGGAAGCCCTACCTTTGTGTTTGGTATCAACAGATCGAATCGCTTGAAATGAACAAAAAAATAATCTGGATCATCATCGGACTTATGAGCATTGCGCTCTTTGGAAGCATTTGGCTTCAGGTCAATTGGATCCAATCTTCCATCCGCCTCAATGAAGAACAGTTTGATAAAAATGTTTATGCTGCTCTGAATACAGTTGCAGACAGACTTGAATATGAAGAGCAAAGAGAGGCTTTTAATTATATGAATGGATATTCTACGACCTATTTTGAAAGAGAAGTCAGACAGAGACTGGAGGAAGGTAAAGTAGAATTTTCGCTGGACATCACCTATGAACAATTTAAAAGTCCGAAAGGAAATCCCGTCAAAGCTGATCCCCGATCTTTTATTCTTACCAGCGACAACGATTGCAATTGTGATAAATGTGTGAACGAACGAATCGTCAAGTATGCAAAATTGATGCGGTTTAGCCAGGAAATGAATCAGGTACCCCTTGCCGAAAGAATATTCAACCTGGATTTGTTGGATGCTTTTATAAAAAAAGAATTAACCAACAGGGGAATCAATACGCATTTTAATTATGGCGTTTTTTCTAATAAAGAAAAAAGCTTTGTAATCGCCAATCGGCATTATGTGGTGGAAGACAGTAGCCCACAGGCCATTCAACCTGGCATCAAAAATCTTTATACTTCAAAATATAAGGTGGACCTTTTCCGTCAGGATGTACCTTCACCTGGTATGCTGATGGTATTCTTTCCGGATAAAACAGAATATGTATGGGCTGCAGTTTGGCAAAATCTGCTAGCCTCGATGTTATTCACCGGCATCATCATTTTCTGTTTTGCTTATACTGTTCAGGTGATTTTTAAACAAAAAAAGGTCTCTGAGATGAAAAATGATTTCATCAACAACATGACCCATGAGTTTAAAACCCCCATTGCTACCATTTCTCTTGCGGCAGATTCCATCACCAGTCCGATGATTTCCGGGAATGCAGATAAGGTCAAACGCTTCGCCGACATCATCAAACAGGAAAACAAACGGATGAACAGCCAGGTGGAAAAAGTACTCCAAATGGCAGTGCTGGACAGAAATGATTTCCAATTGAAAATGACTTCCGTTAACCTTCATGAGGTGATAGAACGAGCAGTTGAAAACTTTACCCTTCAGGTTGAAAATCGTGAAGGTTCTTTACAAGCAGATTTAAAAGCAGACAATCCTTACATCGAAGGAGATTTGACCCATGTTTCGAATATTGTGCACAATCTGATGGACAATGCGAATAAATACTCACCTGAGAAACCTGAAATATGCATTAGTTCAAGAAATATCAATAACGGAATTGAAATAACGGTAGAAGACAAAGGAATGGGTATGAGCAAGGAAGCCCTGAAACACATCTTTGATAAGTTTTACAGGGTTCATACCGGCAACTTGCATGATGTCAAAGGCTTTGGGCTTGGATTGTCTTATGTCAAAGCCATGATGGTTGCGCACGGAGGGCATATAGATGTAAAAAGTGAACTGGGGAAAGGGTCTAAGTTTATTCTTTTCTTCCCTGGAAAACAGCATTAAATTATGGCCATCTTTTTAAAAAGATGGTTCTAAATAAGAATTCAATTAATAAAATAAGAAGGGCTGCAGCGATGAAATAATGAAATTCATCGCTGTATCTTTTGAAGGCAGTTACGTCTATTTCTGTTTTTTCCAAGCGGTCAATTTCAGCGTAGATATCAGAAAGTGCAGCTTCTGAGGTAGCACGAAAATATTTGCCGCTGGTCATTTCTGATATTTGACGAAGTAGTTGTTCATCAATTTCAACCTTGGCCAGGCCAAAAATGAATTTCCCGTCATTTCTTTTCCTTACCGGGGTCAATGCTTCTCCCGTAGAACCTACCCCGATCGTATAAACTTTTACATTGAATTCCTGGGCTATTTCTGCTGCTGTCAAGGGCTGTATGTATCCGGCATTGTTGACTCCGTCCGTTAACAAGATGACTACTTTACTTTTGGCTGGGGAGTCTTTAATGCGGTTGACCGCAGTGGCCAATCCCATCCCGATGGCTGTTCCGTCTTCCAGAAATCCACATTGTAAGCTTGCAAGAAATTCCTTTACAACCCTGTGATCTGTAGTCAAGGGGCACTGGGTAAAAGCTTCTCCAGAAAATGCAACAATTCCAAATCGGTCGTAAGGTCTTTTCTCGACAAAATCTGCTGCCACAACTTTGCTTGCTTCCAGTCTATCCGGTCTGAAGTCTCTGGCCAGCATGCTACTGGAAAGGTCCATAGCCAGCATAATATCTATACCTTCGGCTTTAACTTCTTCTTCCTTAAGGGTTCGCTGTGGCCTGGCCAAAGCCATAACCAACAAGGCCAGCGCGAGCAATCGCAGGTAGGGTAATAATTTATTTAATCGGGTTTTCCATGTTCTGAAAGTGCCAATAACCTCTACAGAAGGAAGTAAAAGGGCGGGATCAAAATATTTCCATCTCCTCCTTGAAAACCAGTCCAAAAGCGGAATGACCAGGAGAAAAATCAGCCAAAAAGGCTGAACGAAGTGAATATTTTGAAAAAAATCAACCACTTAGGCCTTGTTTTGTTAAAGCTGCAAATTTGCTAATTGGCGGGTTATTGCCAAAATAAAACCTGTTTTTGTAATACAGATTTAAAAATCAATAACAACTGAAATCAGTGATTTGGTCAAATGATTCCACTAAAGGATGTCCAACATCATCAAAAAAACCGTTGAAAGGATTAATTTTGCAGCCAAATAATAATTTTCCCTAACCAGAATAACCATTAAATACATACACATGGATTTTAGTTTAACTGAAGAACACTTAGCCGTACGAGAAGCTGCCAGAGAGTTTGCTCAAAAAGAACTGCTTCCCGGAGTAATCGACCGTGATAGAGAGATGCGATATCCTAAAGAACAGGTGCAAATGATGGGTGAACTTGGTTTCCTGGGCATGATGGTTTCGCCTGAATATGGTGGCGGTGGAATGGATAGCCTTAGCTACGTGCTGGCAATGGAAGAAATATCCAAAGTTGACAATTCCTGTTCTGTAATTATGTCTGTAAACAATTCCCTGGTTTGTTGGGGGTTGGAAACTTTTGGTACAGAAGAACAAAAACAAAAATATCTGCCAAAATTGGCAACCGGTCAATGGATTGGAGCTTTCTGCCTTTCGGAGCCTGAAGCAGGTTCTGACGCTACCAGTCAAAGAACCACAGCTATAGATATGGGTGACCATTATTTGTTGAATGGAACTAAAAATTGGATTACCAACGGTGGTACTTCTAATGTTCACCTGGTGATGGCCCAAACCGATGCAGCAGCAGGTCACAGGGGTATCAATGCTTTTATCGTGGAAACTTCATGGGATGGAGTTGCTATTGGTGCCAAAGAAGACAAACTTGGAATCCGCGCTTCGGATACTCATACTATTATGTATACCGATGTAAAAGTTCCAAAAGAAAACAGAATTGGTGAGGATGGATTCGGATTTAAGTTTGCCATGAAAACATTGGCTGGAGGTAGAATTGGTATTGCTTCCCAGGCTTTGGGTATTGCTGCCGGAGCATACGAATTGGCGGTTGCTTATTCTAAGGAAAGAGAAGCTTTTGGCAAGCCAATCAGCAAACACCAGGCTATTGCTTTCAAGCTGGCAACCATGGCTACTGAAATTGAAGCAGCAAGGATGTTGGTTTACCGTTCTGCATGGATGAAAGACATGCATATGGATTACGCAACTGCAAGTTCAATGGCGAAGCTTTATGCCTCTGAAGTTGCAATGAGAACAGCTGTTGAAGCTGTGCAGGTACACGGAGGATATGGTTTTGTAAAAGAGTACCATGTAGAGAGGTTGATGCGTGATGCCAAGATTACCCAAATTTATGAAGGGACTTCTGAGGTACAAAGAATTGTAATCTCAAGGGATGTGCTTAGCGGCAATCTTCAGGTTCCTCTATCGAGGGAGACCATGAATGCTTAATATTCATTGAAATTAAAAGCCGGAAGTAGACATAGTGAGGTATGTGGCGAACAAAGCTCCATACTGGCAGGTTGTTACTTCCGGCTTTATCTTTTTATTTATAAATCTTGACTTTGAGAGGTTCCTTCCGTGTTGCTAAGCTTTTTGGAATTCCGGTTGAATTGCACTGGAGTTTTGCACTTTTACTGGGTTGGATAATTTTTTCCAGCATTTCAAGTGGTGCGAGCGCCTGGGGGGTATTTATCAATGTAGCTTTTGTTTTATCCTTATTTACTTGTGTGGTATTGCATGAATTTGGTCATGCATTGACTGCAAGACGGTTTGGTGTTAATACGAAGGATATCATTCTTTCCCCAATTGGCGGGATTGCACGGTTAGATAAATTACCGGAAAAGCCTTTTCACGAATTTTTGGTGGCTATTGCAGGGCCAGCAGTAAATGTTGTGATTGCATTTCTTTTGATGCCTTATCTAATTATTTTTCCGGTACCTGGCTTTTTTGAAAATCTTATTTCTATGGCCATTTTTAGAGGTGCTCCTCTGGAATTTGTGCCGGGATTAATAACCATCAACTTTTTGTTGGCGGCGTTTAACATGTTGCCTGCTTTTCCTATGGATGGCGGACGAATATTAAGATCTTTGCTAGCCATAAAATTTCCAAGAGTAACAGCCACGAGAATTGCCGCCAGAATCGGGCAAATTTTTGCTGTTTTGTTTATCCTTTGGGCAGTGTTGCCTGATGAATACCTGCCATTTGGAATTAGCAATGGAGGTTTATTGACTGCCTTCATTGGAATGTTTGTTTTTCTGACAGCCAACCAGGAATTGCAATCTGCCAAATTAGAAGCTGTATTAGGCAGTGGAATGGTTAGAGATATTATGAGAATTCAATTTACCTTGATTCAGCCTTCAGATGCAGTTTGGATTCCAATCTCCTACCATAGACAAAATACTGAAAGTAATTTTTTAGTTACAGACGACGAGGGAAACATTCTGGGCACTCTACAGGAAGAACATCTAATGTCTGCTATTAAAAATAATGAAACGGAGAAAGAAATCAAAGATCTAATGATTGAAGGAGAGGTTCCGAAACTAGACCCTATGGATTCTTTGAAAAAAGCCTATGAAAAAATCCAATCAGATAAATTTTCCATTCTACCTGTAGTAATTGACAATCAATTAGTTGGAGTTTTGGATGTAAAGTTGATAGCGCATTATCTTCAAATGCAGAAAAAAATGGGCAGTATTTAATGTAAAAATTACATTAAGTTGTTGATCCGACTTGATTATGTCAAATGGTTTGGTCTATCTTTGTCGCAAAACATAGCCAAAATAGACCCCAAATCGATGAAAACCACCAGAGAATCAAACATCCAATTGAATTTTGGAGGAACAGCCCTGAGTCTTGACCAAATATTGGTTTACCTAATCTTCCTTCTGTGCTGCCTGTATTCCTTTTTTGAACATCCCGAAATTCTAAACGGAATAGTTGGAGTCAGCCAATAAAATTGCTTCAAACAATTAAGTGATTTTTCTTTCCTTCCAGAACCCTACCATTGATTGGGGAGTAAAAACTATTATCCAAAATTGGATTTTAAAACAATTGAAACAAATTGTTTTATTTTTTTCTTGCTAATGCATGGAAATTTAGCCAATTCGTTATCTTTGGTTAAACAAACATTTTCATCACCCTATAACATTAGCAAACTATGCGTATTGTACTTTACATTTTACTTGGTTTGGTTGCATTATTTGTAATCCTTGGCCTTGTAGGACCAAAAACTTACGAGGTAAGCAGGTCGATCGACATTGATGCATCTAAAGAAACTGTTTTTCCCTACTTGAAAAGTTTGAAAGAAAACCAGCGTTGGTCTCCATGGGCTGCAAGAGATACTGCCATGGAAAACTCTTACGAAGGTACAGATGGGACAGTTGGTTCCAAACATTCCTGGAAAGGAAATAAGGATGTTGGTTCAGGTGAGCAAACGATTACCAAGGTAGTTGAAAACGAAATGGTAGAAACTGATTTGCATTTTATTGAACCATTCGAGTCAAGATCCGACGCTTACATTACCATTAAGGATCAGGAAGATGGATCTGGCAGTCAGGTTACCTGGGGATTCAAAGGAGAAAATGGCTTTGTAGCAAGAGCCATGGGTGTATTTATGGACATGGATAAAATGATTGGTCCGGACTTTGAAAAAGGAATGCAAAACCTAAAGGAACTGGTAGAAAGTGAAGCAAAAAACAGTAGCTTCAGAGGATTTGACATTCAAAAGATTCAGTTGCCTCCCAGAACTTATGCAGGAGTTAGGAAAACAGTGAAATTTGAAGATATGTCACCATTTTTTGCTGAAAACTTTGGGAAGATTTTTGGTGCTGCCGGAGAAAAAGTAGATGGAATGCCATCCGCTCTTTATTTTGACTGGGATGAGGCCAATGGCCAATCAGACATGGCTGCAGTTGTTCCGGTTACTGCAGCAGTAGATGGTTTTGAGACTTTCAATATCGAAGGCGGAAATGCTTTGATGATTGATTATTACGGCTCTTATGAAGGTTCAGCCGAAGCACATATGGCCATGGATGATTACCTGAAAGCAAAAAACAAAGAAATGAGAAGTCCGGTTGTAGAAGAATACATTACGGATCCATCTACTGAGCCTGATACTTCAAAGTGGTTGACTAAAATTACTTATTACTTGAAGGACTAGGGGTGCTGGGTGCTGGGTGCTAGGTACTGGGTGCTAGGTTCAAGTGTTGGGTTCAAGTGTTGGGTGAGGGGGAGTCTTGAATGGGCTTCCCCTCATTTAATTTTGCGATTGAGCCCAGGCTTGGTAGCCGCCTAATAGATTGGTGAGGTCTTTGAAACCTTTATCTGCCATAGCGTTACATGCAGTAACACTTCTGCTACCGGATCTACAATAAATCAGGTACTTTTTGTTTTTATCCATGGCGTCAACCTTGGCATTGAAATCTGGTCCGTTTACATCTACCAACATGGCTCCCGGGATATTTCCTTCAGCAAATTCTTGAGGAGTTCGAACGTCCAAAACAACTGCATCCGGATTCTTTTCCATTAAATTTTTGAATTGCTCGACATTTGCGTCCCAGTAAGGAGATTTAGCAGAGCTTCCGGAATTACAAGCAGAAAAAGAAAAAAGCGAAATGCATAAAAGGCTAATTGCCAAAAGTGTATTTTTCATTTAAAAAGATTTCGAATTATAAATAGAAACCAAGGCATTCTTTGCAAAGGCATTGATTTCCGAATTGAGATTTTATTTTTTCCAAATTGGCTGTAGAGACATTGGGCTCTTGTGCACACCAACAATTGGTGTCATTGTAACAAACTAATTTTTTATTACATCGTGCACATTTTTTTCTAAAATCAAGACTTTCCTGAACAGAAGATGCTGCTACCAAACCATCTAGGGGTGGATTTAATTTTTTGAGTTTTACATTTACCTTTTCAATAAAAGAGAATTGGAATTTTAAAGCAGCAATGATGTTTTCAACTACATGTTCCAACAAGTGAGATGGCTTATGCATTTCTTTTTCAACGATCAAATATATCGTTTCATAATTGAGCGTGTCTTTTAATGCATCAGTTTTACCAGCCTTCCCAATAGGAACTTCAACTGAAACATCCACCAGGTAATTATTACCTATAATTCGTTCTTCTTCATAGAAGCCATGATAGGCATAAAATTGCATTCCTTCCAGGGCAATGAGCGCCATAATTTTTTTTTATAAAGGTAAAAATGAAAGGATGCTATCAGGCAGGATATTCAACATAATTTCTTGGAGTTTCGAAAAGACGTACTGTTAATTCGTACTTTTCATCCAGATGAGCTCTTAAAATTTCCCAAATTACAAAACAGATATTTTCTGCTGTAGGATTTAAATTTTGAAACTCTTCAGTATCAACATTGAGATTTTTGTGGTCAAATCTCAATTCAATTTTTTCATAAATCAGTTGTTTTAAATCCTTGAGGTCAATTAGCATACCGGTTTCAGGATCGACTTCACCCACTACTTTGACTTCCAATTCATAATTGTGCCCATGAAAACTGGGATTTGCACAAAGTCCGAAAACCTCTGAATTTTTTTGGCTGGACCAATCAGGTCTGAACAGCCTATGGGCTGCGTTAAAATGTGCTTTCCTGAATACTGCTATCCTCATGCTAAATTTTTATGCCTAACAAAAATGCTATTACTTGGTTGAAATACTTTAGAAAAAGAGAATTAAATATTTTTCCAGACCATAAAAATGCTTCAGGCTAGCTTAAGCATTGAATATTTCTAAAAAAAGTAAACTATGTTAAAGTATTTGCCGTTTGAAAGACGGAATATGGCGGAAAATAATAGGAAGTTTACTTCCAATTGCACTAAATAGCTGAATTTAAATACCCCGAAATGAAAATATACCTTCTTACCTTTTTCAATTTACTTTCTGTTTTAATAACAGCTCAGGTCGTTTCTGTATCAGAGCCGCTCACCATGCGTGATGATATTGCATATGAACTGTTGGGCCAACCCAAAGATGACATTCTCCTGTTGAGAGACAAAGGCCAATATTTTGAAGTTCAGGCTTTTGATAAGGATCTGAAGCTGAGTTGGGCAAAAGAAATCCAGCTGGAAGGGGGACGACCAAAACTGGTTCATGTAATTCCAGGGCCTGATGGTTTCCGAACTTTTCATCGATACAAGGAAGGAGGAAATTATTTTATGAAACAAATGTTTTTTAATCCCGGAGCAAATCTGGTTGACTCCATTACAGTAAAAGATTTGGGGGACCCTTTTTACACTCCGGAGTATGATGTGGTTTTGTCAGAAAACAAAAACATAGCCTTATTCTTTGATTACGATCGATATTCGGAAATAAACTGTTTTGTTGTAGAGGTATCTACCATGACTACGCTTTGGGAAAAGAAATTCGAAATTCCTGATTTTACTGCCAATCGAGACCTCAATTCAATTTTAGTCGATAATCGTGGGAATATGATTTTGGTGGTTGAAAAAGAAAACAGAAGGTCAAGAAAGGATGAACACCATTTTGAAATATACTGTATCGGACCGGATTATCCTGATTTATATCGTGTCGATATTCCTATGCCCCAGTATCTAAGTTTTGATATTTATTTCGATTGGGACAATCTCAACAACCAGCTTATAGGCGGCGGATTGTACATTGAAGACAACGTTTCCAAAGCAGACGGATATTATTACCTGAGGTCGGATTTGGCATCAGACAATGCAGTTTTATCTTTTCATCCATTTAAAAAAGAAGATGTAGCTGCACTTTTGGGCAAACAAGATGTAAATGAAAACAGGGGTGTGCCGGAACTAAAGATGCAGGAAATTGTTCTTAGAAGAGATGGTGGCATTTTGCTTTTTGCAGAAAGAGTAAGAGTATACGAGAGGAATGCAGCTGCCATGACCAGAAGTTCATTCGACAGATTTTCCAGATATTCAGTTGATTATTATTACGATGATCTTTTTGTTGCTTCCATTCATCCGGATGGAGCAATACATTGGGAAAATGTATTGTATAAAAAACAGTATTCCCAGGATGATTCTGCCATTTATTCCTCTTATTTTTTAATGAAAACTCCAACCAATTTGCGTTTGGTATTCAACGATGAAATCAAAAATGAGAATACCATAAGCGAATACATCCTCTCCCCTTTGGGTCAGGCCGAAAGAAAAAGCGTATTTAGCACTGCAAATCAGGATTTGCGCATTCGATTCAGAGATGGATTGCAAATTGCTGCCAATGAGATGCTGGTTCCCAGTGAAAGGCGAGGCCGATTGAAATTGGTGCGAGTAACTTATTAACCAGACCAAAATGGTCGACAAATTTTTAACCCTATATGGCCAATAAAAAGCCAAAAATTAAAGGTAAAAAGCTTTCAGCAAAAGCCTTAAGAGATCAGGTAATGGGACTTTTGTCCAGAAACCCTGGCAAACAATTCAACCCCAAACAAATTGCCAAGAAATTAAAAATTGACAACAACAAGGATTCTGTTTTGGATGCTTTACAAAGACTGGCAGAATCCGGCTCTGTAATTGCGGTCGATGATTATCGTTTTAAGTTAAAGAATGGTGCAGCCGCACCTGCCAAATCCAGGCAATCTCCACCTAATTCAAGGAATAAAAAGATTTTCGAGGGATACGTAGACATGACCCGCAACGGTGATGCCTATATTGTCTCTCAGGAAAGAGAAAATGATATTCACGTAGCCGCTAAGTTTTTAAATTCTGCCTTGAATGGTGACATCGTTCAGGTAACTACCTGGAAACCACGAGGAAGAAGAGTAGAAGGTGAAGTTATAAAGGTTTTGAAACGGGTGACGGAGCACTTTATGGGAACCTTAAAATTATCCAGAAACTTTGGAATCGTAATTCCGGACAGTTCCAACATGCCGGTAGACATCATTGTATTTCCTGAAAACCTCAATGGAGCCAAAGAAAATGACAAAGTAGTTGTCAAGGTAGAAAAGTGGCATGATCAACAACACCGAAGTCCGGTTGGATTGATTACTTCAGTGTTGGGAGCCATCAGTTCCAATGAATTTGAAATGAAATCCATTTTGGTGAACAATGGATTTCCACTTGAATTCCCACCTGAAGTACTGGAGGAAACGGAAGATTTACCTGACCACATTCCAGTAATGGAAATTAACAGGAGGGAGGATCTTAGAGATATTACCACCTTTACCATTGACCCGGAAGATGCAAAGGATTTTGACGATGCCATTTCTTTCAGAATGCTGGAAGATGAAGCTTTTGAAATTGGGGTTCATATCGCTGACGTTTCTCATTATGTAAAACCTGGCAGTGCCTTGGATTTGGAAGCTTTTCAAAGATCTACATCGGTTTATCTAGTAGACAGGGTATTACCCATGTTGCCTGAAAAAATCTCCAATGAATTGTGTTCTTTGAGGCCCAATGAAGATAAACTTACCTTCTCTGCCATTTTTAAATTCGATAAAAATCATAAGATTACTTCCAGATGGTTTGGCAGAACGGTAATTCATTCTGATCATAGATTTACTTACGAACAGGCCCAGGAGGTAATGGATTCCGGAAAAGGTCCATTTGCGGAAGAGTTGGGAATTTTGGCCAAGGTTGCCCGCAAACTTAGAAAGGACCGATTCAAAAGAGGCTCGATAGATTTTGATTCCGAAGAAGTTCGATTTAAGTTGGCTGAAGATGGTACGCCATTGGAGGTTTATGTAAAAGAAAGAAAAGAAGCTCATTTACTCATAGAAGATTTCATGTTGTTGGCCAACAGGGAGGTTGCTGCGTACGTAGGTAAAAAAGGAAAATCAGCAGAGATTCCTTTTGTGTATCGTGTACATGATCTGCCTGACCCGGATAAAGTTGCCGAATTGGCGCGCTTTGCAAAAGAAATGGGCTTTCAAATGAAGTTTGATACTCCGGATGACATTGCACGTTCTTACAACAAACTTACCAAAGAGGCCAAAAAAAATGACCATTTGAAAATTTTGGAACCAATCGCCATTCGTACCATGGCAAAGGCAGAATATGTAGTAGACAATATTGGTCATTATGGATTGGGATTTGAATATTACACGCACTTTACCAGTCCGATTAGGAGGTATTCCGATGTATTGGTACATCGAATTTTGGATGGAAATTTAGGAGATAAAACCTTTAGAACTGATAAATCACGTCTTGAAGCGCAGTGTAAACACATTTCCATGATGGAAAGAAAGGCAATGGAGGCGGAAAGGGAAAGTACCAAATACAAGCAAGTTGAGTTTATTCAAAACCATTTGGGTGAGAATTTCCAGGGAGTTATTTCCGGAATTATAGATCGCGGTTTGTTTGTTGAACTGAAAGGAAATAAATGTGAGGGAATGATTGGTTTTGAACATTTCCCAGAACCTTTTGAAGTAGATCCAGGCAGACTGAAGGCAGTTGGAAAACGCTCAGGTAAGATTTTCAAAATGGGAGACGATATTGAAGTAAAAGTAGTTGGCGTTGACCTTGTAAAGCGACAAATCGATATGGAGCTAATATCCGATTAAGTTCTTTCAGACCAACAGCCGGATTATCCGGACAAAAGTTACAACTCAAAAGGGTATAGCGCTGTTTTCTCAGCCTATACCCTTTTAATTTAAGCTTCATTCTGATGCAGATAATATTAGCAATTGTTTTGATTCTTGCCCTGGATGCTTATGCTTTCCAGGCTGTCAAGGTTTTTACAGAAGGATTCTCACCAGCGCTTGCCAATGGGATTCATATTTCGTATTGGGCAGTTACGATTCTGGCTATCGGTACCTTGCTGGCAGCAGTTTTTACCAATACAAATGATTGGAATAAAACGGTATTCACCATCTTGAGGTCAGTCCTTTTCATTTTTTACTTTTCAAAAATAATTGTCATCGCCTTTTTGCTGATAGATGATGCCAGAAGGTTGGTTGCTTATGTAGCTGATAGTTGGAGTGGGAATGAAAGCTTTGATCCATCCAGATCGAAGTTTTTGTCCAATGTGGGCATTATGCTAGGCGGATTACCTTTGGTAACCCTTACTTATGGGATTCTGAGAAATGCCTACCGGTATAAGATTTTCAGAGAAGATATTTTTATTGATGACTTGCCGGAAGCATTGGAAGGATTTAAAATGGTTCAAATTTCTGATATTCATTCAGGCAGCTTCTTTTTAAAAGAGCCTATTCAAAACGCGGTCGATATGATCAATAAGGAAGAAGCTGATGTTATTTTTTTTACGGGTGACATGGTAAATAGTGTAGCAAGTGAAATGGAACCATACATGGATATTTTTAGTCAATTGAAGTCTAAATATGGCGTAATGTCCGTGCGTGGAAACCATGATTATGGTGATTATTCAAGGTGGGAATCACAAGAGGCAAAAAATGAAAACACCACAAAATTTGAACAGATACAGCATGCAATGGGTTGGGATTTGTTGAAAAATGAAAACAGGATTTTGAATATAAACGGAGCTGAGCTGGCTGTATTGGGAATAGAAAATACTTCAGGGCTACCTCAATTTCAAAAATATGGTGATTTAGAAAGGGCTTATCAAGGAACAGAAAATGCTCCGGTAAAAATTCTGCTTTCTCATGATCCATCTTATTGGGAAAAAGGAATTTTGACAAAATATCAGGACATAGATTTGACTTTAAGCGGTCACACCCATGGATTTCAGTTTGGCATTGAGATACCCGGTTGGATAAAATGGAGTCCGAGTAAATATATGTACAAACAATGGGCAGGACTTTATGAACGAAATAAGCAGAAACTTTACGTAAACCGCGGTTTTGGTTTCCTTGGTTATCCGGGTCGGGTCGGGATTTTGCCGGAGATTACGGTTTTGACCTTAAAAAGAAGAAATTCAACTACTTAAGGTCAGTTTGTCGTGAATCTTAAGAATATTGCTAATTTCGATTCGTAAATTAGATTTACAATTAAATTGAAAACCAAACAGCAATATGGGCTGCAGAATATTATTACCAATCGCGTTTTTGCTAAGTACCTTTGTTTTTCAGGCTTGCCAAACTGAAGCAAAAGATTATTCAGGAGATTTGATAGGACATTGGGATGTTACCCAGGCCAAAAGAGAAGGAAAAATAACTACTACTGGGTTTCGTTGATGTGGGCGATGCTACTTTTAAATTTGGTATTTGGCCAGTCTCCCACTAAATACATAGAACTTCTTCAAAAAAGTGTTGATTTTAGGAAGAATAATCAATTTGATTCTGCCCTTGCCATAAACAAGCAGCTAGAAGTGCAGTTGGCTGGCACTGGAATAAATGACTCAATATTATGTGAAGTATATAGGAATACGGATTATTTGGAAAACCAGGATATTGACTCTAGTAAATATTATTTTAACAAAGCACACAACTAGCTAAGAATCTAAAGGATACATCCCTTGTCACATCGATTCTCAATAACGAGGCTTTGATGCTCAAAAGAGAATTTAAAATCCTGATAGTGTTTTTCAATTTATCTTGCAAGAATAAGGAAAACGCCTTAACCTCAAAACAAAAGATTGTAATTCTTATTTAATTTAATAAATAATGAGTTGAGTAACTCTAATTATGAGAGGCAATAAGCTCAAAAAAGCAATCGAAATTTCAAAGTCACGGCTTTCATGAGCTGGATCATTTAATTTTTTCCCAGTTTGAAATATCTATTTCCATTTAGGTGATTATTATAATGCTATTGATAACTACAATCTTCACTTCTAAAACCAAGTCCAAATCTTAAGTTAAATCAAAAGATCGCTGCATTTAATTCTCTTCAAGTTGCTATATGAAAAATAGGATTCCTTGAAAGTGCAATTGAATACGCTGATTCTGTTTTGTTGAACAAACCCAAGAGAGAGTTCCAAATTTACGAATTTTCATAATAAGACTTCCGCCTTATTAAAGAAGGGTGAGATAAAAAAGGGCTGAAAAGCATTATAATGAATTAGAAGGGTAGTAATTCCACTTTTCAATGTTATAAAGATATTCTGGCTATCGAAATTGAATTGAAAAAGGAAATATTAGAAATTTTCTTGAAAGGTTCGATGATACTTACGAGTGCTTGATTAAATATGGTGATAATAAACAAAAGGCTGATTTTTGAATCAATATCTTTGACAACCTATGGTAGAGATAGCTTAATTTATAATGAAAAAAAAAAAAAATTCCTTGATAAGGATATTAACAATAATGAAATTGATGCTCCTTTCAGAAGGATTGAAATCAAAATTCAATCAAAGAAGAGGAAATAAAAAACCAATCCCTTAGTCTTCAAAATCAGCTTAAGGATACTCAGTTAAAAACACAAAAGATTTTCCTTTGTGCGTTGGGTTGTTATTATTACTTTCATTATTAACTGCCGTGAACTTATAGGCAGAGAAATATACAAAAAGTATATAATCAAAAACTTTCTGATAAAACCAACAGATTGAGATGCTAACGGAAAGTCATTCATAGGACTAACAATCATCTTTCTTTGGGCCATAAATCTTATTGCTATGTAAAACAAATAGCAGCAAAACTAATGGCGCTAAGGAAGTTATAGAAGATAGTGAAAGGAAATATATAATAGCTGCGGCAAATAAGCGGCTTTCAGGTGACTATAATGATGGTAATAATCTAAAGATGTAATAGAGGAAACTGTTGAAGATGTTATTTTTAATGCCGCTGAGAAGGAGGTATTTCATTCAGATTTAGAAATGGTTACACTAGAGAAGTCTCACCTGAGTTTAATTGCTCTTATCATAAATGAATTAACGGTCAATTCTTTGAAGCATGCATTTAAAAACATAGTACATCCAGAGATATCAATTGATGGTCGCCATAAAGATGAACCTACCATTTAACCTATAAAGACAATGGTGTTTTTTATGACAACAAAAACATGAAGGGTTTGGCCTCATTAACGGGCTTAAGTTGATCGATGGATGGTAAAATGACTCTTGATACCTCAAATGGATTTTTATTTAATTTAATAGTGCCTATTGATGCAAAGTAATATCGCCATATTAGTTGTAGAAGACGATTTTACAACCAGAAGTTCCATGTTTACTGCTTTGAGTAGTTTGGGGTATGAGAAGATATTTACTGCTAAAAATAGTCAGAAGGCAATGGAAATAGTCGCAAAGGAAGATATTGACCTTGCTTTGCTCGATGTAGGTCTTGTCCAAAGTGATCTAGATGGTATTTCACTGGCGAAGTCAATCAAAAATAGATGCCCGGATACTAAGTTAATCTTCACTACTTCATTTTCAGATAAGACCACCCTAGACAGATCAAGTGAAGTAGATCATCAAAATTTTCTTATCAAACCTGTTGGAAATGAGCAATTGAGTGTATCTATCCAAAAAGCTTTTAGTGAAGAAAATTCTATTCGTCAAGTGCTAACACCCAATCAATGCCCATTTTCTGTTTTGACGGATCACGTTTACATTAAATCCAAGAATGACAAATATTATTACAAAGTTAGAATTCAAGATATCCTTTACCTTGAGACTACAAATAAGGGGGTAGAGTTTTTTACCCATAGCGAAAAGTTTTTCAATTCCATACTTCTCTTGCCGAGTCCCTTTCTAAACTAAATCATCTCAATTGTCCAGGCGTACAAAAGATTCGCTGTTAATATCCAGGCGATAAAAGGTAAGTCTGAATCAGATGTACTGTTAACCAGCGGCAAAGAAATCTATTTGGCCGCAGTTTTAAGACAGAAAATTGGAAGCGCTGTTTAATAGGATTTGATTTTTTACATTTTGTTCCATCTATTTAGTCGTTTGGTGGGTCAATTTAATGTTTAGAAATAGGAGATAAAACAATCTTTTAAGGCTTCAGATCTTTAATCAAAAAAGATGGTATTAAAGAGCCTTAGGATTATTTTATTTTTATGTCATTTCCCTGCGGATTTTCCCAAAACTGAATGATGCCAAGATTTGAGACTATGGGGACCTTTAACAATTCAAATTATATTGTTTATAGTCTGAAGAGTAAAGAAAAAAAGCTAAAGAGTAAAAAGTATTTCTCCATGTTGGAGGAGCATAGAATGCACGATATTGGTAGATATGAAGAGAATGAAAGACTCGCTTCTGCATTCTTTACCAATTTGGAAAATTTGGTCTCTAAAAGGATAATTATTCCATCAAAAACGAAAAATTTCAGGAGAGGCACAGTAAAAGAAGATGCTAACCGAAAAGCAATAAATGCTAATATTTCATATGCAATTTCCAACGAGGAGTTATTAATGTTCATTTATGCAAGTGAAATTGATCCTCTTTTAGATTACCTGCACAGCAGTAGTGATTTTTTTATTATTGGATTGGATTTGGATAATAATCATGTCCCTGACTACCAAATCTTTGTGGAGAGTGCTTCAAGGAATAACAGATCCTCAACTGAAATTTCTGTATTGAAAAATGGATATATTATTACCCCTGAGGATCGTGATAATAAATTTAGTTCTATAAGTACCTATGATGGATTAATTGTACTGCAAATTTCTTTAATGGAGCTATTCAAAGGGTATCCGCCTTCAAATGTAATCAACCTAAATCTTGCTGCCCAACTTGAATACAAAACTGTAGAACATCTGGACATTGACGATTATGCTATGAATTTACTAACTGAATATGAGGAAATATAAAAATGATGGTATTATAAATCTGAAAGGTACCGAAGTTATCAATATCACCCCTACTTATAGGAAAAGGTCTTCAGATTAATTTGAAAAATAATTTTGGAGATTTAAAGCCTTCAGAAAAACTTCAAAAAAGGTACTCAAGTACTTTGTTTTTCAAGAAATCCAATCAAATAAAAGAACTGGTCCGGAATTCTTTGACACCTGTATCAACTATAGACAGTATTTCGAAGGAATTATTTAAGGCCCATTTAATTAATTCTTCTGAGGTAATTGAAAATCTCGGAAAGGGATATGAAGAAATTTTGGGTACTGTAACCATAAATATGAATAGCCCTTTAAGTGAGATAATAGATAAAATCATTGTGCTCGTGTAATGATCAAGTAGTTTGCAACAGTCTCTTTATACCTGGTTTCACGAGATATATGACGGTGGAAGAAAAGGCTCCCCCAGGTCAATTGTTCGACAATGTTGATGTAAGAGAGAATTCAACTGAAGAAATTAATAATGCACTATTCCGTTTAGGTCTGTTATTTAGAAAAAATAACATCGGATTTTTATTTCCATTTCGAAATTTCAAATTTATAAAAAATGGTAAAAGTGGCAAAAGAAGTGGAGGTGTGGTTGACGGTAGTATAACCTGGACATGGGATTATACTGAGTTTCTTTTTGATGCTGAATTTCCTTTTAATAAAAATGAGGTAGAAAGACGACTTCAATTGGTTTATAGCCTATTAGGCACCCAATATTTTATTTATAACGAGGACCAAACGAAAATTTTTATTCCAAAGTCTAAAGTAATCGTTAATCTGCTTGAAAACTTTGATCAAACCACCTTTGGAGAAAGGCTAAAGAAATTTTTTGCGGAATTAGCAACTGAAAGGAAAAAAGGTTGCCGATAATTGTGGCTGCAACATAGAAAAAATAAAAGATGAAGGATGGTTTTTTAAGAATGGGTTTCAGACAGTGACTTTTGAAAATTATTATACTGCAGATATCAAATATGAAAATGGCAAATGGCAACTAATTAATATTTTCTTCAATGACAAATTTGACACTTATGAAGAATTGATAGAAAAGATTATCTCAGATTGCAAATTTTACAATTGTAAAAACTAGTAACCAACCTGAAAATAATTAAACCCAAGTTTATGAAAATCAAATTATCGATACTTACCTATTTGTTTTTCTTGACAATTATGACGGTTAATTCCCAACCCTTGGAGTTAATCTCCAAATATGATTTTTCCCGACAAGGAAATTTTGAATATAAAGAAGAGATAGTTGCTTCAACGGTTAGAATAGACAACTTTATTTATACTGTCGGATGGGCAGAAGACTTGGGACCACAAGGCTTTTCCACTGATTTATTATGGTGTACCAAGTTAACACTTGACGGAACTTTTGTGGAGTCCAAATCATTTCAAATACCAATTGATCCGGTAAAAAAGGCTATAATAAATACTGTAGGAAATATTGTAGTAATCGGTGGAAATAATGACTCCTACATGATTGAAATAAGCCCCGAACTTGAGGTATTACGTTTCAAAGGGACTTCAGAGTCAATTAATGATATTGTAGCAAATGATGATGGTACCTATGCTGCTGTTTTAGGCCGCACAGGAACCTCTTATACCCGGGAAAATAGCAGGATTTTACTGTATGATTCAGATTTCAATTTTACAAATTACATTTATGTTCCTACCTCTACAAATAATGTAAACTTCAGTCGAATTATTAAAGACGAAAATGCATACATCATTGTGGGTGATTATAGATTTTCTCCTTTTCCTAATTATCCCAATATTTCCAGCAAAGGTCTGAGTGACCTTTTTATTTTAAAAACAACTTTTGCAGGACAAGTTGAATGGATTAAAAGCTTTGGTGGAGCACGATACGACTATGTAAACGAACGAGAAGATATCAGTAATAGAGACGAGTTTATCGAAGCTAAACAAGGAGGTTACTACTTTACTTGTACCTCCCAGTCCAGTGACAACGAATTTTCAAATGGTATAGGAAATACCAGTGCTTTCCGAACTTGGCTTTTCCATGTCTCAGATACAGGTGATTTGATATGGAATACCTGCACCCAGGCTCAAATCACAGATATCGCTTCTCCTAATTCAAATGAAGTAGTGGTATCGACCATTTCAGGTACTTTTAATAACGAACGAATAAATTGCAGCAATTGCTCATTCAACGTAGCCTGGATTGGAGTATTTAATGCCACAGACGGAACCTTTAACCGACAGGCTTTTTTAGATGGAGAAGATGATGACATAATAACAGACATCGAAGTGAGTAATAATAGACTGCTTCTATTCGGTATCACTGAGTCTTATGAGGAGGCAGGTCCGTTTTTTGAAGACGAAGATGATTTTGATGATTTGGATGCCATTTTTGCAAAGTATCAAATCATTACAGGAGCAGGTGTTACCGATAACGACAACGATGGTTATCTCTCCGATGTAGATTGTGATGATAACAACCCTAATGTGAATCCCGGAGCACAGGAAATCTGCAACAATATTGACGACAACTGCAACGGTCAAATAGATGAAGGACTGCTTATTACTTATTTCCTTGACGCAGATGGAGATGGATTTGGTGATATAAACAACTCTATGGACGCTTGTAGCCTTCCTTCAGGCTATACTACAGACAATACAGATTGTGATGATACTAATCCGCAAATCAACCCGGATGCAACTGAGATTCCGGATAATGGCATTGATGAAAACTGTGACGGAGTGGATGGGAATGGCGGTTCTTATCAAATAAGAACCATTGAATATGTAACTCGTGTTGATTCACAAACAGGTAGACCATTACACTTAGGAGAAAATGTAATTCTTGAAGGAATAGTCCATGGAACCAATTCTCTATTGCCAGAAAGATTACATTTCTCTCTAATTGACGATTTGGGACAAGGTATCTGGATATTTGAACCATTCTATTTTCAGGCTAGACCTAATCAAGGTGATCATATTCAAATCAAGGGTACTGTTTCAGAATTCAATGGTCAGACCCAATTGTCTGAAATAACAGAACAAATAATCATTTTTTCATCTAATAATGAATTAGTAGAACCAGTGTCAACAAATATATTAAATGAATCCAATGAGGCAGAGTTAGTTGAAATTTCAGGAGTTTATTTAAAGGATCAAACTGAATGGAATGAGAATACAAGTTTTTCGTGTACAGTAACTAATGGTCATATAGATTATGAATTAAGAGTGGATAGATCAAAAAATGGAGCAATAGATATTGAAAAACCAAATGGCACATTTAATGTTATCGGCTTAGTAGGACAGTTCGATCCAACATCTCCACACTTTGATGGTTATCAAATATTACCCAGGTATCAGAGTGATTTGGTTGAAACGAGTGGTACTAAAAATTCAAGAGATAAAAATTCGCAAATCATAGTTTATCCAAATCCTGCAAGTGATGAAATTTTTGTCGAAGGCAAAAGTTATTACCAACGATTGGAACTCAAAACATTAACAGGTAAAACGCTTTTTTTGACTTACGATAGCTTTGTAGACATCTCTAATTTTTCCCCAGGAGTCTACATAATTCAAATAGCTGATGAATACTTTAAGTTAGTCAAGCAATAATTTCCCGAAAAACCAAATGATATTTTTAACCAACAAAAAATAAATGTAAGTTTCCCTACAGTCAATTTCAGAATTATTAAAAGTCTAATTGGTTTCTAATACTAAAATAACGTGAATAATGTTTAAGCAACATAAGGTAGGAGTAACTGGTTATTTCTTACGGGTTTAATGTTTAGGGAAGGTTTTTTAGGTAGATAATGATAGGCGCAAATCCCTGAGATTAGATTATTCAAAAAGCCCTGTAATGATCGATGCCTTGTATGTTCGATGGAGCAAATGTTTTTCAATTCGTCATTAACTGACTCGATGAGAGCTCTTTTTCTTAGGAGCACTTTATCGATATCTGAGATGTTTTGTTCCTTCATGTTTTTTCTCAATTTATAAACGAGGTGAATACCATCGTTCCATAAATAATCTGAAAGTACTTTTGAAATATAACCTCTATCTGCATAAATTTTTCCAAAAATATTTTCTGTCAAGAGGGTGATGATATCCCTATTCCTATCGTCTTTATTGGCTTTTGAAAGGTAAAAAGAAAGGATTTCACCTTTGTCATTGATAATGAGATGTAGTTTAAAGCCAAAGAACCAGCCCATAGTAGATTTACCTTTTGTAGCGATATGCTTAAAGACTTTGTGCTGTCTTTCTCTCTTTATATGACATACTCTAAGTACAGTAGAATCAATGAAATTTATCCCTCTACATTTACCCAAACAACAATTTTTTAAAAAGACAATAAAGGGAACAAGCAGCCTTTTTTGCAGGGTATTAAAACGTTCATATGAAACCAAATTTGGGAAAAAATCTGTTAGGTGTGCACAAACATATTCTTTGTAAAAAGCTTTGAAATTGTTGTAGTGGCTATGATGAAAAAGAATGTAAATGGTCATCATTTCAGACTCAGAAAGCTTAGTTTTTCGATTTCTAATAGACTTGAGTCCGGATTCTAGCCGTAATTTTTGAATTTCCTGGTCGAATTGGATAAAAAAGTCATCAACATCCATGAAAATCTGGAATAAAATATCTACATTCATGTCTAGAGAATTGTTGTTGTAATTATTTGATTGTCAGTCTTATAAATATAACACAATTCTCTATTTTTTTATAATTTCAATATGGATTTCTTATCCATTATTCACGTTAAAATAAACGCTTGTATCCGTTTGTCTGTTAGCATATTTGAAAGGATTCGTAATTTCTAATTACATTTACCTAAGAATAAAACCAAACAGCAATATGGGCTGCAGAATATTATTACCAATCGCGTTTTTACTTAGTACCTTTGTTTTCCTTTCTTGTCAACCGGAGGAAAAAGATTATTCAAAAGAATTGATAGGACATTGGGATGTTACCCAAGCTAAAAGAGAAGGAAAAATTACTTCAACATTAGAAGAAGCCTATTTTGAATTTTCATCAAAAGATGAGATGATTCTAAATCTTTCCGGACTCCCACAAAGAGCAAAATATTCCTTAAACGGATCGTCATTTTCCGTTACAGGAACCAACATGGACGCAGAATACAATATTGAAAATCTAAATGGGGACTCCATGGTGGTTACTGCCGATATCCTTGGAAAGGAGTTTGAATTCAGTCTGGTTAAAGCACAATAGTTATTTCAAACGCTTGTAAAGGCGGGATTTTATCAATCCCATTTTTGAAAAAAGTGTGTAAGTGAAACTCTTAACACACCCAAGCCATACTTTACTGACCTTCTGAAATTAATGGAAGAGGCTTCTTCAAAGTATTTTGTGGGACAAGTCACCTCTCCAATGTGGAATCCGGCATACACAATTTGAGAAAGCATTTCATTGTCAAAAACAAAATCATCTGAGTTTTCATTAAAATTTATAGTCTTCAATACTTGTCTGTTGAAGGCACGATAACCTGTGTGATACTCCGACAATTTGTAATTGATAAGCAAATTTTGGGTGAGGGTAAGAAATCTGTTTGCATAATATTTATACCGAGGCATTCCACCCAACAAGGCCCCCTTTCCTAAAATTCTGGAACCTAAAACTACAGGGTATAAATCTTCTCCAATGATGTTTACCATGGAAGGAATCAATTTTGGAGTATACTGATAATCAGGATGCAACATGATAACAATGTCACCTCCAACTTCCAAGGCCTTGTTGTAAAGTGATTTTTGGTTTCCTCCGTATCCTTTGTTTTGAGTGTGGGAGATGATATGGTTGATACCCAATTTTTTTGCGGCATCAACCGTATCATCTTTTGATGCATCGTCGCATAAGATGACCTCGTCTACCAAATCAAATGGGATTTCTTTATAAGTTTTTTCCAGTGTTTTGGCGGCATTGTAAGCCGGTAATACCACCACCACTTTCTTTCCTTTATACATGCTAAATTGTTATTTAGCCGCAAAAATAGAATTTTTAGAAAAGGGTCACGTCTCCCTTGAAGATTTTACGTGTTCCATCAATAAATTCTATTTCGGCAAAATAGACAAACACTCCTGAATCAAACAATTTTCCTCTCAAATCACCATTCCAGCCTTCAGTCGGATCGTTTGGTTGGAAATTGTAATTTTCAAATACTTTTTCTCCCCAACGATCAAAAATCATAAAGGTATTGATCTGAGTGATGGTTTCAGGATCTCCAAAAATGGTAAAAGAATCATTGATGCCATCATTGCTGCGAGGTGAAAATGCACTTGGAATATAAACATTGAATTTCTTTTCAATGGTGATGGTCGTCCTGTCACTCACTCCACAACCATTCAAATCTTCAATATAAACAGTATAGGTGGTTGGAACAGTACCGATAAAAGTTGGATTGAGACAATCAGTACAGCTCAAGCCTTCCGCCGGCGACCATTCTATGTAACCAATATTTGCAGGATTGATATTGGTTTGAGGATAAAGTGTCATCTCATCACCCAATTGAACAATGATCCTTGCTTCCAAATCAACAGCGTTTTGCTGGAGCTGTGGGATGGTGAATGCAGCCTGAGCTTTGCATCCTTTCGCATCTTCCACTAAAAGAGTGTATTGGCCCGCTCCCAGATTTCCAAAAAATCCGGAATTCTGGAAACTTGCTCCATTATCAATTGAGAATTGAAATGGTTGTGTACCACCGGCTGTTGTAGCCACTTCAACACTACCCAGGTCACCAAAACACAAAGGCTCCACAGTGCGTGGTTCAACTTGTGTCAAAATATTTGGATCACGAATAACAGTAACCTGATCTATTGATATACATCCATTTATCGGATCAGTAATTTGTAGAATATAGGTTCCTTCCTGATTTACCAAGGGACTTAAGGTCGTTTGACCGTTTAAAATATTACCATTTGAAGTGGACCAGAATACATTGTAACTACCATTAGCAGCTGTAGCCACCCCAACCAAATTCAAAAGACTATCGGTACAATTTAGCTCCAATTGTTCTCCGGCATCTACTACAGGCAACTGTTTGTCTTCCAATACCTGAACGGTTTCTTTTGTATAACAACCATTATCAGGATCCGTCAAAGTCAATTCATAGGTACCGGAAAGCCCTGCGGTTATATTTGCCTGATTGGTACTACCAATTATTTGCCCATTGGTGCTCGCCCAGCTAAACACTCCATTAGACAATCCATTTAGGGCCTGTGAGTTTAGGATTACAGAAGAGTCTATACAAGTAATCAGTCCCGGAGTAGCAATACTTGCTGCAGGAATCAAAGAATCTACCTGGACATTCACTGTCGTAATTTCTTCACATCCGTTATTTGTATTGGTGACTTTGAGTTGATAAGTTCCGCTACTTGTAACTGTTGGATTTAGTGTATTGGAACCACTCGATAGAGAACCATTCGAAGTTGTCCAATTGTAGTTGAAATTAGGACCGGTTGAACTTGCTGAGCCATCCAGGGAAACAGACAAGTTTGTACAAGTAATGGTCCCGGTTGAACTCGCTGAAGCTATTGGATTGACAATGTCCTGGCTTACTTCCACTTGCTTGGTGCCGGTGCATTCATTTTTTAAATCAGTAACCAATACGTCGTAGGTACCGGGTGCATTAACCGTTGCCTGGGCCTGATTCACTACACCGGCAAAACTTCCATTGGTAGTGGACCAATTGTAGCTAAAATTATTTCCACTGCCGATGGCGGAGGCGGATACGGTAGACCTCAAAATAATACAGGTTAGTTCTTCCGGATTATTGGTGGCAATAATTGGTGATTGAATATCTTCCTCTACAATAATGGTAGTATTAGAAGTACACCCGTTGTCAAGGTCAGTTACTTCTACCTCATATGTTCCGGGTGCATTGATAAGCGGTCGCGCTGTAGAGTTACCTGAAACAATATTCCCATCAGTTGTGCTCCAATTGAATGATGCATTGGAAGCAGTTGTAACTGCCGAACTATTTAAAGAGAATGAATTTGTAGAACAGGTTAGTGTATCGGCTGGCGCTATAGAAATTTGTGGATTGGAAACATTTTCTTCTACTTCGATCCAGACGGTATTTTCACATGCGTTAGTAGTATTCCTAATGGTTAAAATATAATCGCCCGGATTGTCCACTATTGGATTGAGCGTATTTATTCCTGAAACAATATTTCCGTTTGTCGTACTCCAGGAATAAGAAAATTCAGGCCCGGAACTGGACGCTGAACCATCCAACTCAACCGCCGTAGTTGTACAGGTGAGCATTTCAGGAAGAAAGATTTGTGCGTATGGTAAATCTTCATCCACCTGCACTTCTATCGAAAGGGAGTCTTTACATCCGTTTGTTTGATCGGTGACAACCAGCCAATAATTTCCAGCTGAACCCACCGTAGGATTTAAAGTTTGATCTCCGGAAAGTAAGGAGCCATCGGTAGTTGTCCAGTAGTAAACAAAATTTGCTCCCAGACTACTACCGGATCCATCCAGACTTAAAGTTGGATTTTGACAATCCAAAGTATCCGGATTATTGATTTGAACGGTAGGGATATCAACATTTTCAAAAACTTCAATGGAGTCTGTGCTCTGACAACCATTTCGATTGTTGGTTATATTTAAAAAGTACCAGCCTGGAGTATTTACATTTGGCTGAGAAGTATTGTATTCCATTTAAAATATTACCAGTAGAGCTGGTCCATTGGTAATCAAATTGAGAACCCGCGCTTGATGAAGATCCATCTAATAAAATAACCGGGTTGTTACAAGTCAAGTCTGATGGATTTGCAATTGCAACCGAAGGACTAACATGGTCTGCTACAACTACAATATCAAGGCTGTCTTTACAAGCGTTTTGATTGTTTTCAATGATTAGCCTGTAAGTTCCTGCATCTGTAACATCAGGATTTAAAGGATCTGTTGGATTGAGCAAATTTCCATTTGGATCGATCCAGCTTAAATTGAAATTAGCACCTGAACTACTGCCGTTGGCATCAATTTGCACACTGTTATTGATACAATTTAAGGTATCTAATACAGCTGCCATTACATCGGGTGAATTGATATCCTGATTGACGATTATATCTCTTGAGCTGGTACAGCCATTATCCAGGTTGATAATTTCAGCAGTGTAGGTGCCAGGAGCATTAACCGAAGGGTTCAAACTATTGCTTCCGGATAAGATGTTTCCATTTCCGGTATTCCAGGAGATGGTGTAATTATTTGGAATCTGATTTAAAACTGCTTGTAAATCTGTTTGCAGGATTTCACAATTCAGCTCTTCAGGTGGGGTTAAAGAAAATGCGGGTGAAATCGTATCTATTGTTACAAAAACCTCTTCCCTGGATTCACAATTATTACTTGTATTCCTCACAACCAATTGGTAATTCCCGGAAGCATTGACATTAGGTTGAAGTGTATTGTTTCCGGAAACGATATTTCCCGAAAGGGCAATCCATTCAAACTCAATATCCGGCCCTTGGGCTGAACCGGTTCCATCCAGTTGAATTTGGGTATTGTTACAATTTAAAACATCCGGGGCTGCAATTGCAATTTGAGGTTGATTGGCATCTTTGGTGATAGAGACAGTATCTGTAGATTGACAACCATTGGTAGTGTCGGTGACCAACAGAATGTATTCTCCATCTTCGTCTATAAATGGATTGAGAGAGTTGTTACCTGAAAGTAAGTTTCCATTTGGGGTACTCCAACTGTAAACAACATTTGGGTCTACCGAGGAGCCATTTCCATCCAGTTGGATGCTATCCAGGGCACAGGATAATTCTCCACCTGGGCCTGCTTCTGCAATTGGAGTTGTAATATTTTGTTCTATGTCAATGCTGTCAATTATCGAACAACCATTTCGGGTATCTGTGTATTGGACATAATATCGACCCGGCTGATTGACGGTCAATGTACTTGAATCCCGGCCGCGAAGCAGCAGGTTTGAAGTATCTCTCCATTCAACCAGGTAAATCGGATGGTTAGGCGGGTAAAGGGTGTTAATATCCAATTCATTTATCAAACAGGTAAGTTTAGATGTAGTGTCCAATTCTGCAACCGGATAATTTCTATCCAAAATAACCTGGGTGTAGGCAGTATCAAGACAACCATTGAGATCATTTTGAACGATTATTTGATATAGTCCGGGTTGGTCGATTCTTGGAGTCAAAGTATTTCCCTTGAACTATATTTCCGTTTGAAGTTCGCCATTGGTAGGAATAAACAGGACCATTGATGATCCCCGCCCATTTAAAAGATATCATTTGATCGACAATTGAGGGTATCCATTGGTTCTGCGACAGCATTTGGTACTGTACGGTCTTCATGTACGTTTACCACTACGGTGTCTTTACAACCTGAAAGTGTACTTAAGATAGTGAGGATATATTGTCCGGGCTGATCAACCACAGGGGTGAGTGTACTTGTACCTGAGACTATGTGTCCGTTGGGTGTATTCCAAAAAACGGTAAAACCGTTTCCTCCTGTTGAGCCGGAAGCATCTATGGTGACTGAATCCTGATTACAACTCATATAATAATCAGGGTTTGCTACTGCATTGGGAATGGTCGCATCTCCGGCGACATTGATGGAAGATTTTTTTTCACAGACGATGTCTCCATCATCATAAGTTACTGTCAATTCATAGGTTCCAGGTTTGTCCACCTGAATAACGGGAGTATTGCCTCCGGATATGATATTTCCACTTTGAGTAAACCAGGAATAAGTAATATTAGGACCTGAAGAAGAAAGACTTCCGTCTACATCAACAACAGGATTACTACAACTAATAATAGGAGGAGGTAAAACCAAAGCATCCACATTTACAACATCGATGTGGACTTGGGCAGTGTCTTTACAAATTTCTATAAATTCAATATCATCAATTGCAAAGTCATTTCCACTAAGGGCTGTATTTTGATTTACGATACAAATTAAGGCAGAACTAACTCCGGGATTTTGCCAAACAGCGGTAAAATTGGTCCAAACACAGGTGGCACCCGGTGCATTTAGAACTCCTCCAAGCAAGGTTCCATTTACAGAAAACTGAAATTGGGCGGGTGATGCGGAAATAACTGATGCCACCCAAATGGAAAAAACGTAATCTGAATTTGGATTGACATTTACTACCTGGCAGTATACATTTTGTCCTGCAATTCCTGCACCATCTACTACCATCATGTTTCCGCTACCTGTGGTGTGGTCACCACAAGGTGCAAAATTAGGATGCAATGCTTGTGGGTTGGAGCCTACAGCATAGGTTCCTTCATTCCAAAGGGTAACAGGATTATTGATATAATTGCTGAAAAAGCCTGAATTCCCTCCATTAAAATCACCATTATTTATCACATTATTATTGGTGAGTACCTTGGCTGTAAGCGTATAGGTTATAGGGAAATTCACATTAGCAGTAGTATTCAAACTATTTGGATCTGCTAGTCCAATAGGTGGAAACCAACTAGCTCCTTGCAGGCTGCCACCTACTACTGATCCCAAAAGGTTCACAGTTCCTCCTGGAGCACATACTTTTTTGGGAAATGCATCGGCATCGGCATCACCAATGCACTGGGCAAATAGACCGGTTGAAAAAAGGGTCAATAAGATCGAAACGTAGAGGTGTTTGTTCATAATTAAAGGTTGTCTTTCAGGCAGATAAAGCAAGTAAAGTTAAGAAACCAACTTATTTTTTTACCGTTTAAGCGGAATTATTAAAGATTTGAAGCTGTTTGAAAGGATATTTTAACCAAAAGAGGACTTTGGTTTGAACATTATGAGCAATAGCACTAATTTCGCGGCTTCTTTTTAAAAAATTGAAATAAAAAATATATGTACAACAGGACGGAGATCAAAGAGGTCTTGGGTGGAAAGTTGCTGAATCAGGAAGTTACGGTTTGTGGCTGGGTTAGGGCTTTTCGTAGCAATCGATTCATTGCCTTGTATGATGGTTCATCATTTAATACCATTCAAATTGTAGTGGATTTTGAAAAGTTGGATCCAGCGGTTTTGAAAAAGATCAGTTTTCATGCCTGTATTTGTGCAAAGGGAGTTTTGACCGAATCTCAGGGATCCGGTCAGGCTTATGAAATTATCACCAATGATGTTACCATTTTAGGTGAGGCAAATCCTGAAAAATATCCATTGCAGCCAAAGGCTCAGTCCATGGAATTTTTGAGAGAGAATGCACATTTCAGAATGCGTACCGGAACGTTTTCTTCTGTCTTCAGAATTCGTCATGGTATTGCCTTTGCAGTACATAAGTTTTTTAATGATAAAGGATATTATTACCAACATTCACCGATAGTAACTGCTAGTGATGCAGAGGGCGCCGGAGAAATGTTTAAGGTTACTACCCTTGATTTGGCCAATCCGCCAAAAACGGAAACAGGAGAAATAGACTGGAAGGAAGATTTCTTTGGACGTCCAACCAACCTGACTGTTTCAGGGCAGTTGGAAGCGGAGATTGGAGCACTGGCATTGGGGAAAGTGTATACTTTTGGTCCAACCTTCAGAGCTGAGAATAGCAACACCACTCGTCACCTTGCTGAATTTTGGATGATTGAGCCTGAGGTTGCCTTTTTTGACATCCATGACGACATGGATTTGGCAGAAGAGTTTTGCCAGTACCTGATTCGTTATGTTTTGGAAAATTATGAAGAGGATGTTCAGTTTTTGGATCAGCGTATCCAAAATCTGGAAAAGAATATGCCTGCAAATGATCGCCGACCAATGGGCTTGTTGGAGACTTTGAAATTTGTAGTTGAAAATAAATTTGAAAGAATCACCTATACCCAGGCAATTCATATTTTGAGAAATTCAAAACCCTTCAAAAAAGGCAAATTTGAATATGAGCCATCCTGGGGAGTGGATTTACAATCTGAGCATGAGCGTTACCTGGTAGAAAAGCATTTCAAAAAGCCGGTAATTGTGGTAGATTATCCCAAGGATATCAAAGCCTTTTATATGCGATTGAATGATCAGGATGAAAATGTGCCCGGTGAAACAGTTGCTGCGATGGATGTCTTGTTTCCAGGAATCGGTGAAGTAATTGGAGGTTCACAAAGAGAAGAGCGCCTGGATATGCTTACCAAACGCGTTCATGAAATGGGCATTCCGGAAGAAGAATTGTGGTGGTATCTGGAATTGAGAAAATTTGGTGGAGCACCGCATGCCGGTTTTGGTTTGGGCTTTGAAAGAATGGTTCAATTCATTACCGGAATGGGTAACATTAGGGATGTGATTCCGTTTCCAAGAGCATCCGGCACGGCAGAATTTTAATTAAAATCAGGCTCCGGGAAGAAATTTAAATATTCATCTGAGGATCAGTGGAATATTTAAATTTAATTCCTTACTTTTGCAGCCGCTTTTTAGAAAAGTAAAATTTCTTTTAAAATGAATACGCAAGAAGCTATCAAATTTGTTCACGAGCAGGCAGGGATGACCAACAAACATCCTAAATTTCGCCCTGGTGACAATATTGCAGTAAGTTATAGAATCGTTGAGGGAGACAAGGTAAGAATCCAGATCTTCCGTGGAGACGTTATCCAGATTTCAGGCGAAGGTGCTACCAAGACCTTTACTGTTCGTAAAATGTCGAATGGTGTTGGAGTTGAGCGTATTTTCCCATTTACTTCTCCAAGTATCGACGAAATCAAGGTATTGAAGAGAGGTCACGTGCGTCGTGCTAAATTGTTTTACCTACGTAATGCAATTGGTAAAAAAGCGCGTATCAAAGAAAGAAAAATCTTCCAGGCTTAATTCCTGTAAGCCCAGGAATGCTATACTCCAAAAGGGTTGTCTTGTCAGGCAGCCCTTTTGTTGTATCTACTCGTTTAAAACTGGCAAACAGTTTGACTGGAAAGTCGGTTATTTGTTACAGACTTTTACCTTTGACCTTAGATTCAATCTGATAAATCCCTAACCAGAAATCGCCTCCTTTATGGCAACCAGTGTTAAATCAGGCCTGACCTTTAAAAAAGGTAAACTCTCCAAATCCCTTCTCTTGGATTTGCACCGTCAATTGGTTTTTCCAAGAGTTATCGAAGAAAAAATGTTGTCCTTGTTGCGGCAGGGAAAAATAAGTAAGTGGTTTTCGGGCATTGGCCAGGAAGCCATTTCTGTTGGATGTGCCATGGCCTTGCAACAGGATGAACTGATCTTTACCATGCATAGAAACCTGGGTGTTTTTACTGCCAGAAATGTTCCTTTTGAAAAACTTTTTGCCCAATGGCAAGGAAAGACCAGTGGATTTTCCAAGGGACGTGAAAGATCATTTCATTTTGGTACGCTTGATTATGGCATCGTTGGAATGATTTCCCACCTGGGTCCTCAATTGTCACTGGCAGACGGAGTTGGCCTGGCTCATAAATTAAAAAACGAACAAAAAGTAGCTCTTGCATTTACCGGAGAAGGGGGAACAAGCGAAGGCGAATTTCATGAAGCCTTGAATGTTGCTGCCGTTTGGGACTTGCCTGTGATTTTTGTAATCGAAAATAATGGTTACGGTTTATCGACCCCGACCAACGAACAATATAAATGTGAATTCCTGGCAGATCGCGCCAAAGGGTATGGAATGGAAGGCATAACCATCGATGGAAACAACATCCTCGAGGTGTACCAAACCATCCAAAAGCTGGCAAAGGATATCAGGAAAAATCCAAGACCTGTCCTTGTAGAATGTCTGACTTTTAGAATGCGCGGACATGAAGAAGCCAGCGGTACCAAATATGTACCCAAACATTTGATGGAAGAATGGGCCCTAAAAGATCCTATTTCGAATTTTGAAAATTATCTAATCAAGGAAGGCTTGATTACAGAATCTGAATCAAAATCCTTGAAGGCCGGTTTGAAAAAAGATCTGGAGAAGTCATTGAAAACGGTGTTTGACATGCCGGAACCGGTAGCACATACTTTGGATGAAATCAATGATGTTTATCGTCCGTTCGATTTTCAGGAAACCAAACCCGGAAGTTCAAAACGTGAGATGCGCTTTGTAGATGCAGTTTCTGATGGTTTGAAAGAAGCCATGAAAAAGCATGACAACCTGGTTTTGATGGGGCAGGATATTGCCGAATATGGTGGCGTTTTTAAAATTACGGATGGATTTGTTGAAGAGTTTGGAAAAGAGAGGGTAAGAAATACGCCATTGTGTGAAAGTGCCATTATTGGTGCAGGATTGGGATTGAGTCTGGAAGGATATAAATCCATGGTTGAAATGCAGTTCGCTGACTTTGTGAGCTGCGGATTCAACCAAATCGTAAATAATTTAGCCAAAATCCATTATCGTTGGGGACCTAATGCTGATATTGTAATCAGAATGCCAACAGGTGCAGGAGTCGGAGCAGGACCTTTTCATTCTCAAAGCAATGAAGCCTGGTTTACGCATGTACCCGGTTTGAAAGTGGTGTATCCTAGTACACCGGAGGATGCCAAAGGGCTTTTGTTAACAAGTTTTGAAGATCCAAATCCGGTCATGTTTTTTGAACACAAGGGGTTGTATCGCAGTTTGACTGCCGAAGTACCGGAAGGTTATTATACCACTCCTTTTGGAAAAGCCAGGGTAGCAAGGTCTGGAGCTGAGTTGTCCATTATCACTTACGGTATGGGTGTTCACTGGGCACTTAAAACAGTGGAAAAACTGGGTATTGATGCGGAAGTAATCGATTTGAGAACCCTGGTGCCAATGGATGTGCATACCATCCATGAAACGGTAGAAAAAACCGGAAAGGTCTTGGTCTTGCATGAAGACACCTTATTTGGAGGAATAGGCGGTGAAATTGCAGCCTTTATTTCAGAGCATCTTTTCAAACATTTGGATGCACCGGTAATCAGGGTTGCCAGTTTGGATACCCCGGTACCGTTTGCAATTCCTTTAGAAAAGAATTTTTTGGCGGAAAGCCGATTGGAAGAGAAACTTAAATTTTTACAAGCATATTAATTTATCAAAAGAAAAAACACAAAGATGGACATCGAAAAATATGTTTCAGTAAGTGGTCTGCCAGGTTTGTACAGAATTGTATCCAACCGTTCAAACGGATTGGTGATTGAAGATCTGGACAGTGGAAAAGCAAAATTTGCTTCGGTTAGACAATATCAGTTTAATCCGATTGCTTCCATTGGTATTTATGTAGATGGAGAAGAAGAAACAGCTGCATTGTCTGATGTATTTTCTGCTATGTTGCAGAACATTGAGACCAACCCACCCGTAGAACCAAATGCCTCCAAAGATGCATTGATGGAATATTTCGGAACGGTTTTGCCTGCCTACGACCGTGAACGAGTTTATCCAAGTGATGTTAAGAGGTTGATTAAATGGTTTACTTTTTTGAATGAAAGAAATCTTCTTAGCCTGGAAGATGAAAACAAAAGTGAAGAAGCTGCAGAAGAAGAAGAGTAAGCCATAGTCCTAACCAAAAAGAATAGCGCATTTATGAGTGTTGATAATTTGCCTAAGCCAAAAGAATTAAACTATTTACCAGACGATTTTAAGGTAACAACCTGGTCTAAACTGAAACCATACTTCTCAGAATTGGAAAATCGAGCGATTGATTCGGTTGCTGATCTTGAAAAATGGATTTTAGATCGTTCTGAAGTCGATGCCGTTGTCGGGGAAGATTTCAGATGGAGATACATCCGATTGTCTCAAAATAGTGAAGATCAGCAGGCAAATGAACTGTTTCAATATGCAGTTCAGGAATTAACACCTAAAGTAAGTGTTGCTGAAAATGAGTTGAATAAAAAGCTCGTCAACTCTCCTTTTTTAAAAGATTTGAATCCGGACAAATACTACATCTACGCAAGGGGTGTAGAAAATGAAGTCAAACTTTTCCGCGAGGAAAATATCGAACTTCATACCAAAGAACAACTCAAATCCAAGGAATTCGGAGCCATCCTTTCTCAAATGTTGATCGAAGTTGATGGTAAAGAAATGACCCTTCAGCAGGCTGGTCAATATTTGGAAGAAACCGACAGAGAACTTAGGAAAACTGTCTATCTAAAAATCCAGGAAAGACTGAGCCAGGATAGCGAAAAACTCAACAGCTTGTTTGATGAATTGAGGGCAATTCGTCATCAAATGGCATTGAATGCAGGGTTTGACAATTACCGCGATTATAAGTTTCAGGAAATGGGTCGCTTTGACTATGAAGTGAAGGATTGTGAAAATTTCCATGATTCTATTTCCGAGGTGGTACTTCCGGTAATGGAAAGTATGCTGGAATTCCGAAAAGAAGCACTGGGAGTTGATCAATTAAAACCCTGGGACCTTGCTGTAGATACCAGCGGAAAAGCTCCTTTGAGACCTTTTGAAAATACGAGGGGATTGATTGACAAATCCATTGAGGTATTGACCGGGGTTCATCCTTATTTTGGTCGTGGCTTGGAGATAATGGACAAAATGGATCGTTTGGATCTTGATTCCCGCAAGGGAAAACATCCGGGCGGCTACAACATGTCTTTATTGTATTCCGGCGTTCCTTTTATTTTTATGAATGCGGCCAATTCCATGGTCGACTTGCATACCCTGATGCATGAATCGGGTCATGCTGTGCATGCCTTACTCACCCATTCCTACGATTTGACTTCTGCCAAGAATGTGCCTTCAGAAGTGGCTGAATTGGCATCCATGAGTATGGAATTGTTGAGTATGGATCATTGGGATGTCTTTTTTGACAATGCAGATGATTTAAGAAGGGCAAAGATTTATCAACTTCAGGGCGTTTTGAAAACCCTGCCATGGGTGGCGACCATCGATAAATTTCAACATTGGTTGTATGTAAATCACAGCCATACCAGAGAAGAAAGGGAAGCTGCATGGCTCCAAATTTACAATGAATTTTCACCCGCTATCGTAGATAAATCCGGCCTTGAAAAATACAGCAAACACCTTTGGCATCGCCAGTTGCATATTTTCGAGGTTCCTTTTTATTATATCGAGTATGGAATGGCTCAATTGGGCGCCATTGCCATCTGGAAAAGGTACCGTGAAAATCCTACAGAAGCCCTGGAAGATTATATTCAGGCTTTAAAACTCGGTTACACCAAAAAAATTGGAGAAATTTACGCTGCTGCCGGAATTGAATTTAACTTTAGCAGCGAATATGTAAATGAATTGGCCCAATTTGTACAGGAGGAACTGGATAAGGTGTTGAATTGAGAAGATCCTGAAATTGTGCCTGGAATCACCGGGTATGAGTATTTTCAAAAAAATTTTTGGCGATAAAAATCAGGTTCTGGATCAGCCGGATATTGACTTCGGCAGGTTCACAGATTCCTATAAATCAGCTGAGCAATATGCCGCCTGGGATAAATCCCTATTGTATTTTGAGCAGGATGATTACCTGGATTCTTTCAAAGAGTTTTTCAAATACCTGCGTGACGAAAACCGCGACAATGTTCGCTGGAAAGAAGAAAACGGAACCATTTACTTCGAAATATACCAAGGCTCCAAAAAAATTCATGGCCAGGCCAATGCCAAGAAATTAACCGCTGAAGCAAAAGTGGCTAAAACCAGCGGTATGCACATCGGCTTTATGCGCAGACTAATAGAGCAAAATTTCGAGTTGAAATACAGCAGGTTTGCACTCGATGAAGACAATGATATCACGGTTATTTTTGACACGTACACGCTCGACGGGTCTCCTTATAAATTGTATTACGCTTTGAAAGAGTTGTCTGTAAATGCAGACAAGATGGACGATTTGTTGATCGAAGAATTTGAAACCCTCCATCCGGTTCATTCCCATCATATCGAAGAAGTTCCGATTGAAGTTAAAGAAGCTAAGTATGATTTTATTTGCAAACAAATAAAATCGGTGATGCATGAAATTGACCACGGGAATCTAAAAGAAGAACAATACCCTGGAGCCATTGCCTATTTGTTATTGGATTTGGTTTACAAGCTCGATTACCTGATTACGCCGGAAGGTTATATGATGGAGTTACTGGAAAGGTGCATCGTCAATATTTTGAAAATGATGGCAGTTCTGTTCCTTTGAAAAATCAGGTAATGAGAAAGGAACTTGAAAAACTTTTGGATCGTCCAAAAGAAGCCTTTTTCAAGGAAATGTACCGGGTGAATGCCACTTTTGGAATCACCAGTCCGGTTAATCATGATAAAGTAATTAGTTTCATCGATGGAGAATTGCCGCATATGTCCTGGTACAGAGAGCATGGGCATACCAAGGTGGCTTTAGCGATTCCGGGATATATTGTGGGGTATTGTTTGTTCAATTATGCAGTGCCGATGCCTGTAAAAGAACTTTTCCATCTCTATTTTCAGTTAATGGAACCAGTCTATTTTGAAAACCTTGGTTTTAGGTATAATTTTGCTGAGACTGAGCGTTTCAAAATAAATAAGAAAGCACTCAAAAGAGTTTGACCGCATTGAAGATAAGTATGCAGGGGAATTTGACGGATTAAAAATCTCTACTGCAGAAATAAATTTCAGTGATCCGGGAGAGTTTGCTTTCACCTATCTTATGATGGTTAGAAACCTCAGAATCGTAAAGGTTTAAATGCTTTTGTCTCACTCCCTCCATTTCCGGAATAAGGATTAGCCTAATTTTGGAGCCCTTTGTCAACATTTGACCTTGGGAAAATTATTCACCTGTTACCATTATTTGATTTTATGAAAGAAAACTAATAATCCTTTTTGCCAGCCTCTTTTTTACCATTGCAGTGTTTGGTCAACCCGCCGGATACCTTGGAAAAAGGGTGACCTTTGATATAAATGCTCAGATTTTTCCTACACTAAATGGTCCATCTGCTAATTTCAAAAGAATTCCAATTGATATTCCTGAAAATAATCCGGCAGGTGAAGATGGATTTGATATCAGTTGGCGTGCTGGTGCAAAGCTGGATTTGCCCTTAGTCGAAAAGTGCAACTAACACTTGGAGGTGATTACCTCCGGACAGCCATGCAATTTGATGCATTTAGAAATAATTCGAGCGGAAGCTTTTCAGCTGTTTTCCAACTATCTGGTATTGCTACTGAAGTCGGAGTCCGGCTTTTTACGCTGGACAATGGATACCTGGCGCCCTGGGGTCAGTATTGGGGCATGAATCTTAAAGGTACCATGATTTCAGGAACCTGGGATGAAGAAAGAACCGAACTGGATCCAATTTTTTATTCCTTTCAGGGGATTGATGACCTGGATAGATTGGTTATGACATTTGGTCTGGAATACGGCTATAATTATATTTTCAAAGACAAATTTTTCATCAACCTGGCCGGACAGGTAAATATTCCTTTAGAAGTCTTAAAATTCATCGATGAAGAAGATCTTTTATTGGGAGACAACCAGCAAAGGTATGAAGTCAGTGTTGTAAACCGTCTAAGTTACCATTCACTGCTTACCTGGAATTTTGGTATTGGAATTTTACTTTAATCAAGTCTATTGTCTTTAAAAAAAAAGAAATGAAATCTCTAATATATCTAACCAGCTTTCTTTTCATCCTGATTTCAAATCAGGCTTCTGCACAGTATGCTTCCGATTACAAACCCTTGAAGTGTGAGGGCGTCATTCCGGATGAATTTTCAACCAAATCGAGTATCAAATACCAGTTCGACATCGCCAGGCTGGAAAGTGGCAAGATGAAAAAGGAGGAATATGAAAAGAAGCTATATGTTGTTGCTTCCAATTTTGAAATCGATAAGATGATCAAAAGTGGGTTGGTTCTTTTCAATGATCCGGTGAGTAATTATTTGAATGAAGTTTGTAATAAGTTATTGGAATCAGATCCTTCCTTCAATAAAGCTGTGCGTGTTTACACCCTGAGATCTACCGCGGTTAATGCATTTGCAACAGACCGGGGTTCTATTTTTGTGACGCTGGGTTTGTTGGCCAGGCTGGAAAATGAAGCTCAATTAGCTTTTGTTTTATCGCATGAGATGACCCACGTTAAGGAAGGCCACGTTTTGAAGTTATTTGAAGAATCTAGCCGAATTGATAAAAATGCCGATGAAAAAAAGGTAGTAGATGAATCTGTTTTTGATAAAAACCTGATTAAGAAAAATCAATATTCACAAGAGCTTGAAACCGAAGCAGACAGTGATGGTTTGAGGCGATTTTTAAAAACGGATTACAGCACAGATGGGCTTCCTGAAATGATGGATGTTTTAAAATATGGGTACCTGCCTTTTAAAAATGAGGTTTTCGACACCAATTATTTTAATAAAGTCCATTATAGTTTCCCTTACGGATATTGGTTGACAGAAATGAATGCCCTGTCGGAAGATCCTGAAACTGAGACGGAATACAATACACATCCACATACTGAAATCAGAAAAGCAGAGCTTCAAAAAGTTATCGAAGAAAAAGGGAAAAAAGGAGGAGCTTCCTACCTGGTTTCAGAAGAAAAATTTAGAGACATCAGAGAACGGGCAAAAAATGAAATTCCCTTACTGCACCTACAATATCATGAATTGCCTGAAGCAATTTACACTTCGTACCTGTTGGAAAAAGAAAAAGGAAGTTTACATGCAAAAAAATGTTTGGCCAGAGCGCTGTACTTAAGGGCAAAGTTGATGAATGAAGATGCGGGCATAGAGATTTATCCTATGGATGAAATTGAAGGAGAAATTCAGCAGGTTTATGCTTTGCTGGCCAGTATGGACAACAAAGAGACCACCACCCTGGCTATGGATTACCTTTGGAATCTGCACAATGACTTTGTCTCTGATCCTGAAATTTTGGAAATGACAGAAGACTTGTTCGAGGAAATTTTCAATGCCGGTATTGAGGAGGAAGATTTGCTTAGTAAGGCCATCCATAGAGATTCAACAAAGGAGGATTGGGAAGATGTTTATTGGAAAAATGCCCTGGTTCAGGAGATGCAGGATGAGAAATTTTTAGAAGCTTTGAAAAAAGGTGAAGAAGCATATCAAAAAGATCAGGACAAAATTGATTTCTATCAAAGTCGAAAAGGCAGAAAAGAACTGGAGGAAAAGGTAAAAGCACAAAGAAACTACAATAGAAAATTTGGTATCAAGGACATTGTAGTAGTTGACCCGATGTATTTGAAACTTGATGTCAGAAATGGAAATTATTTTCTATTTAAAGAGTCAGAGGAATCGAAGGAAAATTTGGGAAATATTATTTCAGATATTGCTCAAAGGCTTAAGCTCAAACATCAAATTTTAGATGTAGATCATTTGAATAAAAATGAAACCAGAAAATTCAATGACATCCGATTTGTCAATGAATATTTTCAGGAACAAATGAATCTTTCAGAAATTTCGACTTCGCCGGGACTGCACCAGCGGGAGATAGATGAAATTACCAAGAGGTACGGTACCAGTTATTTTTTGTGGACAGGTGTAATTTCTGCCAGACAATCAATATTTGACGCCAAGGGCAAAAGAGTTGCCAGCTTAATCATGCTTCCTCTGCTGCCTTATGCTTTGCCAACGCTTTTTGGAAAAGAGCATGACACCTTCATTTTTGCGGTTTTGTTGGATTTGAAAAATGGAAGAAGGAGTCCTTTGAAAATTCAATACATCGATGGAAAGGATTCTGACCAAATGTTGAAGGTACACATGTATGAAGCTTTGAGGCAAATTGTAAATGAATAAATTCCCTAACCGTTTATCTCAAAATCGGCATTTTCTCACAAAGAAGCGGGTAATCATTCCCTTAACTTATTTCAAAAGCATATTTTAGGTAGGAAATACCCGAAATATGCTTTTGAAAAATAGTATCAGCTCTACCTTTCTTCCGCTTGTCTTCCATTCTGTATGCTACCAATCAGACTTAATTCTTATTTCTAAAAAGTCTTTTTCAAACTACAAATAATCGAAAAATCAAGCAAAGGAGGTGAAGCTCCAATGATTAAAATATTAAAAACCAACTTATGAAAAAAACACTTGAAAAATTACTGGTTGTCACTCTGGCAATTGCTTTCATAGCGGCCTGCAATACAAGTGAGCCTGAATCAAAGGTACAGGAGAAGATTTCCGAAATGGCTGAAGAGGCAGAAGCGGTTCAATACGATTCGGCATTGGCTGCCAAGTATGGTGCAGATGCATATGGTATGAAAAAATATGTGATGGCTTTTTTAAAAAGAGGTCCTAATCGAGACCGGGATTCTGCAGAAGCAGCAGCTTTGCAAAGAGCGCATATGGAAAACATCAACCGAATGGCGGAAGAGGGCACTTTGATTGTTGCAGGTCCATTTTTTGGAAATGATGACTTGAGAGGAATTTACATTTTTGATGTGCGTAGTATTGAAGAAGCTGAAGCCTTGACTAATACTGACCCTGCCATCAAGGCCGGAAGTCTCGAGATGGAATTAAAGGAATGGTATGGCCCGGCTGCCTTGATGGCCATTGCTGATTTACATGAAAAACTAACCAAAAAGGACATTGTAGAATAAAAATTGCAGGGTTTAGGGAAGAATTTGACAACTAATTGTGACCTTGGTCTAGCTTTTAAAATTGATATTATGCCTTCCCTAAACCATTATTTTTTTATATTTTTTCTAACCTTATTCTTCCCTGTAAAAGAGGCAGATGCTCAGGGTTTGGAGTTGGTATTCAAAGAAGTTATTCATGGTTACTCAGGAAATTCTACGCGTCCACCTGAGAAAATAAATATTTTCAAAGACAAGGGTACAATTCTTTTCAGTGTACAGTCCAATACCACTTGTAAAGAATATTTTGAATTCAATTACAACTTCCCTCAGCAGATTGACCAATTTATTTTGACTGGAAAAGACAGTATTAGTTTTCCTGTCAAAGCCGGGATAATTGCCTTGGGGCCTAGTTGTTATTCCTACAACAACGAAAGTTTTAGAAATCCATTTACCAACATCACAGGAAGTGGACAAATCACATTTTCCGGCCTAATTTCACAATTGAAATCCAAGGAAGAATGGCCGTATAAAAACGTAAGCAGCATATTTTCTTCACGGTTTCCTTACAGCTATGCTTATAATTATCCTTCCGGGAGTAAAACCGGTATTCAAAATGGTGAAATTATCCTGTCAAATTTGGACAAACTAAAGCCTGGCGATCCTGCTTTCTTTCAATTAAAAATATCTGCAACCTCACCCATGGGTGGTCCGGAGAATAATTTCTACTACGAAATCCTAATGGTGTATGAGGTCCAAAAAATAAACAATCTGGATCCATGTAAAATCGAGATACCTGATTGTTCTTGCTGTCCGGGAACCATTCCGATTTGGAATTTTAAAACCAACAGTGGGGATTGTATTTGTCCGGAGGGTAGCAAGTGGGATAAAATGAAGGGAAAGTGTGTGGTGATTGAAGATTAATTTCCGATTTAATCAACTACTTTATGTCCGTCCAATTTTTAAAAATCACAACTGAAATCTCGGAAGAAAATCTAGTTGGATTGGCTCAACTCAGAATAAAAGTCTTCCGTGCCTTCCCCTACCTATACGAAGGAGATATGAATTATGAAAAAGAATATCTCCAAACCTATGTGAATGCACCTGATAGCATTTTAATTCTGGTAAAGGACGGAGAAAAAATTGTTGGAGCCTCTACTGCACTTCCACTCGAACATGAAACTGAAAATGTAAAAGCAGCCTGGATAAACAATGGCTATGATGTCAATGAAATCTTCTATTTCGGCGAATCCGTATTGTTACCTGAATATCGTGGACAGGGTATTGGGGTGAAATTCTTTGAAATGAGGGAAGCACAAGCTAAAGACCTTGGATGGTTTAATCTTTGCACCTTCTGCGGAGTGGTCAGACCGGAAGATCATGCTTTAAAACCCAAGGACTTTGTTCCTTTAGATGCGTTTTGGAAAAAGAGAGGCTATCAAAAAATGGAAGGAATGTTTTGCAACATGCAATGGCAGGACATTGACCAGCAGGAGGAGACAGCAAAGCCCCTGCAATTTTGGTCCAAAAAGATTTAAATCAAAGAGTCAATACTTCATAGACAATCAATCCAATACCCAAAAGGAATAGGGGTATAAAAACCCAGCTACTGTATTTCTTCATATTCTTATTTCCGAAGATCAAACAAAAGGCATATTTGACTATAGTATTTGAAAATGCCCCAATCAAAATCGCAATGGCCGCGATTTTCAGTTTGCCAAAATTGGCCATGGAAATCGTAATGGCATCTATGTCTGTCAAACCGGAAATCCCGGCAGCAATCCAAACTCCGGTATCGCCAAATTCATCGTCGGTGTAAGCAACCAGCAGCTTTATCACCACATAAATTGCTGCAAAAAAGAATGCTTCTTTAAAATTTATCGGGCTTCCTTTGGCGGGAGCCTGTTCGGTAGTACCTGAGTTTTTTCTGGTTATCCAATATCCGGCTCCGATTCCAATTATGGATATAATTACCAGTGGCAACCATAAGATTTTCAACAATTCAATATTGAGAATCACCAGCCAAATTAGAAGCCTTGGAAACATAATGGAACTGGCAAAAACAATAGCAGCAGCTTCAAGTATTCCTCCTTCTTCTGACTTACCTGATTTCCTGCTAAAAAACCAGGAGGTAGCTGTACTGGATGCAAATCCACCGATAATACCGGTCAAGAGTACAGAATTCTTTTGATCGAAGAATTTACTCAGGAAATAAGCGATAAAATTAAGCGCCATGAAAATGGCAACGATGAGCCAAATCTTGTAAAGATTAAAAATTCCGTAAGGCCCGATGTCCTGATTGGGCAGCAAAGGCAAAACAAGAGCAGTGGTAATGATGAAAATTAAAATGGCAGAAATCTCTTTTAAATCCAGCTTACCAACAAATGCATGAATTTTGATTTTGAACCCCAGGAGAGCCGTCACCAAAACAGCTCCGGTCACTGCCATGTGGTAACTTTTGGTGTAAACCAGCGCACCCAATAAAAAACATACGTTTAATGCAAATTCTGTAGTAGTGCCATGGTCTTCTGCATTTGCTTTGAAATAAGATATGCCGGTCAGGATTATTACACCCAAGAAGGCAGCAATGAAGACCCAAATGCCCAATTGTTCTTCTAAAAACATAGACAAATACCCAAGCACACTTACTATGGAAAAAGTACGCACACCTGCGAATAAACGATGGTGCTCCTCTTCCTGGACTTTCGAAAATTCTCTTTCGATTCCCATTAACAAACCGATGCCCAAAGCGAGAAATAAGTCTCGGAGGCTTATCAGAAGTTCAGTATTGAAATTTAGATTTTCGAAATATTCCATCAGGTATTTTTAAACCCTATTTGAACATTTGTCCAACTTTAGGTTTCGTGAAGTTAGCATTCAAAACTTAAAAAGGTGAAGCAACCTTTGGTACTTTTTCATCATATTATTTTTTGAAAGCACCTAAAACCGAATTGTTCTTTTTTTCGAATATTGAATACATGGATGTTTGAAAATTCATGTCCGGTCTATTGGATTTGTTCAGGTGTAAATGCAAACGAACCTTCCAAGGCTGACCTTAATAAATGCAGGTTCTGTAAGTGAGTTACTAAAATTGTACTTACATTCAGGATTTGAATCATACCTTGGCGCATTAATTATGATGGAAAGAAAACCAAATATTGCTATCCTTTACTTTAGCCTGAGTGCTGAGGCGGAGGCATACAATAAATCCTGGTTTTCTAAAAACAGATTTGAAAACAACCGTCATTTAGCTTCCACCCTAATTTCCGATACTTATCTTTCTTTAAAAAAATCAGGTCTTGATATTTTCCATTTTCACGAAGGAAACCAAAAAGGGAATTCCTTTGGTGAAAAATTGGCCAATGCCTATGATGATCTTTTTAAAAAAGGGTTTGACGCAGTTATTGCGGTAGGAAATGATGCACCGGAACTGGCTAAAACGGATTGGAATCAGGTCGTTGAGGAACTTGAAGCAGGTAATTCAGTTTTGGGTCCAACTTACCGTCAAGGTGCCTATTTAATAGGTTTAACAAAAGACCATTTTCAAAAAGACCTATTTCAGCAACTTCCCTGGCAGACCCGCTCTTTGTTGGATGCTCTTTTGGCTTTTTCTAAAAAAAGTGGGGAAAAAGTACTGCTGCTTCAAAGGCTTAGAGATGTCAATACGCTTTTTGATGTTTATAAAATCTCCGAGAGCACTTTTTTAAGCCAAACACTTTTGCTTCTTTTAAAGGTCCTTTTATTTAAAAAAACGCCTACTCCACTGCCAAAAACTTCTATTCTTTTCAGCTCCATCCAATATGCTTCTCCAGGATTAAGAGCTCCTCCGATTCAATTTGCTTAAGGATTATCACCCTACACAAGGTTGGTTTTTTATACACGCTCCCAAGGGGAGACACTTATTTGACTTTGCAACAAAACATTAAACCATGAAAAACCTGTTACTTACAGTTTTTATGACTGCGCTCAGTCTGTATGCCTACAGCCAAGCCGCGCTCGAAATTTCTCTAATCAATGAAACCAACGAACCTGTTATCGGACAGGTCGTAATGGTTAAAAATTCAGGAATCAACTACGAAAAACAAGCTGTTTCTGACGAAAATGGAAAAATCCAAATCGCGGGATTGTCAACTTCCGGATTGTATTCAGTTGAAATCTCACAAGGAGGCTTTTATGAACCACAAAGTCTCAACAACATTTCCCTAATTTCAGACAAAACCAAGTCTGTAACATTCAAACTGCAGGAAAAAGTTATGGCATTGGATGCCGTAACCGTATCAGCCAGCAGTTATCAAACCATTAATACAGTAGATGCAGAGGTAGCGTCTGAACTAACTGCTAAAGAAATTCAGGAACTGCCGGTTGAAGGTAGAGATATCACAAGGTCTCTTTATCGCCGCCACCCAACATTACCCAGGCAACCGGATTTTCCGGAAGCACCCAATGTTGCCATCAATGGAGCAAATGCATTGTATACCAATTATCAGATTGACGGGATGGACAACAATGAAAACTTCCTGGGAGGTCAGCGATTCGCCATGCCGGTTGGTTTTACAAAAAACATCACTGCTTTGACCAATAATTTCAGCGCAGAACATGGCCTTACTTCCAACGGTATCATCAACATTACCACCAAATCGGGTACCAACGAGACTACCGGGGAGGCATTTTACATTGTTCGTCCCGGGCCGGTAATTGATGCTCCTTCAGCTTTTGCGCAAAGAGATCTTTCAGGTAACCAGGTAAAAGATGGTTTCCAAAGACACCAGGCCGGATTCGGTGTGGGTGGAGCTTTAGTTAAAAACAAGACCTTTTATTTTATCAATGCCGAACACACTACCGACATTAAAGACAATCTTCTAAATGTGCCTCAATTGGGTATCAATGAAACAGTCAGAGGAACCAATAATTTTTCCTACCTGTCTGCTAAAATTGACCAACACTGGTCTACCAAATTCCGTTCTTCTCTTCGTGTAAATACCGGCATCGTAAACATCGAGCGTCAGGGAGGTGGATTGGAAGGCGGAGTAACTTTCCCATCAGCCGGCAACCGCCAGGATAGAAATTCTGTCAATGTAGCTCTAAAAAATACCTACCTGGGAGAGCGCTTTACTTATGAAGGAAATTACCTGTACGGACGATTCCGTTGGAATTATGCCAACCCTGAAGACAATAATAGTCCGGACGTAACTGTCTTGGATCCACAAGGACTATCAATTGCATTTATGGGCCATCCCGGATATGTATTTGATGAATTGGAAAATACGCATGTCCTACAGCAAAAACTTACTTTTTACCGCGGAGATCATCAAATCAAGACCGGCTTGCAAATCAAAAGCTCCGGGTATGAACTATTTGGAGGTGGAAATCCAAACGGAAGCTACCTGGTACAGTTGAACCAAAGCCAATTGGATGGACTGGTAGAATCAGGAGTAGGTTCTGCACTTTCACCCACTGATTTGCCTTCAGACGTACAAGTTTTGAATTATGCCATAGAATTGAGGCCTAATGCTTTTACAAAAAGACAAAATATCTTTTCGCTTTATCTGGAAGACCAGTGGAGTGTTAGTCCCAGGTTGAACCTGAACTATGGAATCCGCTATGATTATGACAACCTTTCAGAGGGTGGAGGAGATCAAGGCGATTTCAACAACATCGCTCCAAGATTGAGTGCCAATTACAAATTGAATGATAAGTCTTCTTTGAGAGCAGGATATGGAATGTATTATGATAAAGTCCTTTACGCGGTTTACAGTGATGCTTTGCAGTTCAATTCCAATTCTGACGATTACAAAAGACAATTGCAGGCACTCGTGAATATGGGCATTTTGCCAAATGATACCAATATTGACGCAATCACCAACGAAGGAAATCTGGTAGGAACTGCTCCTAATGTTTCTTATCTGAACGGCCCGGATGCTTCAACACTACAAGGTCAACGTTCCGGGATTTTCCAAAATGAATTGAGGGTTTTAAATCCAAATGGATATGACAATCCTTATAGTCACCAGTTCATGTTGGGTTACCAGCAAAAAATGAGCGAAAAGACCATTTTCTATGTGGATTTGATGCACAATCGATCTTTTAATCTATTTAGAGTTGCCAATTTAAATGCTCCAGCTGCCTATCCAATCGATCCCGACAATGTTGTGGTTCGCGATCCTGCGGCAGCAGATGCAACGCGTCCGGTACCTGTGTTTGCTGATGCGAATGGCAACTATGCTTTGGTAAATGGAGATACCCTGAGAGGTGCTGCAAGAAACGTAGTGATGACAGAATCTGCAGGTCGTTCCAATTATTATGCAATGAATTTTACCTTGCAAAAAGACAGGGGTGAAGACAATTACGCTTTCCGTTTGATGTACACCCTTTCTTATCTAGAAAACAACACCGAAGACATCAATTTCCGTGCGATGGATGCCAACGATTTCGAAGCAGAATGGGGCCCGTCTATCAACGACAGAAGACATTTGATCAATGGTATTTTTACCTACTATCCTATTAAAAACTTTACCCTTACAGTTGCATCATTATTGCAGAGTGGACAGCCTATCAACAGGATTCCGGATGCGACGGTTTATGGAACTACTGACTTGAATGGTGACGGAAGAGCTTTTGGTGATGCTTATGTTGGTAACAGCGACAGACAACCAGGTGAAGACAGAAATTCTGACAGATTGCCCTGGTCAGCTACTTTTGATGTAAGTGCTTTTTACAATATTCCGGTAGGAAATAATTCTATTGAAATCGGTGCTCAAGTATTCAATCTTTTTGATGCTGAAAACCTAAGTGGGTATAGCAACAATGCTACACAGAGTAACCAGATTCAGGTTGGACCATCCGACTCAGGTATATTGGTGAAAAGAAATGCTGCTCCGCCAAGACAGTTTCAGTTTTCTTTGAGATATTTATTTTAGTAAAAAATGGTAACACAAGGAGTGAGAATGAAATCACTCCTTGTGTTTTTTCTTTTTAAAAAAAGCTTATATGTTAAGATACCTCTTGTTTTTTGTAGGCTTGTTTTTGCTAGTTTCTTGTGATACTCAAGTTGAAAAAAATGCAGAAGATTTAGGAAGCAAATCCTGGGAAGCAATTGAAGCTTCAGCCAAAGGAAAGGAATTTACTTTCATGATGTGGCAAGGCGATCCTTTGATCAATTCCTACGTGAGAGATTATGTAAAACCCGCTATTGAAGGAAAAGTACGATATCACCATGAATATCGTGGGAGGACAAGAGCAACCAAATTGTCAGCACACTAATGGCTGAAATGGAAGCCGGAAAAGCAAACAGTGAGGTAGACATGGGATGGATTAATGGGGAGACCTTTTTTCAACTCAGACAAATCGATGCTTTACATGGTCCTTTTGTAGACCAATTGCCCAATAGTGAGCTGATCAACTGGGACAATCCTTTTATCAACACCGATTTTCAGCAGCCTGTAGAAGGTTATGAATGTCCTTGGGGAAATGTGCAGATGGGCTTGATTTACAATGCAGCAACGGTTGAAAATCCGCCAATGACCACGGATGAATTAATGGAATTTGTCAAAGCCAATCCCGGAAAGTTTACCATCGGGAATGATTTTACAGGCATGACTTTGCTGAAGTCATTGATGATTCATTTTGCCGGAGGAAAAGGCGCATTGTCAGGACCATTTGATGAGGAAAAATATCAAAAGTACAGTGCGCAACTTTGGGATTACATCAATGAAATGAAACCCTACTTTTGGAATGAAGGAACCAGTTTTCCGTCAGACCTAGCCCAAATGCACCAGCTTTTTGCCAATGGCGAATTGCTTATCACCATGAGCAACAATGATAGCGAAGTAGACAATAAAATCAGCCAGGGAATTTTTCCTGAATCGGCAAGAGCCTACATTCCTGATTTTGGAACCATTCAAAATTCTCATTACCTCGGCATTATCAAACATGCTGCAAATAAAGAAGCAGCGATGGTAGCCATCAATTATATGATTTCGCCCGAAGCACAGTACAAAAAGATGATTCCTGAAGTTTGGGGAGACCGGACCATATTATCTACTCAAAAATTGTCGGAAGAATGGGCAGAGAAGTTTGATTCGATTCCGGGAAGAAAATATGCACCAAAACGAGATGAAATTCAGGAAAAAGCCTTGATGGAACCAGCACCTGAATACATGATACGATTATTTGAAGATTTTAGAACAAAAGTAATCAACCAGTAGATTTGATAAAACGCCTTACCATCCTGCTTTTTTTTATTCTGACGGTCCTGCCCATCGTATTGGGTTTGGGCTATTCGCTTTTTTACAGTGTGGGAATGATTGGATTGATGAATAAAGGATTTACCCTGGAGTATTGGCAAAAGATGTTTCTTGCAACAGATGCGCCGGAAAGTTTTGCCTACAGCTTTTTAATTACCTTCCTTTCTTTGATTTTAATACTCGGATTTTCTCTGGCCTTTTCCTGGTGGCAAATCCGAAAACCCAGGAAATGGTTCAACAATCTACTGTTTCTTCCATTGACTTTTCCTCCTTTGATAGCAGCTTTTAGTTGGTTTTACATCTTGAGTCCGGGAGGATTAATATCCAGGTTTTTGATTCAAACAGGAATCATTTCAGGCGTGGAAGAATTTCCCAGGATGGTAAATGACACACTTGGAATCGGGATATTGAGTACCCATGTATTTTTGGTTTTTCCTTTGTTTGGAATTCTATTTTTACATCAGGCCAATAAAGAAAGGATACCGGATCTTATGCAGGTTTCCCAAACGCTGGGAAGCAATTCAAGCCAGTTTTTTATGCAGGTTTATGTACCACTTATTTTAAAAAAGACAGCGCCATTCATTATTCTTTATACGGTTTTCCTTTTTGGAGCTTTCGAGGTTCCCCTTTTGTTGGGCAAATCAGCTCCCAGAATGATCACCATTTTTATAACAGAAAAAATGAGCAAGTTTAACCTGATGGATATTCCGGTGGCGCATGCAGCGGCAGTCGTTTATAGCTTTCTGGTTATTGGAATGACGGCCATTTTAATTCGTAAAAACAGTCTGGAAATTTGAGTAAAAAAGTCTTACATATCATCACGGCCTTTCTTTTGGTGTTGCCCTTGTTGGTGATTGTTTACTTATCACTTGTTTACCGATGGGCAGGTCAAAATCTGGTTCCCGAAAGTTTTACTTTTGATTATTGGAAAGACCTTTTTACTTTAAATAGTGATTTGGGAAGTAGCTTTTTACTATCCCTTTTCATTTCAAGCTGTGTAGCATTGTTTTCAACCACTTTTGGATTTTTGATTTCCAAACAATTGGCTTTTGAAAATAAAAAATGGATCAAACTGGCTTATTTCCCTTACCTGATTGCACCGGTGGTTTTTGGTACCATGCTACAGTTTTATTTTAATCGATTCAACCTTAGTGGAAATATAGGCGGTGTACTGATAGCCCAATTGCTTTTCATTTTTCCATACAGCATATTATTGTTGTCTACTTTTTGGAATGACCGCATCAAACAAATGGCCTTTCAGGCAAGCACGTTGGGTGCCAACAACCTAGAATTGTACAGAAAGGTGTTGGTTCCAATGGCAAAACCCTGGTTGTTCATTTGTTTTGTACAATGCTTCTTGATTTCCTGGTACGAATACGGAATAACACATTTAATCGGAGTCGGAAAAGTGAAGACCCTGACCGTTCAGGCCATGCTTTTTGTAAAAGAAGCCAACCCGTTTTTAGCAGGACTGGCTTCCTGTTTGATGGTTTTTCCGGTGATAATTCTCCTGGTAGCCAACAAGCGAATATTTTTAAGACGAACTGAATTTTTATGATAAAAATAGAAGGCATACAAAAGTCTTTTGGAGGAGAGCCTGTTTTGAAGGATGTGTCCTTTTCGATGACCGAATCCGGCACACTCAGTGTTTTGGGAAAGTCGGGTTGTGGAAAGACTACTTTGCTTAAAATTTTGGCCGGTCTTGAAATGCCTGATAGTGGAAAATTTCTTTTAAACGAACAAAACCTGTTTGAAAAACCGGCTCAGGAAAGAGGGGTTGTTTACCTCAGCCAGGAACCGCTTCTATTTCCTCATTTAAATATTTTTGAAAATATAGCCTTTGGCCTCAGAATCAGAAGAACTCCTGAACAGGAGGTGCAAAATAAAGTTAAGGCATTAAGTGCTGAGCTGGGAATTCAGGACCATCTCCAAAAAATGCCAACACAGATTTCCGGCGGACAAAGACAAAGGGTGAGTTTTGGAAGGGCCTTGATTATCAATCCGTCCATTATGTTACTGGACGAGCCATTTAGCAGTTTGGATGTTCAGACTCGTGATGAGATGCAAAAGTTGTACAAATCTGTAAGCGCCGAACACAAGATTACTGCGCTTTTTGTAACCCATGATTTGAAAGAAGCCATCATCATGGGAGATGCTTTGGCATTGATGGAAAAAGGAACGTTGAAAAAGTATGGTTCCATGTCAGAATTTATCAATGATCCGACTTCAGGTGTAAAAGAAGCATTTGATTTTTGGCAGGATGTGATGGATAAAAATCTGGCGGACAAGTTTGGGACGTCCTGATGCCGACCTAATAGTAAATCGGAAAGTTCATTTGTTTCGTAAGTAGAATAAAGCGCCGGGAATTTTGTAATTTTTTCATTTTAAAAAAGAAAACTGTTGATGAAGGATTTCAATCATGTAGAATCTTTATACTGGGTTTTTACCCAACTGTGTAATGACAAATGCGACCACTGTTATAATTTCTCCGGCCCTTACGGCTCCAGAATTTCTGAAGAAGAATGTCTGGACATCATCAAGAATCTTCCGGATAAAATTGACCGCCTAATCCTTTCCGGCGGAGAACCACTTGCAGAGAAAAAGAAATTGTACCTGATTCTGGATAAACTCAGAGAGCGCTACGGCAATGAGACCCAAATCATGATCCAAACCAATGGTGACCTTCTTACTGAAGAAATTCTCGATACTTTAATTGAAAAAGGAGTTACCCGTTTTGACATTGCCAGCATTGACCGTTACCACAAAAAAGCGGGAGGAAGACTGATGGAATTGTCTGAGCTTTTTGAATCTCGCGGCGTCAATGGAGACGAGAAAGATCCTTTGATTAAAAAAGACAATTACCTGAATAATTTCCCATTGAGTTGGGGGTACTGGGGTGCCAGTGAAGACATGTGGTTGGGAGGAAACTGGGCGCGTGGTCGTGCATATGAAAAAGGAATTTGGAAACAGGATCCTGACCATAATTTTTGTGCAATCCTTTCCGGAGCGATTGGTTTTTTGAATGGAGGAGAAGATATTCCTCAAGAGATTTCTATACAGCTTTGGCGCATCAATCCTTGCTGTCCGGGCACTAAAGATGCAATGGGAGATGCACGAACTGAAAAGGTTTCAGATGTGCTGAAAAAGGTGTCCGAAGTACCTATATTTCAAATGTTGGACAAGGGAGATCCTTATAAAATGGGAGAAAGCATTGGAGTAAGTGAATGCCATGCCAAGGAGCGTTGTGGGGAATTGAAAAATGTATGTCTGTGGTGTGATGAGTTTTTCACCAAGCACTTCGATATGAAAACCATGAAGCCAATTGAACCTGTAGTTGAAGTTTAAAAACAAATAAAGATGCCCTTAAAAGCTGTCATTATCTCCAACGGAATTGAAGGTCTGGAACAATTGTATCGTTCCAATGAAGAAATCCATTACGATATTGTCGAAGTTGATGAAAATTTCAATCCAAATCTGGATCCTTATGATATCCTGATTGCGCCCAACGGAACCGATCACATTGCGCTATATCGAATCAAGGAAAAGATTCTGCAATTTTTAGACCAGGGCAAAACGCTTTTTTGTTTTGATGGCTGGTTCACCAATTGGGTTCCCGGCAATCGCTGGGTGATGGATAATTCCAAAAAAACCATCGATGTCCGATACAAAATCCAGGAAGATCCATTTGGATTGTCCAGGCACTTCAGCGTAGACGATTTGACCTTTTCTCACGGGATCAGCGGTTGGTGGTCTTGTGGATTTATTGAGCCTGCCGAAAATGCTTCTGTTTTAATAGAAGATACCTGGGGAAGAGCTTTGGTGGTAATTGATGATACAACGACGAATGGTACCATGATTTTGAGTGCTTCCGGTCCTCTGGCAGATGTTTCCTATGGAACTACCGACGATAACAAAGCCTATCAGGCCATGACCGACCTTTACAAGGCCATTTTACAATTTGTACAAACCTCAAAAGTCGAAACAGCATGAGTTTAAAAATCGGAATGATATTCAACGGAGTCTGGTCCCATTATGCCTTTGCAAAAGCGACCAAATACAGAGATTTGTATGAATTGATTTATGTGCACGATCTCAGCCAGGAAATGTTGGATAAAGTTGACGCATTGGTCATTCCTTTCCAATCCAATCATAAAGCCATTGCTAAGAAGAAGGAGCTTATTTATGCTTTTTTGAAAAGCGGTAAAAAAATGTTTGTAGAAGGTGACAGTTCTGCCAATTGGCTGGATGCTACCTGGGAAGACCGTCCGGTTAATAATTATTGGTGGGTAAAAGATCCAAACAATCCTCCGGTATCAGAAACCGATTACAATCATCCGATTTACCAGGGATTGAAACCTCGCCATGCTTTTTGGCATTACCATGGAGTGTACACTAAAGTTCCGGATCATGCCTCGATCATCCAAAAGAATATAGATGGTGACATCGTGAGTTGGGAGACCAATCATTATGGTGGAACCTTGTTTGCAACGACCCTTGATCCTATCGTTGAGCATGGTGTTCAGCAAATTACCCATCTGGATAATTACTGTGACAAGTTGACAGACTGGTTGGTTGGAGTTAAGCCGGAGGGCAGGTTTGAAATTCTTCACGAAGATTATGGAGTAAGTGCATGAATGGAACCTTGATTTTTGTCTACAATGCGGATTCCGGTGCCTGGAATGGCTATATGGATATGTTGCATAAAATAATTTCTCCGAAAACTTACCCTTGCCATTTGTGCGATATCACCTATGGTATCTTTTCAATCAGAAAAGAGTGGAAGGAATTTATCGAACAACAGTCGATTCCTATGCGTTTTTTGCACAAAGACGAGTGGGAGAATGAATTTCAATCGAACGAATCCCTACCTGCTATTTTTATAGAGAAGAATGGCAAGGTTGAAGTTTGGATTGATGAACAAACGATGAAAGGTTTGGACTTGAATGGATTAAAGTCCCTGATAGAAAAGAAGCTGAAAATAGCTGCATAAAGTAAGATTTGAACCGCTAAAAACTCCTTTCCGGGCTTTCGTGTAATCCACAACAATTTTCTCCCAGATTTTTCTTACATTATAGCCCTGCCGGTAGCTATCGGTCAGGTATTTTATAATTTTTAAAAATTTATAGTATGGCAATTATCAAAGTAATTGAAGTAATGGGCAACTCCAAGAAAGGATGGGAAGATGCAGCCCAAAAAGTAGTAAGTGACGCCTCAAAAACCGTAAAAAACATCAAATCTTTGTACATCAACGAGATGAGTGCAAGAGTTGAAAAAGACAAAATCGTAGAATACAGAGTCAACGGAAAGTTGAGCTTTGAAGTAAAGACGAAGTAAAAGAAAGAAGCCCCGGATGTTATTCGGGGCTTCTTCATTTTATTGTGATACAACTTGTATTTTTTTAATCCAGCTATTCTTTTTTGAAGAAAGATTAATTAGATAATTCCCCGGGGCTAAATCTTTAAGGGTGATGCTACTCTCTTCATTTACGAACCCAAGGCTACCCTTTTGAACTAATTTTCCATCCAGATTGGATATTTGAAATTCAACCTCACCTTCAACTGACTCATCCCATTTTAAATTAATAGGTTGATTGAAAACAGGATTTGGATAAGCTGTTACTTTCAATTCACCTGATTCTTTATCATCTACATTGATAATAAAGGTAGAATAAACCATTGTACTGGCCGATTGGAAATAAGGCGAATAAAAGTAACCGCCAACCAAATAAAATGGACTTTCAAGAGGAAATAAAGTTTCTACTGCAACAGAAATATCATGCGGATTTGAATAAACTGCGTTCCCATCCAGTTCAATTACATTTGGAGATAGATCCCCGTTTACCTTTTCATATTCCCCGGCAACTAAAAATAAACCTCCAGTTTTTTCAATGTCATTTATCAATGCCTGTGAACGTCTGGAATACCGCGTGATTTCAACCAGTTCGAAATTGGAATCCATGGAGCCGTTTGGGTTTAATCTTCGGATAAAGGATGAGGTTTTGTACCTGTCTCTTGCTGCAATAACTGGTCTTTCAAATTCATCCAAATACATGGTCATTCCATAGTTTTCACCTGAGAAATCAGTATTGAATTCAACATCCAAATTGCCACTTTCTGTAAATTTTAAAATCGGAGACATGATAGTTTGGTCGTAACTCAATTCAGCCCCCAATAGAAAAAAACTTCCATCTGCCAAGTCACAAACTTCAAAGTATTTACTTGCTCTAAGAGGCACCTGATCCAATAATTTAACATCCAAGGAGCCGTCTGTATTAAGTCGGTTTAAAATTGGTCGATTATCTCTGGCAGCACCACAAAAGTTTTTACCCAAGGCGAGGATTTTTCCATCATTAGTTTCATCAACCCATAAAACTGCATCTTCTTGAGCATATGAAGCACCATTGGAGCATGGGTTTGTGGTATAACCAAATTCAAAGTCATCTCCAGTTAACAAAACCTCACCCGCCGGACTAATCATTGTCAATCCATGAAAGATGGTATCATTTGACAATTCATTTCTATCAAATTTTCCGGCGGCCAGAATATTTCCATTGGAAAGTGTAATTAGTTTTTCAATAGCTTTGACTTCTCCTTTTTGATGTAAATCAAAACCGGAAACAATTTGACCATTACGATTTAAATGGCAAAGGTTGGGACTGTATTGACCATTGACATATAGGAAGTCACCACCCATCCAGATGGTATTGTTGTCTCCATTCGTAAAAGTTTTTACGAATCCTGGCTTTTCAAACCTTAGTTCAAAATCAGGATAAAAAGTGATGTTAGAACCATCGTCTACTAAGTTTACAACACCTGGTTGGAAATGATCATCAAACCGGGTAAAATATCCTGCAACAAGAAAAGAACCGTCTGGTAAATAACAAGAAGCACTAGGGCTACCGTTAAATCTGTTTTGCATGGGTCTGGCCAGGCCATTTTCAAGTCGAAAGACTCCTTTGGAGGAAGTAAAAATCATATTACCGTTGTCTGCTATAGAAAAATGCTCAATTTCCCAGGGCAGACCTACATTTTGAATCATAGCTCCGTTTTCGTTATGGACCCTGAAGTTTTTTCCGGCGGTTAAAATTTTTCCATCATCTCTGATTCTTAAATCTCTTACCAGATTGTAAGTTGGAAATTCCAGGTTAAAGGTGGGATCTATATTCCCTTCCTGGTCGATTCTTATAGCACCATAATTTTGGTTGTCCAGGTTGAGGTAGCCCCAAAGCAAGATGGAGTCTTGTCCCTGTTCAGTAATGCCGGTAACCACACTATTTTCAAAATTTAATGGAAGAAAATCTAGCATCTTTCCTTCAGGATCCAAAATTGCCAGGTCGGCTAAAGTGGCACCGGGATGATCTCTTCTATAACCTGAAACCCATATGTTTCCGTTTGAAAGTTGTTCTACATCCTGAACCAAATAAAACAAATTGAGATCGCTATTAAAGTCTGGGTCAACACTACCATCCGGCATCAGCCTGATCAAATTCGGTAAGGTGTCACCATTTAAAGGATCTAAAAAGATTCCGGCAGCAAAATACTTTTGGTCAGGTAATTCACCTATCCATGCGCTTTGGTCCGCAACATATTGGGTAAATCTAAAATCTTCATCTTTGGTTCCGTCAGGTTTTATTTTAAAAAATTGTCCTGCAAAACTCTCGTTGACATGGCCTTGCCAAATATTGCACATGATGTTGCCATCACTCGTTTGGAACATTTGCTGACATTCACCTTCCTGTAATACCTGTGCAAATGGTTGCCAGGGGTATTGTCCGGATAGAAAAGTGCTTATTCCCAGCATTAAGAATGTAATGGTAGTTTTCATTGGTATTGGTTTTAAAATTTGGAGCAATCGAAAGATACTATATCGGAGACATCGTCGAAAAGTAGATTTCCGTTTATCCCTTTCTGGATATCATCTTCCGTACCTGCAATAATCAAAATATGGTCATAAAAATCGTCGGGCATAAATTTAAAAATATATTCCTGCCAGTCGCTATGTGCTTTGACTCTTTCGGTTCTACCTGCTAAAAAACTCATACCACACGGTGATTTCCCCAACCATATTTCAGCTGAAATGGGAGTGTTGTAATTGCTAGGCATATTGAAGGTTTGCTCTGCTTTGAGATTGGTAATTTTCTGACATACAATGCCTCAAACTCAATTTATAACATCTACTTCAGGATAAAGCTCACTTTCCAACTTTTGACTAACTGCCTCATTGGTAAAATTGTCCGGCATACCATACCCAAATATGTTCTGCCATGGAAGGCACCCTTTGTCACATTAAAACCTCCTCCTGGCTGCGCATCAGGCGGGTTTTGTATCAAATCCACAATCCAACCATCCTTTTGGAACCATGCTATTTTTGGAATGTCTTCAAAAGAAGGATTATTTAGACGAATGATATCCTGCGCATTAATTGAAGGCAAAAAGAAAAAACAGGAGAACAAGAACCCACTATTTTAAAAGTAAAATTCATCACCGGTTAGTTTTCAATCCAAAACATAATTAATCAACACATTCAATAGCAATGATGTCAGAAGCATCGTCAACCAGGATGTTACCATTTATCCTTAAACTTACATCACTTTTCACTTCCAGCAAGGATGGATAAAAACTTGTAGTTTTGTCGGGTTTAAATTCAAAAATATATTCCTGCCAATATTGATTTTCTACTGGAAAAGTTGTCCCCACCCAAAAGGACTTTTTGCAGACACGGTCACCCAGCCAGACTTCAGCTGAAATGGGTTTAGTAAAATCAAATGGCTGGTTCGTAGAGCGGCTCATCGAATAATAAATCGGTGATTGACAAATTTTCAAGCTAAATCTATAACATTGACCCGCGACCAATTCCGAATCAACTTCTGACAAACCTGCTCATTAGTCATATTGTCTCTACAAACCATACCTAAGTAGGTTACTCCTTCAAATGGTGGGGTCCGAACATTAAAGCCTCCACCGGGCTGAATGTCAGGAGGACTTTCTCCATTTAATCCGCAATCTCTCCAACCTTTTGGTGTTAAACCATTACCGGGAAGACCCTCAAAAGATGGATTGGTAAGACGGATGGTATCCTGCGCTGCAATATTTTGAAAAGAAATACCTAAAAGGAATAGAAAGAAGGCATAGTAAAATTTAGTCATCATATTATTTTAAAAATGAAGCATAAATATGAGAATAAAGTGGCAAAAGTGGGAAGGAAGGAGTTGTTAAAAAGGCGGAAGCCAGGATTAATGAACCCCTTCATGTCCCTTCTTTCCTTCATGTTTAAAAAAAAAATCAAAGGATTAAAAGAACCATTATTAATATGCGACCACTCCGGGTCGTATTCTTCGATTCCTTCTTAAAGCTACATAGATTTGACCCTATGGGTCAGCGCACCATTGTAACAAACTCAATAATCCAAAAAAAACGAGATACGAGCCCCCGAGTAAACAAAACTCGAGCATCCAGCGTCAAGATTAATGAACCCCTTCATGTTCCTTCATTCCTTCATGTTCGAAAAAATCAAAGGATTTAAAGATCCATTTTTAATATTCGACCCTCCGGGTCGTGTTCTTTGACTCATTCTTATTGCTACGTAGATTTGACCCTACGGGTCAGTGTATAATTGCAACAAAATCAATAATCCTTCAAAAAAAACGAGATACGGCCCCCGATAAAACGAGTTAACGAGAAGTAAGCATCCATCCTACATGATTAATGAACCCCTTCATGTTCCTTCATTCCTTCATGTTCGAAAAAATCAATGCATTCAAAGCTCGAATTTTAATATTCGACCCTCCGGGTCGTGTTCTTTGACTCATCCTTATTGCTACGTAGATTTGACCCTACGGGTCAGTGTATAATTGCAACAAAAATCAATAATCCTTCAAAAAAAACGAGATACGAGCCCCCGATAAAACGAGTTAACGAGAAGTAAGCATCCAGCGTCCAGCGTCCAGGATTAATGAACCCCTTCATGTTCCTTCATTCCTTCATGTTTTAAAAAAAATCAAAGGATTTAAAGATCCATTTTTAATATGCGACCCTCCGGGTCGTGTTCTTTGACCAATCATTATTGCTACGGAATTTGACCCTACGGGTCAGCGCATCGCATGTGACGAACTCAATAATCCTTCAAAAAAAACGAGATACGAGCCCCCGATCCACCGAGCAAACGAGCTCCACTTTTCTTACCTTTATCCCACAAATTATCGACATGAAAATACTGCTTACGATTTCGACCATTTTGACTGCCATATTCTTGCTTGTTTCCTGTGCTGAAAATGAAGCCCCGGTCAAAAAAAGAAAACAACTAAATCCAAACGGAGACAGCGAATTGGCCCTTTTGATGCGGGATATGTTTGACGATGGAATGAAAATGAAAGAGATGATAAAAAATGGCGAACATCCGGAGGTATCAGTCGATTTTCAAAAAATATTAACTGCCAATGCTACCGAACCGGAAAAAGCAGCCAGTCCTGAATACAAAGCCTTTGCACAGACTTACATACAGACCATGGAGGCTATAGAAAAAGCCAGCCCGGAAGACAAGCTGGTTTTGTACGATACCATGGTTGAAAATTGTATGACTTGTCATGAAGCCTTATGCCCCGGCCCCACTCGTAGGATTGTCAAACTTAAAATCTAAGACCTGACATTTTCGTGGTTGTATGGGCAATGCCTGCATTTGCTTCCACAGCAATAGCCTCTTTTAAGGTGATATTTTTCGGTAAAAACGTAAAATCCGTTTTCTACATAATAGTCCTCGCCTTCCTTTAGGGTCTGTTTCCCTTCGGATTTGGTATTTTTATTTTTATTAAAAAGTCCGAACATCTTTTTTCTTAAAATAAACTTAAGTAAGCACGCTTCGGGCAACTATGGAGCCTTATCTTTCTTATTCTAAACAGAATGGTAAATAAACGTTTTCAAAACCGGAAAAGATGAAATTTTTATCCATTATCCTTCTTTTTTTAATTCCTTTTTCCAATTACGCCCAGCCGGAAGAACTGGGAGATGTAAATTGGAATCGGGATTATCAAAAAGCACTTTCCCTTTCTAAAAAAGAAAACAAACCGGTTTTTATTTTATTTCAGGAAGTACCCGGTTGTGCCACTTGTAGAAATTATGGCCAAAACGTTATGAGTCATCCGCTGATAGTAGAAGCCATTGAAACCTGTTTCATTCCCCTGGCCATTTACAACAACAAACAAGGCGCTGATGCCACTGTTTTAAAAAAATACAATGAACCGTCCTGGAATAATCCGGTTGTAAGGATAGTCAATCAGGAAGGCGATAATCTTGTAGCCCGAATCGGAGGAAATTATGAACAATTGGCAGTATGCCAGGCCATGATTGCAGCATTGGAAAAAGAGGGAATCGCGGTTCCGAACTACCTATTCTTATTGGAAGAAGAATTGAATAGTCGTGAAAAAGGATTGGAGATTGCCCATATTTCTATGTTTTGTTTCTGGAGTGGGGAGAAGAATATTGGAGATGTTGAAGGCGTAATTGAAACCCAGGCTGGATTTATGAATGGAGCAGAGGTGGTACAAGTTTCATTTGACCCCCGACAAACCAGTTTTGAGTATATTTTAAAAGAAGCCAAAACCAATCAATGCGCCAGTAAGGTGTTTTCCGACAATCCGGAACATCAGCAAGCTGCCAAGTCAGTTTTGGGAAACAGTGCTGCTGGTAAGGAAGGCAACTTCCGACCGGATCGCGAACCGAAATATTACCTGGGAAAAACGGTGTATCGATATGTACCCATGACCCAGTTGCAGGCCGCCAGAGTCAATAGTTTGATTGCCAAAGGGAAAAGTCCCTACTCAGTGCTTTCTCCGAGGCAAATAGACCTGGCAGAAAAAGCAAAAACGCTAAATACAGCAAACTGGCCCATTGCAATTAACGTAGATATAATGGAAGCATGGAATGCGCTTCCCAAATCATAATTTAAAAACAAATCCGCATGTATAAAATTCTTGTTTTCTTCTTGTTTATCGCTGTAGGATGCAACAGCCAAACGACCAACACACAGGCCAGCAAACCTCAGCCAGTAAAACCAAAACCTGCCAATACAGATGTTCAGCCCATCGATGAATACATCAAGGGGAAAGGATATGAAAAATATCAGGTGGCCACCTTCGCCGGAGGGTGTTTTTGGTGTACAGAAGCATCCTTTGAAAGGATAAAAGGGGTGGTTGATGTGATAAGTGGTTACAGCGGAGGTTCGGAGCAATATCCGACATATGAAGAAGTTTCTGCAAAACAAACCCATCATGCAGAAGCCATCCAAATATATTTTGATCCCAACATCATCAGCTACGAAGACCTGTTAAAAGTATTTTTCGTCGCCCACGACCCTACCCAACTCAATCGTCAGGGACCCGATGTCGGACCACAATACCGTTCAGAGATTTTCTACCACAACGAAGCCCAACGAACATCGACCGAAGCCTTCATCAAAAAAGAGGCAAGTGAGTTCAGCGATCCCATCGTCACCAAAGTCAGCCCTTACATGGAATTTTGGGTTGCCGAAGGCTACCACCAGGATTATTACGAGCACAATCCGGGTAATCCTTACGTACAAAAAGTCAGCAAACCCAAAGTAACCAAAGTGACCAAGAAATTTAAGGATTGGGTGAAGGAGGAGTACCGGTAGATTTATGGATTGGGATGGAGGGATGGGGAGAATGGGAGATAGAGGGACAAGGAGAATTTTTGATTTTTGACGTTTGATTTTTGATTTGGGAATTTAATGGTTTTCTTCATGTCCCTTCATTTCTTCATGTTTCAAAATTTCTTAGAAGTTTCGAAGACAGCGGAATGGGATGGGGAGAATGGGAGATTGGGGGAAAGGAGAATTTTTGATTTTTGACGTTTGATTTGTGATGTAGGGGCGGGTTGAACCCGTCCAGGATTGGGAATGATCAGGATAAATGAAATTAGATTTTGGATTTAATGCATTCCTTCATGCCCCTTCATTCCTTCATGTTTCAAATGAATTCCTTAATCAAGACCTAAGAACCTTTCGAAATTTTTTGGGCTAAATGATTCATAATGATTATAGTATCTACCAAGGAATTCAGAATCATTTTTTGATAATAAATAAATTTTGATTGAATCAGAGATTAGGTTTTTATCAATCAACTGGTCCAAATAAAGTAAAGCCTGCTTTTTACTAATAAACTCCTCAATGATTATTCTTTGTTTTGTTTTGGAAAGTCCGGTGTACTCAATTGCCAAACCTGACTTACTACAGCGAGTATAGTGTGTTTCTTCCTTGTCTTCAATTACTTTGTATTTAACAGACATTAAAGTACTATCAATAACTTTTATAACATTCTTTTCTGTTGGATTTACAACCCATTCTGGAAAGACTATTCCTTCAGGAGTAAAATTATTTAATGAATCAAAAAGCCGTTGATGAATGCTCAAAGGAGATTCAATGTGAATGAAAAAGATTTCAGAATTATAATCATCTTTTAGATTTTCTAAATCCTTTGTTGAAATGGTATTATTAGTAGGTGTTTTACAGGAGAGAATCAATAAAACGATTAGGCCAATCCAAGAAAAGAAAGACTTGTGGTTGATATTAAGAAATGGAATACTGCGCATTCAATTTCAGCTTATTGAATTTTTAGGGATAAAAAAAGGGATTATCCTCTAAAGTAATTTTCATTAAACATTCCTTCAAATTTTATTTTTTCAGGGAGTTTCGTGTCCGAAAAACCATTTTTATCAATTACTTCAAAGTATGCCTTGAAATATCCTTCGATGGTTTGGTTTATGGTATCCAATGCATTAATATTAAAAGTTCCTTTTTCTGCTTGAACTAATTCAAACTCCCAGCCATCAAATTCTGAATTGACGATTTGACTCAAACTGGTTTTAGCTCCTTTATATAGTATTCTATCTTCATGTAAAATATATTCTCCCGTCTTCAATGGTAAGAAATCAAAGGCTAGTGTATTGGTAACAGAAAAATCTGGCATAAACCTGAATCCAGCCTGTAGTTGATTGTTTATTGAATCAAAAAACAATATCGGGATATAATCCACCTTTTCACCATTTAGATAAACTTCAGACTCCCCAAGTTGAATGTTTTCTGGAAATTCAATGGCAGGATAATCAAAATCTATTGGGTCTGGATTACAAGCGTGTGAAATTGCAATTACAACTAAAATGAGGAAACTTCTCATTGGTTTCGTTTAAATTTTCGTAGTTAAAAATGAAATAACTAAGGATTTTATAGATCCCTTTTGAAATTTCGAACCCAGATATAAAACCTAAATTCTAAAACATATACATCACATTCAATTTAATACTCCTGCTTTTTGAAAATATACTGTCATTGGGAAGAAAATTGCTAATTGGTCGTTTTTCAACCCAGACTAGGCCAAAATCACCAATTAATTGAAGTTCGAAGCTTGAAAGTAAATAAGATACACCTCCGCCTAATCCAATGTCTATTTTTGATAAATAGGATTCCCCTGTATCTAAATTAATCAAAGAAAGCTTTTGAGTATGGATTAAATAATCAATTCTATTTTGAAAGATAAACCTGGTATTTTTAATGAATTCATATTTAAATTGAAGGGGAAAGGAAATATAGTTACGTACTTCTTCTCTAGAAAAATATGTATTGTATCGTGAAGTTTGTCTTTGAGAAAATTCCATGGCGGCAGAAAACTCAACCTTTTCATATTTTCTTAAAACACCAAATCCAAAATTAAAACCAAACCCTCCTGTATTAAAATTGAAGGAAGTATCCTTTCCAAGAAAGAGTCCACCGCCCACTAATGCATAATAATTGGACCCGCCTGAGACAAAAACTTGGAAATCCTGTGTATAGGAATTTTCAGATAGGATTAGGAAAAAAAGTAAAACAATTATTGTTTTCATTTTTTTGGAAATTTATACCCAATGAGAAACTGGAAGGAGCGAACTTTTGTATAGGCTATGATCGATTGGGCAGTAATATTGCCTTTGAAACTTGAAAGTGGCTCGTTCCATACAACCGAAAAATCTAATCCATCAATAATTTGAAAGTTTATTCCACTTTGAATCGTAAACATTGAAGATTCCCATTCACGGCCTACAAAGGGGAAAACAGAATTTATTAAGTAATAAAATGAGGGTCCTGCAAAAAGATAAATATTCTTGTTTTTATCTGGTTTCCAAAGGGTGAGGATAGTTACATTCAAAAAGTTTCCAGCTTCATTTTCAATATTATTAAACCCATCTACACTGGAGCTAAACCTTTCATAACCAATTAGGAATTTGTTTTTTAAGAATTTAGACCTAAAAAATTCTTTTTCGGCAGAAATACCAAAAGCATAGTTTATACTGTAATAAGGTCTTTCCCCTCCAAACGGAAAAAAATATTGACCACCTCCAGAGCTGTAGTCATAAATATTTGTAATGTTTGGTCCGGCAAATAATCCGAAATGCCAGGGTCTGTTTTGAGAATTTACCTTTGTAAGAAATAGAATAAAAAAGGCGCAAAAAAAAGAAATGAAGACCCGCATTGGTTTGAATATAAATGGTTACCAAAAAATATTATTGATAAGAATTCTGACAAATTATTGGTCCTGGTTGAAATTTGATTTTCTACTTGTATGTAACCTTAAATCGACCATCAGTAATAATTACGGTGTCTCCACAACTATTTATTCCGGTATCTTCAAAGGAACCTATAATAATTCCTGAAATTCTGTCTAACTTTTCAATCTTGATATAATCGTTTGCCATACTGTCTCTATAGAATTCAATACAATTTCCTGGATTGGAAAAATTTAATCTAGAAATTACACCTGTTGAACTATTTTGGTAAAATCCTGTATCCAAAAAGCTTGTCTGAATCAACATAGATTCTCTAATGTCATCCTTAGTGTAGGAAGCCGACAGTGCAAATTCTCCTCTATCTTCATAGTAGTATTTTAAAATAGAATTTATAGAAATAGAACCTTTAGAACCGGGAAGCCATTTTTCACCATTCACAAGGCAACCAAATACATTTTTGTGTTGAGTGGTATAAGGGTCGGGTAATTCCAAATCAGAATTCGTGATTAATTTCTCCTTTTTACAAGAAAAAAGAAATAAAAGCAGTGATACATATAGAAATGGTTTCATAGCAAAGTAAGGCTTTGGTTTTCAATGAGATTGTGTTGAAATAGTCAACTCTTGCAAGGATTCATAAAGTTATACAAAAATGAATCAATGACTAGAAGTTCCATTTGAAAATACCGAGAAAAAAACTCAATTGAAGAAAAACTGAAGGAGATGAAGAATCGGAAAGCAAAAAATCAAAAGTATCCGTAAAGCGATAAGGAAATCTAAAATCCCAAATCTAAAATCTAAAACCAAAAAAAGAAAAGTGGTCCCTGCAGGATTTGAACCTGCGACCCACTGATTATGAGTCAGTTGCTCTAACCAACTGAGCTAAGGGACCGTTGGAATTCAAAAGGTTTGGAACCAATTTTGGATTTCCTTGCTCGAATACTTTCTCAAGCGGGCGCAAAGTTACATTTTTGCCTTTCGGTTTCCAAGACCAAGCCTGCTAATTTATGGGGAAAAATATAAAAAACATCATTTTCGATCTAGGCAACGTAATCGTCGACCTGGATCTGGATCGTACCAACAGACTCTTTGAAGAAATGTTAGGTGCTGATTATCAAGCTATTTTCAGAGAATTGGAAGAGTTGGACCTGTTCCACCGGTTTGAAAAAGGACAGATGTCCAATGAGACTTTTATTTGGACCATTCAACATACCACTCAAAAAATAAGTCGGAGAAACCTGTCTCCACAGGAAATCATCCGCTGTTGGAATGGGATGCTTCTAAGTATTCCGCTAGAACGCTTGAAATTTCTTGAGGCACTTCGTAAGGATTACAAAGTCTTTTTGTACAGCAATACCAATGCAATCCACCTGCAATGGGTCTATGCCTATCTGATTCGCAACTATGAAATCCGCGACTTCGACCGAAGGTATTTCGACAAGCCTTATTATTCGCATCAAATTCATCACCGGAAGCCGGATACCTCTGGCTATGAATTTCTTTTAAAAGATGCCGGCCTTCTTGCCGAAGAAAGCTTTTTCATCGACGACAATGCAGACAACATACAAGGCGCTAAAGACGTTGGGATTTTGACCTATCACCACCCGATTGGCCTTGAAATTACCAAAGTTTTCGAATCTGAAATCCAAAAATTCCGCTAAATACACCACCATGAAATTTGGTACCTGGCAAACGCTTGTTTTTACTTTTTTGACCTTGATTGTATTGGGTATTTCTTGCAAACCGGGAAAAAATATTCCCGATGTTTCAAACATCAATGTGGACATTCAAATCCAAAGATTTGAGCAGGATTTGTTTGCGCTTGATACCGCCAATCTGGAACAAGGCATCAGCGAACTTCGCATCAAATACGGACCATTTTTCAATGATGTCTTTTTAAGAATAACTCAAGATAAAACCGACCCTGACACCAGCGCCAGCCATACCATTTTAAAGATTTTAAAAAGCCCAAGCTTGCAAAAACTCAATGATACTTGTGCTATGGCTTTTCCTAATCTGGAACGATATGAAAAAGACCTGGAGCAAGCCTTTAAATTTCAAAAATACTACCTACCTGATGCACCGGTGCCGGCAGTGGTTTCCTACGTCTCTGAATTTGGACTGGGCACTTTTACCTATGGTGACAGCTTGTTGGGTGTAGGATTGGATTTCTTCCTTGGTTCTGATTTTACAGGTTACGACCCTAACTATTTCCCGGATTACATCAAAAGAACCATGACGCCGGAGTACATGGTACCGAAAATGATAGAAGCACAGGCTAGCAATTTGGTAGGCCCGGTAAACGGCGACCGCTTGCTCGATTACATGATTACCAATGGCAAAATGTTGTATTTGAAAGACCTTTTGTTGCCTTATGAATCAGATGAGGTCAAAATGGAATACACAGAAAAGCAGTTGGAATGGGCAGAAGATAATGAATTTCTAACCTGGACACATTTTTTAAAAGAAGAACTCATCTATTCTACCCGCATGGATGAAATTCAAAAACTCATCAATCCTTCACCGGTCGCACCGGGTGGAATGCCTCAGGAAGCTCCTGGCAGGATTGGTAACTGGATGGGTTGGCAAATCATTAAATCCTACATGAAAAGAAATCCGGAGGTAACGATTCCCCAGCTACTGGCTGAAACGGATAACCAACGTATTTTGGACAAGGCTATGTATAAGCCTGGCAGGTAATCAATGCTATCATTTATTTAAGTCCAAGGCGGGTCAATGTCATTTAATTAAGAGATTCGAATGCCGCATCCTGAAAAAACCATCTAATTGCGCTCGTTGCGTAATCCGTTGCGAGCGTCGCATGAACCAAAATATTAGGAATTGAAACACAAAAGTATTTGAATTTCATTCAATTACATTTTTAAAAACAATTCACTCTGCGAGAATTGGCAGGTCCACTTCGAAAGCCCCACCATTGACCATTCTTTTTTTCTTAACTTAATAACATCACGAGGAGGACCCGCCGAATTCCAGTAGCCTATATTATTTTAAAACAAGGAATTCAATTATATTTTGATTTCCCTTCCTGGTATTTTGGTGCACGCAACGGCCGCAACGGATTACGCAACGCACGCAATTCAATATTTTGAAGGTTCTCAATTTTTACTTTTTTGATTTTATGAGAATTGGAATAAGGTTTTTTTAAGACACCTTTTTAAAAATGAGATTTAGGCTTTACCTCTATGCCCCGAATTCTTTTTACTTTTAAGAAAAAAAGAACATATGAGGACGATCCTTACCTTACTTTCCATCTTTATCTTTCAAATTGCCTTTTCCCAAATCAATCAATCTTCAGATGGAGATGCTGCAGAAATTTCCATTCAAAATCTGAATCAGCTGAATAATCCTGCCAGCATTCTCGCTGAACTGGATGTGTATCCGGCTGGCGATGCAGAAGAAGGAGATTACATTGCGGATATGCAATTTACGCCCGACGGAAGTCAGGTTTGGGTGCTCAATCGCACTACCAACAACATTACCGTTTTCAATTGGTCCGACCGAAGCATTATCAACAATATAGAAGTGGGTTCTCAGCCAATATCCATGGATTTTACAGACACTTATGCAGTAGTTTCTTGTCTTAGCGACAATAGCATTTATGTAATCAACTTGTCTGATTATTCCATCGCAAAAACCTTTCAAGGAGACGAACAACCCGTAAAAGTCCGCACCAGCAGAGATGGAAGCCTGGCGGTGATAGGATGTGATATCAACGACAAGGCAATTGTGATTGATTTGAATACGTTGGAATTGGTCCGCACCATCGACAATTTCACCGTTTATTTGTCCAAGTTCTCAGCCATTACTTCCAATCCAAGAAATACTGTTTTTTGGTCTGATTTTGAAATCACCCCCGACAATCAATACCTCATCAATCCTTCCAATGAAGATGACTTACAGTTTTTGAAATCAGCACTGGAAATGTAGTCAAGACGATACCCGGTGCAGGATCTGCCCCACATATTGCCTTATCAGGTGATGGAAATTATGCGGTTTGTGTTCAAAGTGGCAGCAATGCAAAAATCAGTCGTATCAATATTGCCAATCAAAGTCTTGAAAATCAATATACTTTTTCCAACAACTCAGTTTTTTCCTTCTACAGCAAGCCGGGCATCAATATGGACGGTTCTAAAGTATTTGTACCGGTTCAAACCGGAAATACTGCTTTGGTAGATTTGGTTGAAGGGACAGAAAAAACAATTGCTACCGGCAATACACCCGACTGGGTAGGACAATCGCACGATTACAATTACGCCATTGCCAGTGATTATTACATGGCTGTCATCAGTTTCGAGACTGGGGCAATCATCAGCAGTATCAATGGCATTTCCATTCAAAATGGTGCGGTTTCGAAGAGTGGGAATCACATCGTGGCTTCAGATCCACTTAGAAATGAAGTGGTTTTATTTTATGAATTTGAAAGTCCGGGATCACTCAATTTTATAGAAAGCAGACCCACTGGTTCGGATCTTGAAGCAGATGCTACTTATTCCGTTTCTTTTACTCCGGATGGGGAAAAAGTTGTGGCAGTAAATTCTATTTCTGGTACCGTTTCCATTCTGACAACTGCCACCGGAGCTTTGGAAAAAATCATTGACCTCAATACATTTGAAATTTACCACGCGGGCATCACTCCCGATGGAAAATATGCGCTTATCGCAAAAAGAAATACCAATACGGTGGCTGTAATTGACCTTGAAACCCTGGAACTGGTTAACGAAGTGAATAGTGGAGGCGTGAAACCAGACCAGGTCTTCGTCACACCGGATGGCAAAAATGCCCTGGCCATCAATGCAGGTTCTTCTGATGCTTGCGGTGTGATTAGCCTTACTGGGGCTCCAAGTTATGTGAAGCAATTCTCCATTGCCAATACGGGAATCAGCTGGACCAACTTTGGCATTAGGAGTTCAGTTGAGTTTGATCCGATAGAGCCTTATGCTTATCTGGCCGCGCCTTTTGACGAAGAAATTCAGGTGATAGATTTACAAAGTCTTTCACCAATTTACAGTTTGCCCCTTACCGGATTTCCCCTCCAAATGGCTATTTCGGACGAAACAGAATTCGGAATTTTTACGGCAGTTACCCAGAAAAATGAAAATGCGCTGGCCATTATTGGTGGTTCAGGCAACAATATTTCTCTGATTGGCTCCTATCCTTGCGGGAACAATCCTACCAGGGTGGCTTACAATCCTGCCAAGGAACAATTTGCCGTTACATGCACTGGAGAAGGTACGCTTGAGTATTTTGACATCAACACTTTGTCTTATGAATCTCCTATCTCTTTTGGCTCAACCATGTCGCCAATCTCGGTGAAATACAGCAAAACCGGTCATGAATATGTTTTGCTTCGTTCCAGTGATGTGGATGTAAAACCACATCAGTTGGTCATTGACGGAACGAGTTATGATATACCTGCTTTGCCCATGCACAATTTTGATGTTTCATCAGATGGAACCAAAGTTGCAATTCCACTACCTGCAACCGACGAGGTTGCCTTGTTTTTAAATGGCCCCAGCGGGTGGGAAGAAAGGATTGTTTCTACCAAGGCCAATGCTTTTGAAATTTTCCCGAACCCGGTGGTAGATTTTTTAAACATCAAGGAAACAGAAGTATATACTTTAAAAGAGAACCACCAGTTCATGCTTTATGATGGTTCAGGTAAGCTAGTCTGGAACATTGAATTACAAGAAGCACCTTTAAATTCGCTTCCAATTCCGGCTAATTTAAAAGCTGGTAATTATTTTTATAAAATAAATAATGAAGCAAACCTTATGGTACAATCCGGCAAAGTTTTGATTAAAAAATAGATTGAAATTAAATGAAGAACGGAATTTTTTACCTGCTAATAATAGGCCTCAGTATGGCAGCCTGCAAACATGAACACAAACATCAGGAAGGGCAAGGAGAAGAACATGCTCATCATCACCATCATGGGGATGCCAACCATTTTATGAACCAGTCTTCCATGGAAGAATTGGTAGAAAGATTTGAAGGAGGAGATCGGGACGAGTGGCAAAAACCAGATGAAGTGATAGCAATGTTGCAAGTAGATAGCAACAGCACCTGGATGGACATTGGAAGTGGTACCGGATATTTCTCTTTCCGTTTGCAAAAAGCAGGTGCCAATGTAATTTGCGGCGATGTAGATGAAAGATTTTTGAATTATATAGAAAAGAAAAGAGACTCTTTGGGCATTGCAGCGGAAAAGATGGAATTACGTAAACTTCCCTTCGATGCACCCAATTTAAAAACAAAAGAAGTGGACGGCGTCCTGATTGTAGACACTTATCATCACATCGAAGATCGAATCTCTTATTTCAAAGCAGTAAAAAATGGCCTCAAAGAAGGAGGAAAGCTAGTGGTGATTGACTTTTTTAAAAAGGAAACCCCCGTTGGCCCTCCCGTAGAAATGAAAATTCCAGCCGGCAAGGTAATGGAAGAATTAAAACAAGCAGGATTTACTGATTTGGAGGTAAATAGAGAATTGTTGCCATATCAATTCATCGTGGTCGGCCGTTAGCTGTTGGTCTTTGGCTGTTGGTCTTTGGCCGTTGGCCATTGGCCATTGGCGATAACCTGTAGGGGTTGGCCGCGCCAACCCTGGAACGATGAAATGTCAAAGAATAAGTACGATATATTTTTAAACGATTGATTTTTTAAAAGCCAATGGCCAACAGCCAACAGCCAAAAGCTATTACATAACAGCTCGAATAAACTCCTGATTGTCTGGAGGTTACGCTGTTCGCCATTCGGAGTTCGCTTTTCGTTTTTTAAAGGCCTCGTAAATCGTAAACCGTAAACCGTAAATTCCACAAATACCAGTTGGAAAGCTCCTCCACCTGTTATTCAACCTGTAATATGGGAAGTCCCCATCAAGGAACTAACAGCCAACGGCCAACGCCTATAATATTACTGCCTAAATAATCCCCTGAATATCTGATGGTTACGCTTTTCTTTTTTTATTCCAGGTGAACCTCAAACTACTCAATAAAAAAGTCAAATCCGGTGGGCAAATAATTCTTAAAGTTTCACCAACGGTTCAAAAAATATGCTGCAAATTATTTGTCATTTAGGCGTTCCAGGGTTGGCTCAGCCAACCCCTACAAGAGGCCAAAAGGCAATGGCCAAAAGCCAAAAGCCAACGGCCAGCATCCTCAAATGTCAAAACCAGCCTCCCTACCTACACAAACAACATAATCAAGGTCAAAATAATACCCGCCAGGGTGAAATAAAGGCCATTTTTAAAAATGGAGGATTTGGGGCGGAACATCCAAAAAGAACTGACCACAAAAAAGAGCAGGGAACAACCGAAAAAGATATTCAGAAAATACAGCGGCGAATTGGTGGTCGCTTTGTGCATTTTCGTCATGGTATCGAGAAGAAAGGGTAATTCTTTTTTGGTGTAGCTTACTTCACCAGTGGTTTTATCATAGGTTCCTTCTTTGAAGTCTATTTTATAACCATCCTCAGTTGTAGCTTTCAATCCTTTAATACGAATCGCCTGACCCAAGGCTTCTGCATTCAGATTGGTATCAACCACCTTTGTATAGGATCGCTCCTGTTTTAAAAAATCTGTATTTCTAAAAACCATAACGATACCGCTGATGGCATAAATTGCCATGATTCCGGCAAGAAAAAATCCTAAATAACGGTGAAGGACTCTCATGTCGAGCCCTGAAAAACTGCTCATCTGTATGGATGTTTAAGGTGATTAGGTTATAAGGTTGCAGGATTCTTTTTTATCAATGATGTCTTCTTCCGGAGTATTCCATGGCTTCACCTTTTCCAAATCCATAACTGAAACCAAGCGTGATAAATCGTCCTCTTCTGTCCCAGTTATAAAGGTAAAAGTTGGGCTGTGTGGTTTCGCTTTCACGAATTCGTGAAGCGAAAATATCCCTTACGCCGAGGTTAATAAATAAGGAATTCCTTCCTCGATTGCGAAATATGAAGCCCAGTTAGAAAACCTGGGAGACCGCAATAGTTATAGTAAAACTGATTTAGATGCGACCTTTATGAGAATGAAGGATGACCATCTGGGAACCGCTCCAAAACCAGCCTACAACGCCCAAATCAGTACCGAAAACCAATTTGCTTAACCAATTTTACCCATACACCAGACTAGAATACCACTACTTTTATAAGTCATTTGCAAACTTTGACGCTATACGGTCTAAGGAGTAAAGAAATAGTAGCAGACGCAGCTTAGCAGAGATCAGGAAAACTATGCGTTTTTATTTTCTCGAATGATTCCCTATGTAAATTCGAGTTACTACCACAAAGAACAAGAAAAAGTCCTTTAAAGAGAATTTATACTTGGCACAGAACCTAAAGTACAACAAAGAGGAAGATTATTTTATGCCCATCTGGACAACCAATGTTGAATATCGGAACAGGCATACGTAAAAGCTCCACCGGATTTGAAACAACTGTAATTAATTATGAAGCTAGAAATTGTGAAGGATGTCAATTGAGGAAAAGTACCACAAGTCTGAAGGTAATCGTCAAATTGAAATAAACACCCAGCTCAGCAGATACAAGAACAAGTAAGGGAACTATTAAAAAGTGAAAAAGGAATAAAACACCGAAGAAAAACGCCCGATCGAACCAGAATCAGTATTTGGCCAACTTAAGTACAATAACAAATTCTCAAAGATTCACCTTCAGAGGGCTCGATAAGGTGATTCTTGAGTTCGGATTGATGGTTATAGGTCATAATTTGAGAAAAATGGCCTTGTTTTACTTTAAAATCACCTTTTCATACTGTGAGCATCTATGGAGGCTGTGGTTAGAATTTTTAAAATCCAAATTCCAAAGTCCGCAAATTTTCCAATATTCCTATTGAATAGAATTAAAAATGAGGGCTTATGGGACGCCCCCCTACAAGGAGCCAAAAGGCAATGGCCAAAAGCCAAAAGCCAACGGCCAGCATCCTCAAATGTCAAAACCAACCTCCCTACCTACAAACAACATAATCAAGGTCAAAATAATACCCGCTCAGGGTAAAGTAAAAAGGCCATTTTTAAAAATGGAGGATTTGGGGCAGAACATCCAAAAAGGAACTATTACAAAAAAGAGCAGGGAACAACCGAAAAAGATATTCAGAAAATACTGCTTGGCGAATTGGTGGTCGCTTTGTGCATTTTCGTCGTGGTATCGAGAAGAAAGAATTAATTCTTTTGGTGTAGCTTACTTCACCAGTGGTTTTTATCATAGGTTCCTTCTTTGAAGTCTATTTATAACCATCCTCAGTTGTAGCTTTCAATCCTTTAATACGAATCGCCTGACCCAAGGCTTCTGCATTCAGATTGGTATCAACCACCTTTGTATAGGATCGCTCTGTTTAAAAATCTGTGTTCAAAGCCATAACGATACCTTGATGGCATAAATTGCCATGATTCCGGCAAGAAAAATCCTAAATAACGGTGAAGGACTCTCATGTCGAGCCCTGAAAAACTGCTCATCTGTATGGATGTTTAAGGTGATTAGGTTATGAGTTGCAAGTTCTTTTTATCAATGATGTCTTCTTCCGGAGTATTCCATGGCTTCACCTTTTCCAAATCCATAACTGAATGACGTGATAAATCGTCCTCTTCTGTCCCAGTTATAAAGGTAAAAGTTGGGCTGTGTGGTTTCGCTTTCACGAATTCGTGAAGCGAAAAGAAAATATCACTACGCCGAGTTAATAACTCCTTTTCCTTTGAAGATTTTCTTTCTTACTCCCATGTCTGCTGTGGCGAAGTCAATCCAAACTCTGAATGGTTGTTCTCTGGATTGGTACCTTCCGGTTATTTCTACTTCAAATCTGCCGGTAATTTGAATTTACTGTGGTCTCTTTGCTGAATATTGATCGGCTGCAAAATCCCGAAAAGATTCGACTTTCCTTTACGCTGGAAGTAATTGTAATTGAAATCACCGTTTAAAGTCCACGGCTGAAGCATCAAATTTTCCGTTGATTTCAATTCCGTTGCTTCCATTGGTTTAACATTTGGGCATGTTCGTGCCACATTGTCTTCAAAAAAGCTGACTACGGTCAATTTTGTCGGTTGTATATCGGTAATCAAACTCAAAGTTGATGGAAGCTTTTTCTAAAAATGCTTCAATTACCTCTCATACGAGTCGGTAAATTCCGGCAACAAGTCAGGATTTCCCATGCAGATGCTGAGATTATTTCTGATGTTAAAAAATAGTTTAAGAATCCCATAATCTCGGACAGTAAATACGTCTGCAGAACGCCGCCTGAACAGGATATTCTTTGGTTGATTTTATAGGAACTATGCAGGGTTGGAAAAAATTGGTAAAGTTCTGATCGTTGGTTTTCTTCTGTGTTGACCAGATAGGTTTTTAAGTCTGTATTCTCAACTCTTAGTCCTGCCTTTACACCCCATTTTTTTTCCTTCATATGTCGGTTCCGTATACAGCAAGGACATTTTGATCGTATTCAAAAAATATTGGTGAGGTTTGGATTTGGAACCCAATCGCCATTGACCAAATCACTTACCGCAAAATCATTCTCATCGTTGATAAGGTATTGCCCACCTGTTTCAAGGTCATGTTATCATTAAAGGGCGGGTAATCGGCACCTGAAGGTGTATTTCGCGCTTCTATGAAAGTTGGTTCCTCGTTTCTGGTTGAAGCTGGCTTCTTCCAACAACATCAATGATATTTGTAAATTGAAAGTCAGATCTTTTCCAAAAGTACTAAGCTGAGAACAACAAATCGTGATCCTCATGGTCTTTAAGTCCTTCTTATACTGCAATTCGTATTGCCATTTAGGATTAGTCGCTTCCCGATAACTTCTTCTCGATACCATTGGGCATCAGGAGCTCCCGTTGGTTCCTGGCATGGTAAAATCAGTTCTTGAGGGCTGATCTTCATTATTGAAGCACATCGGCAATTTCCCGGCGAAAAGGAGTCAACACTGATCGCTGGTGTGATAATCGCTGCAAAATCAGATTCTGAAAAAAGTCTCATTTATATATTCCCGGTTCCTTCACTCAAAATGGTATTACCGGTATTGGGATTGGTATTGATGTCTCTTCTTCACGAGGCATAGAACGATAACCTGCTCCAAGCTGACTAAAAAGGTTAAACTTTTCGGTTCTTCTGTTCAAACTTACACCGATGCTATGATTGTCGGGGATCCCTGTATTGACACTTATGGATCCGTTTAGTCCTTCCCTTTCTTCTTTTTTAATAATAATGTTGATGATACCGGAAGTTCCCTCAGCATCATATTTCGCTGATGGATTGGTGATTACCTCAATCGATTCAATCATATCTGCGGTGATGGTACCCAGGGTATTACCCGATTCGCTGGCTAGCACTGATGGTTTTCCATTGATGAGAATTTGTACACCTGAACTTCCACGCAAGCTGATTTCTCCTTCTATGTTTACGTTTACGGATGGAACGTTATTTAGTACTTCAAGGGCGCTTGCGCCCGTAGAACTAATGTCTTTTCCTACATTGAAGACTCTTTTATCCAACTTAAATTCTGTAGAAGATTTTTCGGCTCTTACCACGACTTCTTCCAGGACTTCACTATCCTCAGAAAGTTCGACCATGCCAAGATCGACCGTATTGTTTTCAATTTTAAAGTCCTTGATGGTAAGGCTTTGAAAACCGATGAAGCTTATTTCTAAATAAAAATTGTCTGATTCTGTTTTCACGACAAAATCACCGTTGATGTCGGTGGTCATTCCTGTAAGCGCATTGCCGGTTTCAGCATCAGCCACCATGATGGTTGCAAATTCAACAGGATTTTGATTGGTGCTTTCAACGACTTTACCCCGAATTGTTATGGTTGGGTTTTGAGCGAGGGCGACATTGCCTAAGCAGAAGAATACACTAAACAGTAGAAAATTGTAAAAACTGGTTTTCATAAAATAGTTCTTTTCATTCGGTGATGTTGCAAAGGAGAAACTAATTTTTAAAAAGAGAAAATTCATTCTTTGAACTGCATATCTAATCCCTTGAACGACATGTCTAACATAAAACAGGCCATTTAGGTTGTTGAACCTGCCCAAATGGTTGTTTACCGAATCCTTTTTTAAGCTTCCATGGGAAAATTTACATTTGAATAATGTTTCAAAAAAGAATAGCCAATAACCTTGCTTTTAGGGAGTTTTTATTTCAGTTGGTTTTCCATCTGCTGGTGTTTCTGTTTTATTCTTTCGATAAAAACAATCCCAACATCCAACAATATCAGGTTGTATATTTTTTAACCTATGCATTTGCTGCATTTTTAATCAATTACATCCTGCTACCTAGGTTTTATTATAAAAAGAAGTACCTGCAATTCTTTTTATATGCAGCATTGATAGTTGCAGGTTTGATAATTGTAGAAGAATTGGGTCTGGAGCAAATTTATTTCCCTGACACCCGTGCCAAAAGGTTTCCGGGTGTATTCCTTACCCTCTTGGGAATTTTACCGGTCCTGATCATTTTAACCGGCTTCAAATTTGCCTGGGATGCATTGGTTAAACAACGGGAAGTCGACGAGTTGAGGGAAACCGTTCAGGAAAGTGAATTGCAATTTTTAAAATCACAAATCAACCCTCACTTTCTCTTCAACAACCTTCATAATTTATATTCATACGCCATAGAAAGTTCTCCCAAGACTCCGGAAATCATTCTGGAGTTGTCGGGAGTTTTGAGGTACATGTTGTACGAATGCAAGGAAGATTATGTGCCCCTTCAAAAGGAAATGAATCAGCTGGAAAATTTCATCAAGTTGAATGAGTTGCAGATAGAAGAAAGAGGAGAAGTAAATTTTTCTACTATAAATATTCGTTCAGAATACCGTATTGCACCTCTTATTTTAATAGTTTTTATTGAAAATGCTTTTAAACACGGTACCGCCAGTCAATCAGATAAAATCAAAATCGACGTCCTGGTAGAAATGACTGATGAAGGATTGCTTACTTTTACTTGTCAGAATACCTATTTGAAACAATCCAATACCAATGATTTGGCGCATGGAATAGGGTTGGAGAATGTGAAGAAAAGATTGAATCTCCTTTATCCTGACAAACACAAATTAAACATTGAACAAAAAGATGATGAATATTTTGTTCAATTGAGCATGCAACTTCACAAAGCAACCGAAATATGACCTGCATCATAATAGAAGACCAACCACCTGCCCAACGTGTTTTAAAAAAATACATAGACGATCTGGGCAGTTTGGAGTTAATAGGTACTTTCTCAGATGCTATTCAGGCTATGGAATTCCTGAAATCCAATCAGGTTGATTTAATATTTTTGGACATTCACTTGCCTAAGATCTCCGGCATAGATTTTTTAAAAACGCTCAGCCATCCACCGGCAGTCATTCTTACCACCGCCTTCCCAGATTATGCATTGGAAAGTTACGATCTGGATGTAGTGGATTATTTATTAAAGCCTTTTTCATTTCAACGTTTTGTAAAAGCTGTTGCCAAAATCCCTAACCGTTCTTTTACAGAAATCAAAGAAGCCGGTGTAAGCGGAATCCCTTCCGAAAAGAGGGAAATTTTTATTAAATCAGGTTATGATTTGATAAAAATAACCTTGGCGGATGTATTGTATATCAAATCAGATGCAGATTACACCGAAGTATTCCTGCCGAATAAAAAGCAACTTTCCTCAGAGCCGCTCAGATATTGGCTCGAACAATTGGATGCGGCTAAATTTCACCGTGTACATAAATCCTACATCATCCAAACCACCAAAATTGAAAAGATTTCTTCCAATCAAATTCATCTCGAAGACGGGACTGTAATCCCGATGGGCCGGGCGTATAAGGAAGAGTTTTTGGAGAAGTTTGTAAAGTGAAGCTGTTGGCTGATGGCTATTGGCCATTGGCCATTGGCTGTTGGCTAATGAAAATCTCGGATAAAAATATATTGTGCTTATTCTAAATCATTCCATCGTTCCAGGGTTGGCACAGCCATGTTTTGGCCGTTGGCTATTGGCTTTTAAAAAATCAATCGTTTAAAAGTGAGTTGTACTTATTTTTTTACATTCCATCGTTCCAGGGTTGGCTCAGCCAACCCCTACAAGATGCCAATGGCCAATGGCCAACAGCCAATAGCCAACAGCCAGAATTTTGCTTTCGCTGGTGTTACTTACATTAAAATTCGACCCAAAAAATGGAATAAACCTTCATTTCCTTTCAATAATCCTTAACTTAGTAGCCTTTGCAAAACCTTTGGCTTTAAGTACACCTTATGAGGATAATTTTTACGCTCTTTATTGTATTTACCTCCCTATATTCTATTTCCGCACAAGTTCCAGACAGCATTTGTGGCTTTCCGATGGATGAGCCGCCCGGTTGTCTTATGGATACCAATTTGGTGCGGGGAGTAACCAATGTTTATACCACCAGTACAGTGGTGAGTGGATTTTCAGGTCCCGGGTGTAATAATATTTTTAATGATGCCTGGGTGCAATTTATTCCACTTTGCGAAGAAGTGAATTTTGTAGTGAAAGGCTTATCCTGCGTGCCTCGTCTGCCTACTTTTGGAATTGACATGACAGTGGTTGATGAAAATTTTGAAGTGGTAACAGGCTGTTATGGCTTTCAAATCGGCGGAATTGCCAATCAAAATTACTTTGTAGGAGGGCTTACTCCGGGAAAAAGATACCACCTCGTTATTTTTACCAAACAACCAGGCTGGAATTGCCAATATGCAGTCTTTGCGGAAGGTTTGGAAACTTTTGGTTTGGACAACCCGGGTTTGCATGGCGTTTTTGATTTGGGAGTCGGAAGTATTAGCAAGTTTTGGGTTGAAAATGCCGGTTCCGGAGCAACTTACAATTGGACCCGGTTCCTCCCGGTGTTAAATGCTCAAGGACAAGGCACGCCAAAGATTGTGTTGGCTGCAGACCTGGCTGGAGATTACCAGATTTGTGTAGACATTACAGATAGAAATGGAAATGTCACCCAGCTTTGTGATGTTTTACATGTGACTGCCAATGATAAGGTGTATAATTATTCGTCTGCCTTGTATTGTAAAGGCTCTTGCTACAATTGGTTTGGAGATTGTTTGAATGTAGACGACACTATTATCATGAAAAACGGAATTCATGTGCTTCAGGTGTGCAAATATCCGGATCCACAGGTGGCCATTACAGGAGGACCAACCATTGCCTTCCGGGCAGCACAAATTCCACAAACATAACCGGATATCTTTACCAGCGGAGCAAATTACAATTACAGGTGGCTCAATGAAATGGTCGACCACTTCCAAACAAAACAGCCAGAACGCATGAAATATTGATATCAGGAACCTGTATTTGAAGCAGCCGATCCCATTACCCGGATGTGCCGATACTTCCTGTGTCGATGTACGAGTAACTTCTCCTTTACCGGATCCTTGTGGTGTAGCTGGTGATGAACCACCCGGTTGTGCCATTTGTGGACGGTGTATATCGGTTCAACAGCAGGCTATACTCCCAATTTGTTCCCTGCAGGATTCTGTGGTTCTATAGAAAACAATCAGTGGTTGGCTTTTGTAGCCGGTTCAACAACAGCTTCAGTAACTATTACTTCCTGGAATTGCAGGAACGGGCAAGGGGTACAATTGTATATGACGGATGTCAATTTGGTTCCTGTTTCCTCCTGTTTTTCAAGTAAGTGGAAACCGTGTTCCCCGGACAAATCTCATACAGGTTTGTTTCCGGGTGAAGTATATTATATCATGATTGATGGCTTCGCTGGGGATGTTTGTGATATTCAAATCAACATTATCGGTGGAGTAACAACAGGTCCTCCTGACCTGCCAAGCGACATAGAACCTGAATTTGATGAAGATCCATGTCCCGGTCAAACGGTATGTTATGAAGTACCCACAGTAAACGGAGCTACCAATTACAATTGGACCGTCGATGGAGATGGAGAAATTATCGTCGCGGACAGGAGGAAAATCAATTTGTGTGTTGTGGAATTCGGTGACGATGGAAGTTTACATTACGCCTTACAATCCTTGTTTTGTTGGAGAAGATACCTGTATTCAAATAAAGATGGTAGAGAAAAAGAAAGGGACCAATTACCTTGACACCATGTTTGTGTGTTCGGTCGATTATCCCATCAGTGAAACAGATTATTGTATCACAGGAAATTGTCCGGGAGAGATTTCTGCTCTGGAACTTTATTGTGTGGTGGTGGCCGGCAATCGGTGTGACTCTATGGTTTGTTACACCTTTGCTTCTCGTCAAAGGGGTTTCAACTGATTTGGATACCACCATATGTGGTGGGGATTATTTTACCTGGTACAATTACAATGTTTGTGATGCCAGGAGAATATGTGCAGCGTTATCTTCTGAGATGTGACAGTACAAATTTAACTGCTGAACGTTACCCGACCTAGAGCTTTGGTACCAATCCGGCACCTTTTGATTGTGTGCCTGGATTCACTATGGATTTGGATGGGCCGGAAATTACTTCGGGTCAAAAATATTACTTACAATTGGACTACCGGACAAACCGGAAATATCAATGGACGGCCTACTGATGGTCCCATGGTAACGGTTCAACCCTGGAATTTATGTTCTTTAGTGTAGGTCAGGATGTTGGAGGAGGAACCATTTGTTATTTCAGAGATACTGTAATGGTCGTCGGAAACATTGAACCACCTATTATCATTGCTCTTTCAACCATCAGATTCCATTACTTTCTCGGCAGGACGATGTCATTGGAGCCGAAGATTACAATATTGAAATCAATGGAATACCCCAAGGAGTTCAGGATAGTACCACCTTCACAGTGACCGGCCTGGCTCCCAATCAAACTATAACCATTGGTGTCCAGGCAAACGGAATTGCTGGTTGTGGAAGTAATGCGGCTACCCTTGATTGTAGAGCACAGAACTGTCCTCAGGTAGATGTTTTTATTGATACGGTAGCGCCTATTTGTAGAATGGGCATCATCAATCCTTTCCAACTTACTTTCACTACCAACAATGCCATGGGGGGAGGAACACCGGAATGGTTTGGCCCGGGTGTAGACATCGATGGAAACTTCGATCCAATGGCTGCCAATCCGGGAAACAATACCATCAACCTGATTTATACAGAAGGTCCCTGTAGCTTCATTGCTTCCAGAAGGATAAGGATTACCGATCCACCTACTCCTGATTTTTCAAGAGATAGTGTGATTTGTATAAGAAATTCCTCCTTGATTTCTTATGAAGGAAACGGAACCATCAATGCCATTTTTAGTTGGGATTTTGATGGTGGAAACAACGTCAATGCAGCCACTGGAGACGGCCCCTACGAAATTCAATGGAATGCTCCCGGAACCTACACGGTTGGATTGCAGGTAACTGAAAACAATTGTCCATCAGATACTTTTACTGCCAATGTGGTAGTAGAAGATGAACTTGAAAAACCAGACATTACCTGTCTTGGATCTAATAATGAAGTGATTTTCTCCTGGGATGATGTTCCAGGAGCAAGTGGATACGCTGTGAATTTACTTTCGGGAACCAGCGGCATCAGAAATGGAAACAACTATGAAGTGACCGGTTTGCAACCTAATGATCTGGTAACCATTGAAGTAGTTGCTCAAACCAGTAGTATTTGTGGACCGACAAGGGACACCCTGACCTGTGAGGCAAAGCCTTGTCCTCCGGTCAATGTTTCTCTTGGAACTCCTCCTGCGATATGTTTGGAAACTACGACCCCAAATGTTGATTTAAAAACTTATTTCCAACTCAGTGGAAATACTGGTAACGAAGTCATTAGCTGGATTGGAAACAATGTGGATACCAATGGAATCTTTTCACCCGTCAATGCAGGTCCTGGTAGCCACAGGGTCGTGGTAAGGGTTCGAGAAGACGGTTGTTTGTTTTCAGATACCATTCAGGTGCAAATCAACCGTACTCCGGTAGCCAGGTATTTTGCTTCCCCTGTTTTGTGTCTGGGCGATACTTTGATAGTTTCCTTTAATGGTACTGCACCCAATGGCTCGGTGTACCATTGGAACTTTGGAAATGGAAATGAATGGACGGGCAATACCAATGCAGGCCCTTACAAACTAACCTGGGATGCTGCGGGCATGGACAGTTTGAGTTTATGGCTGGAAGCCAACGGATGTTTGTCCGATACTTTTAAAACACAATTGAGAATAGACGAGCCATTACCCGATTTGACTCTCGGTTGTACCTCGACTTTGGATGGAATCATATTTGACTGGGAAGCGGTGCCAGGTGCTACCAATTATTTCTGGAATTTGCTAGATACTCCTTCTTATGCTACTTTAGATCCTACCACCTTGTCACTCAACGTTGGTAATTTAAATCCTGAAGACAGCATTACCATCACCGTTAGAGCGGTAGATAGCATGTCTGTTTGTCCTCCTCCGACGATTACCCTGACTTGTGCTACTCCGCCTTGTCCGGATGTAATTTTCGACCTGGATCCGGTTGATCCAATTTGTTTGTATCCAAATACTCCTGTGGTAAACCTAAGTTCCCATATCGAAGTACTCAATAATCTAACGGCAGGAACCATCACTTTGAATGGTCCAGGCAATGCTGCCAGTGGATTTTTTGATCCCAACCTTGCCGGAAGAGGCACGCATACCATAGAAATACATTATCAGGAATATTCCTGCGAGTATGATACCACTTTTGAAATAAGCATAAATCCGCTGCCCATTGCTGATGCCGGAGCGGATCAAAGAATTTCCTGTTACGATACCATTTCGCCCATTGGTGGAAATGCCAACATCAACAACAGTCCCAACGTCGTTTATCAATGGTCAGGCGGAGCTGTTTCTTCCGACCAAACCTATCTGAGCACTGCTTTGGGTGCCGGTACGTACACACTTTCTGCCATGGATACGGTTACCGGATGTATTCAAACGGATGAAGTGGTGGTGGTACAAGGTGGATTGCCACCGGAATTATTGGCTTCCGTGCAGGAAATTTCCTGTTTTGGTTATAATGATGGAATTATCGTAGTTGATACTGTTTTGGGAGGCACTCCTCCATTTTTATATTCTTTCAACGGCGGAGATTTCTCCAGCCAGGTAACCTTTGCCAATCTGGGACCGGGGACTTACACTATCCGAGTACAGGATGCTGAAGGTTGTGAAGATGAGATTAAATTCATCGTCAACGAACCCAATGAATTGACCGTGGAATTGGTTGTTTTTGCCAATCAGGATCCCATTCCTTACGGCGATAGTGTATTGTTGCAAGCAGTTACCAATTTCGCTCCCGAGCTACTCACCAGCATCGACTGGACGCCGGTAGATCAGTTTCCTGATTGCAACGAAGTCAACCTTGCCAATTGCCTGAGCTTTTACGTCACCCCCGAAGGCCAAACGGTTTACACCGTTCGGATACAAAGTGCCAACGGATGTTCGGCTGACGATAATTTGCAATTGAATGTTGTCAAGGAAAAAGGAATATACATCCCTTCTGCTTTCTCCCCCGGAGGAAGAGACGGCATCAATGATATTTTCCGCATTTATGGCAATCCAAAAATTGTCTCACAGGTAAAAAGCTTCCTGATTTTTGATCGCTGGGGCGAACTCGTCCACGAAGCCTATAATTTCGAACCCATCTCCGACGACCACGGCTGGGACGGCTTCCTAAAAGGAAAACTGATGAACCCTGCAGTCTTCGTCTACTTCGCCGAAGTCGAATATTTCGATGGACAAGTGGAGTTATTTAAAGGAGATGTGACGTTGAGGTGATCTGGGTTCTGGATACTAGGTGCTAGACGCTGGAGGCTGGATTTTTTTCAGGAGGTAATGTCATTCCGGCCTTGAGCCGGAATCTGTTTAGATTTTGCAGGATGAATTGGTACAGGCTTGTTGTTTAGGAACAAGGAGAATTGAATCCGATGCTTTTCCCTAATTAACCCATGGCTTCAGCCATGTGGTAAAGGAAGACCCAAGCTCAACAAACAGTTTTAACACTTATAATCGATTAAACATTCCAATAATCTTGTTATGCATTTAATTATTTAGTGTTTGATATTATGCTTTTTTATAAAGTTCGAATTAAACCACTTATTAAATTAAGGGGTAAAATAAATATTGAATTATTGGACAAATTTGAGAAAGAATTTG
>JAWKLG010000049.1:0-38599 GCA_041392845.1 Saprospiraceae bacterium | reverse complement strand
CTGCCCTGGTGTGTTGGGAAAATATGTTTCATTCCCGTAATATTTTGAACGGTATCCCGGAATTTTTTCCAGGATTTACTCCCAGCGTATGATTCATCGCCCATCATTAGAGCTGCCCATTGTTGAGCAGACATAGCTCCGGTTCCACTGTCTGTCAGTAAATCAATAATTACATCTTCTGCATCCAGCAGAAAAACATTATTGTGAGCTTCTTTTAACTTTTGAACCCTTTCTTCTTTGGTAGTAAGATGAATAGGTTCCGTCATTTTAATCCTGAAAGGTTCTATGATGGTATGCATTGGTTTGATTTGATTTTAAAAAAGGCAATGCAAAATTATCAGGTCACAAGAAGGCAACTGGTGAGGATTATCATCAAATGAGGTGATGAAAGTTGTATTTAAAAAATGCTTTTTAAAAGAAAACAAAGCGAAAAAACCTGAACATCCGGGAAAAAACAGGCGTTGCAATTATGTAAACCCCATAAAATAAAACCATGAGAGTATTAGTAAATCTGCTGGTTCTTTTGGGACTTCCATTATTCCTGATACAATCCAGCACCACTGAAGAAGCTACAACTTCAAAATCTGCCGTAAGCACTTTCGCCGGCAAATCTGCTGCATTTTGTACCCCCAGATTTAGCTTTTGCCTCGACTACCCTTATGCTTTACTTTCCAACAAGGTGGAAAGTGACAATGGAGATGGTATTGACCTATACAGTGACGATGCTTCGATTCAGGTATCCGCCTATGGTTCCAACAATGTATACGATTGGGATGCAAAGGAAATAATTGATTACAATTTGCAAGAATATGCTAGTGAAGGCACTACTGTGAAAATTCTTTCTATAGAAGAAGGAATCAATCGCGCTTCAGTTACTTTCAAATTCGATGGTTATCTTCATTATCAGGAGATTCAACTGATGAATGACCATTACCTTGTTTTAAATCTGAGTCTTGAAGATGAAAATGAGGTCACTTTAGAATTGTTAAAATCTTCCGTATCACTTCAGATATCTGCCTAAGTAAAATCTAAATTTTTATAAAAAATATAAAGCTGCTCTTAGCGGCCAGGTATTTTATTTAAGTAATTAAAAAATAAACCATGTTTTCCCGACCATTTAAATTTCTGATTCCTTTATTCATCTTCACGATAATTGGCATCTACGCTTGCGATACCAACACTCAACCCAATACTAAAAGATTACAAGGTAGCGTACAATTAGAGTTGACAGACGCACCAATCGATGACCCTACCATCAAAGGTTTTTTTGTTACAATAAAGGAAGTTCATATCAATGGTGATCCTTGGGATGCATTTCAAAATAAAAAGACGGTAGATTTATTATCCCTTCAAAACGGACTTACCGAGGTTTTGACTTCAGGAGAATTGGATGCAGGGACATATTCCCGTGTGGAATTGGTTTTGGATCATGAGAGCGATGAAAATGGACAAACCCCTGGGACATATATTTTAGACAATGCAGATACCAAAATTCGTATCAGCCCTGAAGCTCAGACCATCGTGCCTGCTACTCAAAATTTCGAATGTGTAGAAAACAGCAGCACGGCAGTTGTTTACGATTTGGATTTAAGAAAATTATTAAAACATGATCCTCAATCCTCTTCAGGATACGGATTTGTTACGGATTTTGAGTTGGAAAAAGTAGGTCGGGTTATTGAAAAAGAATTATCCGGTTCTATTTCAGGTAAAATAACAACCAACCTTCCTACCTATCAGGGATTCATCGTTTATGCTTATCCTGAAAATGGATTTATTCCAGAAAAAGCTTTTGAAGGAAAAGGTCCATCGGGGTTACGATTTGCTGATGCGGTTACCAGCTCCGGAATAGATGAAAACGGCAATTACCATTTGTCTTTTTTGCCAGCAGGAACCTATGAAATTGTTTTGGCTGCATTTAAAGATGAAGATACAGATGGTAGATTGGAGCCAATGGGACATGCAAAGATTATCAAAGAAGAATCTATCATTAATCTGGAAAAAGGTGAGGACAAAATAAAAGACCTAAGCTCCTCTGAAGTAATTTTGTTTAACAAACCAAATAGTTAAAACAAAAAAAGGGGTTTCGAATCGCTTCGAAACCCCTTTTTGTTTATTCAGTTCTTACTGTTTTGTAAATGTAACTGTGTAGGTATAATCAGTACCTGCAACATTTTCCGAATAAGAAATCCTCATTACAGACTCACCTAATTCAACTACATTGAAACTTTCAGGTCCTGAGCCATCATTGATGGTAATAACCGTTTGCGTAGGATTGAAAAGATAAGTTCCGGTAACGGTTTGCGGATCATTAGCATTACACTTGCTTGCTCCCTCGTCAATTTTCAGTACACCATTATCTTCGAAGATAGAGATGTCGTCTTTATCACATTCCTCGTAAAGATAACTGTAAACGTCTGTTCCTACGATTGGAATTTCAGGGCTAACTGAAGCTGCAGTAACTTTCCAGCTTCCTAAAATTAATTCTGCGTTGGTCTTGGGGTCTTCGTCTTTGTTACAACTTGTAGTTGCAAATGCAGTAGCTAAAACAAGTAAAGCGATAGCAAAAAGATTTTTGTTCATGACAATTTTGGGTTTGGTTAAATTGATTGTGCCAAAACGTATGGCGGCGCGAAATTAGTATGGAGAATTATATTTCAAAGCAAATAATAAGAATTTGCATTAGAAATATTTACCATACATAAACTGCCTAACCCCAAAATTCGCTGCTTAGTTCACTTTATTAAATGTTGCTTCGTAGGTATGCTTCTGGTAATTGATGGTTTCTCCATAGATCAAAACGAATTTTTCATCCGTAATTTCTCCGACGGTATATTTCGATACCCTGGTTCCATCATTTATTGCAATTTCCCTGGTTTCAGGATTGAGTGCAAAAGAGCCAGAAATAAATCGCTGTGAATTTGGATCGCATATTAGCTCACCCTGGTCCACTCTGTAAAGTTTGGGAGTTTGAAATTGAAATACATCGTCTTTCGAACAGGCTTGTAAGGTTGCAAATATATCTTTTCCCACCCCAGGTACTGCCGGCTCTGCAGTTACTGAAACCATCTTCCAATTTCCATTAAAATCTTCCGCAGTAACCGGTTTCAATTCTTTTTCACAAGAAGTAAACAAGATTAAGATGTTAATGAAAACCCAAACCAAAGTTATATGAGATGTCAATTTATGGGACATGATTACCTTTTTTTAAAATTTGAAAGATTTTAACCAGGATTAAATAGCTGATACACATTAATATTGATTGCAGACCGTTTAACCCTGGCCGGCCCGTTTGCAACAAATTGAACACTAATTCATTTTAAATCTTGTTACTTTTGGCCGCTTTTTTAAAAATGAAATTCAAACAAAATTCAAATATGAAAAAAATCTTTTTCATCGCGTTGACCATTGCCTTCGCATGGGGCTGTAAAACTACTCAAAAAACAATGCCAACCACTGAATTCCGTGAGTTGGATACGCTTGTCATTTCTGCCAAAAAAGAAGAACCAAATCCTGATGAATTCAAATTGCCGGTTTACCAGGCAACAGCAACCAGAGAAATGGATCTATTGCATACCAAACTGGATGTAAGATTTGATTGGGACAAAGAACAGGTTTTGGGTAAAGCTTATTTAAAATTAAAGCCTTATTTCTACCCCAGTCAGACCGTAACGCTTGACGCAAAAAACTTTGAATTCCACAAAGTCCAAATGGAAGGAAAAGATTTGAAATATGATTATGATGGTGAAAAAATAACCATCCAACTGGGAAAAGAATTCAAAAGAACAGAAGAAATCAACTTATTCATAGATTATACCGCTACACCAGAAGGAGATGGTGGAAGTGCTGCTATAACTTCCGACAAGGGATTATATTTTATCAATCCGAGAGGTGAAGATCCCAACAAACCCATGCAAATTTGGACTCAGGGGGAAACTGAAAGCAACAGTCGCTGGTTCCCCACCATTGACAAACCCAATGAGCGTTGTACCCAGGAGATGTTGATTACCGTGGATGATAAATTTGAAACCCTTTCAAACGGAAACTTTATCTCTTCCACAAAAAATACGGACGGAACCAGAACTGATTATTATAAAATGGATTTGCCTCATGCACCTTATCTATTTATGATGGCCATTGGAGAATTTGCCGTAGTAGATGATAAGTGGAGAGATATTCCTTTGAAATATTATGTAGAGCCTGAGTTTAAGGACGCAGCAAAAGATATTTACCCTTACACTCCAGAGATGTTGGAATTTTTCTCCAACATTGTAGGGTATGATTATCCCTGGCCAAGTTATTCCCAGGTTACGGTTAGAGATTATGTAAGTGGTGCTATGGAAAATACCACAGGCGTAATTTTCGGTGAATTCATGCAAAAGAGCAAAGAGGAATTAGCCGACAACAACGATCAAAATGAGCAAATCGTAGCGCATGAAATGTTCCACCATTGGTTTGGCGATCTTGTCACTTGTGAAAGCTGGTCCAACCTTACCCTAAACGAAGGTTTTGCAAATTACAGTGAATACCTTTGGAAGGAACACAAACATGGACGAGATGCTGCAGATGCACATTGGGTACAAGAATTCAGAGGTTACATGGGTTCTGCCAAAAACCAGGGCATTCACGATTTGATTGATTTCGAATATGACAATCGTGAAGAAATGTTCGATGCTCATAGTTACAACAAAGGTGGGCTCATTCTTCACATGTTGAGGACCTATGTTGGCGATGATGCATTCTTTGCAGCATTGAAACATTACCTTACCAAAAATGCATTTTCAGATGTAGAGGCCCATGAATTGCGTCTGGCATTTGAAGATGTGACCGGAGAAGATTTAAATTGGTTTTTCAACCAATGGTATTTTGACAAAGGCCAGCCAAAGCTTGAGGTGACCTATGACTACGACAGCACCAATCAACAGGTAAATGTAACTGTAGAACAAACCCAGGATCCTGATAAAATGCCTGCAATTTTTATACTTCCTACAACGATAGACATCTACATGGGTCCAGGTAAGAAAATGACCAAAGAAGTCCGTGTAGATCAGCGCAAACAAACTTTCACTTTTGATGTCGACAGCAAACCGGCTCTTGTAAACTTTGATGGAAGTAAAACCTTGCTTGCCGAAGTTTCCGATAACAAAGAAGGCCAAGATTATTTATTCCAATATTACAATGCCCCAACTTACAGAGATAGAAGTGAAGCACTCCAGGCTTTGCAGTATATGAATGGTGAGGAAATTGATGAAGTTTTCTTTACAGCTCTGGATGATACTTATTATGGCTTGCAATTGGTTGCCATTCAAAAAGTAAATGTTGAAACGGCCAAGGTTATCATCAAATTGAAAAGCCTGGCTGCTAAAAGTGGAAAACCACAGGTTAGAGCCGCAGCTCTTTCGAAGCTAGCTGAAACCGGCAATCAGGAGTTTGCCAGCGACATTAAAAAAGCACTGGCAAACGACCGTTCTCTTTTGGTGAAGGCGTCTGCATTGAGAGCCCTTCAAAACCTGGAGCCTGAAACAGCTTTAGCAGAGGCTAAAAAATTGGAAGATGTAAAAAGCTCCGAGATGACTGAAGCCATCGGAGAAATTTATGCAAATGAGGGAGACCCATCAAATTTGGGATTCTTTGAAAGCAGATGGTCAGATATCAGCGGATTCGGTGTAATTTCTTTCCTTGAAACCTATTCTGACCTCCTAAGTCAGGCCGACACCACCACCATTTTAAACAAGGCAAGCATGTTAAAAGACATGGGAACCAATATGGACACCAACGGATGGTTGAGATTTGCAGTGGTTAATGGTTTGAACAATCTACACGTCAACCTTGTAGGCAGAGCAAATCAATCGGAAGACATGACTTTATCAGAATCTTTGAAATCAAGTGATGAAACCATAAAATCCTACATCGAAGAAATCAAAACTGCAGAAACCAATCCACAGTTAAAAATGATGTACGGAAGATACCCAAGTAAGACGGAAAAACCGTAGGTGGCTATTGGCTTTTGGCCGTTGGCCGTTGGCTTTTGGCCATTGGATGTAGGGGTTGGCTGCGCCGACCCTGGAACGCCAAAATGACCAATAATTTCCACCATGACTTTGAAACCAAAGCCAACGGCCAACAGCCAACAGCCAACAGCCAGTTCAGGCTGCGCCGACCCTGGAACGCCAAAATGACCAATAATTTGCAGCATGACTTTAAAACCAAAGCCAACGGCCAATAGCCAACAGCCGCCAACAGCCAGTTTCGGTTGCGCCGACCCTGGAACGCCAAAATGACCAATAATTTGCAGCATGACTTTAAAACCAAAGCCAACGGCCAATAGCCAACAGCCAACAGCCAGTTTGTTGCGCCAACCCTGAACGCCCAAATGACCAATAATTTGCAGCATGACTTTCTGAAAACCAAAGCCAACGGCCAATAGCCAATAGCCAACAGCCAGTTCTGGCTGCGCCAACCCTGGAACGCTAAAATGACCAATAATTTGCAGCATGACCTTGAAACGACAGAGACATGGTAGAAGTAGTTGTCCTTCCAGATCTTTGGAAATTACGATTTACGGTTTACGAAGTCAAAAAGTAAAAACGTATCTCGAACAGCGAACAGCAGACCTATTGCCAATAGCCAACGGCCAATAGCCAACAGCCAACAGCCAACAGCTAACCACCAATCCCATATTCCTTAATGAATCTTCTTTCAGAAGGATAGGCCCAAGCGAAAACTAAAATTCCAAGGAAAAAAAACATGTAGGGAAGGTAGGTTTTGGTGATGATGGCAACCATGACCGCAAATACATTTGCGCCTTCAATAAAAACGGCCTGCATGAGGGCAGTATCTCTAAAATGAAAGACCTTTTGAAGCAGTGGTCTTTTCATATCAAACTTCTTCAGTCGATAGTATTGAATGAACCAAACAAGGATGGCTGTACCAATAGAGATAATGGGCAATAAGATAAATAAAGGACTTTCTTGAGCTTGCTTTGAAAAGTAAACGGTACTCTCCCCTGCCATCAGCCATCCGAAGAAAACGATTAAAAACTGGCTGGCTCCCAAGGCAATAAACAAGTAATGTGCGATTTTGAGATTGAGTCGTACCTGATATTTCAGGTCTTCCACTTCTTCCTCACTAAGTTTTCTTTTTTCTCCCATGAGTCTTTATTACTTGCTTTGATATATTATCAAATTTTAAAAATTTCTTTCCAATATCTGAATTCCGGTTCTAAATCCGAAGTCAAAAATATAGGTGCAAAATATTCGGAAATGCTGATGATGAATTATTCATTGGAGCGCCAAAGTTCTACTTTTTAAACTTTAAACCAAGTACCTAAAGGTTTTGAATTACCAGCTTATTTGAATGGATTTGACACCTGAGTTAAGGAAAAAACATATATTTTCGCCTCCAATAAAACAAGCAGGCGTCTGAGAACATGAGAAAACCACTTTTTAAGATTCGGGAAAACAACAAATTTGGCTTCATGGATGCCAATGGGGAGATAGTTATTGAACCTCAATACATTGAAGCGGAAGATTTCTATAATGGATTTTCAAGGGTTCGTTTCAACAACCGTCCTGTTCCTTTGGATCCACTGGGCAGGTTGTTGATGAAGAGGCTTTTCAATTTTGTTGGAAATTTTGAAGAGGATTTGGCCAGAGTTCAGCTGGTAAAGGATTGGGGATTTATTGATTCTCGGGGCAATCAGGTCATTGACATCCAATTTAGTCATGCCAGTGATTTTAGTGAAGGAAAAGCATGCGTTGCAGAAGGTTTAGAATTTGGTTTTATAGATAAAACAGGTCAGTTTGTTATTGAACCTCAATTTGAATTAGCCGGTGATTTTAAAAGCAAATTGGCGCCTGCCAGAATGGATGAAAAATGGGGTTATATTAATGAAAAAGGAGCCTTTACCATCAAACCCGAATGGGATTTTTGTCAGAGTTTTCAATTGGGTCACGCCATTATTACCAAAGATGACAGATGGGGAATTATCGATAGAAATGGTATTGTAGTCCTTCGTCCAACCTATGATTTAATCCACGATTACCCCAACGGAAGTTTCTATGACGACCGCGCTGTGATAATGGTTGGCGAGGCTTTTGGATTTATTGATCGCGACGGCAAGGAAGTTATTCCTCCACAATTTGATTTTGCGGGCGACTTTAGTGAAGGACTTGCATTAATTGAAACTGATGGCAAGTTTGGCTACATTGATAAAAAGGGTGAAATCAAAATCAAACCCGTATTTGAAGATGCAGGTGTATTTTCAGAAAATCTTGCCTTGGTTAAAAAAGGAGATTATTGGGGATTTATCAATCCTGATGGAAAACTAACCATTGACTACCAATTCCCGGCTGCCATGCCTTTCAAGGATGGATTGGCCTGGGTAAGTCTGGAAGACGGACGTTGGGCCTACATCTCGAAAGTCGGCGACATCGTTTGGGAGGAAGTCATTTAAAAGGACTTCCACTTTGAGGCTTCCAGGAAAATAAAAATCCAACCTGCAAGAAACAAGGTACCTCCAATGGGAGTAATCGGCCCCAACAAGGCAGTATTTTCAATTCCTAAAACTGTCTTTGTACTCAATAAATAAATGGATCCGGAAAAACATATAATTCCGGCTACAAAAAGCCAACCGGCAATATTCAGATTTTTAGAAGGATGTTTTCCTGCCAGAATTCCAACTGCAAGCAATGCTAGTGCATGATAAAACTGATACCTCACCCCGGTTTCAAAAGTCGCAATCTGCGCAGCATCAATTAATTTTTTAAGTCCATGAGCTCCGAAAGCCCCAAGTGCAACAGCCAGAAATCCGAAGATGGCGGCAAGACGAATGAATTTCCTTTCCATTTTAATAAATTATAGCACGAACTTAAGTGTTCAAGTGGAAAATAGAAAGGATAAACCACTAAACTAGGTTTTAAAATTTCCTAAGTTGAAATGAAGCCCTATTCCGGCAATTTGCTTTTCAAAATTTAAATGGGACCAAAAGTTTATTCCCATAGCTAACCTATGAAATGCTATCGCATAAATAGCCAAATCCAAATCAAGTCCGGGAGAAAATAAATTTTCTTTTTCATAATACTTAACTCCTAAAAATCCTTTATCGGATCGAAGAAATTCACCCCTTACTTTTCCAAAACAAATTGAAGGACCAGCGAAAAGTTCTACCCGGAAAAATTTTGAAGACTTATCAAAGATGCCTAAAGAAAGGCCAAAAGTATTCAGAGATTCTTTTGGATTTGTATTTATGCTTAATTCAGAAAGATGCTTAAAATTTGCTCTGGAAAGTATCCCTTGGCTTTTATAGCTATATCCAACGGAAAAATAAAATCCTGCACTTTTCGAAAAATAAGGTCCTCCTTCAATCTTTAGCCAATTAATTGACAAGCTATCCTCACTTGCAAATGCTGGTTTCCAAAAGAGAATGGTAAGAAAAGCAAATAAAAGTATTGATTTAGTTTTCATAAAAATTCTTGATTTAGTTCTTAAGTTCAACTTTTTTGATGATTCTGGTGAATTTTATTTTTCATCCGGTTTTACCCTCCATTTCATCCAATACTTTTTGACCAAACTAACTGCAATAGCTGCATACAATAGTTCTCCCCCAACTAAAAGTAAAACCGCCAATATCCCCATACCATTGCAGGCAAGATAACAAGAGAGGTAAAATAAGGCCAATGAAAGCAGAACCCCGAAAATGATAACTCCGGCAAGTAACCATTTTCTTTTGGCAGAATATGGATCGGGATCAATTAGATTCTTCAGGCGGTGAACAGCTTTTTTAAATCCAGTATTCACCCTGGATAAAAAATTGCCTTTTTCCTTTTTTCCTTTTTCAACCGCATGGTAAACTAATACAAACTTTACCTCATGTTCGGTTTGAGAAAGCAAAGGCAGATAAGAATTTTTTAAAGGAAAACCGCTTTCCGGGAAGGAGCCGGCCACAAACAAAAACATACCTAAATAAGCAAAGAAAATGGGGCGTTTTCTTTTTTGCCAATTCAAAGCGATGTCGAGAGGATTTGATTTAGAGTTTTTATTAAAAAGGTAGGAAAGGGATGTGACAACTATTCCTGAAATGGAGATTGCAGGCAGAAAATTTGGGATACTTTCCTCAAAAAAGAGGCCTGCAATAGCAGCATTTATTAAAAACAGCAAAAACACCAGTGTGTGTATAAAAAGGAAGAATTTGGGCTTTCTGGCAATAAACAGTAGGATTTTTTTCATAAAAAATGCTTTTAAATGAATAAAACCTGAGGAGGAAAGCGGATTTCAAAGAAGGCTAAAAGGTAGTTTTCATAGCTTTCCAAAGTACATCATTGAATAAAATGATCCAATGATTTAACTCAGGCCCACAATTTAGAAGCAGGTTTTGATGAATTTCAAGTAGATTTCGATTGAATCGAAATTATTTTTATCGAATATCGATTCTGGAATAAACTAAAAAAGCCCGGTTGCGAACAACCGGGCTTTTTGCAAATGCGAGCATCCATTACTTACTCACCCTTGCGATGTATTTTTCGATATCCCTTCCTTCATTTGAGTTAGGATAGTCTTTTTGAATTTGCTCGTAAGCTTGTTTGGCAGCTCCAAGGTCGCCATTTTTTTCATTCAACATACCTACTTTTTTCAAATAATAGGCAGTCAAAATTTCGTTGTCACCTGCAGAAACAGCTTTTTTATAAAAGCTCATTGCTTGTCCAAGGTCACCTTTTTCTGCATAAGCATCACCAATTGCACCAAATTTGGTAATTGGAAGCACTTCATCATCTGCATCAAAGTCTTTCAAATAAGCAATCGCTGCATCGTACTCACCCAGGTGAAGGTAAGAAATACCCGCGTAATAATTTGCAGAATTTGCAGCAGGAGTTCCGGAATACTGGTCGATGATGTCAAGGAAACCAGGAAAACCACTACCAGGATTGGTCAAAGCCAATCTGAATGAATCTCTTTCAAATTGTTCCTGTGCCTTATACATTTGCTCAACCGCTTCTTTCTGCTTAGGGATTTGGAACAAATATTTGTAGGCAAAATATCCTCCAACCACAAGTACCAAAGCTACCAGGGCTCCAAAAATTAACTTCTGGTTATTTTCTACAAAACTCTCAGCAGATTCCCTTACTTCTACAATGTCCACTAATGTTTCGTCGTTGGCTGACGTCTTTCTTTTTGCCATTTTATACGATTATTAATTTTTCAAAATATTACAACTAAAAAGTATGTGATACAAATTGATTTTCAGAAATAACCAATATTGTGCCACGATTCCTATACGCTAAGTTTAGAAATACGTTCCAAAAAAGCGGCGCAAAAATAACTAAAGTTTTGATATGATGGGTGAATTAAATAGGTAAGATCATTTTTAACAGCAAAGTGCTGCTGTTAAAATCAGAATTTCCGACCTTTTTCAACCTTTCTTAGTGGTATTTTCCCAAAATCTCCTCTAACCTTGTCGGTTTGTTTCGTTCAATCCATTTTTTAAAATCACCATCGTATCCTACCATTTTTTGAAGGGCCTCTACCTTTTTCAGGGTTGCAATTCTGCTGGTTTCTTTTGGAGGATTAAGCGGATGAAATTGTTGAAGGAGATTTGAAATATTTCCTTCAACTGTAGCTTCCTTATCTCTCAATTGTCCGGCAAGATTTTCTTCCGGATCAAAAAGATATTGCTCTGACAGCGTTTGGGTAATGGTTCTGCCATGAGCCATGGATTCTTTGATGTTTCCTCTTCCTGTTACTGCATTTCCAAGTGCAAAGACATTTTCATAACCCTTAATTCGACAACATTCGCATTCGTTGACTTCGAAAACAGAACCTTTCCAGGGGATGCCCGGAATTTCCTCAGGGATGCTGCCGATGGATGAAACTACCAAGGGGGCGTGAAATTTCTTATCCGTACCAGGAATTTCTTCCAGTTTTCCGTTAACTGATTTAGTTTCTCTTAAAATAAGGCCATCCAATCGGCCATCTCTGGTCAATTTATCTATAGCAACATGATTTGGTAAAATCTCAAAAAGGTATTTATCCATAGCCAGCTGGATGATTTTTTCCCGAATACCTTCAGCCTTTTCGAGCTCTTCAGGAGTATCAGTTGGTCCGGGATACAAGGGCATATCTTTGATACGACGTCGGTAAACAAGCGTACAAGGTTTTACACCAAGATCTTCCAGGCTGGTATGGTGTTTTTCGAGTACTTTGGCAATACTTCGTTCCAAACTAAAAATATCTTCCTCTATTCCCTTCTCTTTCAATGCTTTTTCAACGTTTAAAATCATCAAAGCTTTACAAACATCAACTGAAGCCAGTCCGCCACCTACCACCAAGGCACCATCAGAGCATTCCATTTGAGGACCCGAATATTCTGGCTCATGGTAATGATTGAACCAATACATAAAGTCATTCTGATAATACAATCCTTTTCCTTTGAAGTCTGCAATATTTTCGATTGCAAGCGGACGATCGTTCCAGGCACCTGTTGCTAATAAAATGGCCGTAAAGCCCCAATGTTGATGGATATCTTCAAAGTGAACATCTTTCCCCAATCTTATTTTTGGAACAAAATGAACCAGTGGATGGCTCAATTTTTCATTGATGGCTTCTTCTTCTTTGTCGCGCAATTTTGCATGCCATTTGGGCAAACCATCTTCAATTTTTCCGTAAGGCAGTGCATTTTGGTCAAATACGACCGAAGAGATGTTGGCCTGTGCAAGTTGCCAGGCAGCTTCGGCACCAGAGACGGCACCTCCGAAAATAGCAATCAGATGTTGAGGCATGGCAAAAGGAATTTATATTCAAACCCGGAATATCCCGGGAATTGATTTTGGTTTGAATTCCTGATGGCTATTGGCTATTGGCTGTTGGCCATTGGCTGTTGGCTGTTGGCCGTTAGTTTCTGGATGGGAATTTCCCATATGACAAGTAGAATAACAGGTTGGAGGAGCTTTTCAACTAGTATTTGTAAAATTTACGGCTTACGATTTACGTGTCTTTTAAAAAACGCAAAGCGAATGCCGAATACCAACTAGCATAACCAACAGATTTTCAGTTAATTATCCAGCCTATTATTTAATAGCTAATGGCTAATGGCCAACGGCCAACACCCAATCAACCTATCGTCCATGTAGCATTCCCAGCCAACAATGCATCCAGATCTGCTTCGCCCTGGCTGGATTTCACAGTTTCTATCTGCTCAAAAAGCAGGTCCTCGTAAGTTGGTCTTTTGGTTTCATAAAAAACGCCAAAAGGTCTGGGGAGATCGCCTTTGGAAGGATCTCCAAAAATTCTGGATAGAATTTGTGCTTTAACCTGGTCTCCTTCGTCATGAATCCACAAATCATCCAGGCTTGCTTCTCCTTTGGATAAATCAACTACTACCGGAGTAGTTCCGTCTAATTTGATTCCTTTTTGATGATCTGCACCAAAAACCAGGGGTTTTTCGTGTTCAAGGAATACAACATTATCCGGCTTGGCATCTTTTTCAGTAAAAGTAAAAAAGGCACCATCGTTGAAAATATTACAATTTTGATATACTTCCAGGAAGGATGTTCCCTTATGCTGCATAGAGCGAAGCAACATTTCTTTTAGATGCTTGACATCCCTGTCCATCGAACGGGCAATAAAAGTTCCATCAGAACCAAGGGCAAGTGCAACCGGATTTACGGGATGATCCAAAGAACCGTATGGTGTGGATGCCGTTCTTTTATTTTCTTCTGAAGTCGGAGAATATTGTCCCTTAGTCAAACCATAAATCTGGTTGTTGAAAAGGATCATATTGAGATTGAAATTCCTTCTCAAGACATGCATGAAGTGGTTTCCACCGATGGATAGTGCGTCACCATCTCCGGTAATCACCCAAATATCCAAATCAGGATTGGCCATTTTGAGACCGGAGGCAACAGCAGGTGCACGACCATGAATACTATGCATTCCATAGGTATTCATATAATAAGGAAAACGGGAAGAACAGCCGATACCGGAAATAAAAACCACATCGTCTTTATTTTTTCCCTGGTCTGCCAACACAGTTTGAACCTGTTTTAAAATAGAATAGTCACCGCAACCCGGACACCACCTTACATCCTGATCGGTGGCAAAGTCCTTGGATTTTAATCCTTCAATAAAGTGACCGTTATTATTACTTGATGTTGTCATCAGATTAAATTTCTTTTTTTTAAAAATCAGGAATTCAAAATCTCTTTTACAAAATCATACAATTCTGCATGAGCGATTGGAAGCCCCTGAATTTTATTGTATTGGATTACCGGATACAAAAATTGTTCGCGGATAATTTTAGACAATTGCCCATTGTTGATTTCAGGTACAATTACCTTCTTAAAACTATTCAGAATTTCACCCAAATTGGATGGGAATGGTCTAAGGTGACGCAATTGAGCATGCGAAACCTTGTACCCTTCTTCAATCAATTGGCGGGTCACTGATTCACAAACTCCAAAAGTAGATCCCCAACCAAGTACCAAAACATCGCCTTGCTCCTCCCCTGCCTGCATGGTTTGCTTAGGAATGAAATCTGCAATCTTATCAACTTTGGCTTCTCTGATTTTAATCATGTATTCATGATTGGCAGGATCGTAACTCACGTTTCCGGTTTCAGCCTCTTTTTCCAATCCTCCAATTCTATGAGTCAATCCCGGAGTGCCGGGGATGGCCCAGCTTCGAACATAATTTTCATCTCTCTTGTAAGGAAGAAAAATTTCATCATCGTCTTTTGGAGGAGTGAAATTCACTTTTATGTTGGGCAAATCTGCTGCCTTTGGAAACTTCCAGGGCTCGGAACCATTGGCCAGGAATCCATCGCTGAGGAGCATTACCGGAGTCATGTGTTCCACTGCGATGCGACATGCTTCAAGAGCAACATCGAAGCAATCCACAGGCGATTGCGCCGCTACAATTGGCATGGGACATTCTCCATTTCTACCATAATAAGCCTGCAAAAGGTCTGCTTGTTCGGTTTTGGTGGGAAGACCAGTTGAAGGACCTCCTCTTTGAACATTTACAATCACCAAAGGAATTTCAAGCATTACTGCCAATCCCATTGCTTCTGTTTTCAAAGCAACACCTGGTCCGGACGTTCCGGTAATGGCAAGATTTCCTCCATAAGCAGCTCCTACCGCTGAAGCAATCGCTGCAATCTCGTCTTCTGCCTGAAAGGTTTTTACACCAAACTGCTTGTGTTTGGATAAGGCATGTAAAATATTAGATGCCGGAGTGATAGGATATGAACCATAAAACAAGGGTAAACCTGATTTTTGGGAAGCTGCCACCAATCCTAAGACCAAGGCATCATTTCCCATGATATTTCTATACTCCCCTGCTTCCATGGAAGCGGGTTTCACCTTAAATCTGGAAGTAAACTCTTCCACTGTTTCAGCATAATTATATCCTGCTTTGAGTGTGCTGATGTTTGCTTCGAGGATGTCCGGTTTTTTGGCAAACTTCCTGTTTAAATATTCGATGGTGGTATCAAGTGTCCGACTGTATCTCCAAAGCAGGAATCCGAGGACAAACATATTTTTACAGCGGTCCTTTTCTTTGGTGCCAAGGCTGGTATCAGAAAGATTTTCACGAACGATTTTGGTTACTTCCATTCGGATTACTTCATAACCTTCAAGGGTATCATCTTCGAGCGGATTGGCATCATCGCCATATTTGGCCAATCTTAGGTTTTTGGAATCAAACCCATCATCGTTGATGATTACCGTTCCATTCTTTTTTAAAAAAGGAAGGTTAACCTTTAAGGCAGCGGCATTCATTGCAACCAGCACATCATAGCTATCTCCCGGTGTGTAGATTTCTCTACTACCAAAATGCAATTGAAAGCCGGAAACACCAGCGAGGGTTCCGATTGGAGCCCTGATTTCGGCAGGGAAGTCAGGAAAAGTAGCCAAATCACTCCCGGACAAGGCGGTATCGTTGGTAAACAATCCTCCGGTGAGCTGCATTCCGTCTCCGGAATCTCCTGCGAATTTGATAATTACTGCGTCTTTCTCTTGAAGTACAACGCTCATTTCAATATTATTTTAACGTTTAAACCAGGTAACCTCGGCAGCATCTGAAAGCTGCACTTGATACACCCCGGCTTCTATTTTTGTTGCCTTTAAATAGGCATTGCTAACTTTCTCGATTACTTTTTCGCTTGAGGATTTTTCAACCAGGTTGATGGTGCAACCTCCAAATCCTCCACCCATCATACGAGCTCCTTTTACTTCTTTTAAATCTTTAGTAGCATCAACCAATAAATCTAACTCTGCACAACTTACTTCATACTTTTCTTTCAAGCCTTCGTGGGATTCAAACATCAGTCTACCCAACAATTCAAAATCCTTATTTTGTAAGGCTGAAACTGACATAAGTACTCTTCTATTTTCTTCTACCACAAAGGCTGCCCTTTGAAAAGGTATATCAGGTAAAATAGTTTTATTTTTTTCCAGCATTTCCGTGGTCACATCTCTTAAAGACAAAACTCCGGGATAAATATTTGAAAGAAGAGAAGGAACAGATTCTGATTCCATCCTTCTTTGGTTATAATTGGATGCGACCAGTTCGTGGGTTACTTTGGAATCAAATAAAATCAACTCATGGTTATCAAGGGCTGCTTCGATGAATATTTTCTCTTCAGTCTGGTTATCCAATAAAATTAAGTGATCTTTTTTGCCGTATAAAATGGCCGTTTGATCCATCAAACCACCTTGCAGCCCCATTTGGTACTCTGCGGAAGAAGCCATTTTAATCATTTCTTCTTTAGTCAGATTCCATTGAAAAAGGGCATCCAGACCCAATAGAAAACCACAGGTCAGAGAAGAAGAAGAGGACAAGCCCGCACCAATTGGAAGGTCACCATCTATTATGATGTCCATACCATTCAAGTAGAGGTCTTTTTGGCGGCAAGCCTCCAAAACTCCTGAAAGGTATTTTACCCACCCTTGTTCGTCGATAAAATTATCAAGTGAAAGAACTTTTTGCTCCTTTTGGGAAGCAGAGTAAATACGAATTTGATTGGAAAAAGGATTTTTTTGAAAGGCTAAATTGATACTCAACTGAATAGCGCCCGGAAAAACCCATCCCTGATGATAATCCGTATGTTCTCCTATAAGATTGATTCTACCTGGTGATTTTACCACCAAATCCGGTTCAAAATTTTCGAAGATGTCCGAATTCGTCCAGAATGTTGTCATAGTGAGAAACCAGGCAGAATTAATTGCAAAATTAGTTGGCTCAAAAGAGAGTTAAGGTGTTAATTGTTACCTCGAAGCTTGAATAATAATGACAAAGATCATCATATTTTTGTCTTAGGCATAGAATTTTCACAGATTAAAGAACAATTTTGACAAGTGAGAGTTTTTTGATGGTATTTTAAAACTGTCTTTACCTTCACCATATATATAAGGTGTATCTTTAATCTTTCACCCCAATAGCGGGACCAAACACTAAACCCGATGAATTACATGGCCAATTCTACCATTAAAAAGAGCCCTATTAAAAGAAAAGCATTGAAAGATCAGCAATACAGCATGGTCTTCGTATCTTCTATAGAGGAAATCAGGGAAGAATGGTCTTTAATCTCTGCACCTGCCTCTTATTTTTTATCTGATACTTATCTGAAATCTTTAGAAAACAATCCGCCTGCTCACATGGAGTTTGGGTATTTGATGTTTTTTCAAAAAGATGTTCCGGTAGGAATTGCTGCCATGCAAACTTTGCCTTTCAAAGCTGATAAAAGTATCAATGATGATCCCAACGATGGTTCGGACGTTTGTTTTTTCAGGGCCTTTGGCAGGTATTTAAAAGGGCTGGTAGCGAGCAAAGTTGAGTTTACTACTTTGATTTGTGGTAATATGCTGATTACAGGAGAGCACGGTTTTTATTTCAACCATGATTTGGTTTCAGAAAAACAAAGCCTTGAATTTCTGGAAGAAGGATTGGAATATGCGCAGGAAAAATTTGGAGAAAGAGGGATTAAGGCAGATGTTACTTTTATAAAAGACTTTTTTGAATCTACTAGAGAGACAACCAAGCAACTTAATAATGAGGGTTATTATGAATTCTGTGCCCAGCCTAATATGATTTTTCAAATCAGGGAAGACTGGGAAAGTTTTGATGATTATATGGCAGCCATGTCTTCCAAGTATAGAACCAGGGCAAAAAGAGCAGCCAAAAAACAGGATCCCATTGTTTCAAGTTTCATGACTGAAGAGGAAATAGCGCAGTTTGGACCAAGGATTTATGATTTGTATTTAAACGTTACGGAAAATGCCGGTTTCAATGTTGTCAACCTCAACAGGGAGTACCTTTTGGGGCTGAAAAGAGATTTGAATGGAGGATTTCAAATGCGTGGATATTTTCATGATGACAAATTGGTTGCGTTTTATACGACCATTCGAAACCATGATGAATTAGAAGCACATTTTGTGGGATATGATCCAGCATACAATGGAGAGCATCAGATTTATCTAAACATGCTATATAACATGGTAAGAGATGGAATTGAAAACAAATTCAAAACCATCAACTTCGCCAGAACTGCTTTGGAAATCAAGAGTTCAGTAGGTGCTGAACCTCATCAGATGTTTTGCTACATCCGACACAGGCATCAATTTGCCAACAAATTCCTCAAACCTCTGATGGAGTACCTCAGTCCTGAAATTGACTGGACGCCTAGGAGTCCGTTTAAGGATTAGGGGTTAAGCCTTTTATTGAGTGAATTCTTCTTTTGAGAACTCTTTCTTCAATTTTTCAACCGCCTCCAAACCGGCCTGGTAACCGATATTGTACAATTCTTCGTATTTGCTAAATTGGAAGAGGCTGTAATTGGAAACTTCAGGTGGAGCGATTATCATATCACAAATAGCAGTACCCGGACGCATATTGCCTTGTAAAGAGAGGTCGAAAACCCTTTCAGCGATTCCAAAGAAACTTTGGACTGACTTTTTTTCAATAGGAACACGAGGCCTTACATTGACACCTATTATATAGTCAGAACAAGTCGTAAGGGGTTCAACAGGTAAGTTGAGCATAACTCCCCCATCTACATACAACTGTCCATTTATTTCAACCGGTTTAAAAACAAGTGGAACCGAAGAAGATGCTGCCACTGCCTGAGCAATGTCGCCGGTATTGAATATTTCAGGTTCGCCTGTTAGCAGATTGGAGACTGCTACAAAGAAAGGAATGGGCAGATTTTCAAATTCAGCGATGGGCATAATGTCCCGCATGAGTTTCATCAAAAAGTCCATATTGGCCAGCCCATCCAATGGAAAACCCCATTTCACTGATTTCCACAGATTTGCTTTTTGAGCCAGCACCATCATGTCTTTGGTAGAGACACCTGAAGTGTAAAGAGCCCCGATAATGGCTCCGGCGCTAGTTCCTGCTACTGCGCAAAACTCGATTTCATTTTCACGAAATGCTTCCAGCACACCGATATGAGCGATGCCGCGTGCACCACCACCGGAGAGGGAGAGAACAAGTTTTCCTGGAAGGTTCATTTTGGAGCTGTTTTTAAGTGATGTTTGAAGTGATTGTTCGCTTGACAAGACGACGAAACCATTTCCGTAAATCGTAAACCGTAATTCGTAAATATTCATTTCCTTCGTTTATTAAACAATTCGTTACACAACTGTTTATCGCATTGTTTTATTTTCTTTGAGAAAAAAAATCTTTATGAAACTATCCCTGGGTTTTTCGCCTTGTCCGAATGATACTTTCATTTTTGATGCCATGGTGCATGGGAAAATCGATACAGAAGGACTGGAATTTGATGTCCATATGGAAGATGTGGAAAAACTCAATCAATGGGCGATGGTGGGAAAACTGGACATTACCAAGTTGAGTTACCATGCTTTTGCTTACCTGACTGAAAAGTACAGCCTTTTGCATGCCGGCTCTGCTTTGGGTAATAACTGCGGTCCATTGTTGATTGCTAAAAAAGAAATGAGCAGGGAGGAAGTGAATCAGGCCAGGATAGCTATACCGGGAAAATACACCACTGCCAATTTTTTATTGTCGCTGGCATATCCGGAAGCGAAGGACAAAACCGAGGTTTTGTTTTCGGATATTGAAGCAAAGGTTTTGGATGGAACATTTGATGCCGGATTGATCATTCATGAAAACAGATTTACTTATCAGGATAAAGGACTTATTAAAATAATAGACTGCGGGGAATACTGGGAAGGCTCTACCGGGCATCCCATTCCTTTGGGTGGAATAGTAGCCAAAAACGATTTGTCGGATGAAGTTAGGTCAAAAATTGACCGAATTATGAGGCGTTCAGTACAGTATGCTTTTGACCATCCTGATGCTGCCAATGACTATGTAAAATGTCATGCACAGGAGATGGATGAGTCGGTGCGCAAGCAACACATTAATTTATATGTGAATGCATACACCCTTGATTTAGGGGAGAAAGGACGCTCTGCGGTACAAACTTTATTCGACGAAGCCCGTAGAAAACACATTATTGATAGTTTTAATAGCAATTTTTTTATAAATTATGATTATTTATAATTTTTGGCACAGTTATTGAAAATATCTTTAATGTGTAAGTTTTGGTTAAAGAATTGTAAGATTCGTTTTTTTCCACCCGCGTGCAACACGCGGGTTTTTTTTTGCCTTTTTTTACGTGGGGGCTCGGAGGCTCGTGGCTCGGGGGCTCGTTTGCGCGCTTCTGGACGCTGGGTGCTTGACGCTGGATACTGGATTCTGGAAACTGGATGCTAAAAAATCCCAAAAACAACGCGTCATTCCGGCCTTGAGCCGGAATCTCCTTGCACCTCCCAGAATATTAGATGAGAAGTTGGATTCTGGAGAATGATGTTTTATCACTCGTCACTCGTCACTCGCAACTCGTCATTTTAAAGATCTACTCTGCTGGAGGGCGGGCGCGGCCCGCCGCTGGTTGCTGGGTGCTGGGCACTGGATGCAGGAAAACCCCAAAAACAACGAGTCATTCCGGCCTTGAGCCGGAATCTCCTGGCAACTTCCAGAATATTAGATTAGAAGGTGGATACACGTTTAGTTACTTTAATGGTTTAAAAAAAGCTAAATTTAGAGTTGACTTTAATGACCATAGAAAGTAATGAAGATTAAAGAACTCTGTTTAATTGTAACTATCACTATACAGTCTGAGCCTTTTACTTAATTCTTGTAGGCAGCCCGATCAATTGTCCTCTAAAAAGGTAAGAAACGAAACCTTGATACAGGATTCTCAAATGGTTAAAAAAACGATTCCCAAAAGCCGAACTCTGAAAATCAATGGATTAGATTTTCATTATGTTGACGATACTAAGTACCAATGTACATTGGATGCAGAATGCAAAAGAATAGAAGCATTTGTATCAAATTTGATCTTATTCTATTACAAAGAGCATTGTGAAGGAGTACCAGTTGAAGAAATTGAGACTGGTCTTTTTAAAGTTGAGTTTTATGATACTGCATTTGTAAATAAACACAAGTCCATCATTATCGATGATATCAGCCCTTACACTTCAGATCAGCTTAAAAAACCATTTTTTGCCAACAATGCACCAAACTTTGAACACCTTCAATACGCTGATTCCTTTTCAAAAAATCACCAGATAGAGGCACATTATTTTCAATCTTATGCCACTGCCCATTGTCGAAAGAATGGAAATACTGAAATTCTGTTTCATTTAGTATCAATAAATCAAATAGGCGAAATAACTGGATGGGAAACAACTATTCTATTTTATGATTCAAATGGAAATAAAATCGATAATTGGACCTCCAAAGGAGAAGTTAGGGACACTTGGATCTCAAAAGAAGGAAATCTAGCCATTGTAATAAAGGATTTTAGTGGTTGGTATGGTTTCACCTATCCAGATTCAGCAACAGTCTTTCAAATAATTAATCTCAACAAAAGCGAAGTAATTTTAGAGGAATACTCTAAAAAAGACAAACCCTTCTCATTTATAAATGAAATCGAAGAAGACCTACTTCATGTTGCTATTTTTACCAAAGAAAAGAAGGAAAGATCAAAGACATACAGGGAAATAATACTCATTGATGTCAAAAACAGAATCAAATACGATTCAAAAATTCAAATTGATTCTATGGTTGATTTAAGGAATAAGGTGGATGATTTTTATCATTACTTAATTGAAAGGAAACTCGCTTTGGAAACGAGGTTTTGACTTTTTAAAGGTTAGGGGGTGATTGCTTGGTTCTGGACGTTGTAAAAAATTGAAAGACGAACATTTCACTTGATCCAAGGAATCTTACTGGTCTGAAGACCTGCCTGTACTCTGGGTACAAGTTTGAAAACTTGTACCAGCGAGCCATTTTGCCAATGGCCAACGGCTAAAGGCCAATAGCCAAAAAGCAATTCGTCATTTTAAAGATCTACTCTGCTGGAGGGCGGGCGCGGCCCGCCGCTACGGGCTGGGTTGTTTGTTCTTGAAATCCTAATCCTGGTCGCATTCATCCGACCCTACATCAAAAATCCAAAATCAAACGTCGTAAATCAAAAATCAATTTCCTCCTCTTCTCTTTTCCACCTTTTACTATCTTTGCCCCGCAAAAAATTTTTCTAACCAAATACAAAGAAGCCAACTATGATCATTGGTGTTCCAAAAGAGATAAAGCCGAGTGAAAACAGGGTAGCCCTAACCCCTGCCGGCGCATTGGAGTTGACAAAAAGAGGTCATACCGTTTATGTACAATCTACTGCCGGTATCGGTAGCGGATTTACAGATGAAGCATACATTCAGGCAGGTGCACAGATGTTGCCTACCATCGAAGATACTTATGATGCTGCTGAAATGGTGATGAAGGTAAAGGAGCCCATCGCTCCTGAATATGATTTGGTAAAACCGAATCATTTGTTTTTTACTTATTTCCACTTTGCATCTTACGAACCGCTAACCAAAGCGATGTTGAAAAGCAAAGCAACTTGTCTTGCTTATGAGACGGTTGAGTTGCCAGACCGTTCTTTGCCACTTTTAATTCCTATGTCTGAAGTTGCAGGTAGAATGGCAATACAGGAAGGTGCAAAATACCTTGAGAAACCACAAGGTGGATTGGGTGTATTGTTGGGCGGCGTGCCAGGTGTAGAGCCAGGAAAGGTTTTGGTACTTGGTGGAGGTATCGTAGGTACTCAGGCAGCTAAAATGGCTGCAGGATTGGGTGCGCAGGTTACCCTTTTGGACATCAACCTAAACCGTTTGCGTTACCTTTCTGATGTAATGCCAGCAAATGTAAATACCGTTTATTCCAACGAATACAACATCCGTCGTTTGATTGCAACGCATGACTTGATTGTTGGTGCAGTTTTGATTCCGGGTGCTAAAGCTCCTAGCTTGATTACCAAAGACATGTTGAAAGACATGCGTCCGGGTACTGTAATGGTAGACGTGGCTGTGGATCAGGGAGGATGTTTTGAAACTACCAAACCAACTACCCACGACGATCCAATCTTTGTAATCGACGATGTAGTTCATTACTGCGTGGCAAATATGCCGGGTGCAGTTCCTTACACTTCTACCATTGCCTTGACCAACGCTACCCTTCCTTATGCTATCAAATTGGCAGACCAGGGTTGGAAAGCAGCTTGCAACAAAGACAATGCGCTGAAGCTTGGATTGAATACCATCAACGGTGAAATTGTATACAAAGGAGTAGCAGATGCATTCGGTATGGAATATACCAGTGTAGAGAAATTCTTATAATAGCTATTAGCTGTTGGCTATTAGCCATTAGCTGCCAATAGCCAACGGCCAATAGCCAATAGCTAAATAATGTCCAACTACAAATACGACCTCCGCGGGGTTTCGGCTACCAAGGATGAAGTACACAAGGCGATCAAAAATCTGGATAAGGGATTGTACCCCAATGCATTTTGTAAAATCCTGCCGGATTTTGCAGCGGGAGATCCTGAATATTGTAACCTGATGCATGCTGACACGGCCGGCACCAAAACCAGTCTTGCTTACATGTACTGGAAGGAAACCGGAGATTTGAGTGTGGAAAGGAATTGCCCAGGATGCCATAGTGATGAATCTGGACGATATGGCTTGTGTGGGTTGTACCAAGGACATTTTATTGTCCTCTACCATTGGAAGGAATAAAAATCTGATCAGTGGAGATGTAGTGCAAGCGGTAATTGAAGGTACAACTGAGCTGGTTGAAAAAATGAAAACGTTTGGTGTTGAAATACACCAGGCTGGTGGCGAAACTGCCGACGTTGGAGACATTGTAAGGACCATAGATGTGGGTTATACTGCTTTTGCTCGTTTGAAGAAAGCAGATTTAATTGTAAACGACATTCAAGCCGGTGATGTCATCGTAGGACTGGCTTCTTATGGAAAAGCGACTTACGAAGACAGTTACAATGGCGGTATGGGAAGCAATGGATTGACCTCTGCCCGTCATGATGTTTTCGACCACAGCTATGCTGAGAAGTATCCGGACAGCTACGACAAACATACTCCTGATGAGGTGGTGTATGTCGGAAGCAAAAAACTAACCGACACTATTACTATAGAAGGTGAAGAAATCACCATCGGAAAATTGGTACTCTCCCCTACCCGTACTTATATGCCGGTTATTTCAAAAATACTGGACAACAAAGCAATTGAAATTCACGGCATCATACACAATACCGGCGGTGGCCAGGCCAAGGTGAGCAAGTTCATGGAAAACAAACATGTGATCAAAGACAACTTGTTGCCCATCCCTCCACTTTTAAAATGATACAGGAAGAAAGTGGTACAGAATGGAAAGAAATGTACCGTGTTTTCAATATGGGTACCCGTCTTGAATTTTATGTTCCACAAGCGCATGCCCAGACCATCATCGACATTTCAAAATCCTTCAACATTGATGCTCAAATCATCGGAAGAGTGGAAGAATTTGAGGGTGAGAAGGTGACGGTGAAAACGAAGGATGGAGATTTCGAGTATTGATTTTTATTGTAGGATTTCCAATTAAAATTTCCCTTCTATCTTTTCCCCAACCAAAACCGGCCCTCCAAAAAGAGAGGACCGGATGATTTAATGGGGTTTTAGGTTTATTTCTTTATCCAAATACTAATCATTAATTAATCCCTGGTGGATTCATTTCCTACCATTTGGCCTTCATCACTATTGGAGTAATTTTCCTTTCCACTTTTCCTTTTATTTGATTCATTAAAGGTCTTCCAAATTTCCGAAAGGACTTAGCGTAGAATTACTACATTTTCTTACTGGGTGAAACTTCCCATTTTACCGCGTATAAATACCTGATAGTCAAAGCTTCACTTCTTTTTAAATAGTGAAAATGTTATTTTCGGTAATTCAACACCTAAATAAACACTTAAAACCCTGTTTATGAATTTCAAATTTAACTATTGGACAGTACTGTTTTGTTTCTCACTAGGAACCTTATGGTTTTCATGTAATCAGGAAAAAACCACATTTTCAAAAATGGAGGACATCCTACCGAATTACAGGATTAGCGCTGGTTTGTTTGACACTATTTATGGCAATTACCAAAACTCCTACATCCCATTTGTTGATTCTATCAATCTTGACTCCATCATTGATGTTACCAATTCGGATATTCTTTATTACACACTTCCATTTAAAGAGTTAGAATTGATTTATCATACCTATTTAAATATGGGAGTTGATACCCCTAAAATTAGATTGTACCCTGTAATTCAGGAAATCGACAATCACAGGGAAATGGATATGGTTATTCAAGTTTCTAATGGTATACCGGATTCACCGGATGAAGGATATTATTTTGATTTTACCAGTCCTTGCCCTCCTTGCGAAGGAAACTAAAACCAGGACAAGTTTTATGCTGGAAGATTTACTAAAATATTTTGGAATTATTGCCCGGGTATTGATGATTTTATCTCTTTTACTCTGGGCAATTTATTCCAAAAAATGGCCGGAAAGTTTTAGAAAACTGGGGCCTGTTTTAATCATCAATATGATAATTGAAATTGCCTCCTATAGTTTATCCTATTTTAAAATTCCAAATCTCTTTTTGTTGCATTTGTACACCTTATTGGAATTTTTAGCCTGGACTTACTTTTTTGATACACTTTTTAAATCCAATGATTGGTGGCAAAAATGGCGGTTCCCTTTCGCAGCAGGCGTTTCTATTTTAATTTTACTCAATACCATTTTTCTGGAATCGGTAAACATATTTAACTCCAATGCGAAGACCCTGAGTCATATAATTTTGATCAGCTACTGCATGGTTTTCTTTTACCAGTCATTTGGTACCAAAGATTTAAATGATCCAGTTCAAAAAGGAACGACTTTCCTCAGTTTTGGTATTTTACTTTATTATTTGGGAAGTTTGTTTGTATTCATGTTTTCAAACTACCACACCGTATTTTGGAAAAGCCCGGTAAGTCAAAGGGCATTTTGGGTCATCAATGCATTTTTGACCATTATTTTTCAGCTAATAATGCTTAGAAGTTTATGGATAGTCGCCCATCAGAGACAGAATTTATCCTAATCCTTTTAATAGGAATTGGGATTATGATAATACTGGGCATTGCCTTCATATTATTCTATTTTTTTTCTCAAAATAAATTTCAGGCTGAGATTCAAAAAAGCCAAAAGAAGGAATTGGAATACCAGGCAAAATTACTTTCCAATAACATTCAAATACAAGAAAGGGAAAGGGAAAGAATTGCAAGGGATTTGCACGATGGAATTGGTTCCAAATTGAATGTTTTGAAACTTTCCTTACATCATTTAAAAGAAGGAGGATTAAATGCTCAAGAATCTGATAAAATGATGATTGAACTGGACCAATTACTACAAAAGACAATTGATACCACTCGCAATATCTCGCACGAATTGTTACCTCCGACCTTGGCAAATTTTGGACTGGAAGCAGCCCTTGAAGAATTGGTAGATGGGTATAAACAAGCAAGCAATTGGGAAATTAAATATGATTACACTGCTTTAAATTCTGAGCAAATTCCCGGAGACATTGCCTTGAATTTATTCAGGGTAACCCAAGAGATGTTATCCAATAGTTTTAGATATTCATCTGCAAACCTGATTCAAATAAAAGTGATTGCCAGTCAAATATCTATTGTGTTGCAGTACAATGATAATGGGAAAGGATTCAATCTTTCCAAAGAAGGTCAGTTCAAAGGTTCAGGTTTGCAAAATCTCGAAGCCAGGATGCGCCACATTCAGGCAGATTTTAAATTGGAATCGGAAGTAGGAAAAGGAGTCAACCTTTACATTAAAAAAGATTTACTATGAAAATTGCACTTGCAGACGATGAAGCTTTATTTAGAAAAGGTATCGCCCTTTTGTTGAAAAACGCAGGTGAATATACCATTGAATTTGAAGCATCCAACGGAAGAGAGCTTTTGCAAAATTTGGAAGCCGGTGAAAGTTTACCAGACCTGGTTTTGATGGATTTAAATATGCCGGAAATGAATGGTATTGAAACGGCTAAAATCCTGCAAGAAAAATATCCCGATCTCAAGTTCATCATTTTGTCTACCTACTTTTCCAAGTCCTTCATCATCAACATGATAGAATCTGGCGCAGCTGCCTACCTGGCCAAAGACTCCAGTCCTGAGCACATGATAGAGACCATCGAAGGGGTCATTCAAAACGGTTTTCACTACAGTCAGGAAGTAATGAAAGTTGTGAGGGAAAATATGGTCAAAAAGGTCAAACAAGCTCCATCCTTTTCTTTCAGAATCGATTTAACAGACAGGGAGTCTGAAATCCTTCAGTTGATTTGTGAAGAAAAAACCACAGCAGAAATTGCAGAGCAGTTATTCATTTCTCCCCGCACCGTAGAAGGTCACCGAAACAATTTACTTTCCAAATTGGATTGCAAAAACACTGCAGGCTTGGTCATCGTAGCGATACAGAAGGGATTGGTGGATTTGAAAAAGTTGAGGTTGAGTTTTGAGTGAGAGGATGGGGAGATTGGAGATGGGGAGATTGGGGGAAAGGGAGATTGGGGGACATGGGTGATTTTTGGAATTTACGGTTTACGATTTACGGTTTACGAGGGTCTTCAAAACGAAAAGCGAACGCCGAATAGCGAACAGCGAACAATTTGACTTTCAGATTTGTGTTGAATTAACTGAATCCTTGAAGGATTACATTTAAAAGAAGCCAATTTTAAAGCAAATCTTAATATGTTAAATTCATACGTTGAACCCCTGGATTCATTTAAAATATTGTTCTTTTGTACAGGCAATTGAATTTATTTGCCTTCTCTCCTCACTTTATACATTTCCATTCTTTCCAGGTTACTGTTTTTCTTAAATCGTTTTCGATTTAATTATCAGTTGAATTTAATACTAAAATCAAATGAAAATTTTGACGAAAATCGCATTGGCTTTTATTATATCATTCCCTTTCTCCAACACCTTATTGGCCCAGGCAAAATCTGTTGAATTTAAATTGGAGTCTAAAGAAGATTTCGAGTTTTCACATGATATGGGTGAAAATGGGGTGTTACTCGTTTCAAATAAAAATAAAGGTTTTAATGGCGGCATTAAAAGAATAGTTCGATATGACAACCACCTTTTTAAAATATGGGAGACTAAAATACCTGTTAAAAAGCAAAAGGATCCACAACCTGATTTTTTGGTTACTTCTTCGGATGGTTCTTATGTATATTCCTTCGAAATGACTGCAGGATTCACTACATTTCATGAACCACAGGCTTTGGTTTACCAGATAAACGCTGAGGGGAAAACCAGGGAAATAGAACTCGAGGACTTGTCTTTTCTTTCAAAAACAATGGCTTGTTATGCCGATGATACTTACATCCACTTTATTGGATACAATGATGAGGATGACAAACTTGCCTTTGTTTCCTTTGACCATAAAACCTTTTCCAGGAAGAAAACTTTCCTAAAACTCCCGGCTATTGATAAGCCTGAGGAATGGCAATACATTGGCAAGATCAAGGATCAGTTTTATTTCATGCATTTGAATGAAGAAGATACCAATAAGGGAGTACCAATTAAAATTGCTTTAATAGGAAAAGATGGAAATAAAATAAAGGATTTCAATCTGACAATTAAACCTGAAGAGGATTCTTATTTGAGGATGAGTAATTACATCTATCAGGAAGAGGGCACCCATTTCTTCAGTAATAGCATAACCGTCCGGGATGCGCATTTCAAGGGTTATTATGGTGGAATTGCTTTGGACCCAAGTGGAGAATCAATGTATTTTTATGCACTTGCCGGACCAGAGAAATGGGGTGGTCTAAAAATGTCACTTGACGCATTGATATTGAGGAAATTCGATTTAGACGGTAATGAGATTTACAATGGAGACCAAATGTTCAATGCCCAACTAATGGATTATGGAGCTTTTCGAATGGACAAAGAAATCAAAAATCTTGTCTTTTTGCCACAGGAAGATGGGAGTTCAAGATTGCATCTTTTCCATTTAAAATACCTTTTCACTTTTGAACTTGATTCCAAGGGTAAACTAAAAGACTTTTTAAATTGTGATTTTGGATACCATATGATCAATCTTGGTGATGCCCTATCCTGCACCAAAAATGTAGCAAAAAAAGGCTCAACAGCTTATTTAAACAGAATTGACAAAGAGACCGCTAAAGATCTGCGGGTAAATACCTTCATTGGAAAAAAAGAGGATTTACTCTTGGTTTATAATAAAGATAAAAACAGAGTAGAACTCCATTTTTTTAGGTAAAGCAAAAACAATAACCCTAAGTGGCTCTACTTCGACATACCGGTCTCTTTCCAAGTGACAAAAACCTGAATCAAACTATCACTCAAAGGTTCTTTTTTACTTTTAAAAGGCATGAACTCCTTTTCTGAGGGATCCATTTTTACTCTTGCGATGATCTCATCGATATTGGTTTTCACTGCTCCATAGGTATCGAGGAACTTTTTCTTGCCCTGATCCGGATAATGACAAGGAGTACATCTATCCAGCATGATGGGTGCGATGTCTCTTTCATAAGAAATAGCAGAAGAAGAACTTGCTTTTTTTGAAACGGAACAATTAGCCAGGAAAAAAATACCTGCGAAAAACAGGAGTATAAAGAGATTTCTCATGTGAGGAGCTTTTAACATTATTGAGGTATCTGATTTTGTAACTAATTTAATGAATTTCGTTTATTGAACATAACATTCAAATTGAAGACTTTACCTAAAATTCAAAAAGCAACACCTGGAAAACTATTTCCCAATAAATTTAATTTCCATTTTTCACTACTCAAATAATCAAAAGGTTATGAGACTATTGCTGTTATGTTCCTTTTTGTTCCTTGCCCTATTTTCAAATGCACAAACCAAAAGTGTATCCATTCCATTAGAAGAAAATGAAATAATCATCGATGAATATCCTGTAAATGAGAATGGATTTTTCATTACTTCAGGTATTCAGAAATGGCAAGAAACCAACCCGGTTTATAAATTCACTTATCTGAATCAGGACTTAGAAAAAGTTTGGGAGGTTGAACAGGAAAGAAAGGAGAAAAGTATTAAGTTTTCAAATAGTCTTGTAACTACCCCTGGTAATGCATACATCTATCATTTGGAAGGGATAGGCTTTTTCTCAGTAGCTTCCTATAATGTCACACAAATTGATGGTGAAGGCAAAACCAAGAATTTTAGTATCCAGGTAGCAGATGAACCCTTTAGAATTGTTGCAAGATTTGCAGATGACGAACATTTTTTTCTTTTAAAAAGAATGGAAGATTTATCATTCGTATTACATTCTTACAAGCACACTACGCTGAAAGAAAAACCAATAAAAATCCAACTCCCTGAAATAATCCAGAAAAAGGGTGAAGAAGATTTTTATTCCTGGAAATATGAAGGTCAAAAAGATGGATTGTTTTACTTTTCCTTAAAGAATGTTGATGTTGAACTCAACAAAGTGACCTATAAAATAGCCAAGATTAATGCAGATGGTTCGCTACAAAAAGAATTTAGTGTTGATCTCAAACCAAATGAAGGTGAATTCTTGAAACATACCCACGGTAATTCTACTCCACATTTAGGTTTTTATAGCACAGATGGTGCTAGAGAAAGTCCAAAGAAAGAAATCAAATACATTGGAAACATTTATTTCGATTTGAAAAATGACAGATTTTTTGTCTTCGGATTAACCGGAAATAAGCCTTTTAAAAAGAACTGGAGAGTTGATGGAATATTAAATACTATTTTCGATTTGGATGGGAAAGAGCAAAAAAGGACTTCCATACTTATGCCTGAAGAATTGATTGGAGCAGTTAGATGGAAAATAGGAACAGAATCCCAGGAACGAAGATTACGTTTTATGGTATTTCCGGATAAAACCTTTTATTTCTCTCTTTTCTGGCTCAACACACTTTACAATATGAAGTTTGATGCTAAGGGAAATTATGATAGTTATCAAATTTGTGAAACAGGGAGAAATACGGGACCTCTTACCATTCAATCTTGCCGAGCAGAATTCAAAAATGAACGACCTTTTAAGTTCTTTTCTAATCGTTATGAAAACGAAAAGTATGAAGATTCTTTATATACATTGTTCAACTGGACCGGACGGGATTTTGTCATAGAAACCAACAGAAATAAAACCAACTTCCAAATTCACTTATTTAAATGATCTCGTTTGCTCGTTTCTCGTTAACTCGTGGGCTCGTTTCTCGTGGGCTCGTAAAAAATTTAGGAACGCGCCTTTTTCGTTTCATACATTGATATTCATAAAAGGATAGGGCATTCCCTATCCTTTTATCATGATTACGAAATTAATTTATACCAATAAACATCAACATCCCACTATAAATCACCAAAAAAAATAAATCACCAAAAAACGAGCTTACGAGTATACGAGCTAACGAGCCCACGAGCCCACGAGCCTTCGAGCAAACGAGCCCCCGAGCAAACGAGCTTCCGAGCCTCCGAGAAAAAACCTTTCTACCTTTTGCATGTTTCTTCTCCATCTGTGGCATCTTTGCCACCCAAAAGGACTCACAAAACGAAAAATTGAATGATTTCTATAATTGTAGGAACCAACAGAAGAGACAGTGAAGCACTGACTTTTGCAAGAATTTACCAGGATGAAATAGAACGCCAATCAGGAGAAAAACCGGGATTGGTAACCCTGGAACATATTCCCGGAAACCTTTGGCATCCGGATATGTACGACTCAGACAAACAGGCACCGGAGATCAAACAAATTCAGGATGAATTGATGATCCCGGCTGAGAAGATGGTTTTTGTTGTACCTGAATACAACGGAGGGTTCCCCGGAGCATTGAAATTATTCCTGGATGCAATATCTGTCAGGGAGTATAAAAAAACTTTTAAGGGGAAGAAAGCATTATTAGTAGGTGTAGCAACCGGAAGAGCAGGTAATTTGAGGGGATTGGAACACCTGACCGGAATTTTGAATCATGTCGGCACCATTGTTCATCCCAACCGACTTCCGATTTCTGCCATCGAAAAACTACTCAACGAAAGAGGCCAACTTGAACATGAAAATACCCAAAAGGTGATTTCAAAACAGGTCGAAGAATTCCTTGCCTTTTAGGAATCCTTTTCTCAAAAATATAACCCAGTTCATACATGGCATTATTGCAAATCGACTTTTTAAAAAACAGCAGTTTACTCCAAACTAAAAATGAAAGTGGAAAATGCTGGCTGATGGATCCCATTCGAAAAAAGTATATTTCGAATGAGCCTGAAGAGTTGGTAAGGCAACTGGTCATTTGGTACCTTCACAAAGATTTGGGCTATTCCAAAAACCTGATGTCTATAGAGAGAACTATTCTCGTCAATAAACTTTGCAGAAGATACGACCTATTGATTTTTCATAAAAATCATACGCCCAAAATGCTGGTGGAATGCAAAGCTCCCCATGTAGCCATCAATGAAAATACCTTCCGGCAGATAGCATATTACAATTTACCTCTCCAGGTTCCTTATCTTTTGGTTACCAACGGATTAAAAACCTATTGCTGCTCAATGGATTATGAGAACGAAACGTATCATTTTCTGGAAGAGATACCCGGCGTTGAAGAATAATACCCAGTTTTAGCAACCAAGTTTGCCTCCTTATTTGCTAACTTTGACCGCAACGAAAAAGCCAGCCAAAGCAAAAAATAATTAACCAAATAATTCCTTATTCATGAGCAAGGAAAAGATATTGATTACAGGAGCCAACGGGCAGATAGGAACAGTGTTGACCGAGTCACTTCAGGAGATATATGGCAATGAAAATGTAATTGCTACCGACCTTCGTAAGCCTGAAAATGAGAATTCTGTCTTTGAAGAACTGAATGTCCTGGATGGCGAAAGAATGCAGGAATTGATCAGCAAACATAAAATCACCCAGATTTATCACCTTGCTGCAATTCTCTCTGCAAGAGGAGAACAAGATCCAAGAGGAACCTGGAAAATCAATATGGATGGCCTGTTCAATGTGCTTGACAATGCAAAGGATGCCAAGATTTCAAAAGTATTTTTTCCCAGCTCGATAGCAGTATTTGGTTCCGAAACTCCTAGAAACCATACTCCGCAGAATACAGTGATGCTACCTTCGACAGTATATGGAATAAGCAAAGTTGCAGGAGAATTATGGGGTCAATATTATTTTGAAAAATACGGATTGGACGTTCGTTCCGTAAGATATCCGGGCATCATTGGATATCAAAGTTTACCGGGTGGAGGAACAACCGATTATGCAGTTGACATCTACCATAAGGCAGTGAAAGGTGAACATTTCTCCTGCTTCCTGAAGCCTAAGACTTGTCTTCCAATGATTTATATGCCTGATGCAATTAGAGGAACCATCGAACTGATGGAAGCACCGGCTGAAAAAATCACTGTACGCAGTAGTTACAACCTTGCCGGAATGAGCTTTGCTCCGGAAGATATTGCTGCTGAAATTCAAAAAAATATATTGAGTTTTCAAATCAGTTACGATCCGGATCCTTTGAGACAATCCATTGCTGAAAGCTGGTCTGAATCCATCAATGACTCGCAGGCAAAAGACGACTGGGGCTGGCAGCCGGAATATGACCTTGCCAGTATGACCAAGGACATGATATTCCATCTGGAAAAGAAATACGCGGTAGTTTAAAATAAATACATGTTTAAAAATAATTCACTTGTCGGTGGTTTGATCATTGGCATCGTTCTTCCTTTGGTTGCCTTTGCAGCACTTTACGGACTTTTCGAATGGCTAGGAAGTCTTGGATTTGCAAGAAATGGCACCCTGTTCTCGCAAGATTTCAGAATTCGAACTTTCGGAATTGTAGCCATCGGTTTAAATGCCATTCCATTAAACAGGGCATTCAAATTGAAACATACCCAAACCATGCGCGGAATTGTAATCCCTACATTTGTATTTGTAGTAGCCTGGCTGATCTTTTTTGGAAAGTCAGTTTTATAGGAAAATCTTGAACATTCTGCGGCTTTAACCTTTGTTAATAAGGTACATCTTATCTTAAAACAATACACTTTATGGCTGGTAATGACCTTAAAATTGAACTGCGTAATCTTAAAACAAACGATTACGAGCAGCTCAAATCTTCCATGATCGAAGCATACATTGGACTGGAAAACGCCTTTTGGAAAAAAGAATCCATCGATACCCTTTTGGAACTTTTTCCGGATGGTCAGCTTTGTGTTTTGGTCAATGGTAAAGTAGTAGGTGCAGCCTTGTCTATTGTTGTTGATTATAAAAAATATGGCGACAACCATACCTATGCTCAAATAACCGACAAATTTACTTTTGGAAGTCATGATCCTGATGGCGATGTTCTCTACGGAATCGATGTTTTTGTGCATCCGGAATACCGGGGAATGCGTTTGGGTCGTCGATTGTACGATGCGAGGAAAGAACTTTGTGAAGCTTTGAATTTGCGTGCCATCATTTTCGGTGGCAGGATTCCCAACTATGAAAAATACTCCGACAAGTTAAAACCCCGACAATACATTGAGAAGGTAAAGGAAAAAGAAATTCATGACCCGGTTTTGAATTTCCAATTGGCCAATGACTTCCACGTTAAAAAAGTATTGACCAATTATCTGTCAGGAGACACGCAGTCTAAAGAATATGCAACCCTTTTGCAATGGGACAATATTTATTATGACAAGGAAGATCTTCTGATAAAAACAAAACGAACCTATATAAGAATTGGTCTGGTTCAATGGCAGATGCGTATGTTTAAAAACTTCGACGCACTTGTCGAACAGGTAGAATATTTCGTAGATGCTGTAAGTGATTACAAATCAGATTTTATATTATTCCCTGAGCTTTTCAATGCTCCTTTAATGGCAGAATTCAATCACCTTGGAGAAGCTAAGGCCATCAGAGGACTTGCCAAGTATACAGAACCGCTGTTGGATAAATTCAGGGAATTTTCAGTTTCCTACAATGTAAACATTATTACTGGCAGCATGCCCTACCTTGAAGGAAATGACCTTTACAATTGTACCTATTTGTGCAGAAGGGATGGTTCTTATGATATTTATAAAAAAATTCATATTACGCCTTCTGAAAGGAGAGACTGGGCCATGTCTGGTGGAGATAGCATCAAAGTGTTTGATACAGATTGTGGAAAGATAGGTGTATTGATTTGTTACGATGTCGAATTTCCGGAACTAGCCAGAATTTATGCTCAGGAAGGAATGAAGATACTTTTTGTTCCTTTCCTTACTGATACCCAAAATGGTTACAACCGGGTTAGAAGATGTGCACAGGCAAGAGCTGTTGAAAACGAATGTTATGTTGCCATTGCAGGCTGTATAGGCAATCTTCCGAAGATCAGCAATATGGATTTGTGTTATGCGCAATCTGCAGTTTTTACCCCTTCCGACTTTCCTTTTCCAAACAATGCTATCAAAGCAGAAGCAACACCCAATACGGAGATGATTGTGGTGGCTGATATAGATGTAGAACTATTGAAAGACCTTCACGAATTTGGTTCGGTGCAGACTTTGAAAGATCGCAGAACTGATTTGTATGAAGTTGTTTATAAAAAGAAAAAGTAATTATTTAAAACGTATGGCTTTAACCGGAGAAATTCTGGTCACCAAATAAGTCGGGATGATAAGGAAGATGAGGGTTAGGACCATCGTTCCTATATTCAAAAGCAAAATACTACTCCAGTCAAAGTGGATGGGTGCCACGGAAAGGTAATAATCAGCTTCCGAAAGTTTGATGAAACCAAATTGCTTTTGAAGGAAACAAAAGCCGAGGCCAATCAAATTTCCCCAGAAAAGTCCCAGGATCATGATGTAGCCGGCGTAATAAAGAAATATTTTCCTAATACCCCAATTGGTCTCCCCAAGCGACTTCAATACCCCAATCATATTGGTTCTTTCTAGAATAAGAATAAGGAGTGCAGTTACCATATTGATGATGGCCACGATCAGCATCAAAACTAAAATAACTACTTCATTCAGGTCCTGGAGCGCCAACCACTCAAAAATGGCAGGGAACTTTTCCCGGATGGTTTCAGCGTAAAGCGTATTGGGAAGAATATTGAAATAAAGGTAATCTGCCAAAACATCCAGATCGTCCAAATCATCTACCAAAACTTCAAATCCTGCAACCTGATCCGGCTCCCAACCCAAAACAGCCTGAACATCAGCAATATCTACCAGCGCAAATTGCTTGTCATATTCTTCCAGGCCCGTTTTATAAATCCCTGAAATGGTAAACCTCCTTGGAATTTGCTCTCCATTCTTTACAAAATGGACGATAAACCTGTCCCCTACTCCAACTTCAAGTCTTTGTGCCGTTTGTCTTGAAATAAGAATGGGTCTATCTTCCGTATCTTTTCCGGGTTCAAAAATTTCACCCTCTTTCAGGTTTTCTTTTAAAAATTCCCAATCAAAATCATCACCAACTCCTTTTAATAAGATCCCTTCAATTTGAGACTTGGTTTGAATGATTCCCGGAAGGATAGCAAAAGATTGTACATGTTTGAATCCACCGTTGGTCTCTCCCTGAACTTCCGTGTCCGGAAATACATAACCAAACAATTCAAACGGTTTGGCATAGGATACGGCTTTTACATCATCCAGCTCTTTTAAAAAATCCTGATTTTTATTGATAGGAAGACTTTCAAAAAGGGAACGATTGACCTTGGCATCGGTGATATGAATATGTCCCCAGAATCCAAAAACCTTTCCGGTTATTTCTTTTTTAAAACCGGACATCATAGCCGTAGTAGCCAGCATGACGGTCAAACTCAAGGCCACTGCGACGGTAGCAATAATAATGATGAGTCTGGTAAAAGATTGTTTACCGGACTTCGCCACCCTCAATGCCAGGAACCTTTGGAAATTCATTTCTGTTATTGTAGGGCGAATATGCTAAGCAAAGCCCGAAGAATGAAATGTAAAACCTATTTTTTCAAGAGCTAATTTTCACAAGCGTAGGGTTTGGAATACCTTTGCGGCTCTTTTTTTCAATTTTATTTTTAAAAAAGGCTTTTTTTGCAGCTGAATTCAATCAAAGCCGGCCATTTTTAAGAAAATACAGACATGAATTTTATAGAAGAATTACAATGGAGAGGAATGTTGCACCAGGCAACTCCTGAAATCGAAGCCCACCTCAACAGCGGCAAAAGAATCGGTTACATCGGATTTGACCCGACAGCGCCATCTCTGACCATTGGAAATTTTGTTCAAATCATGATTTTGAAATTCTTTCAACTTTCAGGTCATCAACCGATTGTATTGATGGGCGGCGCCACCGGAAGAATCGGTGACCCATCCGGCAAGGACAAAGAGCGCGACTTGAAATCGCTGGATGAAATCGAAAGAAATCTGAATCATCAGAAAGCGCAATTCAAAAAGTTCCTGGATTTTGAGTCCGGCGACAACAAGGCACTGATGATGAACAACTATGACTTCTATTCCAATATGAATGTGCTGGATTTTCTACGCGAAATTGGAAAGAACATCACAGTCAATTACATGCACTCCACGGATTCTGTAAAAACCCGATTGACAGGAGATGGAGAAGGTATGAGCTTTACAGAATTTTCTTACCAGGTGATTCAGGGTTATGACTTTGTGCACCTTTATAACAATGTAGGATGTACGCTTCAGATGGGTGGTTCTGACCAATGGGGAAACATCACCTCCGGAACCCATTTGATCGGAAAAATGATAGTAGACGGAAAAGCATTTGCAGTAACCACTCCCCTGCTGACCAAGTCAGACGGGTCCAAATTTGGGAAATCCGAAGGGGGAAACATTTGGTTGGATCCTGAAATGACCAGTCCGTATAAATTTTATCAATTCTGGATCAACTCCAACGATGCTGATCTATCCAAATACTTGAGATACTTCTCTTTGAAATCAAGAGCTGAAATCGAAGACCTTGAAAATGAATTTGCTGAGAATCCCCAGGCCCTGAAAAGAGAATTGGCAGACGAGTTAACTGCAAGAGTTCACAGTCCTGAAGAACTGGAAACAGTTAAGGCAGTTACAGAATTACTTTTTGGCAAAAAAGCAACGAGAGAATCCCTTTTAGCACTTCCTGAAAAAGCATTACAAACCATAGGAGGTGAAATTCCAACTTTTGAAGTACCACTTTCTGCCATTCAAAACGGAACCACCATCACTGACCTGATGACCGACCTTACCAAT
>JAWKLG010000048.1:0-41848 GCA_041392845.1 Saprospiraceae bacterium | reverse complement strand
ACAGGAATGTTTCGGGCAATCAGGTTTTGGAAGCTCCGAAGTTTGTTGCGTGTTTTCAGTAAAGCATTGGATCGGGTAAGGGTACAAATACCCATGGCTTCAAACTGTCTGATGACCGAAGCACCTTCATGGGTAATCGAAGCTCCAATTCTTGGTATTATTGCATCAATTTCATGGAGCATTTCGCCCTCGTAAATAATTCCAGGCCTTTTATTGATTAAGACCAGATTGCATCTCATGTGGTCAATAATCTTCACCTTATGACCTCTACCCTTTGCCGCTTCCAAAATGCTTTGAGTAGAATACAGTTGAACACCTCTGGAGAGTAATGCAATATTCATTGTTTGGGATGCTTGTTTTTTTTAATGTAGCTTCCTCCAATTCTTTCTTCCCATTATTGAAATATAAAAACAAACTAAAGCAAAGAATGCAGATCACCAAATAAAATGACGAAAGGGCTTTGTAATCCCTTAAATAATTATTTTTTTGCGTATCGGTTGCTTTGACAAGAAAAAATCAGGGTCATCCCAACCTTTTCTCTTACTATTAACTAACATCAAATCCTAACCAACATGCCTACAGATTTGGATATCGCCAGGAAAGCCACCCTGCGTCCCATCGAAGAAATTGCAAGCCAGTTGAATATAAAAAGAGAAGACTTGCACCCTTATGGTCGGTACATTGCAAAGCTTCCACTTTCTTTTATCAATGAAGAAAAGGTAAAACATAACAAACTTATCCTTGTCACAGCCATCTCCCCTACTCCGGCCGGAGAAGGTAAAACAACTACATCTATTGGCCTTACTCAAGGTTTAAATAAGATCGGCAAACAAACTACCGCAGTTCTTAGAGAACCATCTTTGGGGCCTGTATTTGGAATAAAAGGCGGTGCCGCAGGAGGTGGATACTCCCAGGTTTTGCCAATGGAAGATATCAATCTGCATTTTACAGGAGATTTTAGTGCAATTGAAAAAGCACACAATTTACTTTCTGCCTTGATCGACAACAATCTTCAGAATAGAAAATCAACTTTGAATCTGGATGCCCGGACGGTCTTATGGAAACGAGTAATGGACATGAACGACCGCTCATTGAGAAACATAGTGGTTGGTCTGGGTGGAACAGGAAACGGGATCCCAAGAGAAACCGGTTTTGACATCACTGCAGCTTCAGAAATCATGGCCATCCTTTGTCTTTCTAAGGATCTGCAGGATTTCAAAAGAAGATGTGGAAATATTTTTGTTGGATTCACCAATGATCGTCAGCCGGTATTTGCCAGAGAATTGAATGGGATGGGTGCTATGGCTGCCTTGATGAAAGATGCTATCAAACCAAACCTGGTACAAACACTTGAGGGCAATCCAGCCATCATCCATGGTGGACCATTTGCCAATATTGCTCAGGGGACCAATTCCATTATAGCTACTAAAATGGGATTGAGTCTTAGCGATTATGTCGTAACCGAAGCTGGATTTGGAAGCGATTTGGGTGCAGAGAAATTCTTTGACATCAAATGTGCAACTGCCGGATTGAAACCGGAAGCAATGGTATTGGTAGCTACTATCCGTGCCTTGAAATACCACGGAGGAGGAGATTTGAAAGAATTGACCAAACCAAATCCGGATGCAGTTAGAAAAGGTTTGCCAAACCTAGAAAAACACCTGGAGAACAGCAAGTTGTACAATATTCCGGTAGTGGTGGCCATCAATCACTTTATGACCGACACAGACGAAGAAGTTAAAATCGTCCAGGACAGATGTCGCGAATTGGGTGCTGAGGCCGTGGTTTCAAAAGTTTGGGCTGATGGTGGAAACGGAGCAGTTGACCTTGCTCATAAAGTGGTGGAAGCAATTGAAAGTGGAAAAGCAGACTTCAAACCTTTGTACGATTGGGAATGGAGTGTAGAGAAGAAAATTGAAACCGTAGCCAAAAATATTTATGGAGCTGATGGTGTAGAGTATGCTTCAAGGGCAAGATTGGATTTAAAACGGATAGATAAATTAGGCTTAAACAATCTTCCTGTTTGCATTGCCAAGACTCAAAAGTCTTTCAGTGATGATCCAAAATTAATTGGTCGTCCAAGTGGATTCAACATTACGGTACGCGAAATTGAAATTGCAGCCGGTGCCGGATTCCTGGTTCCAATTACAGGAGATATGATGCGCATGCCTGGACTTCCTTCTGTTCCTTCAGCTGAACACATCGATATTGATGAGGACGGAAATATTGAAGGACTTTTCTAAAAATATTCAGACCTTATAATTTACAGTTGAGCTGGTAGAAATACCGGCTCTTCTTGTTTTTTGACCTTTTCAGATTTAATTCCCTTTTTTAAAAATAGGATTTTCGTTAATTTGTATCATTCAGTTCTACCTTTAACACAAGCCATGTTTAAACAGGGAATCTTCTTCCTATTATTATTTTTCCAGATTTCACTTTTAGCCCAGCAAAATAATATGCTTGAAGTGAAATCGGGTTCAGCGGCATTCAAATCTGATGCACCGCTTGAAATGATCGAGGCCTCATCTGATGAGCTTAAAGGTCTTTTAGATCCATCCAATGGGAATTTTGCTTTTAGCATCAATACCAAGTCCTTCGTAGGATTCAACAATCCAACCCAGCAGGAGCATTTTTATGAAAATTACCTGGAGACTACAGATTATCCAACTGCATCTTATTCCGGGAAAATTATAGAGGATTTTGATTTAAGTAAGGACGGGATATTTGAAATAAGGGCAAAAGGGAAATTGAAGATTCACGGCATCAGCAAAGAGCGAATAATTAAATGTAAATTAAAGGTGGAAAAAGGGAAAGTTGAATTCGAATCTCTTTTTACCGTCCGACTGGAGGATCATCAAATTACCATTCCTAAAATAGTGAATCAGAAAATAGCGGAGGAGATAATCGTGGTAATAAAAGGTGAGATGGCACCTAAAAAATCCTGACCGATTTAAATATTAGCATGTACAAGCGCTACACCCTTTTCAACAGCACCCACAGACAGTTTCCTTTGAAGCTGCTTTTTTTGCTTGTATGTTTCCTCACTGGTTTTTCTACCATTTATTCCCAACAACCTTTTTGGCGGGAACACCCCATCCATGAAGAATTTTCGAAAGCCAAAATCAATCTAATCCATGAACATCCCAATGGCATGATTTGGTTTGGCACCAACCAAGGACTTTTTTATTTCGATGGTTTAAAATATGTAAATGTTCCCTTCCGGGATAGCATTCCATCAGTACAAAACATCACTGCCCTGGGAACCGATCCTCAAGGAAGAATATGGGCTGGCATGGAGGATGGCAACATTTATATTCAAAACGGTTTTGACCCTTTAAAAATCTGGAAACCGGAAGAAGGGTTACCAAAATCCATGATCACCGGCATTAAATTCACATCAGATAGCACTCTTTGGTTTTCGACCTATGGTGAAGGATTGTACTGCTATCAGCAAGGAAGGATGTATAATTTCGGAACTGAAGATGGATTGAGGGGAATGGATCTTTATACGATGGAAAAAGGTCAGGACAATACCGTTTGGGTAGGAACAGACCTTGGAATTAATATTTGTTCATTTAAAAATGAAACCAAATTCATCAAAACCCTGGATAGTAGCAAAGGATTAAAAGATGAGATTGTCAGGGATATAAAATTGGACCATCAGGGAAATGCATGGATTGCCAGTTTTGAAATGGGGGTCTTTTTTTATGAAAAAGAAAAAGATACCATCTATCAAAAAATTCCAAATACGGGATTTGGGGAAATCACCAAATTGGAATTATTCAAAAACCTGGAATTATGGATTGGAACCGTAAACAAGGGAATTTGGAGAACCAGAATTGATACTGCCGTTGTTTATCCAATTAACAACAATGAAGATTTAATCAAGGCAAATATCTCTGATCTAAAAAAAGATGCTGAGGGCAACATTTGGGTTTTAAATGGAAGTAATATTACCTATTCGGCCAACCGCCAATTTGAATGGGTAGAAAGTTCCATAGAAAATGTGCAGGCGGTCGTGGAAGATCAAAACGGAGTAGTTTGGATAGGCACACCGGAAGGACTATTCTTTATGGAGAAGGATGATAAAGGAAGGTCTTTTTTTAAAAAATATTGGAAAAGAAAAAACTTCAACATAACCAGTCTATTTGAAGACAGCAACGGTAAAATTTGGATCGGCACCTATGGAGATGGATTGTATTGCCTGACAGCGGACAGGAGAAAAAGTCATCACCTCACTCCAAAGAATAGCGGATTGAAAGACGGTAACATTTTTTCCATTGCTGAGCAAAACGGAAGCATCTGGTTGGCAAGTTTGAGGGGCATGATAGAAATCAGGAATCCTGAATTTATCGGTTTTGAGCAGCTCAAACAGACCTGGTACAGCACAGAAAACGGACTTCCTACAGATTACATTTATAAAGTATTTATTGATTCAAGGGGAGTAGTTTGGCTGGGAACGGACGGGAAGGGTTTGGTAAGAATTTTAAACGGACAAATCAAAACCTACCAGGAAATCAATGGCTTTAATTTAAAAACCATTTATTCTATCACTGAAGATCTACATGGTAATATTTGGTTCTGTTCATCCGACAATGGAATTTTCAAGTTTGATGGTAACGACTTCGAACAATTGGCACTCCCGGAAGGGATAAGAAATCTGACTATCACAAGCCTGATTACAGATATCAAAGGAAATATTTTGGTAGTTCACTCTGCAGGAATTGATATATTGGATCCAAAGCTTAAACACCTGACCTATTACGACCAGGAAATTGGTGTAGAAGACATTGAGCCTAATCTCAACGCAGTCTGTCGGGGAAATAATTTTGACATTTGGATAGGAACCCAGCAGGGACTCATTAATTATAAAGCTGAGCAAGAGGATCTTGAAATCCATCCCAGAACCTTAATTAAATCCGTATCCGTCTTTTTACAGGAAAAAGATGTAAAGGAGGGTCATTCTTTTGAACCGGATGAAAATTACATCAGTTTCGATGTGATTGGGCTTTGGTACACCGACCCGAATACCGTTGAGTATCGGTACATGCTGGAAGGTTATGATTTGAACTGGAAAAAAAGCCGTGATAATTTCATCAACTATCCACATCTGCCTCCCGGTAACTACACCTTTAAAATACAATCTACCGAAAACGGTGCCTTCGATAAGGAACCCATGACAACTTTTGAATTCAGTATTCAAAAACCTTTTTGGCAGCAATTATGGTTTTTAATAGTCTGTATTTTAATAATAGGCGGTCTTTTTTACTGGTACCAGCATACAAGAGACAGAAGAATACATCGGGAAAGCATGATGGTGAAGGAAAAAATTGAATCTCAATTTGAAACGCTCAAGAGTCAAATCAACCCCCACTTTCTATTTAATAGTTTTAATACGCTGATGACGGTTATTGATGAGAATCCTGAACAGGCGATGCAGTATGTACAAGCCCTTTCAGATTTTTATCGAAGCATTGTACAGTACAGAGAGAAGGACATCATACCCATGGAGGAGGAAATTGAAATTGTGAAAAACTACGGCTATCTTTTGGAACAGCGTTATGGGGAAAATTTATATTTAAAAATAGACATTCCAAAAGCGACCGGCTACCTGGTTCCTTTGTCTTTACAAATGTTGGTGGAAAATGCCGTCAAACACAATGTAATCTCAAAATCCAAGCCTCTAAGTATTTTTATTTATTTAGATGAAGACAAGCACATAGTAGTTTCAAATCCTTTACAATTAAAACTAACACCTGAGCCTTCTACCCAATATGGACTGGAAAGCATAGGTAAAAGATACGAATACCTGACATCGAAAAAGATGCTGCTTGAAAAATCAGAAACCCATTTCATTGTGCGCCTACCAATTATTGATGGCGACGAAAATTAACACATTGTAGAATCTTTTAAAAAATTAAGCAACATGAACGTTTTGATGGTGGAAGATGAAATGGCAGCTGCCAGACGATTGACCAAACTGATCAACACCGTAGATCCGGATATCAAAATTCTCGAACATCTGGACAGCATAGAATCCACAATTAACTGGTTCGAAAACGCAAACCAAAAAGCTGACCTTATTTTTATGGACATTCACCTGGCTGATGGTTCCTGTTTTGAAATATTCAATCAGGTTAAGGTTAGGACCCCGGTAATATTTACCACGGCTTATGATCAATATGCCATAGATGCATTCAAGGTCAATGCCGTAGATTACTTATTGAAACCTGTTAAAGAAGAGTCTTTGAAATCAGCAATTGAAAAGTTCAAAAGCAACCAGCCTGGAACTGCTGAACCGAATTATGAAGAACTGGCAAAAATTCTAAAAAAGGAATCTGAAAATCAGTCCAAGCGTTTTTTAATTCGTTTTGGCCAAACCTTGAAAGTCGTTTCCATAGATGAGGTTGCCTATTTTTATACTGAAGAAAAAATCACCTTCCTGGTAACGCATAACGGCAAGCGCTATCCTATTGATTACTCACTTGAAAAGCTGGATGAGATAGCGGATGAAACCAAATTTTTCAGGATCAATCGACAGTTTATTATCAACATCGAAGCCATCAAAGAAATGTATGCGTATTCCAAGTCCAGAGTAAAAGTATTATTGGAACCGGAATGTGATCAGGAGACTATAGTATCTACGGAGCGTTCTCCCGTCTTTAAAAAGTGGCTGACAGGGATGGAGGCGGAGTAGATTTGATTTTAGTGCCTTCCTTCTATACTCTTTGCTGGTCGGAAGACCAGCATGTACCCTCGGTACAAGTTTGAAAACTTGTACCAGCACTTTTTAAAACTTTTACCAGTAGGTATTCAAACTTGTACCAGCGGGTGAATTCTGCTAATCAACCACCGCAGTTGGAATGCCTTTTTCTTTTGCCGGTTTGTCATTCAATCTATATTTTTTGAAAAAATAAAATAATAGGGGTTGGATAATAATAGCTGGTCCAAACCATGCCAGGTACCAGGGAAGTCCGGTATCTACATTGACCATAAAGGCAGTGGTAGAGGCGGTAAAGGCCGCCAGCATGCCACTTATGTGTTGTTTGAACCAATTTTTTGCAGTAGTTGATTCATTTTTAATCAATCTAGCCAGAACCCTTAAATCCAGAAACAAGGCCAGGCCAAAAACCATTAAAAGGATATACACTGCTCCCCCATTTTTAAAAATAAATCCGTAGGAAGCCATACCCGTAAAAAGGAAGGCAACGATTCCTGTCAGGTAAAAAACGAATTTGTCTAAATTGGAAACAGAAAGTTTTTTCCTGAATTGAATGGCTCGAATGGCCTTGTATAGATTGAAAATAACGATTAAGGAAAGTCCACCCAGGAACTGGTAAAACACATGCGTAGGGTGCTGAATAAATCCGATTATAGCTGTTGTGGTAACAATGCCCATTGACCAAAGAAAAATCTTCCCCCAGACCTTATGGAGTTTGGTATTGTCTCCATTATAAAAAATAGCCACCGGACCGGCAAGTAAGGTTAAGGTGCCTGCGATGATATGAATGTACAAACTAATGGTGCCCCAAAATTCCATGTCTTTTTACTTTTCGATGAATTAATTTATTTGACTGGAACAAAGGAAATGGAAATAACTACGGTTTGCTGTTTAAAGGGAAGTCTGACAATTAGCCGGGATAAATTGCAAGGCGAAAGGGTTGATTAGGAAGGCTTTGGGATGAATGGGAAAGCTTATTTCTGTTGTTTAACTCTGAAAAGAGGGTAAAAGAAGAATTTACGGTTTACGATTTACGGTTTACGAGGCTTCTAAAAAACGAAAGTCGAACAGCGAACGGCGAATAGCGAATACCGAATAGCGAACAGCGAACAGCGAATTCAGCTTTTCACTTACTTATCCTTCACTGTAAAAAAGTTCATTGATTTTTTGATTGAGGGATCGGGAAACAGGAACTAAATTTTCAATCTCTTCAAAGTGCAATTTATATCCTTGGGCATTTCCACTTACTTCTTTTACTTTTTTCAAATTGACCAGAAAGGTTTTATGGCAGCGGAAAAGATCTGGATAGTTTTTAACTTGTTCTTCCACACCTTTTAAACTCAACCGCAACATCTCTTTTTGCAAATTATTTTCTTTTAAAAAATAGATGGTCACATAATTGGCTGAGGATTCACAATAAAGGAATTCATCTAAATGTAATTCCAAGGTTTCACCTTGATTTTCACCGACCAACTTTAATAAATCATGTTTTGATTTGGCCTTTGTATCGTGAATTTTATTGTTGAGTAGTTGTGCTTCCTGACCATATTTTTTCTGCAATCGATTTTGTTTGGTAAGGACTGTTATCAAAACAGGAAATAGTCCGATTACAAGTGTCATCCATTGCCATTGCAGGAAATTTTCTAGTGTAAATTGATTTCCAAAAAGGATGGTAGCCAGCAAAAGATTACCTGTACCTATTAAACCAATTACCAATACATTTACTACAATTTCCTTCCAAACCACCCAGTTGGTTTCATTAAAAATATTGGGAAGTAAATACAATGCAAAAGTGGTTATTGCCATAACCAGTGAAGTCACTGCGCCAAAAGCAGCACAAACCAGAAGGAAAGTGGCCATCCCAACATTTCCCGGCTGCATACCAAACGGTTTTATCAAGGCAAGAAAAAGAAACACAAAAACGCCACCCCAGAGGATGTTCCTAATTTGGGTTTTATAACCATCAAAAGGATAGGGTTTTTGAAGAATTTCGAGCATGACGTTTATAAATTCGATACAAGGATAAATAAAAAGGTAAAAATGGCCTAATTCAAGATCACTTGAAAAAAAAAGCCCTCCCGAAAAATTCCGGGAGGGCTAATTATCTTATAAAATCCTTTAAAGATTAGTAACCAGGATTCTGCGGAAGAGAAGAACCTAGGTCAATTTCTCTTTGAGGAATTGGTAATACTACTAAGTCGTCACCAGGGCTGGAAATACCTGCACCAAAGCCTGAGGTACGTAAAGGCATGCCATTTCTTAGTAAGTCCATTTTTCTATGGCCTTCACAATTCAACTCCTTACGACGCTCATCCAGAATTGCAGTAAGCAATTCATTTGCATCTGCAAAATCACCGGTAGTCCAATCAGCAAGACCAGCTCTTTGTCTCAATGGGTTTACAAGGTCAAGGATGTCTTGAGTAACCGCATTGGTAGATTTGGTCAAAGCTTCTGCTGCATTCAAATGCATTTCAGAAATTCTGATTAGAGGTGAATTATCAGAGTTTGTTACCGGATCATCATATTTCAAAGAATATGTTTCACCATTAGCACCTACACTGGTAAGGTCTGTCAAACGTTTGTCAGCAGGGTCAAAAGCAGCTATTAAATCAGCTGATAATGGAGCATCTCCACGAGCACCTTCCTCTGCAGGACGGAAATAAGAGGCCCATCCACCTGTACCGGTTCTAGAGTTGTCAGTTGGAGACATATCCAAAGAGAATACGGCTTCTGGCGTTTCATTATCGTAGAAGTTGTAGTCAGTAGCTGCTGCATAAAATGCATTTCCAATTACCATTTGAGCACGAGATGCTGCATTTCCATTGTCTCCTTTGTATAGATACAATCTTGAAAGAAGAGCATTAGCCGCACCTTGAGTAGCTCTAATTCTGGTACCATCAGCAGGAAGATTAGGAAGCGCTTCTGTCAAATCTTTCTCGATTTGAGCATAACATTCTGCAACTGTGCTTCTGGCAGGGAAATTTGTTACACCATTAAGCACATCAGGCTCCAAAACCAAGGCAACACCTTCTTCCCCACCGTTGTTAACATTGTAGGGTTGTGCAAACATGTTCAACAAATTGAAATAAACCATTGCACGAACAAATTTGGCTTCTGCTACCACTTGAGCTTTTTCCTCATCTGAAAAACCAGGATCATCAACTCCAGGGGCATTTTGTATAACAGCATTTGCCGCTAAGATTGCACGATAATTATCTCTAAAAATTGCTTCAATTGAAGTATTAGAAGACAAGGTAACGTATTGATTGATGTCCTGCAAAGTTGGGAATGTACCAATAAAATTTACGTTGTCAGCCTGGTATTCAGCAATTACCTGAGGCAAAGCACCAAATACTTCCAAATCCTGACAACGGCTGTATGCTCCCATCAAAGAAGCCATTGTTGTTGCCTCATCAGAGAATGCAGCATCAATTGAAAGCTCCTGTTCAGGCTCAATTTCAAGAGCATCTTCACATGACACAACAAATAGTGCCATTGAAAACACGATTAGATATAGAAATATATTTTTATTCATGATTATTAGTTTAATTTTTCAAGGATTAAGTGAATCATTAGAAAGAAACATTTACTCCCACAGTAGTAGTTCTTGCCTGTGGTGGGCTAAAGAATGACTCACCCTGACGAAGGTTGTTGTTTCCACCATCAGCAACTTCAGGATCAGCTCCTCTGAAATCTTTATTCATCAAAGTCCACATGTTTTGACCCATAACATAGATTCTAATGCTTTCGAAAGCATCGGTACCCAATTTCTTTCCTTTCAAAGTATAACCCAATGAAATATTTCTCAATCTTAGGAAAGAACCATCCTGCATTTGAAGTGTAGAAGGCTGACGGAAAGTCGCCTTAGTTGGGCTATCAGGACCTGGAGCAAAAGCATCAGTGTCGCCAGGACCAGTCCAATAATTTAAGACATCTACTGACTTATTGAAACCAGTAGCCCTAACATCGTCGACAAATCTTAATTCACCTAATAATACTTCGTTTCCGTAAGTAAAATTAAAGAATGCATTAAAATCGAAATCCTTGTAACGTAGGGTATTTGTGAAACCACCAATGAAATCAGGCACTGCCGAACCGGCTAAAACTCTGGCAGAAGCCAATGGGTTAGTGGTAGGGTTTCCATCTTGATCTAACCATTCAGCATTTCCGGTTTCTGGATTAATACCATTGTAAGGAATTAAATAGTATTCATTTGCAGTAAAACCAACTACTGCACGTTGATTTCCGGTACCTGAAATAAATTGTCTGCCTTGCTCATCTAATGCAGCTTCAGGTAATGCAGTAATTTCGTTGTTCAAGAAACCCATATTCAGTCTTAGGTCCCAATTAAAATCACGCTTACGGATGATAGAAGCATTAAGATCCAAATCAACTCCGGTGTTTTTCATTTCACCTGCATTTCTGGAAATATTCGAAATACCTCCAACATCAGGCAAGTTGAATTCCAATAACAAGTCTGTAGTGTTTTTGATATAATAGTTCGCACTTAATTTTAATCTATCATTTAAAACACCAATTTCAATTCCTAAATCCAATTGTGAAGTTTCCTCCCATTTCAAATCAGGATTCTGTGCTTGAGTTGGTCTCAAACCTGGGTTTCCTGCATAATCAGATTCAACACCAGACTGATACAATCCTCTGGATGCAAAGTTGTCAATTCGATCATTTCCAGAGATACCGTAACTTGCTGTCAATTTCAAAGTACTAATGGCGTCAACGTCTGACATGAAGCTTTCTTCAGACATAATCCAACCTCCGGCTACTGCCCAGAAAGTACCCCATCTGTTGTTTGCACCAAAACGAGAAGAACCGTCTCTTCTAATAGATGCTTCTAATAGGTATTTTTCATTATAGTTGTAGTTAACACGTAGGAACTGTGAAGCCAAAGCCCATCTGGTTCTGTCAGCAAAAGTCAAGGTTGGAGTTGCAGCAGAAGCAATATTTCTTAGACCGTCAGCTGCAAAATCAGAACCCTCAACAGCAGTTCTCTGCAATTCAGAAGTCTCATAACTAACTCCCAATACAGCGCTCAAATTATTAGCACCGAAGCTTTCAGTATAATTAAGCGTATTGGTAGTCAACCATTTGATATCAGAGATAATTCTTCTATAACCATAACCTCCCGGGCTAACGATGTCTGGATCTCTATTTGTCTCTTCGGTAGAAACTTGATCCATACCCCAATCAGTCTTAATGTATAATTTTTCAGGTATAAGATCATAAGATGCAAAGACGTTACCATATGACCTTCTGGAAACCAATTCAAAAACAGAAAGCTCCTCAATCGCCAAAATGTTTGGAATGAAATTAGGGCTTCTTTTAAATGTACCATCTTCATTATATGCTTCTACATAAGGGAACTGCAGGTATGCAGAGGTCAATGGTGCGAATGTACTATTATCAGTGTTGATACGGTCGTTGATTGAACGCGCCAAACCGATATTGGCACCAAAACGGAATCCATTGTCCATGGAATGTTTGAAATTCAAACGACCCGTCAATTTATTTAATTCGTTACCAATTGTATAATTGGATTGGTCTAACATTGTACCGCCAATGTAATACTGAGTTTTGGCAGTTCCACCTGAAAAAGACAAATTATAATTATTTATCCTTCCGGTCTGTAAGACTGCATCCGGCCAATTGAAAGATGTAGCAGGAATCGTAGAAACACCATTGTAATCTGCCATAAAAGTGCGGTACTGCTCTGCATTCATCATCTCCAAAACGTTGGTTGGCTCAACCCATCCGGTGTAATAACCAAGGTTTACCCTATTGGAGCCTGCTTTTCCTTTTTTAGTGGTAATCAAAACAACTCCATTTGAACCACGAGACCCATAAATTGCAGCAGCTGCAGCATCCTTCAATACTGACACACTTTCAATATCATTTGGGTCAATATCTGCTAGCGGGTTTAACGGAGTACTAGCACCTAATTCATTGGTGTATGCACCATCATTCATTGGAACACCATCAACTACAAAAAGTGGACTACCTCCAGCATTCAATGAAGCTACACCACGAATTCGTATTGCAGCTGCAGAACCCAATACTCCTGAGGAGTTAACGATTTGTACCCCTGCTGCCTGTCCCTGAAGAACTTGCTGAGGAGTTACAAAAGGTACATTTTTGATATTTTCCTCAGTTACCTGAGAAACACTTTGCACCTTGAGTCGGTTACTTTGCTCTCCATATCCGACAACAACTACGTCGGTTAGAGAGATACCTGCCAAAAGGCTAACATTAACTACATTGGAAGCGCCCAGTTCAATCTCCTGGGTCTCAAATCCTGTGTAGCTAAAAACAAGCGTATTTGAACCGCTTGGAACCGTTACGGAATATTTTCCGTCCAGGTCAGTCACAGTACCTTCGGAGGTACCTTTCACAAGCACAGTTGCACCAATCAGTGCATCTCCACTGTCATCGGTAACCATACCGACCACAGTTCTCTGCGCCAGCGCAAAGCTCATGGCGAATAACACCATGAAAAACATTAGTGAGAGTTTTTTCATAACAGGTTTAATTTTGGTTAATTATAATCAAACGCCACTTGTGCGAACAAGTGAAAAAAATTGCCATTACCAATAAAAATTGACATAATCCGATAACTACAAATACAGATGGTATTTGCGTTTTTTCTAATTCAGGTGGGTTTTAATATCGGGTAGAAAAAAAAACTGATTTAAGCTTATTTCCATGAACGATACCTTTTACTAAAATGCTGCCTTTTGTTAATAATAAAATCTTTCAAAGGCTAGAATTCTTTAAGAATTGTTCATAAAAACAGCACGCCAAAATAGTACAAACTTTGGAATGTCCCATCATTTAAGTAAAAATATTAAATTACAAATAGCCTATAAAGCTTACTGCAAATTTTGCCCTTACCCGCCATTCCAATATTTATCCGCATCTTTTTATCATTAACCAATCTTCAACTTTTTGCTCATGAAAATCAAAAGAAAAACAACGGAGCCCAATGCAGGCTCAATGGCCGACATCGCCTTCCTTCTCCTCATCTTTTTTCTGGTTGCCACCACCATTGAAAAAGACGAAGGAATACAGGTAAAATTACCGGCTTGGGAAGGAGCAGTTCAACCTTTAAAAGTGCCTGAGAATAATATTCTCACTATTGCCTTGAATGCTAAAAATGAAATTTTACTTGAAGGAAGTATTGTTAGAATAGAAGAGGTAAGGCCTTTTTTAAAAAGGTTTATTTTAAATAAAGAGATGAAAGAAACCTGGCCCCTAAATCCCCAAAAAACAGCAGTATCTTTTACTGTAAATGATGGAACCAATTACGAAGCCTATTTGGAGGTTTACAATGAATTGAAAGCAGGTTACAGGGAAATGTGGGAGGAAAAGGCAGAAAAGGATTATGGAAAACCACTGGAAATTCTTTCCGAGAAAATTCAACTCAACATCAAAACTACCATTCCAATGGTTATTATGGAAAATGAATCCGAAACCGGATTAGTAAATAATTAAAAGTCTGAATTAATTTAGGGAAAAAACAGGAATATCTTCATTCAAGGCATTGTAAAAAGTAAGCATACTTACCTGAACCGACATGAACTTGCTTAAAGGAAGCTGGGCTACTATCTCCATCACCTCAGATTCTGAATTGGCATTTAAAACTGCCCACATTTTCGAGTGTTCGAGGGATAAAGCATAGTTAACCAGTTTTCCATCTCTGAAAAGTCGATTCACTTTTGCTCTTTGGTGGGGAATCATCCCCATGAATTCTTCACTTAGTAAATCCGGCAAGGTGAAATCAACCATATATTGAAAATCTGCCTGCATCTTCTGTATTTTGGCGCAAAAGTATCCATTTTGAATGGAAATGCGTATTAATAAATTGTTATTATCTGTTTTCCAGGCTTTTAAAAATGATGCTATTCTCTATTGCATAAGCAATTAGCAGTCCAAAAACCTCATCCAGCCTTTGATTAACGTTTGAAAACAGGATTTGTAATTTTTTTGAAGCCAAAAGTCATGGGCTTTACTGAATATCATCGCCCCTTAGAATCCTAAATCTTTTCCTTGCTTCTACGGCAAAAGTGGAATTGCTATAATCCAGAAATATCTTTTCATACAAGGATTTTGCCTTTTCCAAATCATTCATTTGATATTCATACAAGGAGGCAAGTTCAAATAAGGCATTGTCAGCTCTAATCTCTTCCGGATACTTTTCAATGATGGCATTGTACATCATTGCTGCCATATCATATTCTTTCTTTTTAGCATAAATATGAGCTTTTAAATAAAACACATCATCGTCTAGAGAATGCTCCGGAAACATTTCCATTAGAGAATCCAGTTTATTAAATGCTTCTGAGAATTTATTTTGAAATACAAGGAGATCAGCTTCTGAATACATTATCAAAGCAGTAGGGGTTGAGTCCAAGCCAAGGTTATCAGTAATAAAAACTGATAAGTCCAATGCATCGTTGGCAATTAGCTTCGAGGTTGAAGCCTTTAAAACTGAAAATTGAGCCTGCGCCCATTGAAAATCACCATTGTAATAAGACAACTTCGCATTTTTAAATCTCGCTTCATGTCCCAGCTGGTCTTCAGCATGGGCTTTATCGACTTGACTGTAAAGCAAAGTCGATTCCCATATTTCTCCATCCATTAGATAAAAGTCAGCCAGTTGAATTTTTGCCTGACCCAAAACATAAGGGTTCAAACCAGGAAATTCTATCAACTCGTTTAGGGTAACAATGGCTTTTTTTAAATCATTCATATAAAAACCCTGAAGTTCAGCCAACTCCATTATTATAGAACCTGTAGAACGATTTCTACCAAACTCTTCCAAAAACGCATCATATTTCCCTTCAAGAGCTAATAAATCTTCATTTGAATAATTGAATCCTTCCACCAATTGGTTCCTTGCACTTCTTAGCGCCTGTCGTTTTGCATCCAGGTAAAATGGTGAGGTCGACCCTTTTTCGTTTACGATATATTCATATCCTCTAATCGCATCTTCATAGGCTTTATCATTGGATGCAATATCTGCCAATGACATTACCCTACCACCATTTTCATTTTTTCTTTTGTCCAAAGCCATAGCCTGACGCAGGGCATTTCTATAGTCTTTCTTTTGTATAAATACCCAGGTAAGCATTTCAATCATTACCAATGCATCCTGGTCTTCCTGCAGACGATCATACAATTGCATTTGCAATTCCTCATAATCAGCTTTTTGGAAGCTTCTTTGAAACAAGGCTTGCATGTTGCTAATCCTTGCCGGATTTTCTTCCAAACTGACAAGGAAGTATTCTATCATTTTTGGGATATCTCCTTTTTGGCGATAAAGGTTTCCAAGGTTGTAAGCAAAAATCTGTTTGTCTTTTAAGAGCTTGATTCCCTTTTCATAAGTTTCGATGGCCAGTTCGTACTTGGTTAATTGTTGAAAAGAGTTGGCTAGTTTAACGACCATGAATTGGTCAGGAGGAAGTTTGTCGATGGCCTCTTCATATGCCTTTTTCGCTTCTTCGTCTTTGTATTGTCTTTCTAAAATATTTCCATAAGAAACCAAAAGTGGAATTTCATTGGGTTTCTTTTTCAACTCTTTTTTCACAACGGATTCTGCATCCTCAAACTTTTCAAGCGAAAGCAGACATTCAATATATCTGTTGAAGTAATAATCATTTTTAGACTGGTCATATAACTTTTCAAAAAGAACTCCTGCCTTTTCGTATTCACCATTTTGGTAATACTGTTGAGCAAGGCGTGCTTCCTGTGCTGAAAGTCCGACTGAAAACAAAAGAAATGAAAAAAGTATAAGGAAAGATCGCATGGAATCAAGGTTTGTATGGGAATCAAACGCAATATTCGTGCAAAAGTTGTGATTTTGCAAAGTGTCGAGCGAGCAGCTAACACAAATAAAACAGCCGGTCCCAAGGGAGAGACCGGCCGGTTAATCATGGTTCTTTGCTGATTGAAAGCCTTTTTATCGAATCAGTGTCGTGGAACCTTTGAATGAAGCATCTAATCCATCCTCGTACGATACTTCAAGATACCATATATAAACCCCGCTGGTCATTTGCTTTCCACGGAAAGTTCCGTCCCAGCCGGCGTATTCATCATTGACCGCGAAGTCCCTGGCCAAAAACACCAATTCACCCCAGCGGTCATAAATTCTCATTTCTTTTACATGGTCGCCATCTTTTCCATGTACCAGCAGATTATCATTGTTGCCATCGCCATTAGGTGTAAAACCGGTTGGAACAAAAACATTTCTGTCTTTTTCAACAAAAATGGATACACGATCTTCAGCTTTGCAACCTTTTTCATCGGTTATGGTCAACTTTACATTCACTTGAAATTCCGTTGTAACGGTGGTTATCGGGCAATCCAAACAGGAAAGCAAATCAGGATTTCCAGGCGCCCATTCATATTTTTGAACGGTAAAATCACTTTGGATATCAGGAACCAAATCAACAGTTTCACCTAGTTTGACAACTTTATCTTCACCCAATTCAACGGTGAGTAATTTTGCTTCTCCAACAATAAGTCCCTCTATATCGAAAGTACATCCGTTGTCATCTATAACTACAACTGAATATTCGCCTGCTCTCAGGTTGCCAATATTTTGAACCACTCCATAACTAAATCCGTCCATCTCAACTTTATAAGGTGCCGTTCCACCTTCCGGTTGAATAAATATTTCACCATCCTGACGATTTGCACAAGAAACCGGGATAACTTCCATCAATGCAGTTAACTCTTCGGGTTCATCTATCGTTAATTCTTTTTGGGTTTTACAACCATTTGCATCTGTTATTTCAACAGCGTAATCGCCCGCAGGAATATTGATAAGGTTAGCGGCTAGAGAAGTAAATCCATTTGGACCTGTCCAGGAGTACTGGTACCCCCCTACTCCTCCTTCCGGCTCAATCATTATGTTTCCATCTCTAAGTCCATGGCATTTCACTGCACTCACTTCAGCATCCAAACTTAAGCTGTCCGGAGCATCCAATGCCAAAGACACAACTTCGGTACAATTGTTCTCATCGGTAATGGTTACTGCATAAAAACCATTTGTCAGGTTTGAAACACTTGCAGTCTGAACATTTGGATCATGCGACCAGGTGTAAGTATGAAGTCCGGTTCCACCGGAAGCATTGATACTTATTTGTCCACTAGCTTCATTGAAACATTTTGGATCTAAAGCCTGAGCATTAGCTTCCAATGCTGGCGGACTTTGAATAGCTACCAAAGCAGAAGTTTCACAATTATTGGCATCTGAAATGGTCACATTATAGGAGCCTGCTCCCAGATCATTTCTTATCAAACTTTGATTACCATCCTGCCATCTTACTGCATAGCCTGGGGTTCCTCCTTGGATTTCCAATTGTGCCATTCCATCTTGGGAATCGTGACATAAGGTGTTTTCAGTTTGATAGGAATATTCCAAGGCATCAGGTTGGTCTATTTGAATGGTTGTGATAAAATCACAATTATCTTCATCCGTTACGGTTACATTATAAGAACCAGCTGCCAGGTTAGTCGCATTTTGCAAAGTGGTATTGTTGGACCATTGGAAAGAATAATTTCCAGCACCTCCTTGTATTTGTAAAGAAACTGCTCCATCATTTCCATTGAAACAAGAAACTGGGGCGACAACCGGAAATACATCAATCGAATCATTTTCAACCACATTGACAATTTGTGAAGTCTGGCACCCATTCTCGTCTGTAATGGTAACTGAATAAGACCCACCTGAAAGATTCACCGCCTGACGCGTAATTTGACTCCCTGCGGCCATATCCCATTGATAAGAATAAGTACCCGTGCCTCCCGTTCCGTTCACTCCTGCCACTGCATCGGCGATTCCGGCACAACTTACTTTTCCTGGTTCTGGCAGGAAGCTTAAAGGAGCCGGTTCGTCAATTTCAAATGGAACAAGAATCAGACATCCATTGTCGTCCGTTACAGTAACTGTATGCATACCTGCTGGCAATGAATTGGAAACAGGTCCGCTCGAATTGTTTGGCCATGAATAAGAATAAGGTGAAGTGCCGCCGGAAATGGTTAATGTTGCGGTACCATCGGTTGCGCCTGCACATAGTGCATCTGTAACATTGGCCTCCTCAATTAGAAGAGGTTCCGGTTCCAGAATTTCGAAGGTAAGCGTCGAAGCGCATCCGAGGTCATCAGTGACTGTTAGTTCATAGTTCCCGGCGGCAAGATTGGTAAATTCACCTGTATTATTGGATTGATTATTTACAGTATAGGTATATTGGTTGGCTAGGCCAATGGCTTCAAACTGAATCGAAGCGTTGTTCTCTCCTGAACATCTCACTAAACTTGAATCAACGACATTCAAATCAGGAGCAACACAATTTAAAGTTTGACAAGAAAATGAAGCAGGTTCACCCGGGCAGTTACTAATGGTTCTTATGTCTAAATCGACATTTTCTCCCAAGCCCAGGTTTCCTATAAACAAGGTAGTGTCCTCAGGATTTAGCGTCATCCAAGGGCCTCCATTCACACTGTATTCATAAAATTGAGCATCTGCAATTCCAGCCCATTCAAAAGTCACCGAGTTGGTTGTCTCAGAGCCGCAGGTTACTGCAGGAGCCAAAGGAAACTCACTAATCTCTACCAAACTACTATCTGCAGCACCACAACCATAAGAATCCATTACGGTCAAAGTGTAAGTAGTGGAGGCTGGAGGTGTAGCAGTAATTCTTGGACAATCTGAACAGTCAATATCCTGGTCCGGTGTCCATTCGTAATATAATTCATATGGTGGTTTGAAAGTAATAGTCCAATCACGGAGCACTCCGTTTGCACCAAATTCATCGTCATAAAGCAAAAGGCTCCAGGTTCCGTTGGTTGGACAGGGTTCAGACCATAAATCAGTCCAAACACCTTCCGGCAAAAATGAACCGGAATAGGGTGCCTGAGCTAAGGCATCATCGATACTCATTCCGGCAACTTCAGTAAAGCAGGTATTGGTATAATTTGTTCCTCCAACTCCATTATCGGTGGTAAGGGCTATAAATTTCCCATTTGGAGCAATCAGGTAAATATCCAGATCTTCAGGGTTGTTGTGTTGAATATTCAAACAAACAGATTCAATAACGCCTGTTCTGAATACAAATGGGTAAACTCCCGATACAACGATATCACTTTTCACTGCAGCCATGGCAGGTATAATGGGTAATGCGGTTGTATTTGAAAATGATTTTGGCCCTTCTACCTGAACCGGCAATTGTCCATCCAATTGAACGGATTCTCCAGGGCAAATCAGGGTGTCTCCTAAAATGGGTGCATCGAGTTCATTGTCTTTTATAAAAATGGTAACCGTATCCTTACTGCATCTGTCTTTTTGAACTTCAACAATAATGGTTTCCAGTGATTCAGGAGTAAAATCTTCGATAGGTCTGACGATTATGCTTCGTGTTGTCTCACCTGCCGGAATGGTCAATTGACCGGAAAGAAATTCATAATCTACTCCATTCTGGGCGTCACCCATAATATTGTAGGTTACATCATAATCTTGAGTAAGTGGTCTGGATAGAGTAAAAGTCAAAAGACCTTCAGCACATCCTTCTGCAATGGCACCATCAGAGCTGGTTGTCTGAGCTTCTACCAAGAGTTGGGTGGTACCAAAACTTTTAGCTTCAAGAAAAACTCCGGAATCGTAACCTTCGTCTGTGACATCTGCAATTGCAAGTTTGATTACATATTCCTGACAGGGTTGCACGACAGCTTCTGCAGTAAACACATAAGTAAACCCATCGAATACAGGTTGCACCTGAGAATCCTGGTTGTCATTAAACAGTCCGGCATAGGTTAGGGTACCTAAAGGAAGCGTACAATTGACCAAATCTCCCCACACTCCTATCTGCCCATTATTCACATAATTAATTGCCACAGGTAAGTTGGTACCGGGAATTTTGGCAATGTTTTCTCCTCCATTTTCAAAAGGACCATTGAAGCCTGGACCACTGATAAAAAATCCGAATACATCGTTGAATTCACTGCAAACGAATTCGGGATATTCTTCACTGGCAAATACGTATCTAAATTGAAGGGTATCTGAGGTAGGAATAAATCTTATGGTATACTTTGCAACATTGCGCAAGGGAGCCCCTGCAGCAATTTGCTCAAGGTCAATTTCATTTCGGTACTGTTGGTTGAGATCATTATTATCCTGGGCTCCATCTTGTCCAACACCTGTAACTTTAGAAGCTACACCTGTTGTCAGGATAAGTCCACGATCAATACCAATAGAGTTGTTTCCATTGTTAAAATATCCAACAGCGGCTTCGTTACCATCATATTGAATATCAAGCACTTCTACTCCGTTACCCAAGAATACATCGCGGATCAAATTTTCAGGAGAATACGGTGGCACGTCAGCACCCGTAACTTCCATTTGTTGAGCCTGTAAACCTAAGAAAACGAACAGAAATACGTTAATCCCACACCACCTGAGCACAGTGGTTCTGTTCACTAAATCGTTCATTGTAAGTGTTTGGTGTTTGCGGGGGGAGGTTAAAGAATCGGTTTGTACTGCCATGCTACCGCAGAGATGTGACCTGATATTTCTAAATCCGGAACACCGGAAATGAAATTCCCACACAGGAAAACAACCTTAAATAGCATTCAAATTGCCGAGTTTTGAATACAGTTTACCGAGCCTTGTGTTTGTCAAAGCAAAATTTAAAGGGACCAAACTGGAGGTTAAGGACAATACGTCCTGGTGGGCATACGCCCATGAGCATTAAAAGGGGGAAAACTTTTTGAGGGGATTGAATTACAAAAGTCAGGGCATTTTTTCAAAACATCAAGGGGTAAGTGAAAAAACATGAAAATAATTTCATCTTGCAAAAAAGACCTTTCATCTAATTTTCAAAGGAAATAGGAAATACTCTCCTTAAATTCGTGCTGTTTTGATAAAAAACACACCCGTTTAAAACACAATAAAAGAATCATAGTAAATGAATCAATTTTTAAAATTTGTCCTTGCATCGTGTTTAGGTGTTACCCTGGCGATTGGGGCTATTTTCGGAATTCTTATTTTAGTAGGCATTAGTGCCGGAAGTTCTTCTCAAAAATCTGTGGATGTAAAACCCAATACAGTTTTGGAACTCAACTTCGACCAAAACATCCCGGAACTTACCAACAATACCAAACGAGATCCTTTTGCTTTTGAAGAAGACATCGTTGGATTGCAAGACATGGTTCGAACCATCAAAAAAGCAGAAAGCGATAAAAACATAAAAGGAATCCTCATCAAACCTGAATCGGTAGGCAGAGGAATTGCAACCTCTGCAGTTCTTAGAGATGCCTTGAAAGAATTCAAAAACAGCGGTAAGTTCATCATTGCCTATTCTAAATGGTACTCTCAGGGAGATTATTATATGGCATCAGTAGCTGATGAAGTGTACCTGCACCCTATGGGTTCTGTAGATTTCAGAGGATTCGTTGCCGTGGTTCCTTTTTTCAAAGAAGCCATGGATAAAATCGGTGTGAAATACGATGTGTTTTACGCTGGAGATTTTAAAAGTGCGACCGAGCCTTTCCGCAGGAATGATATGAGTCCGCAAAATAAACTTCAACTAAGAGAATTCCTTGAAGAAATGAATGGTTTATTCCTGGCCGAAATTGGAACCAGTAGAAATATTCCGGTTGCAACTCTGGATAGCATTTCAAGTCATACCATTATTCAGAATGCTGAAATGGCAAAAAGAATTCGCTTCATTGATAAGATTGGCTACCGTGATGAGGTTTTGGCGGACTTGCGAGATCGCCTCGGTATGGAAGAGGACGAGGATATTAAATCTATCAGCCTTGATGATTATTTTGCCAGTGTAAAAGATGACACTGATTTTAATACAAAAGACAAGGTAGCTGTAGTTTATGCAGAAGGAGAAATTGTAGATGGCAAAGGTGAAGAAGGACAAGTTGCAGATGAAAAATATGTAAAAATCATCGAAAAACTAAGGACCGATGATAAAGTCAAAGCAATTGTTTTAAGAGTTAACTCTCCAGGAGGTAGTGCCATGGCTTCTGAAAATATCTGGCGTGAACTTACATTGGCAAGAGACCAAGGAATTAAAGTTGTCGTATCCATGGGAGATTATGCAGCTTCCGGAGGCTATTATATTTCCTGTGCTTCAGATTCCATTTTTGCAGAAGCTGAGAGTCTTACCGGTTCGATTGGAGTATTCAACATGTTCCCGGATGTATCCGAACTGATGAATGACAAATTAGGAATCAGCTTCGATACCGTTAAGACTGGCGAATACAGTGCAGGCTTTAATCCTGTTTTGGGCCTATCTGATAAAGAAGGAGAATTCATGCAAAACTTCGTAGACGAAATGTATGAGACCTTCTTAAAAGAGTGTCTGAGGCCAGAGGAATGACCCGTGACGAAGCCCATGCTGTTGCACAGGGAAGAATCTGGTCAGGAAACCGTGCACTTGAACTAGGCCTGGTTGATAAAATCGGTGGTTTGGATGACGCACTTTCTTCAGCTGCCGGTCTTGCCGGATTGGAAAAATACCGCATTGTAACCTATCCAAAACCAAAGGATCCACTTCAGTCCCTTATTGAAGAAATCATGGGTCAGGAATCCAATACCATTTCTACCCGGGTAATTGAAAAAGAATTGGGTGAATACGCTACCTATTACAAAATGGCTCGTTCTCTGAAGGAACAGGAAGGAATTCAATTCAGAATGCCATTTGAGGTGGAGTTTAGGTAGGAAAGGGTTGAAGGGTTGAAGGGTTGAAGGATTGAAGGATTAGGATTGACAAAAAAAGCCGTGATCGTTGGTCATGGCTTTTTTGGTCTTTGGGGTTGGTCTTTTGTCTTTGGTTTTAACTCAAGCTTCTGCACCATCTCTTTGCGTTCTTCTCATCCTCCCCCATCCTTTGCGATAACCTGAATTTTGAAGGTTGAATAGTTGAAGGGTTAATTAGGAAAAGTCTTTGGTACTGGCTCAAACTTTTAATCTGCAGAATCTCTTGCGTCCTTTCCTGCCTTACCAATTCTTTGCGATAAAGTCTTTGGCTCTTGGTCTTTTGTCTTTGGTTTTAACTCAAGATTCTGCACCATCTCTTTGCGTTCTTCTCATCCTCCCCCATCCTTTGCGATAACCTGAATTTTGAAGGGTTGAATAGTTGAAGGGTTGAATTAGTAAAAAGTCTTTGGTACTTTGGCTCAAACTTCTTAATCTGCAGAATCTCTTTGCGTCCTTTCCTGCCTTACCCATTCTTTGCGATAAAGTCTTTGGCTCTTGGTCTTTTGTCTTTGGTTTTAACTCAAGCCTTTGCAGAATCTCTTTGCGGTCTTCTAAGCCTTCCCTATCCTTTGCGATAATCTGAATTTTGAAGGGTTGAATAGTTGAAGGGTTGAATTAGGAAAAAGTCTTTGGTACTTTGGCTCAAACTTCTTAATCTGCAGAATCTCTTTGCGTCCTTTCCTGCCTTACCCATCCTTTGCGATAATGTCTTTGGCTCTTGGTCTTTTGTCTTTGGTTTTAACTCAAGATTCTGCACCATCTCTTTGCGTTCTTCTCATCCTCCCCCATCCTTTGCGATAAAACTCTCTTTGCGTGCTTTCCTGCCTTCCCCATCCTTTGCGATAAAAAATAGAAAGGCGTAGTCATTGACCACGCCTTTTCGAAAAATATAGATTTAGAAATCAGAGGGACAATTAGTCCCTATTTCGATCATTTCTGTCGTTGCGGCCATTGTCGCGGCCACCGCCTCCACCACCTTCAGGGCGTGGCATCAAAGCTTTGCGAGACAAGCGAATTTTGCCGGTTTTCTGGTCGATTCCGATAAGTTTTACTTTTACGGAATCTCCTTCAGCCAATACATCTTCTACGTTGTCAATTCTTGAGTGAGAGATTTCACTTACGTGAAGCAAACCGCTCTTTCCGTTGAATTCAACGAAAACACCATAAGGCATAACGGTTTTTACTTTCGCTTCATATACATCTCCAACTGCAGGAACGAAGGTAATTTTCTTTACCCAATTCACCGCAGCCTCAATGGAGGCTTTATCGTTGCTGGCAATGTTCACGATACCTTGATCATCTACTTCAGTGATGTTGATGATGGCACCGGTAACTGCCTGAATTTCCTGAATAACTTTTCCACCAGGTCCGATAACCGCGCCGATGAAGCTCTTGTCGATGATCATCTCCACGATACGAGGTGCATGTGGTTTGAAATCTTCGTTTGGAGCAGCAATGGTTTCTTTCATTTTTGAAAGAATATGTAAGCGACCTGCTTTTGCCTGATCAAGCGCTGCTTCCAATTTTTCGTATGGAAGTCCATCGATCTTGATGTCCATCTGACATGCTGTGATACCATTTTCAGTACCGGTAACTTTAAAGTCCATATCTCCCAATGCATCCTCATCGCCAAGGATATCAGAAAGGATAGCTACTTTGTCACCGTCAGCAATCATACCCATGGCTATACCTGAAACAGGACTTGAAATCGGAACCCCTGCATCCATCAAAGCCAAACAACCTGCACAAACGGTAGCCATAGAAGACGAACCGTTTGATTCAAGGATGTCAGAAACAATTCTGGTAGTGTAAGGGAAATCCTTAGGCATCACCTGGCGGATAGAACGTCCAGCAAGGTTTGCGTGTCCTACTTCACGTCGTCCCGGACCTCTCATAGGTTTGGTTTCACCGACAGAGAAGGCAGGGAAGTTATAGTGTAAAATGAATTTCTCGTTGTAAAGAGCAAGAGCATTGTCGATCAACATTTCGTCCTGCTTGGTCCCCAAAGTAAGTGTGGTAAGAGATTGGGTTTCTCCTCTTGTGAAGATGGCAGAACCATGTGCAGAAGGAAGGTAGTCAACTTCACACCAGATAGGGCGAATTTCATCTGCCTTTCTTCCATCCAAACGTACTCCTTCATCCAAAACCATGTTACGGATAACCTTCTTTTTAAGGTCACCGAAGTAACGGCTGTACAATTCGCCGTTTTCTTCCATATATTCTTCTCCTTTTTCTTCAAGGAGTTTCTCTTCCAATTCAGTTTTGATTTCGTCCAATCTGGCTTTTCTGTCGTTTTTAGGAAGATTGCCTTTTGCAACTTCATAAACAGCAGCTTTACCCTTTTCAAAAACCCATGCTTCCAATTCTTTATTTTCAGGAAGTGGTTCTACTTCTCTTTTGGTAAGGGCAACGCCACCTACTTTCTGAGCAAGATCCAACTGGGCCTGAATTTGAACTTTGATAGCATCATGGCCTACTTTGATGGCATCGACCAAGGTCTTTTCAGAAACCTCTTTGGCCTCACCTTCTACCATCGTAACATCAGCCATAGTAGCACCTACGATGATATCCAATTCTGCATTTGCAAGTTCTGATCTACCAGGGTTTACTTTGTATTCGCCATCAATAAGCGCTACACGAACCTCAGAGATAGGACCTGCAAAAGGAATATCAGAAACGGTTAGAGCAGCAGAAGCAGCCAATGCTACAAATGCATCAGGCAAAGTTTCTACTTCTCCGGATATAAGGTTGATGATGATTTGAGTTTCGAACATGTATCCGTCAGGGAAAAGTGGACGGATGGCTCTGTCGACAAGACGAGAGGTAAGGACTTCATAGTCCGACAATTTTGCCTCTCTTCTGAAAAAGTTTCCGGGAATCTTACCGGCAGCGGCAAATTTTTCCTGATAATCAACAGAGAGTGGGAAGAAAGATTGGCCTTCGCGGGCTGTTCTGGAAGAAACAGCAGAAGCAAAAAGCATCGTATTTCCCATTTTTACAACAGCAGAACCATCTGCTAAGCTTGCGAGTTTTCCAGTTTCAATGGTTACTTCTCTGCCATCAGGAAGATTGAAAGAAGTACTAATAGGAGTTTGCATTCCCATTTTTGATAGATATATTTTGGTTAATTAAACATTTCCAATCTGATATTGGCGAGCAAAAAATTGGCATACAAAATTTCAGGATGTGAATCCCGATGATTCAGTTTGAAAATTTTTGGCGCTAAAATAGTAAAACAAGGTGATTTAGCCGGAAGGAGGTTTTTGGGAGGTGGCCGATTTGACTACCTTGGTGTTTCCCTATTCTCCCTCTTTCCATATACCCTATTCTGATTGCGCAAGGCAGAATTTCGGAGTTGTCAAAGGCCGGGTTCGTTTCCCGGGGAGTACTTTGATGCAATTTGGGTATTTAGCATTTCAATCATAATCCGTCCTTGTTAACGGACTTGCAGTACAAATGTTCTAAAAATTTCTCTAAAAGAAAAGTGTTCCTCAAATTGAGGAACACTTTTGATGTTTTTACTTACGAATACCGAGCTTTTCGGTCAAAGAACGGTATTTATTGATGTCTTTTTTCGCAAGGTAATTCAACAATTGTCTTCTCTTACCTACCAGTCTCAAAAGTGAGCGACGGCATGAGTGGTCTTTCTGGTTTTGATTAAGGTGCTGAGACAAGGATTGAATTCTGTAGGTAAATAATGCTACTTGACCTTCAGTTGAACCTGAGTTTTTAGCATCTCCACCATACTCAGCGAAGATTTCTTCTAATTTTTCTTTACTTAAATAAGTTGCCATTGATTGAATTTTAAAAAGTGATACCAAATGCGATCTTGGCGGATCTTCTTTAGCGGGCGCAAAAGTAAGGATTTTTTTAATAAGATGTAGCTTTTTTTAAAAGCTTAATCAAATAGCAAGTGTTGGGTAAGGATGTAAGAATGAGACATTTGTCATTTACCACTTGTCATTCGTAAATCCATTTCGTTCTTCATCGAAAAAATTGGCTGGTCACCAATATTCTTGCTTCCTTGTAAGTTATTGAATTTTCTTCCCAAATTAGAAAAACCCGAATTGTATGAATCGCCTGAAATCGTTCTTTTTATTCTGTGCGGGTGTTGACCGCAAAATCCTTGAATCCTGCCCTACCGACGAAAACAAATATGCAGGAATTGGAGCTACTGTATTTTTTACCGGAATCATGGCTTTTATCTCGTCCGGATACGCACTCTACACTGTTTTTGACAATTGGTTTACGGCCATCCTTTTTGGAATACTCTGGGGCATGATGATCTTCAACCTGGACCGGTACATTGTAATGAGTATGAAAAGCAATGGAAAATGGTACCGTGATTGGGCTGTTGCGCTTCCTCGACTAGCCTTGGCTGTCATCCTGGCATTGGTAATTTCAAAACCGTTGGAATTAAAGATTTTTGAAAAAGAAATCAATGCAGAACTGGTCCAAATGGAACAGGAAGTTTTTAAAAAACAGGAAGACCTGGTGAAGGACAGGTATACCAAAGAAATAGAATCCAACCAGGCAGAAATTGCTCTTTTAAAAAATGAAATAAACACTCAAACTGCTACCAGGGATGAATTGGCTTTAAGGGCTCAACAAGAAGCCGATGGTACCGGTGGATCAGGTAAAAGAAATCTTGGACCTATTTACAAAGCCAAAAAAGCAGATGCTGATAAAGCTCAGACCGAATTGGATGCATTGATTGCCACCAATCAACCGCTCATTGAAGAGAAACAACAAAACGTTCAAAATCTTGAAGGTGAAATTCTTACAGCAGTAGCCGGTTTAAAAAGAGAAACGTATGGCGGAATGGCGGCAAGAATGGAAGCACTTTCCAGATTGAGTCAAGGAAGTCAGGCCATTTGGTTTGCGAGTATTTTCATAACTCTACTTTTCATTGCAATTGAAACTGCTCCTATATTCGTAAAATTGATTTCAAGCCGCAGTCCATATGATTATGTGCTTCACCAAAGGGAACATGTTTTTGAAATGGAAAATCTGGAAAAGGTCACTCTTTTAAAAAATGAAGTTGGAAACAAACTCAGGTACGATACTGAAATTGGAAAACACAAAATTCAGGCTGAGATAAAACTTCAGAAAGAAATCATCGACCACAAAGTCCGTGAGAAACTGGATGAGATCAAGGGGAATGGTCTGGGTGGTCAGGTGTTGGATTATGGCTCTTAGTTCTGGTATTTGTGGAATTTAGGTTTTACGGTTTACGATTTACGAGGCCTTTAAAAACGAAAAGCGAACTTCGAATGGCGAATTTCGTAACCTTCAGATAATCAATAACTTATTTAAGCTGTCTTATGATAGCATACTAGTCTTTCCATAGTTTGAACAATTTTAATAGTTCCAAGAATGAAGCTCCCAGTAAGCCTAATCCGATGGAAAATAAAAGATAGGTGAGAGAAGTTTTTTCAAATTGAAAAAAATGTGCAATTGGGGGTATTGCGATTAGTCCAATTGTGAGTGCAACAGAAATCAAAAGCATCCAGGTTAGCATGTCATTTTTATAACGGATGGTTTTAAATATGGTAAACCGGAAAGAACGGTTTACCAGGGTTAGCATAATATTCGCTGTCATCAGGCTTAAAAAAACATTGGTCCTGACCTGATCCTCATTCAAGCCATGGTTGGCACAATAAAGATAGACCGTTAAGACAGCAAACGTTATGACCAATCCCTGGGTTATACTCATGAGTAATTCCCTACTGCTGAAAAAAGTCTCGGTGAATTTCCTGGGTGGGTTTTCCATTACACCTTTTTCCATCGGTTCATTTTCATAAATGATGGAGCAGGTTGGCCCCATGATCAGTTCCAGAAAAATGACGTGAACCGGTGAGAAAATATTTGGAAATTTCCAACCCAAAAACAAAGGAAGAGAAACCGTTAGGATGATAGGAATATGGATGGAAATGATGTACCGGATTGCTTTTTTCAGGTTGGAATAAATCTTCCTGCCCATAGCGATGGCTTCCACCATTTTTGCTAAATCATCTTCTACCAGAATGAGAGAAGATGCTTGTTTGGCAATTTCTGTACCCCTCTTTCCCATAGCAATTCCAATGTTGGCTGCCTTGAGTGCAGGACCGTCATTGACGCCATCTCCGGTCATGGCCACTATGTTTCCTTTGGATTTCAATGAATTGATCAATCGCAATTTCGCTTCCGGAAACATCCTGGTGAATAGATTATCAGATTGAGCGCTTTTGTCAAATTCAACATCTGATTGCTCCATCAATTGTCGGCCATTAACGACCTCACCTTTTATTTCAAATCCTGCCATACCGGCTATCGTTTTAGTGGTATTGGCATTGTCGCCGGTAGCAATTTTGACCTCTATTCCAGCTTTTTTAAAATCCTCAAAAACGGATTGGATATTACTTTTTGGAGGATCGAAAAAAGCAATCAATCCTAAAAACTTAAAAGGTAAATCTTGCTGTTTCCCAGGATAATCCGACCCGGCAAAATCTGAAACTGCAACTCCCAAAACCCTATATCCGGCAATAGTCATTTTATCTAAAGCTGCCTGAACCTTGAGCTTTTCCGATTCATATAAATTACAAACAGCTATCATTGCTTCCGGTGCACCTTTTGCAGCCAATTTTCGCTCTCCATTTTCATTTTCAAAAACGTGGGTCATCATGGGAGGGGTACCAGAAAGGGGATATTCATGTACCATGAAAAATTCAGTTCTTAGGTCTTTTTCAAAGGCTTGCTCATAGGCTTCATGAATTGCAATTTCCATGGCATCAAAAGGAACCGGCTCACTGGACCACATGGACATCTCTAGTAGGATCATCGCTTCTTTGGGCATTTCATCCAAAGTAAATCGCAAACCTTCGGGATGGAAATACAATTCAGCAATGGACATTTTATTCTCGGTAATGGTACCGGTTTTATCCAGGCAGATTACATTGGCTGCTCCCAGGGCTTCTACTGTTCTGGTTTCTTTGACTATGATGCCGGATTTCATCAATCTCCAAGCTCCTAAGGCCATAAAAGTGGCAAAGGCTACCGGAATCTCCTCCGGTAGAATACTCATTGCCAGTGTTAGAGCCTGAAGCAAACTTTCCTGGATGCTCCCAGAATTTAAATAGTTAATCAGCCAAACCGCCAGGAAAACGGCTATGCCCAGAAAGGCCATTTTTTTTACAAAATTGTTGATTTGAATTTGGAGGGGGGACTGCTCTTCTTTTATGTCCTCGAGCGATTTCCCAATTTGGCCTAACTTGGTTTGGTTACCTATGGCAAATACTTCTGCTATTGCCAAACCGGAAGCAACATTCGTGGCTGTGAAGATTTTATTTTCTTCAGAATTTTCATTTTTAAAAACGGGTAAGGATTCTCCAGTAAGGAGGGCTTCATTTACGGAAAAATCATTGGCTTGGAGTATTTTGGCATCTGCAGGTATGGTGGTTCCCTCTTCTACCAAAATAATGTCTCCTTTTACAATAGATTCTGTCGGAATGGTGCTTAATTCTCCATTGCGAATCACCCTGGCGACAGGACGGGTTAAATCCTTCAAAGCAGCCAAAGCAGTTTTACTTCGATAATCCTGGTAAATAGAAATTGCCGCTACAAAGACGATAGCCACCGTCATAAAAATCGCCTCTCCGGTTTCTCCACTGATAAAATATATGAGGGCAGCAACCAACAACAATAAAATCATAGGTTCCTTCACCAAATCGAGAAGTAGCTCTACTATCCTGTTTTCTTTTTTATGAACCAATTCGTTGGTTCCGTGCACTTTTCTCGCCTGAGCAACCTGCACATCATTCAAGCCTTCAAACTGAATATTCCCGGGGTCAATCATTTGTTGAAATTGGAGGGATGAAGATAGGGAAAAACTTGGTGGATCGTTTGCTCGGGGGATCGTTTGCTCGGGGGATCGTTTGCTCGGGGGATCGTTTGCTCGAAGGATCGTTTGCTCGGAGGCTGGTTTGGTCAGGGGCTCGTTTGGTTGGGGGATCGGGGGATCGTTTGCCAGATGGTGAACTGCAAAAAGGTTAGGTCATTCCGGCACCGAGCCGGAATCTGGCCCGGCATTCTAGCATGAATAAATGAAAGGGAATGGTTGGTCTTCATTAAAAGCTAACTTTTTAGCCTATAAATCCACCCTGCTTGTTGCTTAGGAGATTCCGGCTCAAGGCCGGAATGACGCTTACTGTTGGGAGAAAGTGTTATTGTTGAATTCTAAGCCGTTGGCGGAACGCTAAACACTTGATTCTGCTTCGCACCTAGCAAAGTAAGTCCCAACCTTTCGTTCTACGTTAAGGACAGGGCATGCCCTATCCTTACAGATATGTTCTCCATAAACCGCAATGCTCAATCCGCAATGCGCAAACCGTAAACCGCTAAAAAAAAGAGCCGCCAGATTTGGCGGCCCTATGGGTGCATTTATTTTAACAGCGAAATTGGCAGCAATCAGTTGGCATTGATTAGCGAACCAGAGCCGGTGATGTTTACATTGATGAATGGATTTCCGCGGTAATAAACATCGCCTGAACCAGTGATTCGGACATCCAGATTGTCGACAGCGCGAACTTCGCAATCTCCGGAACCGGTGATAGATACATTGGCGCTAAGGGCTTCCATGTTGAAGCCGTCGTAATCGCCGGAGCCTGTTAGGTTGATGCGGAGGTCATCGCAGATTCCTTCATGGCGGGTGTCGCCGGAACCGGTGATTCGCAAATCGATATCGTCTGCGTTTACTGCTAAATCCATATCACCTGAGCCAGTAGTTCTTAATTCAAGGTCACCGACTGTGAATTCATTTTCGCCAAACACATCACCTGAACCGGTAATTGAAATTGCCCTGATTTCAGGAATGGTGATGAAAATTTTCAAGTCGCGGTGAGAGCCCACACAATCTTCAAAATCAATACGCCAGGTTCCACCGGATACATCACGATTGAGCAGGTCGATCATGTTTGCCTGTCCTTCTACTTCAATTTTTTGTTCCGGTCCCTGGGACAGGAATACATTGTCTGCACCGGATAAATCGATTGAATGGAAGGCAGGAAGGATGATTTCTTCGGTCACCACATCGCCGGTACCTTTTTCACATCCGAAAATATTGTCATTGTCATCTAAGTCGATGAAGCAGCTTTGCATATTCAATGCCACCATTCCTACAATCAGGAATCCTAAAAATCTCAAATTTTGCATACGTTATTATTTTGGTTGTCGAGTGTTTGGTAGTAAGATGACTTGGGGGAGGTGGTACCCTTATTTGGTTTGGAATTTTTTTTTGTTGGCTTGGGGGATCGTTGGCTCGGGGGCTCGTTGCTTGTTGGCTCGTTGCTTGTTGGCTCGTTGCTAGACGCTGGATTTTTTGATTCTGCTTCGCATTAGGTATGGAATGCTTCAAACGCTCGTTCTACGTGAAGGACGGGTCATTACCCATCCTTACGTTTAGTTTGCCGCAAAACCTAATCCACATCACCAAAGAAACCGTCATTCCGGCCTCCGAGCCGGAATCTGGTTACGTTTCCTAGTATGGATCGTGATGGGTTTGCTGGATGCTGGATATTAGACACTGGATTTCAATTCTGCTTCGCAATAGGTATGGAATGCTTCAAACTTTCGTTCTACGTGAAGGACGGGTCATGACCCATCCTTACGGATATGTTCTGCTGAAAACCGTTTTTCGCATTCGTCATTCTACATTCGTCACTCGTCACTTGAAAGATCCACTCTGCTGGGGGGCGGGCGCGGCCCGCCGCTACTGACTTTGTGCTAGAATTCGTCATTCGTCACTTGAGATAGGGAATCTTACTGGTCTGAAGACCTGCATGTACTCTAAGTACAAGTTTGAAAACTTGTACCAGCAACTTAATTGAGCCAAAGGCCAAAAGCCAACGGCCAAAAGCTAACAGCCAACAGCCATCCTACCATCTAAACCCGGCTTGCAAGCCCAGCCATACCTTGGTAGCGATTTGACCGTTGCTGTCGGATGAGTTAATGGGGGATTTGATGGAAGGGAAGATGAAGGTTCCTTCGCTGTCGGTTTGGTCGGTGGCGTATACGTTGAGGGTGAGGCCGGCAAACCAGGATTTGGATTTGCTGACGTGGCGGGAGAAGTCGACCTTGACCTGGTTGCGGACATTGAGGCCGGGGCGCCAGAATTTTCGGTGTTGATAAAGATTGGTAACCAGTTCGATGTTCATTTTCCAACGGTCGGAAATACGGGGGGCTGTACCGATACCGTAACCCATGGACCAGCCTTTTAGGCCGGTATGGATGGCAAGTTCTATGTGATTGTAAAGTTTGCGGTTTCCTGTCTTTTTGGCCAGAGACAACATGTGCATTTCGTCAACAGCGATTTGCCAGGGTTTGTATCCGTTTTTTACAAAAGTCCATAAACCCAAAGATGCGCCTTCGATGGTGTCGGCAAAGTTTAAGATTCCCATTTGGAAATTTGAAACGGTGTCGGCCACGTTAAAAAAAGGAGAAATCTGGTAACCGATTTTACCATTAGCGGCATGGTTGAACAATCCGGCCATTTGGACTGAATTGGGAGCATTGCCTCCTATTACATTGAAAAGTCCGGACATCTGAATGGCATCTGCATTTCCGTTGATGAGGTTTCCTACTGCAGAAACCTGAGAACCTGTTAAATTTTTTGCAGCAATGTTCATCAGACCGGCTGCCTGGGAAACTTTTGCATCTCCCAGAGTCATGTTCATGGCTCCGGCAACCTGTGTTCCTTCTGTAATTCCACCCACAGTATTCATGAATCCGGCTACCTGTATGCCACGCAGATTGTGTAAAACCGTATTGGCAAATCCACCCACTTCTACCCCGTCCACCGAACCGCTCATTCCCCAAAGCAAATTCACCGAAAGGTTGTGGATTTCTTCTTCATCGACCGCTGCATTGATGCCGACATAAGGAACGAGTGAAACCTGATTGGAACCTTTTTCTCTTGGAATTTCTGCGGGTTGGTATTCTATTTCAGGCAATTGCCAGGTAAAATCTCCTCCGCCACGATTGTCCTGAACTGGTTGTAAAGTTTTTCCATTTAAGGTTGGTGGAACTGTTATCGGATCTCGTTTGGGAATTTCTTCCGGCTCAGGATCTTGTTTTTTTAAAGTTGTGGAAATCAAACGCGGGCGGCTCCAGTTTGGGTCTCTTTTTAAAACCAAATTACCTCCAATGGATTGATAGGTAATGCCCGTTTGCAGGTACACTTCATGCAAAGCTTCTGATAAACTTTGATTTCGAAGGTTGAGGCTAATTTTTTCTTCAAGGGAAATTACATCCGGACTGTATGAAAATCGAAGGTTGAAATCTCGTTGAATATCGGAAAGTACGATACCGAGTGGCACGTCTTTGTATTGAAAAAAACCTGTGGCCGCTAAATCCTGTGCTTTTACCGAAAATTGGCAAAGGCAAAAAATCAACAAGCTTAGGCTCAGGTGTCTCATTTTTAAAAATAATTAATTACAACCTTCTCCATCCAACTCAACCAATTCTTTCGAACCGGTTTTTTCAAGAGATAAGGCATAAGCAATGACATCTAAAATTTCATCAGGTTGCGCCTCTTTGAAAGAACCACTAAATCGACAATTAGCGATAGCTGGATTTTCCAGTGCAATTTGAAATTTATACAATCTTTCTAAAACAGGAATTATTTCAGAAAGGGGTTCATTTTCAAAATTCAACACACCGGTACGCCAGGCTTCCGCATGTTTCAGAGGCTTGTCCAAAGTTTTGAGTACTTCTGTTTTCTTTTCAAAAATACCAGTCTCACCAGGAGTTAGGAAGATTTCATTTTCATCTTCAGAAAGGGAAACTTTTCCGGTAGCTACCGTTACCTCCACGTTGGGTTCGTCAGGATATGCGCGAACGTTGAAACTGGTACCTAAAACTGTGGTTTTTGACTCTTGAGCCTGGATGGTAAATGGTGAATTTGGATCTTTTTCCACTTCAAAAAAGGCTTCTCCTACCAATATTACGTCTCTCTTTTTAAAACTTTCAGGATAAGAAAGGCTGGAACTTGCATTAAGCCAAACCGTGGAACCATCTGGAAGAACCACTTCTTTTTGGCTGTCGGCATCTGCATAAACCTGAATCATTTTTTCAGGTTGAGCATACCAAAAAACAAAACTGATGAGCAAAGCCATCGAAGCGGCAATGCCCCATTTCCAAAAGTTGTTTTTAGGTTTTAAGGGAATCACTTTCGCTTCCGGTTTTTCATCAGAAACTTCTGAAAGGAATTTATCCCATTCCGATTCAGTATTCCAATTCGACGGGGTAGCTTCTTCTGAACCAATTTGCCACAATAGTTTGCTCTCCTGAAAAGCTTTTTCGTTTTCAGGATTTTCTTTTCGCCAATCCATCAATGACTGTTCCTTTTCCTTGTCCAGATTTCCGGAAAGGAAGGCAGCAATTTGGTCGTACATGTTGGTCGGTGTTGGCATTTTAATCAGATCAGACCTATTTTGTTATGGGTTAGATGACTTCAGTTTTCGGGTACCCCTATTCCTCTACCCTATTTTTTAAAAAAAATAATTTACGCTCCATATTCCCGCTTCATCCATTTTTCTACTTCAGCAAAATCATTGGCTGTTTTGAGGTTTCCCTCTTTCGCCAAAGATATTTTTCCGGTTTCTTCCGAAACGATGAAACAGGTAACCTGGGCTTTTTCTGTAATCCCTACTCCGGCTCTGTGACGTAATCCGGCACCTTTCGGCAAATCTGAATTTTCAGAAACCGGAAGTACGCAGCTGGCGCGTTGAATTTTTTCTTTTCCAATAATAACCGCTCCGTCGTGAAGGGGGCTTTCTTTATTAAAAATACTTTCCAACAAAGATTGGCTGATATTGGCATCGAGCGACACTCCTCCTGAAATGATTCCCTCCAGGTTGGTGTCCTTGGCAAAAACTATCAAGGCGCCTGTTCTTCTTTTTGAAAGACTACTAAGGGCTCCTGTAATTTGACGGATTTGGTTGTTGCGTCTGTTGTCCTCTACTTCAGAATATTCTTTTGTAAAAAATCTTTCAAAAAAATTGAAGCGCCTTCGTAAGGTTGTATTTCCTAAAAAAAGTAAAAACCTGCGGACTTCAGGTTGGAAAATAATGATTAGGATGAGCACTCCGACCGAAACGAATTGCCCAAGGAGCATTTTTAGCATGTCCATTTTTAGGGCATCGACAATCATCCAAACAACATAAAGGGTGATGACCCCTACGAAGATGTTGAAGGCGATGGAACCTTTCAGCAGCCGATAAATCTGGTAAAAGAGGAATCCGACAATCAAAATGTCGAGCACATCCCAAATACTTACCGGTAAAAATCCTATATCGAAGGACACGCGTTAGAATTTGATTTTTAAAATGACAGGCGTAAATGTAAATATTTTAAACATGCAAAGCGAATCAAGGTCGAGTGATGGGTCTGCTGAGTGAAATTTTGCCCGGACTGCAAGATTTAAAAGAAGTATAGCCCCTCCAAATCCCCTCGAGGTAAGGTTCGCCGTCTTTCCAAACCAATTGCAGATGCGCATTTTTTAAACACCATTCCATTTTGTCAGGTTCTTTCGAACCATAAATTTTGGTTTCTTTGAAATAAACCACATCGCCGGATATTTCAGCTTCGATGTCCATGGATGCATAAATTTTCCCATTGCTCACTGTTGTTTCACCGATGACTGTGCCATCGTCTTTCACAAACAACAACAATTTAAAATTGAAAACCTCAGACCCAGCATAAAGATCTTTGGTGATGGTGCCTTCCCATTGGCCATCGAGCTTTAGTTGGGAAAAGGCAGCAGTGAAGAAGAAAAGCATTACAATTGAAAAAATCCAACGCATCAGGCAGGTTTTGTTTTCCAAACGTAAGGTAAGAGAAGTGTTTATTTGAAGGCAAATTTTTAATAAAAAAAGGTCGAATGTCGTCAATTGTGTCCAATCAAATCATCGTGGCGGTTAATGTTGACATCCGGATCAATAGGTTTATTTTCAAACATGAATTCAAACAACATTTTAGAACAATAAGGGGCAAGGAAGTTCCTTTCGTACCAAGTCCATTGAGGATGAACAAGTTATGAAACTTGGGATGTTTGCCTACATAGGGCCGACGGTCTTTCACACTAGGACGAATGGCTGCACGAGGTTCTATTACTTCAAAGTCGACTGTCAGAATTTCATTAAGAGACTGAATCAATTCTTCCTGTTGAGGAGCTTCCGGACTGTCATTTTTGAAATCCCAGGAATTGGTAGAACCAACCCAGTACAAATCATCCTTGAATGGAACGATGGCAATGCCATGCTTGAATACTTTTTGAAAATGCACCCCAGGAATACGGATGATGACTGCCTCACCTTTGCTTACCTCAAAAGGCAGGTATGAAAAATAAGGATTTAACCTCCCGGCAGCCCCCTCACAAAAAATCACTTTTGTGTAGTCGTCATTTTTATAAGCCACCTCACCCGGAAGCGGAAAGAGTGCTTCATAATCAAATGCTTCCTGTTTGAGCAGGCCTTTTTTTAATAGATAATCTTTAAAATGTTCGACTAAAACAGCCAATTCGATGTTGCCACCATGTTGGAGTTCGCCATAAGAAAAGAATGGTTTGACAAAAGGCAGGAACTCAGAAGGATCGGCCGGATCTTTAAAAAATTTATCGTAGCCAGGATCTGCGGAACGGCTGAGCCATTTGTTTTCCTCTCCCGGATTTTTGATGACACGAATGATGTTGCGCGGATTGGCAACACGGATGTCGAGCAACTTTTCTATCCTGGGGATGACTTCATCGAGCTCAGCCATCAAGGCTTCTATTTTCCAACTTTTCACCAGGCGTTTTCCGGTGATGGGATTGACCAGTCCGATGGCTACTTTGGAGGCAGCGCCTTTATGATGATTGTCAATTACCTTGAAGGGTATGCCAGCTTCCAACAGTCTGAAAGCCATCAGGGTACCGGCGATACCTTGTCCGACGATGAGCACATTTTCCTTTTGCATCATAAACTTTCGAGGGCTTCTCTATCCGATTTTTTGAGTGATTTGACAACGAGCTCGTAGGAGTGGTCAATGAGTTCGCGCAGCAGTGTTTCCGGCAAATCATGTTCGAAATGTACCGTATTCCAGTGTTTTTTATTCATGTGGAATCCTGGCAGAATATCATCCGGATATTCTTCGCGCAACTGAATGGCCCGTTCCGGATCGCATTTAAGATTTACGGAATAATCCACTTCATCGAGTCCGGTGAGGGCAAACATTTTCCCCATGACTTTAAACACCAGGGTTTGGGGACCGAAGGGAAAAGTTTCCTCGACTCCTTTTTTTGAGATACAATATTGGTGGAAGGCTTCGATGTTCATGATTAGTTTTTAAATTTGCTCCGCTTCAAGGCCAACGCAAATATAATGAAGGACACCTCAAAAAGAAGTGTTGGCAGACAAATACCAATGGCCCCGTAGTTCAAGGGATAGAATAGAAGTTTCCTAAACTTTAGATCCAGGTTCGAGTCCTGGCGGGGCTACTATCCACTTTTATAAGTCTCTCATTATTAGATTTTTACAAGGCCTACAATATTCCTTCCCGAATATTTCCCGAACAATCAAGTCTATTTTTCAAAAAACTAAAACTTTCTCATCATGAACATTTCTGAGATTGAAGTTTCCTATCATCCAAGGAAACTTACTGACACAAGTATAGGCAATAGTGTCGATGCTTACAAGATTTTTTACCAGCTATGGAACAAAGGAACCATGGAGTTACGAGAAGACTTTTATGTAATGCTTCTCAATAGAGCCAATAAAGCCATTGGCATTTTTCACCTTTCAAAAGGAGGTATTACTGCTACGGTAGTAGATATCAAATTACTCTTTGGAGTAGTGCTTAAAACTGCTGCTCAATCCATCATCCTGGCTCACAACCATCCTTCAGGCAATCTGAAACCTTCTGAAGCTGACAAAGAGCTTACCAGGAAGATAAAAGAAGCTTCTACCCTCTTAGAAATTACCGTATTGGATCATTTAATCCTTACCAAAGATGGGTTTTACTCTTTTGCAGATGATGGTTTATTGTAAAGAATAAAGGCGGAATACCCGGAATTTCGGAATACTTCAAAACACAGGCTGGCCATTTAGGTCAGCCTTTTTTATAACTAAAATTTTCTATTATGATTTTAAGAAAAGCTGAAAGAAAACAGGCCAAAATAAAAATGGCCTTGCAGGGCAGTTCTGGCTCCGGCAAAACTTACTCTGCCTTACTCCTAGCAAGAGGATTGACTGATGATTGGTCCAAAGTAGCAGTAGTCGATACTGAAAATGGAAGTGCTGAACTCTATGCACATTTAGGTGATTTCAAAGTCATCAATATCCCCTCCCCTTTTACCCCTGAATCTTACATTGAGGCTATGGAGTTGTGTGAGAAAAGTGGTATCGAGGTTATTATCCTTGACAGTATCTCTCATTGTTGGGATTACCTATTAAAATACCATGCAAGTCTTACTGGCAATTCATTTGCCAACTGGAATAAGGTAACTCCCAGGCATGATGCTTTTATTAATCGCATTTTACAATCTACCTGCCATGTTGTGGCAACCATGCGCACAAAGCAAGACTATGTTTTGAACACCATTAATGGTAAGCAAGTGCCAGAAAAGGTAGGGCTTAAAGCCATACAGCGCACAGGGCTGGATTATGAATTCACCATAGTATTTGACCTGGACCAGGAGCATAAAGCAAAAGTCAGCAAAGATCGAACTTCTCTTTTTTCCCAAACCAAACCCTTCTTTATATCTGAAGCTACTGGTTTGGAAATATTAGAGTGGACCTTGGATGGAACTTCCGTGGAATCAGTTAGGGCATTGATTGCCAGAGCTGAAAGCATACAAAGTTTAAGAGAGCTTTTTGAAAAGTATCGCTCCTTGTACAGGCAATTACAACCTGACTTTGAAAACAGGAAAATCCAACTACAAAACCAAATTTCTTCATCTGCTAAAACTGAAACCAATGGAATATCCAATCATTCAATCCAATAATACCATACCTGAATATAAGATAGAGCAGGAAGTGCCTGACGTCCGATTTATTGAAGCCAATACACAAGCTATTGGCCTAGATGAATTGAGAAATGAGCATTTGATTCCTGTCTTTATCAAGGACAATCAACCTACCATTTCTCAGGCTGAGTTTATCCAATCTACCAAAGAGGTGATTGAAGAACTTTCCGGAAAAAGAACTGAAAACCTGGGCATTAGGGTTAGTCACCCTATCAAGGGGAGAATATTTGAGGCAAGGCACAAAAAAGCTAGTGAACTTCTAGAACATGAAAAGACCATCTATTATGAAAGAATGGCTTTTTCTTTTGACTTACCAACCATAGAAGAAACGATTGATGGTAAACAAATGCATCTTTCGGTAGTGGGAGTCAAAGCCTACAACCATGACAATCTCAACACCCATTCCAATAGCTTGCAGCATTTTAAATTGGGTATAGGATTTAAGGTAAAAGTATGCACCAACTTATGCTTGTTTACAGATGGAACCGCCTTGGATTTGAGAGCTCGAAATTTGGAAGATTTGCAAAACCAGATATTCCAATTAGTGCAGCAATACGATCCTAGTATCCACTTAAAGGAAATTAAGAAGTTCCAAGACTATTCTATCACTGAACAACAGTTTGCTACGCTTATAGGGAAAGCAAGGATGTATCAGCATCTACCAAAGTATATGAAGAAGGAAATTCCTCCCTTCATAATCTCTGACAGCCAAATTTCTTTGGTCACCAGGGCCTATTATCATGATCCTAATTTCCCTAAAAATGAGGACGGCTCTATTGACCTGTGGAACTTGTTCAATTTGTTCACCGGTGCAGTAAAGTCAAGTTATATTGATAGTTATTTGGATAGGGGGTTGAACGCGTTTGAGTTTGTGGAGGGGATGAAAAAAGAATTGTCAGGTAATGCTGGTCAAAATTGGTTTATCCCCTTAAATTAATTTAACACATTTCGGGTGAGGATTTTTTGTCCTCACTCGAAACTTTTCTTTAATTCCCTAGTATAGAAACTGTTATATATTGATACTTTATTCTTGGAAACTATTTCTAAAAATTTATCATAGGCATAACTAAGACATGAAATCACTAAAACCCACAGCTCCCTTTTTTCTTTTTTCCAAATCCATTTTGTTGATTTTTAATTTAAGACAAGAAAATTGAAATCGTCAATTTAATCCTAATCTTAATTATGTCTTTAATCAAAATCTTTTAATTCTATTTCTCCCCACTTAACAACAATAAACTGAAAACATTATGAGTCTATTTAAAAATCTATTTGGCGGCTCTCCATCTAAAGAGGAAATTCAAAA
>JAWKLG010000047.1:0-44572 GCA_041392845.1 Saprospiraceae bacterium | reverse complement strand
AGTCCTGGGGCTTATACTATAAAAGTCATTCTACAAAAAGAATGGATAAATCGAAAATTGATAGTTGAATAAAAATTTACAGTTAAAATGAATTCTGACTACCCTAATTTACAGTAAAACCATATATAGTCAGAATTCATTTTTTTTGTTATTTTCACAATAGTTTTTTGGTCAATTAGGCCAAATCCTTCCCTACCATATCCCGGTTTTACCAAGCTAAAATTCGATTTGCTTTTTTTAAGCTACTTAATTTCCTGTTACGATATTTAAACCTCTGGAATATGAAAAAAGCTATCATACTCTATTCAACTTCATTCCTAATTTTTTTCAACCTTCAAATAAATGCTCAGGTATGTGGTTTGGGTACTGACAACCTTCCAGGATGTTTTATGTGCATCGGCACAGTAACAGGAAATACAGTTGGCTATACCTATGATTTTGAACCGTGGAGCGGACCAGGTTGTGGCTGGGAAAAATCACAATGGTTTCAATTCTGTAACAAAGAAGCTGAGTTCAACCTTTACCTTACCGGATTTAATTTTGTAAATGTAACCCCTCCAGGCCCTGGAATGGAATGGGTTCTGCTGGATGAAGGACTCAATGTGATAACTGCTGGATGTGGTAATGGCTTTAATTTACATTTTCATAGTTCTGGAATGATCCCGGGACAGCTGTACTATTTTGGGGTTTCAAACTATTTAGGAAATGACTTTGATTTTGCTCTAACTATTGATGAGGTTGTCGGCATTCTTGACCCCACACCAAGAGTGGTTTCTGCTAATCCTGATATTTCAAATTATTGTGAAGGTCAAATTGTTGAATTTAGCGTCGCCGGGATGGACTGTGTCACAAATTACAATTGGGTTCTACCTGCCGGAACAACTATCCTAAGCGGAGCAAATACTCCAATTATTACCGTAAAATTAGGATCAATTGGTGGGGTTGTATGTGTTACAGCTTCCAACCCGTGTGGGTCGACACCACCCTTTTGTAAACAAATTACAATTGACCCTATTCCTCCGATTATTGTTCCCCCCGTTGAAGTTTGCCAAAATAACTTCCCATATACTTTAAATGGTGAAATTTTTAATGGACCTGGCGTTTTTACCAGATCCTATTTAAATTCTCGAGGTTGTGATAGCACTACTATTTATACCATCAATCAGAAGTTTATCCCACTTACTACTGTTCCCGTTGAATACTTTTGCTTAGATGATTTTCCTTTATTTTTTCAAGGAAACCAATTCACAGCTCCTGGACCTCATACGCTTACCCTTCTTACAAATGAAGGTTGTGATAGTGTAGTCAATTACTTGTTACTTACCTATCCAAACACGAAATTACCCTTGGATACTACAATTTGCGATGGAGAATGTCTGGAATTTGATGGCCAACAATATTGTACGACCGGACAATTTCAAGCAATAGATCCGGGAAAGGCTCCAAACGGCTGTGATTTGTATTTGGATTTAGATCTTGAAGTTCTTAAACCAATTTCAGTAATTGATACGCCTTTAATCTTAGCATGTGATTCAAATTCCACTGTTACACTTTCAAGTATAGGCTCATCAACAGGTCAAGGTGTCAGTTACCAATGGACCACTCAAAATGGGACAATCGTAGGTTCCAATTCAAGCCAAAATATTACAGTCTCTGCACCAGGCACTTATACACTTGATGTTACCATTCAAAAAAACGGTGTAATGTGTTCTTCTTCAAGTTCTATATTAGTTACAAGTAGTGGAGCTCCACCTGAACAGCCTCAATTTGAGACACCCGTTAACGACATCTGCTCCGGAAATACCCAATCCTATATCCTGGATGCTAATCCCAATGCAACTTCCTACTCCTGGTCTGTAAATCCAGCCAGTCCTTTCACAACTGCTGGCGATACCATCGAAGTAAACTGGACCCAATCCGGTCCTGCTGAAATTTGTGTAGTGGCTTCCAATGCCTGTGGTGATTCCGACACTACTTGTTTGAATGTCAATGTATTGGCTAGTCCCGATGCTGAATTTACTGTAACTGATACCCTTTGTCAAACTGATTCTTCACTGGTTATTTTTACAGGAACCGCCGACACTTCTGCAACAATCAACTGGACTTTAAATAATGCTTCTGGAACGCCAGCCGATTCTTTCTATCTCTCATGGCCAACCGGTGGATTGAAGGCTTTGGCTTTAAATATTTCTCAAAATGGTTGCTCTGATACTTATGCTCAAAATATTTGGGTGCAGGCTCCCCTGGCTACTCCAATGTTGAATTGCACTCCTGGACTTAATGAAATTACCTTTTCTTGGGATACCATCCCTGGCGCAGATGGATACACCGTTTTTGTAGACAGTGTTTCGCAAGGTTCTACCCAAAACATAAACTTCACCATTTCTGGCTTGTCTGGAATGGACACCATTCATTTTGAAGTCTTTGCAAACGATACTTCCATTTGTTTGCCTACTTCTGCTTCCTGACTTGTGTAGCACGTGAATGTCCTCCGGTTTCAATCGATATTGCTCCGGTGAATACAATTTGTAGAGATGCTCCACCACTCCGGTTCAATTGAATTATTCCCTTTCCGGGAATGGAAATAATGGAACTGTCTCATGGTCTGGTAATGGAGTCGACAACTCAGGATTATTCGATCCAAGTATAGTGAATCAAGGAACAACCAACCTAACTCTAACTTATGAAGAAGATGGCTGTACTTTCATGGAATCTATTCCGGTAGAAGTATTCGATGTTCCTCAAGCAGACTTCACCATCGATCAGGTGATTTGTGTTTCTGAAACTACCAGTATCAACTATCAAGGTTCTGCTTCCTTAAGTGCCAATTTCATCTGGGATTTTGACAATGGAAATGTAATCTCAGGAACCGGTTCCGGTCCTTACCAAATCGATTGGAATAATCCCGGAACTTATCAGGTAGATCTTTTCGTAGAAGAAAATGGATGTAATTCTCCCCTTGTTTCCAAGAACATTCAAATCGATGCGCCATTGGCCACTCCGGTCTTGAATTGTGAGACTTCCGTTTCTGATATTCTTTTCACCTGGGACAATATCCCGAATGCACTGGATTATCAGGTCAATGTCTTAAGTGGGATGTCCGGCACCCAAACCGGAAATGAATATTCCATCTCTGGTTTGATGGTCAATGAAACCGTTACCATTGAATTGATAGTTACTGGAAATACGGTTTGTGGTCCTTCAAAAGATACCCTTACTTGTCAGACGCAAGATTGTCCGGATGTGCAGGTAGAGATTGAACCAGTTGCTTCGATTTGTTACGATGGGAATCAGAATGCGATTCAACTTTCTGCTACCCTATCCGGCAACATGCACCAGGGATCTTTCTCATGGTCTGGCCCCGGAGTCGATGCTTCCGGAAATTTCAATCCTAACGACCCGGCCTTGGTGCCTGGTGGAAACAATCGCCTTCGTGTTACCTACGAAGAAATGGGTTGTTCTTACAATGCAGTCTATGATGTGAATATTTTAGAAAAACCAATTGCTGCCTATACAACGCTCAATCCGATTTGTATTTCTGATGTCTCAACTTTCACCTATTCCGGTTCCAATATCCCGGGACTAACTTATGCCTGGTCTTTTGAAAATGGTTCTCCAGCAACAGCTAGCGGACAAGGTCCTCATCAAGTTTCCTGGAATGCTACAGGAATGCCGAATATTGAATTGCAGGTTATCAATCAATCCTGTCCTTCAGATACCTTGAAGGAAATGATCATGGTTGATCCTGAATTGGATAATCCAACCGTTATCTGCGATGTAACTGAATCTGAAATCGATTTCAACTGGATGCCGGTTCCCAATGTCAATGATTATCAGGTCAACGTTTTACAAGGAATTACCGGTAATTTCAATGGTTTCAATCATTACATCGTTGGAGGTTTGAATCCGGGAGATTCCATAACTATTGAAATTATTTCGTCCGGAAATACTGCTTGTGGACCTGTTTCAGACACCATCAAATGTTATTCAGACAACTGTCCTCCTCCAACAGCAGAATTTGGATTTGACATCGACAAAACAACCGTTTCTTTTGACAATCTTTCTGTAAATGGCTTGACTTATTTCTGGGATTTGGGCGATGGAAATACTTCCACTGATGAAAATCCGGTGCATATGTATCCAAGAAACGGACAATATCCGGTTACTTTGATTTCTTACAATGATTGTGACACAGTTGAAACCATCTTGATTGTAGAAATCAATGGTCCAATTCCAAACGCAGAATTCAGTTCCGATAAAAGAAGGTTCTGTGCACCTCAGGTTGTTGAGTTTACCGACAATTCTACCGAAGATCCCATCGCTTGGGAATGGACTTTCCCCGGTGGCGATCCAATGACCAGCACACTTCAAAATCCGATAGTGACTTACAATACTCCGGGTACTTATCCGGTAACCTTGAAGGTCACCAACATTTATGGTGAGAACAACATCGTTCAAACCAATTACATCATCGCCGAAGAAAATCCGGAAGCAGATTTTGAATTTACTACTCAAGGTTTGTTGGTTGCCTTTGCCAACCGCTCCACCGGAGCTTTCACCTACACCTGGGATTTTGGAGACGGCAATGCCAGTTTTGATGAAAATCCAAATCATACCTATGCCAATCCGGGCACCTATACTGTAAGTTTGACCATCGGAAATTCATGTGGTTCAGTGACCAAAACAGAAGAGATAACAGTGAGAACTTCCAGTTTGACCGAATCCAAAGACTTCTATTTCTTTAGGGTTTTCCCAAACCCAAACCGAGGCATTTTCACCCTGGAAATTTCAGGAAAACCTCAAAAAGAACTCCAAGTTGAAATTTATAATGTCCTGGGACAAAAAGTTTTCTCTCAAATTGAAGACTTCAACACGGGGAGATTGAAAAAGGAATACAATCATTTAAACCTAATTCCAGGTGCTTATACCCTCAAAGTTGGACATCAGAATGATTGGGTAAATCGAAAATTGATTATAGAATAATCCATTTTAAGAAAATGAACTTGGAAAAGGCATTGGATAATTGAATTTGATGGTTAACCGAGTTCATTTTTTTGTTATTTTCACAATACTTTTTGGCAATAATGTAATTTTCTTCCCAGCAATCCATATCCAGGATTTACTTAAAATTAGGTTTTCTTATAAATAAATAAGAACGCACCTTACTTTCTGTTTCTATTATAAACCTCTGAATATGAAGAATCCTTTACTCTATTTTTTGTTTGTTTGTTTTACAAGTTCTTATCAAATTTCTATAGCACAGGTTTGTGGAACCGGGACTGACAATCTCCCCGGCTGCTTTATGTGCGTCAATACAGTAACTGGAAATACCGGAGGATATACCCATGATATAGATCCTTGGCCCAATGCAGCATGTGGATGGGAGAATTCTGTATGGTTTCAGTTTTGTAATAAAAATCCTACATGCACTTTTAGTCTTACAGGCTTTAATTTCACCAATTCCCCCGGACCGCCACCCCTATTTGGAATGGAGTTCGCAATTTTAGATAAGGATTTAAATGTATTGTCTGCAGCTTGTGGAAATTCACCTTTTGTTTCTGTCTCAAGTCCTAATTTCATACCAGGTGAGTTGTATTATATCTGCGTTTCAGGATACAATGCGGATGTTTTTGATTTTGTAATCACTGTAGATGATGTGAATGGAATCCCTGACCCAAGTCCAAGAACTATTTTTGCAGATCCAAATGACCAACCATATTGTGAAGGTCAAATTGTAGAATTCAATATTAATCCCTACGATTGTGTAACCAACTACAATTGGACACTACCACCCGGATCAACTATTTTAAGTGGAGCAAATACTGAGTCTATTCTTGTTGAAATTGGCCCTGTTGGAGGTGCAATTTGTATAACTGCATCTAACCCATGTGGTAGTTCTCCTCCTTCATGCAAACAAATCACAGTTGAGCCAATTCCTCCAGTTGTATATCCTCCAATTGAAGTTTGTGCTCAAAGTTTTCCTTACACCTATAACGGAGAAGTATTTAACGGACCTGGAGTTTTCACAAAAACTTATCCCAACTCAAGGGGATGTGACTCAACTTCCATTTATACCATCAATCAAATTCTAATTACGCCAACTAATGTACCAGCACAGTATTTTTGTGTAGAAGATTTCCCATTATTTTTCCAGGGAAATTATTTTAACGGGCCAGGGCCACACACAAGAGTTTTACCTTCTTACCAGGGATGTGATAGCACTGTTTCCTATTTATTCCTAACCTATCCTTCCTTAACCCTGCCTTTTGATACTACCATTTGCAAAGGAGAATGTGTGGTTTTTAACAACCAGCAATTTTGTAACCAGGGAATTTTTAATGCTGTAAATCCAAATGCTGACGGAAATGGTTGTGATATTCAATTGTCTCTAAATCTGCAGGTTGTAGATCCAATTGCTCAAATTGAGACTCCTGCTATATTAGGTTGTGACCCGAATGCTACAATCACTCTTTCAAGCTTTGGCTCCTCTACAGGACAAGGAGTCAATTACCAATGGACTACTCGAAATGGTAGAATCGTAGGTTCCAATACCAGCCAAAACATTACAGTGTCTGCTCCCGGAACTTATACCTTGGATGTGACAATGGTAAGAAATGGAGTCATGTGTTCCACTTCCAGTTCTGTTACTGTTACCAGTAATGGCTCAGCTCCTGAACAGCCTCAATTTGAGACACCAGGAAACAACATCTGCTCCGGCAATACCCAATCCTATATCCTGGACGCAAATCCCAACGCCACTTCTTACTCGTGGTCTGTTAATCCAGCCAGTCCTTTTTCTACTTCCGGTGATACCATCGAAGTCAATTGGATTCAATCAGGTCCCTCAGAGATTTGTGTGGTTGCTTCCAATGCCTGTGGTGATTCAGACACAACCTGTTTGAATGTCAATGTAATTGCCAGTCCTGATGCTGAATTTGGCGTCATCGATACCCTTTGTCAAACGGATTCTGCCTTAGTTATTTTCACAGGATCCGCCGATACTTCTGCAACCATAAATTGGACTTTAAACAACGCTTCCGGTACTCCGGCTGATACTTTTTACTTGAATTGGCCTACCGGTGGATTAAAAGCGCTTGGTTTGAATATTACTCAAAATGGTTGCTCGGATACTTATGCTCAAAATATCTGGGTGCAAGCTCCTTTAGCCACTCCGATGTTAAATTGTACTCCAGGTCTAAATGAAATCACCTTCTCCTGGGATACCATTCCAGGAGCTGATGGATATACTATTTTTGTAGACAGCGTTTCGCAAGGTTCTACGCAAGATTTAAACTTTACCGTTTCAGGTCTAAGCGGAATGGACACCATTCTTTTTGAAGTATTTGCAAACGATACTTCCATTTGTTTGCCTACTTCTGCTGCTTTAACTTGTGTGGCTCGAGAATGTCCTCCGGTTTCGATTGATATTTCACCTGTGAATACCATTTGTCGAGATGCCTCCACCACTCCGGTTCAATTGAATTATTCCCTTTCCGGGAATGGAAACAATGGAACTGTCTCATGGTCTGGAAATGGAATCGACAACTCGGGTTTATTTGATCCAACGGCTGTAAATCAGGGTCCAACCAACTTGACTTTGACTTACGAAGAAGACGGTTGTACTTTCATGGAATCTATCTCGGTAGAAGTTTTTGACATTCCAGAAGCAGATTTTTCCATCGATCAGATCATCTGTGTTTCTGAATCCGCTGATATCAACTACACTGGTACTGCTTCTTTGAATGCAAATTTCATTTGGGATTTTGACAATGGAAATGTTATCTCAGGCTCAGGATCTGGACCTTATCAAATTGACTGGAATAATCCGGGGACTTATCAGGTAGATCTTTTCGTAGAAGAAAATGGATGTAATTCTCCACTTGTTTCTAAAAATATTCAAATCGATGCGCCATTGGCCACTCCGGTTTTGAATTGTGAGACTTCCGTTTCCGACATCCTTTTCACTTGGGACAATATTCCCAATGCTTTGGATTATCAAGTCAATGTTTTGAATGGAATGTCAGGCACCCAAACCGGAAATGAGTATTCCATCTCAGGTCTAATGGTCAATGAAACAGTTACCATAGAATTGATAGTTTCCGGAAATACAGTTTGTGGCCCTTCAAAAGATACCCTGACTTGTCAAACGCAGGATTGTCCGGATGTGCAAGTAGAGATTGAACCTGTTTCTGCGATTTGTTACGATGGAAATCAAAACTCAATTCTATTGAACGCTACCCTATCTGGAAATATGCACCAGGGATCTTTCTCATGGTCTGGACCCGGTGTAGATGCTTCAGGTAATTTCAATCCAAATCATCCAGCCTTGGTACCTCGTGGAAACAATCGCCTTCGTGTTACATATGAAGAAATGGGTTGTTCTTATAATGCTGTCTACGATATTGATATTTTAGAAAAACCGATTGCAGCTTATACAACTCTCAATCCGATTTGTATTTCTGATGTGTCTACCTTCACCTATTCCGGTTCCAATATCCCAGGACTAAGCTATGCCTGGTCTTTTGAAAATGGTACTCCGGCTACTGCATCTGGACAAGGACCTCATCAGGTATCCTGGAATTCAACTGGCATGCCGAACATCGAATTGCAGGTCACCAATCAATCTTGTCCTTCTGATACTTTGAAGGAAATGATCATGGTTGATCCCGAATTGGATAATCCAAGCGTAATCTGCGATGTGACCGAATCTGAAATCGACTTCAACTGGATGCCGGTTCCTAATGTGAATGATTATCAAGTTAATGTCCTTCAAGGAAGTACCGGTAATTTCAATGGTTTCAATCATTACATCGTAGGTGGTTTGAATCCGGGTGATTCCATTACCATTGAAATCATTTCATCCGGAAATACTGCTTGTGGACCTGTTGCAGATACCATCAAATGTTACACGGACAATTGTCCTCCTCCAACAGCAGAATTTGGATTTAACATCGACAAAACCACGGTTTCGTTTGATAATCTTTCCTTGAACGGATTGACTTATTTCTGGGATTTAGGAGATGGAAATACTTCCACCGATGTGAATCCGGTCCACATGTACCCCAGAAACGGACAATATCCGGTCACTTTGATTTCCTACAATGATTGCGACACCGTAGAAACCATTTTGATTGTCGAAATTAACGGTCCCATTCCAAATGCAGAATTCAGTTCTGATAAAAGAAGGTTCTGTGCTCCCCAGGTTGTGGAGTTTACCGACAATTCTACCGAAGATCCAATCGCTTGGGAATGGACTTTCCCAGGAGGTGACCCAATGACAAGCACGCTTCAAAATCCGATAGTGACTTATAATACTCCGGGCACCTATCCGGTAACTTTAAAGGTGACCAACATTTACGGAGAGAACAACATCGTTCAAACCAATTACATCATCGCCGAAGAAAATCCGGAAGCTGATTTTGAATTCACAACTCAAGGTTTGTTGGTTGCCTTTGCCAACCGCTCCACAGGAGCCTTCACCTACACCTGGGATTTTGGAGACGGCAATGCCAGTTTTGATGAAAATCCTAATCATACTTACACCAATCCGGGTACCTACATTGTAAGTTTGACTATTGGCAATTCATGTGGAACCGTTACCAAAACGGAAGAGATAACAGTTAGAACTTCCAGTTTGACCGAATCCAAAGACTTTTATTTCTTCAAAGTTTTCCCAAATCCAAACCGTGGTATTTTCACTATTGAAATCTCTGGGAAACCTCAAAAGGAATTACAATTAGATATTTACAATGTCTTAGGTCAAAAAGTATTCGAACAAACGGAAGACTTCAATACCGGGAGATTGAAAAAAGAGTACAATCAACTTGATTTGAGTCCTGGTGCTTATACGCTAAAGGTTGGACATCAGAAAGATTGGATTACTACTAAATTGATAGTTGAATAAAAAAAGAGGGCTGCAAAAAATTGAAGCCCTCTTTTTTTATTTTCAAATTCCCCATTGCCATTAACTTCCCATCGCACCAATATCAAAACTCATCGAAAACCTCAAGGTATTATCCAATGGATTTTGTTGGTTGGTTGTTGGTACCAGATAAGAAATGTCCAATCCAAATATATTGTATTTAACACCGATTCCAAGGGTGAGAAATTTCCTATTCCCCTTAGAAGCATGTTCATGGAAATAACCTGCTCTTATTGCGAATTGCTGGTCATACCAGTATTCCAATCCGTAGGACATGTAAACCTCTCTTAATTCTTCCCCGGCTCCAAATGGAGCATCAGAAAAGGAACCAAGGGCTCCACCTATTACAGATGCATCATAATTTAATGCACCCGTTGAATCCGGACTAGGAACCAATAATTTATTAAAATCTGCTATGAGTGTAATGGTATTATAATTGTCCAAATTAAATTCCAAGGCAGCTCCCAATCCAATATTTGCAGGCAGGAAATCTCTTTCCGTAGAATTGGTATAGGTCATTTTATTTCCAATATTCGAAATGGCAAGTCCGGCTCTAAGATTGGATTTAGTATCTCCAATTCTTATTGGTGCTTGATAGGTCAAACCGAAATCGGCTGCTCCCGCTATTCCGGCTTCAATGGTTTCACCTGCCTGTCCTGGCAATTGTTGTCCGGAAGCTAAATCTGAATAGATAAACTTTCCTGAAACAGAAGCAGAAAAATTATCCGTCAACTTCCTGGCATAAGCTACATTCACTTCCAACTCATTGGGATTACCAACCTGAAGTAGATTACCATCTGTATCGGTAAATTGAATACTACCCAAAGAGAAATACCTTAAACTGGCACCAATCACCTGAAAGTCATCAATTTTCTTATACCCGCTCAGATAAGCCATGTAAACATCATTTAAACCTAAAGCCCTTAACCAGGGAGTGTAGGTAACAGAAATTCCCATATCATCTTGTGAGAAAGCCAATTTTGAAGCATTGTAATGCATTGCATTGGCATCAGGAGAAGTTGCTATACCGGCATCACCCAAAGCAGCTCCTCTTGCATCAGGTGCAATCCTTAAAAAAGGAACCGCAGTAGAGATGGAATTTAAACAATAAGCACCTGTAATTACATTTCTACCAGTTTTAGAATCGCATTGTGCATAAGATGAAACATGGAAGGAAAGCCCCAGAACCAATACCAGGGAAAAAAGAAACAAAGTTTTTTTCATGAGATTATTTTAGTTTGAAATGCGCTATGTCAATTGTTAATAGTGTCTTAAAACATGCGCATTAAAAACGGACTTTCCCAGGCAGTATTTCCCATTAAGAACAAAAAAAATCCCGGCAGAATAAATTCTGCCGGGATTTTTTTTCCTTTGGTTGATTTCCTCTTAATTGTCTTCTCCTAACTCACCAAAATCAAACATCAAAGTAAACCTCAGGGTATTATCCAATGGGTTTTGTTGATTGGTAGTAGGTACCAGGTAAGAAAGATTCAATCCAAAAACATTATACTTCAACCCAATTCCAAGGGTCAAATATTTTCTGTTCCCTTTTGAAGCATGCTCGTTGAAATATCCTGCACGAACTGCAAATTGTTTGTCGTACCAATATTCAATACCAACTGAATACATGATCTCACGGAATTCTTCTCCGGCTCCAAATGGTGCATCAGAGAATGAGCCTAAAACACCTCCAATAACAGATTTATCACGATAATCGCCAGTAGTATCTGGAGTTGGTGCCAAAAGCTTATTGAAATCAGCAATAAGGGTAATCGTATTGTAATTATCCAATTCAAAATCCCATGCAGCTCCCAAACCAAGATTCCCTGGAAGGAAGTCTCTTTCAGTAGAATTGGTATAAGTAATCTTACTACCAATGTTGGTAATAGCCAAACCTGTTCTCAAATAAGTATTGGTCTCACCAAGTGAAAGCTCAGATTGATAGGTCAATCCAATATCTGCAGCTCCTGCTCTACCCGGCTCGATGGTCTCACCTGCAGAACCAGGAACCTGCTGACCTGATGCCAAATCAGAGAAAATAAATTTACCAGAAATAGAAGCGGAGAAATTATCACTCAACTTTCTAGCATAAGCAACATTGAATTCAAATTCATAAGGATTTCCTTGCTGTAGCAGGTTACCATCGTTGTCGGTAAATTGAATACTCCCCAGTGAAAAATACCTCAATGCTCCACCAATCGTTTGAAATTCGTCTAACTTCTTATAACCTGAAAGGTAAGCCATGTAGACATCATTTAGACCAAGGGCTCTAAGCCAGGGTGTATATGTGATAGATAATCCTAAATCTTTTTCTGCAAATACCAATTTAGAAGGATTGAAATGCATGGCATTGGGGTCTGCTGAAATTGCGATCCCCGCATCGCCAAGAGCACCGGATCTTGCATCCGGAACAATTCTTAAAAAAGGAACAGCTGTGGAAATAGAATTCAAACAAAATTCTCCGGTAATAGGGTTTCTTCCTGTTTCAGGATCACATTGGGCAAATTGTGCTTTTAGTTGCCCACTTCCGGCCAAAACAAAGAATATAGAAAGTAAAAATATTCCTCTTCTCATGAGATGCTTTTGTACTTAAATCAAAAAAGAATGCAAATGTAGTAAAACTAAAGATGTTAAGGGTCTCTTAATTTTTTTCGGACTTGAAACGCAAAGTTTCCAACCGTATTTTGCATTAGCTCAAAAAAAATAAAATTAGAACCTGTTACTGTTACGGCAATTAATCCAAAAGGTTATTTCAACAATACTAACTTTTCAAATTCACTTTCACCAGACAAATCTCTTGTACCCAGTCCTGAAGATTGAACCTTAACTCTGTAAAGGTAAACTCCCTTACCAAGAGGAGCTCCAAAATCATCAGTACCATCCCATTCTATACATTCACCCTGCCCTAAAATATATCCACTTGGAACAAGATTGGATTGAATCGTTTTAACAAGTCTTCCTGACACGGAGAAAATTTGGATTTGAACATCAACCGGTTGGCCTGCAAAATTATGCTCAAACATAAAACAGGTTCTGTCGGTAAACGGATTTGGATAATTTAAAACATGTTTCAATGCTGCTTCTGCAGAACTGGCTACTACAAACTCTGTATAACCTTCACCTGGATTATTAGCAACATCCCAGGCACGAACCAATACCCTGTGGGTACCTTCCTCCAAATCCTTCAAAGGATAACGAGCCTCTCCTTTTCTAAAATCATTCAAAGTCGCCTCATAGAAGTCATTCATCACAAAGGTGTTCTGGGTATTATCATCCAGAATGGCTGTTAAATCATGCCCAATACTGGTTCCGGCAACATTGATTCCATTGTCATCTTCCAATTGAACATAAATCACAGGATTTTCATCTGTAATACTTCCAAATACAAACTCGTCGGTATTCATAAATACCTTAACTTCCGGACCTTCATTGTCTGAAAGTGCATTTGGGTCGGTTTTACCTATAATAATGTTTTGATAATTCCCAGAGGCATCGACTTTATTATTGTCTTCAGCGTAATAACTTATTTTCCCAAAGCCATATTCATAATTTATATCCTTAGGCATAACGAAGGTAAAGCTGAACTTCCCATTCTCTACACTCGCTTTTCCTTTAAATAGGATACTGTTTTGAATTTCAAAAGGCCTAATCGGACTGGTTACATCCTGACCTAATGTGTAAACTGTATTCTTTTTATCGAAAATAGTAGGATACACAAAACCATTAAACCCGGTCATAACCATCCCGCTTTCATCATGCACTTCTCCTTCGATGGTAACTTTTTGTAAGGCTCTAAGCGTATCCGGCATTCCATCTGAAATGTCATGACCATTGATAGTGGTAGTGATCACTTTATTTTGCGGAAGAGCCAGTTTCATGGAAGGGTCACCGATGAGTGTAAACTTTCTAACATTTGTACTGGATGTACCTACAGCATTTTTTGAACTGGTAAAAAGTTCTCCAATGGTTTGGTATTTACCATTAACTTTTTCAAACATTCTGTCAAATACAGATTTAACCAAGGCTTCATTTCCACTAATATAAACCGCTCTAACAGTTGAAAACATGGCAAAAGCACCTCCTCTTGGATTCAAAAACACCAATTCACCTGCAGATTGCACATCAGGAGCATCATATCCGGTAAAACTACAAGTAGCAGTGATGAATAATGGCAGGGCATTTTCATTTTCCCAATTGATAATATTCTCAATTTTTAAAACCCTTTCCTGAGCCCAACCTTTTGGTCCACCATGACCAAAGTAATTGATAGCCAACAGCCCTTTGAACATTTCCCGGTCAATGGCATCATTTACATCAGGATATTTCTGTCCTCCGGAAGTTGATTCCTGGCGGAAAGCATCGAGATAAATTTTATTGACATTCAAATCAGGATACCTGTCATTTAACTTCGCGGAAATCTCTTCAGATGGCTCAACGTGTCTGTAACCATCTTCTGAATCTCCATCGTCGCTCACAAAAGTCAAACGATTCCTCCAGTCACGCATGGTTTCCGGATTGATATCGTAATTAATTATTTTTTGAACAACACCCTCAGCTTCTTCTGCGGTAGTTACAGGTATTCGGCCTACGTGAATATTCAAAGCACCTCTTAATTCAGAGCCATTTTGATTTTCTTTTAAAATGGCAAAATAATCATCAGAAGGGAAGCCTTCAATTGGATGTAATGATTCGAAGGTTTCATATACCGGAATGAAATCTCCTCCTAGATTGTAAATATCTCTTGGATCAAAAGAACCATCTCCAAATAATATCAGATAAGAAAAAACTTCCGGAGCTTTTTCATAAAACATCATGGCCATATCCCTGATTGCTCCCGGATCTTTTTTACCTGATGAAAACTCGTTATAAACTTGTTCTACGTCTATTGCTGCAACCGAGTATCCACTGAAACTTCTCCTATGCTCGGCCAACTCTTCCGCTTGTGCTTGAAAATCCTTATGATAAACTATCACCAATTCCGGCACACTCATTCCGTGAATATTCTGGTTGTCAATGAGCTTTGCACCATCTAAAGGTTGTAGCAAATCTCCATCCTGGTCGAAAGCAACAAAAGTTCTGACAACAGCTGTTCCATTGCCAGCTATGAAATTGACATTTCCACCATTGTTGGAAAAAACCTGAGAAGCCGCTTGCTGAGGGTCGGTTACATCCCAAATTTTAAAATTACCGGTTGCACCACTGATATTGAAACCTACAGAATTGAAACCCTCACTGTCTAAATCCCTGAATGTCATTTGAGGAGCGGTAAAAATGGGTCTGCGTTTGGCATTGATTTCAATATAATCCAACCAGGCTTCACTTTCATTCACCGTTTGAGGGAATTCAACTGTTACCGAGATGTTATCTGCCGAACTCAAAAATTCACCCGATGTGGTTCTGGTGGTCGCATAGGTTCCTTCCCCATTTCCGGGAATTGAAACCGTTCCAAAGTTTTGGCTCTTAAAAGTATTTCCTTCCACCTTGAAATTGTAATAAGCATTGAGGTTGGAAGTTCTGGCAGCCATTGCTCCACGAATATTTACCGGGGTATTTCTATCAAGATTGGGAAATTGGAATACATTATCGTAAACCCTGGTTCTTTGATTTTTAAATTGGTCTCCAAAAAAGGACTGGCCTGTGCCTTGGGCCCGAACCCAAAAATGGAGCAGGTTAACTTTGTCCTCTTCAAGTCTTATGATGTCATTAAAAGAAGTACTTTGATAAGCAGCAGAAGGTTCATTGGGTTGAGTGCCTACTCGCTTTCCTGAAACACCATTTATTTTTAAAAAGTAATAATTCTTTGTATCGTATGGATTATTTGGGATGGTGAGGTATCCCGTAGTTGAATTAAGAACTGTTTTCTTAGCACCTTCTCCATAAAAAAGAATAAAATCTCCGGGATCAAAACTTCCATCCTGACCACCAACTATTTCTATACTATTTTCAATTAAGTCTTTGTTATGGTTATCATACCCTGCTCTGATGATACTGCTGATGGCTCCACCTCCATTTCCAAACAATTGAAAAGCAGCTGGATTTGCTGCATCAATATTTAGCCCTTCCACCTCTTTCAAATAACTATAGGTAATCTTATAAATACCAGTTTCTTCAACGGGAATTTTAACTATGGTGCCATCAGACAAAGCTGATTGGGAAAAAGAAACAACCGGTAAAAGGAACAGGCAGGAAAGAAAGCCGGAAAGTATTTTTTTCATCATTTAAAATGCGTTTGCTAACAATGGTAAAGTTTTCAAATCAGGAACAAAACGGCCTCAGACCTTTATAATTGTAACTTTAAGAATTGAAGCAGTAAAAATCTTAAATAATTCTCTGAAATTGAAAAATGCCTTACACATTATATATAGTGTATAATACAAAGGAAAACCTTAATACCTTTTAGCGCAATTTTTGTTTTATGAATTAGTGGATTTAATCCAAAAAAGAAAAGTAATTGCCATTTCCCCAACAAAATGACTTTAAAAACTATTTTTGAATCCTAAATTTCTTTTCTTTGAAATAAATGTTGGTAGAACTATCGTTGATCGTTATAATTGACTTCCGTTAGAATTATCCGTAAATGGAGATTCAAATATTTCAAGGTAAATGGCATTGTAGGATCGTCTTTCCAGATATTTGTTTTATTTACGGTTTACGAATTACGAATTACGTGCCTTTAAAAATGCGAATAGCCAACAGCAAACGGCCAACAGCCAACAGCAAAAGATAGAGATGGAAAATTGAAAGCGTAGATGAAAAAGATTTTACTTGTTATTTTAAGTTTAATAATTTTAGGAAGCAGCGAGATTCTGGCACAGGATCCTGTGTTCAGTCAATTTTATGCAGCTCCTTTACAACTCAATCCTGCCTTTGCAGGTAATTCACTTGCCCCAAGGATTTCATTAAATTATAGAAATCAATGGCCTTCTTTAACAGGAGGTTATGTTACCTATGCCGCATCCTACGAACAATTATTTGAACCTTTGAATAGTGGACTGGGATTGATGGTACAAGCAGACGATGCAGGAGATGGCACCTATAAATCTACCAATTTCGGATTGAGTTATGCTTATCGTCTTAATTTTGGTGAAGGCTATTTTACCAAAATTGGAGTTGAGGTAGGTGGTAATCAAATAAGCCTGGATTGGAACCGTTTGGTATTTGCTGATCAAATTGATCCGATAAGTGGACCAACCGGAAATAATTCGACCGAAGTAAGACCGGACGATCTAAACAAAACCTATCTGGACATTTCTGCCGGATTACTTTTTTACAGCCCTAAATTCTATTTTGGAGCTTCCGGGAAACACTTAAATACACCTGATGAATCTTTATTGGGAACCAATGACCAGTTAACTTCCGGTTTACCTATTAGATGGACAGTTCATGCCGGTAGCCAAATCAGTCTGGTCGAAGGTGGTAGAATTTCAAACCCGATATTTATAGCACCGAATGCTGCTTACATAAAACAAGGAGATTTTGGTCAGATTGATGCCGGGGCATATGTTGGGTTCGGGATGTTTTTTGCAGGTGCCTGGTATCGTTATGCATTTACCAATGGAGATGCTGTTATTGGTAGCGTAGGGATTCAAAAAGATATTTTTAAAATAGGATATAGCATGGATTTTACTGTTTCAGACCTGGCAGCCCAGGGAACCGGTGGAGCCCATGAGATTTCCCTTGTATTGAATTTTGAAAACAGTGAGTCTTTTCAAAGGAAAAGAAGAGCGAACAGATACAATGATTGTTTTCAAATATTCAGATAATTTGGAAAGTACCAAATTAAATTATCATATTTGGCCGATTTTGTAAATCAATCCTTTTTCAGGTGTAACTATTTACAAAATTTTCATTAGAACTGATACGTACGCCAAATTGAGCAGTCAGTTTGTGTTAAGATTTGTATTTTTCTACAATTTTCAACTTTAACTTTCGTCAAATTTGTACGTATCAATTTTTCACTATCTTTGTCAGTCTTTTTTCAAAAACAAATTTTTAAAACGAATGAAAAAACTGCTGCAACTAAGTTTTGTAAGTCTTTTTGCCGCTTCTCTTTTTGTATCCTGTAAATCAGGCGAAGTTTCTGATACGACCGGATGGAAATTCAACGATACAAAATGGGGTGGCTTTGAGAAGCTGGATTATGAGGGTCAGGCAACAGGTCCTAACCTTGTTCTTGTACAGGGTGGTACCTTTGTAATGGGGCTTACCGAGCAGGACGTAACGTACAGCTGGAATAACGTTCCAAGAAGAGTAACTGTTTCTTCTTTCTATATGGATGAAACAGAAGTAACCAACCATAACTACCGCGAATACCTATACTGGTTAGACCGCGTTTATGGTGAATCTTATCCTGAAGTAGAACAAAATGCACTTCCTGATACATTGGTTTGGCGTGAAGAACTTTCTTTCAACGAGCCTTTCGTTGAAACTTACTTCCGTCACCCTGCTTACGATGATTATCCCGTAGTAGGTGTAAACTGGAATCAGGCAAATGATTATGCATATTGGAGAAGCCAGCGTGTAAACGAGATGATTCTTGTGGAGCGTGGCATCCTTAACCTTAACACTGAGCAGAGAGACGAAGACAACTTCGACACCAAAGCATATTTGGCTGGCCAGTATCAAGGTGATGTTCGCAAAAACCTGAAAGATCTTAAAACAGGTGGTGAGCGTCCGGTAAGATTTGAAGATGGTATCGTACTTCCTGAGTACAGACTACCAACTGAAGCAGAGTGGGAATATGCTGCTCTTGCACTTATCGGAAATCAAACCTCTGAGCAAGACGAAAGAATTTCTGACCGTCGTATCTATCCTTGGGATGGCAACACAGTTCGTTTCCAGAAACGTAATAAGTTCCAGGGAGAAATGTTGGCCAACTTCCGTAGAAGCGGTGGTGACTACATGGGTATGGCCGGTAAATTGAACGATAATGCACACATTCCTTCTGCAGTTCGCACTTTCCTTCCAAACGACTTTGGATTGTACAACATGGCAGGTAACGTAAGTGAGTGGGTTGCTGACGTTTATCGTCCAATGACAGCAGAAGACCTTAGAGATGTAGAAAACCATGACCTTAACCCTTTCCGTGGTAACGAATTCGAAACCCTTGTTTTGGATGAAAACGGTAAGCCGGTTGAAAAAGACAGTCTTGGTAGATTGAAATACCGTCCTGTAGAGGATGATGAGGTTGCTACAAGAGACAACTACAAAAGAGGAAAGGTTTTGGATTACCTTGATGGTGATAAAGAATCAGAAGTTGTTTACGAATACGGCAAATCTACTTTGATCAGCGACAAAGCTCGCGTTATCAAAGGTGGTAGCTGGTCTGACAGAGCATACTACTTGTCTCCAGGCACCAGAAGATTCATGGAAGAAGACAAATCTAGCCGTACAGTAGGTTTCCGTTGTGCAATGACCAGAACTGGTGGCCCAACCGGTAACGAAGATACTGCTGGTAACAAGTTCAAAACCAAGAACAAGAAAACCAAAAGACGTTATTAATCAACGCCTTTAAAAGATAAAAAAGGGTCGCTTCGAAAGAAGCGGCCCTTTTTGTTTTTATACCATATTTCAATTGACAAATAATTTTCATAACTTAGGTCATTGAAGATTTTTTTAAATACTTACTAAAACCTGTTTTATGAAACTAATCACCATTACCTCTGTATTTCTCTTAAGCCTTCCCTCCTTTTCTTTAAATGCCCAACTTTCCATCAAAGCTTCAGCAGGAATGAATTATGGAGTTTCCTATTCAAACAGCAACACTGAATTCATTGATGGCATAAACGGTTTACCGGGAGCTATAACAGGCATTAGAGCCGAATTAGGAGACCGCTTTAAAATACAAACCGGTTTATTCTACCAAATGAGAAACTATAAGGTTAATCAGAGCGACCTTAAGGTAACTGAACATGCTTTTGAAATTCCAGTTGGTGTACGCTTTAAATTGGGAAATGGAAAACTGGAAGGAGGTGTTGCATTGATCAATGCTTTCAAAGACGGCGGCGATGTGAACTTCAGTTCGGATTTGAACAGAACCTACCAAATGGATGGCAGAACCTCCTTAAGATGGTATACCTGCGATAGCTGGAGTCTGGAACTGGCCTACCAATACGAAAATCTAAAATCAATTTTCTCAGATATTCGTCCTGCCAGTTTGACGAATAACTCGTATCTGAATTTGACTTTGAATTATGAATTGTGGAATTGCGGGCATTGAACTGCCTCAATGAAAATATAGCCAAAAGAAAAAGGTCATCAACCTGCGTTGACGACCTTTTTTCTTGTTGACCCACTAGGACTCGAACCTAGAACGACAGAACCAAAATCTGCTGTGTTACCAATTACACCATGGGTCAATCCTTAGGTGCTTTTCAAAAGCGACGGCAAAGATAATAACATCTTCTAATTATGTAAAGATCCTAGAAAAAATTTTCCTGATTTTTTTCTTCTTCGTGTTTTTTGTCCAATGGATAAAAATCATGGCGGTCCAGGAATTCCTCGTCATTCAGCATATCGTACATCAGGTCATGAAATTCCGGAAAGTCCGGGAGATTGTTATGATGTGCCCCCTCAATTGGGAACAACGTAATTTTATCCGGGTACAAATCCCTCAATTTCACGCTGAATTTAAAAGGAAAAATATAATCCTTTGTGCCATGAATGATGTAAACCGGACAGGAAATATTTTTCAGAAATAAATCCTGTACGTATCGGATATCTAGCAACCACCTGAAGCGGAAGAAAAAACTCCCCAGCGACTGATATTTTTTAAAAACTATAATAAGGAGAATCTAAAATCAACATTTTGGGATGGTTCCAACTGGCCACTCTGGCAGCAATCCCACTTCCCAATGACCTGCCAAATACAATCATTCCTTCTTCATCATATTGCTTTTCAGCCACTTATAGATGTGTTAGGGCTCATTAAACAGGGTTTCCTGATTTCTTTTGCCTTTACTTTTGCCAAATCCCCTGTAATCAACCATAAAGAAATCATAACCCTTGCCAAGAAAATCGCGGGCAAACTTCCCCCACCCTTTCACAGATTTGCTGTTTCCTTTTAAATAATAAACCACGCCCCTGGCATTGGGAATTTTAAAATGCAGACCGTTTATAGTGCCTCCGTCTTCCATTTCAAAATTTACCTCTTCAAACGGAAAAGGATATTTGTATTGAAAAGATTTTGGGAGTATTTCGGGACGGAAGAAAAAATAGTCCTGAAAGAAATAAAACACCAGGCACAATCCAAGGTAGATGCTTCCAATTAATAGGGCCCAAAATGTAAAAACCTCCCAATTCATATTTAAAAAACCTGTAATTTGTAGGCTCAATGTGGTTTCAATCCTCAATTTAACATTTTCGAATTAATATTCTACAAAAGCCCTGAACACATGTTGTGCACCATCTTTGTCGATACCATCTTTGGCATATTCAGAGTTACGGGAAGTGATTTTGGAATACGCGAAGTAATACTGGTCGATGAAAAAGGGAAATCTGATAGCCCTGTACCGAAAGAAGTTCAAAAAGCAAAGAACCAATTGGAGGAATATTTTGAAGGCAGGAGAAAATCCTTCGATTTAAAATTGGATTGGAGTGGTGCACCTGAATACCATCAAAAGGTTTGGAAAGAATTACAAAAAATCCCCTTTGGTCGTACGACCAGCTATCTGGATATTGCGGAGAAACTCGGTGATAAAAAAGCAGTGAGAGCAGTAGGCCAAGCCAATAAAAGAAATCCGATAGCCATCGTTGTTCCCTGCCACCGGGTGGTAGCTAAAAACGGAGACCTCCAAGGCTATTTTTATGGGGTGGATATGAAACGACGCTTATTGGAAATGGAAAACCCCATGCAATTCGGCGAACAGGCTAGCTTATTTTAATATACCTTTGCAGCCTCATTTTCAAAATTCATCATGGTTTACCAAAGCAGACGCAGAAAATATACCAGCGCCAGGGAAAAACTTGCCATCTCCCGCCGCATTGCCAAACTCATCTTCTATTTCGGTGGCATCGCCCTTCTAGCTTGGGTTTTCTTCAACCGCGTCGAACTTTGGGATTATGTAAGAATCTATTTTAAATGAACTCGTGGGCTCGTGGCTCGTTAGCTCGTGACTCGTTTTATTGGCAATTATTTCTTTTTCAATTCAAGGTTCCAATGTTATTTGAAAATAGACTTATGACCATTCAAGATCCATCCTCCTGAAAGGCAGGCGCGACCCGCCGCTAAAATAAAATCACTCATCCACTCATCCACTCATTCAACCCTTCAACCCTTCAACCCTTCAACTATTCAACCCTTCAACCCTCCTAGTGCGGTAGCTTCTTCCTCAACAGGCCATAAACAAAGGTCCCGGTCATTGCTGATAAAAGGAAAACGATAAAGACAGTATATCCACTTCCCATTAAAACAAACATAGGACCAGGACAAACGCCTGCTAAGGCCCAACCCAAACCAAAAATGAATCCTCCAAAAATATACCTAGGCCAGTGTTTGTCTTTGTCGTTGATTTTAATCTCCTGCCCTTCCGAACTCTTGAGGTGTTTTCTTTTGATCCATTGGACTACCACAACTCCAAGTGCGATGGCAGAAAAAATGATTCCATACATATGGAAAGACTGAAAATGGAACATTTCATAAATTCGAAACCAGGAAACAGCTTCGGTTTTGTACATGGTTATTCCGAAGAGGATTCCAATCATTATATAGCGAGACATTCTCATGATAATGCTTTTTTAAAAGAATTAATTGAAAATAAGTGGGAACAAGATGTAGGTCATGAACAATCCTCCGGCAAAGAATCCGATGACTGCGTAAAGCGAACCTAATTGCAAAGCTGACATTCCACTAATGGCGTGTCCTGAGGTACATCCTCCTGCATATCTTGCTCCGAAACCTACAAGAAATCCCCCTCCAACTATAACCAAAAGTCCTTTAAGGGTAAACAGTGCTTCCCAGCTATAAAACTCAGGAACCAAAGGGACTTCTCCATTTTCAAAATTGAATCCCAATCCCTTCAAACTTTCAATAGTAGCATCAGAAACATGGGCAATATTTCCATCGGGTGAGGCAAAATAATTGGCTGCCAGATAGCCCCCGAAAACTGCACCCAGTGCTACCAGCAAATTCCATCCCTGCGATTGCCAGTCAAATTTGAAAAAATCGGCCATGTCACCAGCCCCGTCTGCCGCACACATCGTTCTGAAGTTGGCAGAAATACCGAACTCTTTTCCAAAATATAGCAGCAAAAACATAATGGCTACAATCATAAGCCCACCAACGTACCAGGGCCAGGGTTGAGATATAAAATCCTTGATTTGAATTAAAAAATCAGGTACCATAATGATAATGTTTGAAATTAGACAACTAATTTACTCAAGGCATTAACATTCTTGAAGTAACCTTTAGAAGGTGGGATGGTGATTTTGATCACCCTAATCAGACAATTTGAAATCAATGTGATAATGATCGTCGTGTCGAATGGCTACTCTGTTAGAAGTAAAAGGCAAATGCCTGAGCTTTTTTCCTTCTTGCGTTTCAAATAAAAATGGCTGTAAGACCGGATCAAAAATAATTTTTTGAATGGATATTCCATTTTCAAGGGCAGCTTTTTCAACAGCAGCAATGTGTTTCGCAGTGGTTTCATAGTCGATCTCCAGATTTCCGGCTTTTCCTTTGTTGTCAAATTCCAATTTATAACCCCAGACATCTTTGAGGCCATGCCTATGGATTGGTTTTCCAGATTCCAATAATGGCGTCATGAAATCAACACTGAGTCCGTTTTGATGAGTGCGATGAGGAAGGAAACGGCCACCAAATGGCCAGCCACATTCACCCAGGACAAACATTTTCTCCGGACAGGTTTCCTCACATATTTTATAGGCATCAAGTACCGTTTTTTTAACCTTATCGTGGACAAAAGTTCTACCCAGCATATATCCGAAAAAACCATAGGTGGTAAAATTCTCTCCCTCAAACGGGAGCCTTTTCCCATTTTCAAGGGAGCCATTCCAAACCTGACCATTTGACTTGCTAGGCGTATTTGTATTAAAAACCGTAAGGCTATTTGGAAAAAGATAAATGAAGAAAAGCAACATAAAAAAAGCACCAAAACCATAATTGAATGGTTTCTGATACCTTTTATAAAGCGTACCTAATCCGTAAAAAATCAAAAACCATAGTGGGAATACTATGAGATGACGAAGTATGGAAGGCAGAACAAAACCCAGAGGGAAGGTTAAAACCTGCTGAAAAAAATTGGTCATTTCGGTAATAAACCGAGGCGCGTATCCACTGAAAGTAGGATTGGAGATCAGCGTATCTCTAAGAACTGGCAAGCTGAAATAAAGCATGCTTACCAACAAAGCCAAAACCAAAGCAATTTTAAATCTAAAAGTTCGGTGCATCAAATTCAGAATTGAAGTATAAATAACTGCAGGAAAAATGGAATATTATGTACCATTGTTGATTCATTTCCATTAAATAGAAAATTCAAAGTGGAAAACCTCATTTACGATTTCACACACCGGATTAATTCTGCGGAAGCAGATTTTAAAGCACGACTAAGACCAGGTGCTTTGTTGAATTTGTTGATTCAAGCTGCAATTGGTTCTGCTGATGATTTAGGATTTGGATTCAAAAATTTAAATGAAAAAAATCTCTTTTGGGTCTTGAGCCGCATGAGCATCCAAATAGATCGTCCGATCATGTGGAATGAAAAAATTGAAGTTTTTACCTGGCCAAAAAACATTGAAAAAATATTGTACTTGCGAGACTTTGAAATAAAGGATCGTTCCCAAGACATCGTGGGAAGAGCTACTTCGGGCTGGTTGGCAGTAGATGCTTTGTCCAAGCGTCCAAAGAGAGTAGATAGTGTAGAAGACAACGAATTTACGCTATTAAAGCACAAACATGCCTTGGAAACGCTTCCTTTAAAACTAAATCCTGGAGAAGGTGAATCAATTGGGATTCGACAACCAATGTATTTCGACTTTGACCTGAATGGGCATGTCACTTCTACCCGATATTTGGATTGGATGGTGGATACTTTTGATTTGGAATTCCTTGAAAAGAATTTTCCCACTGAAATTCACATCAATTATTTAAAAGAGGTTTTACCGGGAGAACAGGTTGAAATTTACCGTTCAAAAGAGGAGAACAATATCTATAATTTCCATGCGCTCAATGTTTCAAAGCAACACAATGCCTTCTTTGGCAGCATCAGGTTTTCACCTATCTGATTCTTTTTAAGATTGACTTTTCTTTTAAGAATACAAATCCCAAAAAAAGAAGCAAAAGACCAGTATTAATTAGCAGCGTCATTACTGTTTCCCATTCGAACGTATTTTTTAAAAAATTGGAAAAAAAGAACAGGAATAAAGCAAGACCAAAAAATCCGGCCATCCGTCTAATTTCATATGGCACCGGATAGTGTTTTTTTCCTATAAAAACAGTCACCACCATCATCAATAAATAGCAGATCAAAGTAGCCCAGGCTGCACCTCTGAATCCAAATTCAGGAATCCACCAAATATTCAGAACAATGGTAATAATGGCGCCACCGACGGAAATCCAGGCACCGTAATTGGTTTTGTCTGTTAGTTTGTACCAAACGGAAAAATTATAATACATGCCCAGGAACAAATTGGCCAGCAACAGGACTGGGACGATATCTAAGCCCACCCAATAAATCGGATCCCCTAAAAAGTATTTAAACAAATCGATATAAAGACTTACTCCGAGGAATCCAAGCAATCCAAAAATGAAGAAGTATTTGGCAACCAGGGAATAAATTTCTTTGGCATTCCCTTCATTCTTTTGTTTAAAAAAGAAAGGCTCTGCTCCATACCGAAATGCCTGGGTAAAAAGTGATAAAATCATGGCCAGCTTGTAGTTCGCTCCATAAATTCCCAGCTGAAACTGATTCTCTTCATTGGTTCCTGGCAGCAGCCAAACCATGGCTTTTCTATCGAAAGTCTCATTGATAACGTAGGAAAGGCCAACGATTAAAAGTGGCAAGGAGTACCCCAGCATTTTTTTCCAAAGTTGCCAATTGATACTCCATTTCATATTTTTCAATTCGGGTAAAAGCAGTAAAAAAGCTACTCCGCTACCAATTAAATTGGACAGAAAAATATACCCAATTCCAAATTCCGGAAAATAAATGGACTCAATAAGAGGATGCAAAAAAGAGAGATTATCAACTCCTAAAGCAAAAGGACAAAACCAAAGGAAGAAGATATTGCTGCCCAGGTTGATTAAAATATTACTCGTCTGAACGATAGCAAAACGAATCGGTCTTCCCGACAATCTCAAACTTGCCTTTGGTATTTCAGACAAAGTATCGAACACCAGGACTCCCAATGCCAGATAAATCAGCCAAACACGGTCTTCATAACCTGAAATTCCAGCCATCCAGGGAGCTAAGAGGATGAATATTCCTCCAATTAGAATGGTTGTACCACTCAAGGACCACATCCCGGTATTGAAAGCCTCCTTTGTTTGGTCTTTTTCTGCTCCAAATCTAAAATACGCCAATTCCATTCGATAGGTAAAAAAGACCATCGCAAAGGCGATATAAGCGAACAAATCAGTGACTATTCCGTATTCATCTGGTAGGAAGAGGCTGGTGTAGTAAGGAGTGAGCAGGAAATACAATAAACGGCTCACAATGGAACTGATACCATAAATTGCAGTCTCTCCGGCTAATTTTTTTAAAGACAAGTTTATCTTTTTGGTAATCTAAATGTTCTGAAGAATCCTTTCCGGCATCCAATTTATAGATGCCAATTCATCCGAAATAGTACATTTTGCCGTAAATGTAAAGAGGTTTGGCTAATTTACTAACTTAGTGATTCGGACAGACCAAATTAAAATCACATAAACCCCTTTCGTTCAAATGATAGACATTCCTTTATTAAAAAAAATCTGTGAAACTCCGGGAGCTCCCGGCTTCGAACACAAAATCAGAAACCTGGTCCGCGAAGAAATCAAACCATTGGTAGATGAGATCAAAATGGATTCACTGGGTAACCTGATTGGAATCAAAAAAGGAAGATCCGACAAAAAAGTAATGGTCGCTGCCCATTTGGACGAAATCAGTTTTATAGTTACACACATCGATGAAGACGGCTTCATCCGGTTTCATACTTTAGGTGGATTCGATGCCAAAACCCTGACTTCGCAGCGCGTAATTGTCCATGGTAAAAAAGACCTGGTAGGGGTAATGGGTACCAAACCCATTCATACCATGAAACCTGAAGAAAGGAACAAGGCACCACAGATTCAGGATTATTTCATTGATCTGGGGATGAGCAAAAAAGAAATCGAAGAGTGGATTTATATAGGTGCCCCCATCACCCGTGAAAGGGAATTGATTGAAATGGGCAATTGTGTCAATTCAAAATCATTAGACAACAGAGTTTCTGTTTATATTTTAATTGAAGCTTTAAAAGCATTAAAAGGTAAAGAACTTCCTTACGATTTATACGCCACATTTACGGTTCAGGAAGAGGTTGGGCTGCGTGGTGCCATGTCATCAGCACACCATATCAATCCCGATTTTGGAATAGCGCTCGACGTAACCGTCGCATTTGATGTTCCAGGAGCACAATCTCATGAAAAAATTACCTGTTTGGGCAAAGGTGCTGCTATCAAAATAATGGACGGAAGCGTAATCTGTGATGCTCGAATGGTTGAATATTTAAAAAATACCGCTAACAAGGAAAATATCAGCTGGCAACCTGAAATCCTGACCGCAGGAGGTACCGACACTGCCGGATTACAACGATATGGTAAAAATGGCAGCATAGCCGGAGCTATCTCAATTCCCACACGAAATCTTCACCAGGTCATAGAAATGGCCCACAAGTCTGATATCAAAGCCTGCATTGATCTTTTGAATGCAAGCTTGCTGGGCATGGATGGGTGGAATTGGGAATGGGAGTAGGCTCGTTGGCTCGTTGGCTGTTGGCTGTTGGCTGTTTAAATAAATATCTGGGCAATTTTTTTTGAACATTTTACCAACAATTCGAAGGTTTAGATCCGTACTTATCACCCGGTAGAGCCGCCAAGCTTGGCGGCTCTACCGGGTAGTTTTTATTCTACCAAAGACAAAAAGGCGTAGCCGCCCCAAAGACCAAAAACCAAAGACTAACTTCCCAGTTTGCTTTTCATTTCGTTTTTTTGCCAGTCAAACCAGAAATGAATTAGCATGAATATCCTTTTTCCCGGACTGATAAGTGGACAGACCAATTTACCAGAGCGTAAAATTGCAGCGACGATTGAATTACTTGAGGGTGGAGCTACCATTCCTTTTATTTCAAGGTATAGAAAAGAGGTAACCGGCTCGCTGGATGAGGTGGAGATAGCCACTATTGACAAAGAATGGAAACGGCTAAAAGAAATTGAAAGCAGGAAAGAAACCATTCTTAATACAATAGAAGAACAAGGAAAACTCACTTCCGAGCTTAAAAAGAGGATAGAAGATTGTTGGAACGCAACAGAATTGGAAGATATCTATCTTCCTTATAAACCCAAACGGAAAACCAGGGCTTCCATGGCAAGGGAAAAAGGTTTGGAACCACTCGCCAGCCTAATTTTCGAACAAAGAAATCAGAACATCGACGGGCAGGTTCATAAATTTTTAAACGATCAAGTTGAGACAGAAGAGGATGCCCTTCAGGGAGCAAGAGACATCATTGCAGAATGGATCAATGAAGATGAAAAGGCAAGGAATGCAGTTAGAAGAGCTTTTGAAAGAGGTGCTGAGATCAGCGCCAAGGTAGCCCGTGGAAAAGAAGAAGAAGGTGCCAAATATCGAGATTATTTTGAATTCTCCGAGCCATTGAAAAAATGTCCTTCTCATCGCCTTTTGGCCATCAGAAGAGGAGAATCTGAAGGATTTTTACGCGTTTTTATCGAACCTGATGAAGCAAAAACATTGGATAGTCTGGACAGAATTTATTTACAAGGTGATGGAGCAGCTACCGACCAGGTCGCCGATGCCATTGAAGATTGTTATAAGAGATTGTTACAACCAGGCATCGAAACAGAGTACCGAAATTCATCCAAAGAAAAGGCTGACCTGGAGGCCATTGAAGTTTTTGCCGAAAACCTTCGACAATTATTGCTTGCTGCTCCGCTCGGAGAAAAACGAGTACTAGGATTGGATCCGGGATTCAGAACAGGTTGTAAAGTGGTCGTGCTCAACGAATATGGCGATCTTTTAAAAAATACAACCATCTACCCCCACCCTCCTCAAAATCGCGAAGCCGAAGCCTTGATGACCATACAGGATTTGGTTGAGGATTTCAAATTGGATGCAATTGCAGTTGGGAATGGGACAGCTGGAAGAGAAACGCTTGCGCTTTGTAGGAAAATTAATTTTGGAAAACCAGTTGAGGTGTTCATGGTAAATGAAGCCGGAGCCTCCATTTATTCTGCTTCGGAAGCAGCGCGTGAAGAATTTCCTGATCAAGATGTTACAGTACGAGGTGCGGTGAGTATTGCAAGGAGATTGATGGATCCTTTGGCAGAATTGGTAAAAATTGATGCAAAGAATATCGGAGTCGGACAGTATCAACACGATGTAAATCAAACGCTTTTAAAAGACAGCCTTGATCGAACGGTAGAAAGTGCGGTGAATGCAGTTGGCATCAATTTAAATACTGCCAGCAAACACCTTTTAACTTATGTATCCGGTTTAGGGCCTTCTCTTGCACAATCCATCGTTCAATTCAGAGCAGAAAACGGTGCTTTTCAATCCAGAAATCAATTGAAAAAGGTTCCGAGATTGGGTGACAAGGCTTATGAACAATGTGCAGGATTCCTTCGAATAAGAGAAGGGAAAAATCCATTGGACAACACAGCAGTGCACCCTGAGTCCTATCACATCGTAGAGCAAATGGCTAAAGATCAGGGAGTTGGAATTGAAGATTTGATAAAGGACGGTTCCGTGCGTAAACAGGTAGATTTAAAAAAATACGTCACAGATAAGGTCGGATTACCAACCTTGACAGACATCATGAAAGAGCTGGAAAAGCCGGGTCTGGATCCAAGGGGAAATGCGAAATCCTTCGAATTTGGAAATGTCCATTCCATGGAAGATTTGCATCCGGGCATGGTGCTGCCGGGTATCGTTACCAACCTTACAAATTTTGGTGCTTTCGTGGACATTGGAGTTAAGCAGGACGGACTTGTACACATATCTCAGATTGCCAACAAGTTTGTTAAAAATCCTGCTGATGTTATCTCGCTGGGGCAGGAAGTTCAAGTGAAGGTTATTGAAGTGGATATTCCCAGAAAGCGCGTAAATCTTAGTATGAAGGAGGTATAGTTCGAGAGGGATTTTATTGTTAAAAGGGGAAATTCTAATTTTTAACTAAAAAATTTGTTAAAATATTGTAAATCAGACACCTAGGATGCATCCTGCTCTAGCAGGTATGAATGTTAATTTTATTTTTGCAGATGCTTTTTTTGAAAAAGCGCGTTTAGCAGCAGTTCGCATCCCAAATTCACCTTACAACGCAGGTTTTTTATATGAAAAATATATTGATGGCAATCATGCTATTTGCGCTTTTGCTACCCTTCTCAGCGGGTGCCCAATTGAAAGCAAATTATGCACAACAGGCAGAGTTTTTACCTAATTACCTGTTTAGACCTTTAACCGATTGTGAGGATTTCACCTTCCAAAATGCCCTTCTTCAAAAGATAAACGAAAATCCAAAACTCAGGAATCTTGCCAGACAAGAAAAATTGGCTGTTGGCCTGGTTGACTTAAGCAATCCTTACGATGTGAAATACGGGCAGATAAATGGTGAAGTGATGATGTATGCTGCCAGCCTTCCCAAAATAGCCGTCTTGCTTGCTGCTGAAGATGCATTGGATAAAGGTGAATTGAAACCTACCAAAGATGTGCTTTCCGATATGCGCCTGATGATTGCCAAATCAAACAACCAGGCGACTACAAGAATGATAGACCGATTGGGATATAAAAAAATTGCTAGTGTTTTAAAAGATCCTAATTACAATTTATACAACGAAGACCGTGGTGGCGGACTTTGGGTAGGTAAAGATATGCATCCTCCGGTCCTCGTTTCCCGGACCCCATGAAAGGCTTAAGCCATGCAGCGACTGTTGAACAAGTTTGCCGCTTTTATTACATGCTTGCCTTTGGCAAATTGGTTTCTCCTGAAAGAAGCCAACACATGCTGGAAATGATGGGCGAACCAGAATTGCACCACAAATTTGTAAATACCCTGGACAGAGTAGCACCGGATGCGAATGTTTATAGAAAGTCAGGAAGTTGGAAAACTTTTCATTCTGATAGTGCGATGGTTTTTGGGGACAATTGGAGGAAATACATTCTTGTTGCGCTTGTTGACGATGCAGAAGGTGAGCAAATTATGAGAGAAATGGTTATACTTGCTGAAGAAGTTTTACGGGAACGTCAGCCGATGGCTATGGATCGTTAATTGCAAATCTGCTCCGGCCTGATGGACATATTTCGTAGCGAATTTTAGGATCAGGCGGATATTCATGAATAGACTTTTACAAGATTTTAGGAAATTTCTGATTGAAGTCTTTGACATCAAAGACGGGGAATTGGGCAAGGCATTATTGATGCAGTCCATCATTTTCCTGCTCATCGCTACCCTGCTTATTGTAAAACCTACCGTCAATTCACTTTTCATATCAAAGTTTGGCGTACAAAGTCTTCCAAAGGCTTTTATACTCGTTGCAATTTTCGCAGCAGTCATTTCTACCTTTTATTCCAGGGTTCTTTTAAAACAATCCTTATTAAAAATATTCCTTGGGATACAGATATTTTCCATCATCTCGCTGGTTGTCTTTGGAGTCTTATTGCAACTCAACTTTCTGGAAGGCTGGATTTTATACCTGTTTTATGTTTGGATGGCCATTTTTGGAATACTGAGTGCATCCCAATTTTGGATTTTGGCCAACATCGTTTTCAATGCCCGCGAAGCAAAAAGATTATTTGGATTTATAGGCTCCGGAGCGATAGCAGGAGGAATTTTTGGTGGATACCTTACTTCAGTTTTAGCAGAATTGATCGGTAGTGAAAACCTGCTATTCGTTGCAGCTCTTTTACTTTCCATTTGTATTCCACTGACCAGGAAAACCTGGAAGAAATACGTTTTACTCAACCAGACAAAATACCAACAAAAGAAAAGGTTGACCGGCTTTTCCAAACACCCATTTCAAATCATCCGACAGTCGAAGCACCTGTCATTGTTGGCGGGAATTATAGGGATCAGCGTTTTGGTTGCCAAGTTGGTCGAATATCAATTCTCCGCTATCGCTTCTGAAAAAATACCTGATCCGGATGATCTTACTTCTTTCTTTGGTTTCTGGTTTTCCAATTTCAATTTGATTTCATTGATCATTCAGCTCTTTCTTACCAGAAGGATCATTGAAAAATTTGGAGTTGGAAGGTCTTTATTTTTCCTACCAGGCAGTATAGGATTAGGAGCCCTTTGCGTGGTGTTTTTCCCGGAACTTTGGGCAGCCATCTTCATTAGGCTGGCAGATGGAAGTTTGAAACAATCCATCAACAAAGCTGCCATCGAATTATTAGCATTACCCATCCCGGTTGAAATAAAAAACCAAACAAAAACCTTCATCGATGTCTTCATCGACAGTGCTGCTACAGGATTGAGTGGTATCATTCTGATTTTTGTCATTTCAGGATTGGATTTACCGTTGGAATGGGTCAGTTTGATCAATTTATTAATGGTAGGAGTATGGATTTATTTTGCATTGAAAGTTCAAAAGGAGTATTTGAATTCTTTTAAAATAAACCTGGGACTACAACAAGAAGGTCAGGGTTTTTTATTGAAATCTAAAAATGCCGACCTCGAACAAATTAGAACGGTTTTAAAAAATGGCTCTGAAAAAGAAATTCTTTTCGTTTTGGAACAATTAAGAGCTTTTCCTCATAAACAACTCTTTTCGGAAACCCTGGAATGCCTTGAAAATCCAAATGCCCGCATTAGAGCAGCTGCCATAAAAACCCTTTATTTTTATAAAAATCAAAATAGTAGCGAAAGGATTAGCGAAATGACTTCAGATCCTTCTCAACTGGTAAAAATTGAAGCTTTTGAATTTCTGATGCATCATCACTCAGGAAATTTGAAAGACTTAATGGAAAATTATTGGGCACAGAAAGATGCTAGGGTAAAAGGAGCGGCGCTGGTGAGTATGGCCAGGGAGAGCAGGAGTAATTTAGGATTGCAAAGTATTTTTCAACTCAATCATAAGATTCAGACAATAATAAAAGAGATAGGAAGACTTGAAAAAGGATCTGAAAAGAAATTTCAGACCATATCTGTTTTGAAAGCAATTGGATATGGGCAATTGTCGCTTTTTTACGATTTTCTAGAAAAATCACTGAATTCCGAAGATCCTGCAATTGTTGAACAGGCAATTCTTTCAGCAGGCAATACACTGGATAAAAAATTTCTTCCGGTTTTAATCGAATTACTCAATTCCAAACTATATAAAAAAGCTGCCATTGAAGCCATTGCGAATTATGGTCCGGGCATCATTCAAACGCTTAAGAATTACAATGTAGCTGAAGATTTTCAAAACAACCATGCTTTTAAAGTTCCTCAAATTCTTTCCTACATCGGCGACCAGGCCAGTGTTGAATACCTTTTAAACCTGTTCGAAACTTCAGGACCCAAAATGCGGGTGGAGATTTTAAAAGCTTTAAACAAGCTCAAACAAAAGTTTCCATTTCTATCCTTTCCAAGGAGGGAAATTCTTTCTCTTATCCATGAAGAAGCAAACCTTTATCATCATAGCCTGGGCGTAATTGTACAAAATGAGGACAAACAAGTTACAGCAGGATCACCCGAATTATTTTTAAAATTAAAAACCATTTTAGAAAAAAGGCTGGATGAAAACCTGGAAAGAATATTCCTGCTTTTGGGATTAAAATTTGTACCCTCCGAGATCCTTTCCCTTTATAAAAATATACAATGTGACCAGGAAGACCTTCGAGTAAATGCACTGGAATACCTCGAAAATTTACTCGATAACAACCTGAAGAAAATCCTGATTCCAATCATAGAATCTTCTCTTTTAGAAAAAATTTCTGACGATATTTTAGAGGATATGGAGCTCAAAATTCCAAGGCTGAATGATAGTTTGAAACAACTCACTCAAAGTCAGGACCAGGAAGTCTCTTCTTTAAGCCAACAACTTTTGCTTCAGTTAGAAATGGCTTCATAATATTCAAAGCCTGGGAATCCTTCCCAAAATGTGCTGAACAATTCAGAAAAAATTCCTTTCTCATTACAATTAAAGGCATCAAACGAAGTGCATTAAAAGCTGCGTTTGAATTTTAATTTTCATTTAATTCTGCGTCGCAATTAAGAGGTTTCAACGGCGTTTTTCAGCAAATTCAAAACTGAATTTTATTGATCCACATTTCCATTTCAATCATTTAAACCTTAAAAACCAACTAACATGAAATCAAATTTGATTTGGATTTCAATCCTTGCATTATCAATCCCAATTCTAACATCTTGTGTAAGTAAAAAGAAGTTCATAGAACAAAAGGAAAGATATGAGCAAGAGCTGACTCTGGCCAATAAACAACTTGGAGAGTGTGGAGAAAACCTCAACTCTTATATGGCAAGACTAGAAAAGTGCAATACAGAAAAAGCAGATTTACAAAATGAGTTGAAAGTGGCCAATAAGACCATTACACTAAAAGACGAACAATTACAGGATGTAAAATCACAAAGAGATAAACAACTGACTCAGGTTGGTGATTTGACGGTCCTTTCTCAATCCGCCAATGAAAACATCAAGGAAACCCTTGGTCAGTTGGAGAAAAAAGACAAATACATTCAAATGCTCCAGGCAGCCAAATCAAAAGCTGACTCTATCAACCTTGCCCTGGCGGTGAACCTTAAGGGAGTTTTGAAAGATGGCATTGAAGACGAAGATGTGGACGTTCAGGTTGACAAGACTGTTGTTTTCATCAATCTTTCTGACAAAATGTTGTACCAAAGTGGTAGTTCCAATCTGACGCCAAGAGCAAAAGAAGTGCTTGGAAAAATTGCCAGAATCATTGAGTCCAGACCGGAATTGGAAGTTATGGTTGAAGGATATACAGATAATGTGCCCATTAAAAATAACTGTATCGAAGACAACTGGGATTTGAGTGTAAAAAGAGCTACCTCAGTAGTAAGAACACTTCAAAAAGAATTCAAAGTTGATCCCAATCGTCTGATTGCAGCAGGTAGAGGTGAGTACAATACACTGGCAACGAACGACACAAAAGAAGGTCGTGCCATGAATCGTAGAACCCGCATTATCATAATGCCAAAATTGAATCAGTTTTACGACCTTTTGAATCCAAATATGGCTTCGAATAATAAATAGAAGGTGTTAGAAAGGAGGCTGTATTTTATTTACGGTTTACGGATTACGATTTACGAATTGTATTAAATCATAATTTATAACTCACTGTATATAATAAGTATAGCTTAATTTTCTATTTGAAATACAGCCTCTTTTTCTCTTTATTCTCTGATAATTTTGTCAATCTTACCGGCCAGGGCATTGTGGTCACTGTTTGAATTTTTCTTTAACACGTTTGACATCAAAGTGACCATATATTGAATGGAATCTCCATGCTCCACAATGGCTACAGAGTTCATATAATTTTCTTTGTTGCCTGCATATTTTACACAATTGTATCCGGGCTCTTCTCTACATTTATACAAACTTCCTGATTTAAAATACACGGCAGCTTCCTTTAGCGAATTATTTGCTGCGTATCGAATCCGTCGGTCAGTCATATACATCAGTCGTTTCATCTCAAGGCTGGTAGTTGGGTCGATAATTTCCCCCTTTTCCAAATGAATCAAAAACTTCATAAGCCCTTTTGGAGTCCCCAAACTTCCTCCTTTTCCGGGAATGATTCCGGTTGCTCCTCTGGTAAACATGGTTCCTAGCCGCCATTCATCTTCGCTGATGCCCATATTTCTCAAAGGCTCATTTACTACCGATACTGCCAGGTCCGCCAATTCTGATTTGGAAGTATTTTTAAAAAAAGCATTGGCTTCTTCTTCTGTTAAGGTCAAATACTTCTGTCCAAAAACACGCATGAGCAGAGCTTCACGCCAAACTACGCTTGCCGCACCATTATTGCTTACAGATAACATGTGGTCTACCCATTCATAAAGCGTAAAAGTATCTTTTTCGGTAACTTGTCTTTTAACGAATTTGCCGGTCTCAGGATAATAAAAAGGAACGGTATGGGAATCGTAAACAGCCCAGGGTCCTCCTTTTACGACTCTATTTTTTAGCAAATCCCGTCGGTTTTCAAAAGAGTCCAGAAAAAGATTTTCCAATTCACAAAAAAGGCCGGTTAACACAGCCAGTTTACCTACACTTCCTGGTTGAAAACCTCTCAAAGGTTGGCGCTCTGCATACCTTACCGGTTTTTCCGGACTGATGTCCAATACACAAATGGAATAACTTTCATCCAGTCTGGGGAAAAGGGAACTGATTTTTTTTTGAAAATCAGGATCAATTTCCGGTATCCCTTCTATCTGCTTGCCCAGTTCATTTTGATACAGGGTAAGCTTGATTTCCTCTGTCTTTTTCAAAGCTCCGGGTACCGGCATCTGGTCTTTTAATTTGCCCTCTACTATCAATTGAAGGCGAAACAACCTTTTGATCCCGGTAAGCATGTATCCGTCAATCGGATAAGAAAACCCGGGACTGGTCAAAAGAATGGACATTATAAAGAACAGGCTGATTTTTTTACAAAACATTAAAACTGATTTATAATGGGGTATTTAATGGTATTAATTTAGTGCCATCGACCCTTGGGGTGATGGATTCCAGATATTTGGAGCCTTGGGCAGATTTATTTTCTACAAAAGGTCTGATTTGAAACAACCACAATTTATCATTTAAAAATCCAAGTTCCATATCGAAAGGTCCTTGTGCTTCTCCTACTTCATTGGTTCCCAATTTTTTATAAACATCTTCAGCCAATTGTCGGATATCCCAAAGGTTGCTTTGATTTAAAATCGGAGTTTCGAAGGTGGCGAAATAGGTTTTGGTTCCTCCGGTTTCAGGTAATTTCCTGTAGGTTGGATGGCGGGCCGGTGCGAGTAAATAATAATTCCCTTCCAGATCTACCCGATACGTCTCTGCTGCCTGCCCGTCTACCGCACCACCTGCTCCAAGATTGAATGCAATGGTTAGTTCTTTTTCAATGCCCGTTGTTAAACCTTTGGTAATCAATACACCGGAGTAATCTACATTCACTCCAGGGATTATTAAGATAGAAGGGAAAACGTTTTCAGGATTGACCAGGTATTTTTGGCGCCATTTGAAACTCCTTTCCGAATAAGGAGATGCCCAAACAGCTTTGATTCCATCCAGAATTTTTTCTTTATCCAATACATTGAAAAGCGTAAGATTCAATCCTGCTCCTGTGAAGTCTTTTAGATCTTCCATATTGGTGTCACTTCTTAAGAAAACAGGAATGTTGCCCATCCTTTCACCTAAAATACTGGAAAAGGATTGTTCAAGAGCGGCAACAAATGAAGGTTTTAAATCCATTTTTTTAATGGCTGCCTGAAGCACTGCCAATTCACAAAGCACATATTCTTCAATGTCTGCCTGACTTTCTCCTTTGGTTTCCATGGAATTAGCTGTTTCAAAAGTTTCCATTAAGAAATTCCAATAAGAGACCTTAGCTACCGGCATGAATTGATCCATATGTTCTTTGAAAATTCCAAAAGGAATGACCAATCCTTCGACAACGTTGTCGGGAAAATCCTTTTTCAATTGAGCAAGGTTTGCCGCTTTAGGACCACACAGAATACCACTGGCACTAGCATCCAGGTTGCGCATATTCAACACCTCTTTTTGGTCCAGTTTTAATTTTTCTAAAGGAACACGCACCTTCTCCTCACTTCTTACTTTTTGAGCAAATAACTCCTGCTCTTCTGCTGACATTTCAGATGCTGCTTTGATGATTACGGACCCTTTGTTGGAAACGGCAAAAAAGATCTTTTCTCCATTGTATTTTTCCAGTGCTTCCAGATCGCCATCAGAAATTACTGCATTTGGAATGGCAAGATTCCTGGCCAACAATTGCACGTGCGAAACCATGTTTCCTTCTGTCACCGTCATGATACCAGCCACTGGTTTTAAGTCTGAAGGCGGATGGTTGAAAACATAAATCTTTTGATTATTGACTTGCAGATCTTCCTCAGGATTTTTGATAACGACCAATTCACCGTAAGCGAATCCGGGATTCAATCCACGAACCTGTCCCCCATTATTTAAAAGCGGAACTTTATTTTCCAATCCGGAAATTGCATTCAATTTTTCATTTACAATACTTATTTCCTGCCCCAACCGTAGCAACAGTCCCGAACGAATGGATGCATCATAATAATTGAATGCCAAAGGTTCAAATGTGCTGTACAATCCAACTACATCTGAAAATACGGCTTTCGTCATATTGGTCCCCCACTCTACCACGCCTTGTCCTTTTTCATAAAAATAATTCAAGCGATGAATGGACCAATCGCCCTCAGCCGGGACACTCAAGGCAAATTCCGCCATCTCCCATTCCCACATTTCCAGATAACCACAACCGGTTACTGCTTTGGCCAGGTAGCAATTCTTTTCCAACTGCTCGGAAAGTGTAGCCGCATTCCATTCTGCGATTTCATTGAAAAGAATTTGTTCCAATTGAATCGACAAATCAATTGCTGCTAGTTTAGCGGTGGCTCCTGATAGTTCAGGCAAGTTTTCTCTTATTTCAAATATAATTTCCGCCAATTCCATTGACCTTCCGGCTCCCGGTTTATCATTGCTGTAAAAAGTAACCAGGTTGTTCACCTTAGACGAAATCGGAGAAGAAGAAGGAATGCCTTTCAAAGATTTTTTCAAATCAGCCAATTCAACGGGAGCAAAAAGGATTTTCATCTCACTGATAAGTTGTTCCATTCGATCCTTATTCGTTTGATCCATAGAACTACCCTTTTCTGCTTGAAATTTTTCAACCAAGGCAACATCTGAAGCTTCCGGTTGCCCATGAATTTTCACCCTGATATTTTGAAAAGAAGGATAATCATCAGCGATTAAAAGTGAAAGACTTCTTACCGATTCGAGCAGACTGTTGTTTTTTTCGTGTGGAATTCCTTTTACCAATTCTCTTACGAGGTAAAATTTCTCTTTGTAGGGTTTTTCTCTTGCCAGCAACCATCTTAAAAACTCAAGTCCCCAGGCTTCTTCATCTTCTACCTGCATGGCGCCTCGATAAAAAGCACCTCTTTCATTGACCCATCCATTGTCAATTTGCTTCAGGAACCTTTCTAACAAGTATTGCTTGGCCCTAGAATTATTGTTGGTAGAATCCCAAAATTCATTTCTTGAAGTTGTTGACAGAATTTGTCCCAGGAAAATGTGGTTGGTTTTGGCAAGTTGGGTTACTTCATCCTTGTATCGGGCTCTTTGCACTCCACCCGGCTCCGGGCATTTCTCCTTAGGCATAATGACTGTCCCATCCTTGCAATACCACCTGATATCCTTGTATGGACCTCTTGGATCTTTTCGGTAAGAATCAATCAGGGATTTAATTTCTTCCGGACCGGCCTCTTGTGCATGAAGAGTGGAAAAACTTAGAAAACAGAAGACATTTATTGTTATAAAAAGGTAAGCCTGCCTCATAAAATGATTCATTTGGGGAATGCTGTAAAATACAATTTAAAAGTAAATTTCTTTTTCAAACTGTATTTTAAAAAGAAGACAAATCCTTAAATGGTCCGCTTTTTTAACTTTTTTAAAAAATAAAATTCCCCAAAAACACGAAGGCACCCTTTTATAAAAAAGGATGCCCCGTCGTTATTTCACCTAGATTGAAATACAAATTAATACGTCACCAAACTACCGCTGTACCACTGACCGTCAATTCTGTTGGCGTAATTTGGCATGACAAATCTTTTTCCTGATTTCGCATGATATACGATTACATCATTCCCTGAATAAGTCGCTGTCAATTCCAGCGAAATATTTTTCCCTTCATGTAGCAACCAATACCCTTCTCTGGTCGCTTTCCAGGCAATGCTTCCTTGCAACTCAACCGCTGTGCGATAGCGATTATCCAAAGAGCCTGAATAATTCGGCATCAGGTAGGTTGTATTGGTTTCAGGATAATAACCAAGCATGTCTACACCGATGGTTTCCCTAACCAACTTGGTTGCCATTTGGTTACCTTTCATTACAAACCAGATGTATTTCCCGTCTGCCTTCCAGGTGCATTTGTGGTTGGTTGCCATTACGTTGGCTGTTCTCCACTGATTGTCCTTGCTGTATTTATAATTGGGAAGCAGGTAAGAAATTCCTGTTTTAGGATGATACGCTACTACATCATTCTCAACAATCTGGGAAATCAGTTCTTTCCCGATTTCGGTACCGTGATCTTTAAACCAATAGCCCGATTCGGTTGCTTTCCAGAATGTTCCCTGATTCAAAATATCTGGTAAGATGGTAGTATTTTCCTGATTGGTGGTATTGGTTTGGTTGTTGGTTGCAACCGTTTTTGCTCCTCTGTCCCAGCCTTCCTTGATGGCTTTTAATCGTTTTTCAAGACAGGGATGAGAGGAATAAACTTCATTGGCACAAGTCGGATGTGGCAAAGCCTTCATCGCTGCCTGAGCTTGTTCGAGTGAAGAACCAATTTTTGCCAGAATAAATCCTGAAAATTCATCTGCCTCCAATTCTTCTCCACGGGTCTGTGCATCGTTTCCAACGGTAAGGGTGTGGCCGTTTAGATGGTGCCCTACCTCATGTGCCAGGATGGAAATGGAGGTCCAATTGGTTTTTGCATTCTTTTGAATGCCTTCCATAAAAATCGGATCGTACACAATGTAACGAACTCCGTCATCCAGGTTCACGGCAAGGGCGTTTTGAATATTCGGGCAGGGCACCAATACAAAATTGGGTTTTAGGCCGATGGGCTCCAGAATTTTACGGATACTTTCTTCCGCATCGGTATTGCTGGAAAAGCCCTGGGACTGGAAATAGGAGCAAAGTTCTGCTCCAATATTATCTTCTCCATAACTGCAGCTATGGATAACTCTTTTTTGATCTTTCAACTGCCCAAATGCGGTCATCGCAATTAGCAGGAAAGCCAAAGTACAGATCTGTTTCATGTTATTATGATTGTGTGGATAGGATGCTACAAAAATAATGATTTGACAGTCTGCTTGGTATGGGATATTCATCGTATTGTGCTGGGTGCTGGGTACTAGGTACTGGGTACTAGGTGCTGGGTACTGGGTGACTCGTTTGCTCGGTGGCTCGTTTGCTCGTTTGCTCGAGGCTCGTTTGTTCGTAACTTGGCTAACGTCTATCATTTAACAGTCGAATAATTCACTGAATATCTGTTGGTTACGCTATTCGCTTTTCGACGTTCGCTTTTCGATTTTTTGAAGGCCACGTAAATCGTAAATCGTAAACCGTAAATTCCACAATACCAGTTAAAAAGCTCCTTCACCCTGTTATTCAACTTGTAATATGGGAGGTTCCCATCCAGGAACTACCATTTAACAGTTCAAATAATTCACTGAATATCTGTCGGTTACGCTATTCGGTGTTCGCCATTCGCTTTTCGTTTTTTAAGCCCTCTTAAACCGTAAATTCGTTTCCCTTCGACCCCATCGGGGTCACTTATCCCAACCCGAACCAAGACCACCAACCTTACTGACCCTGTAGGGGTCACATTAAATTGGCAGAATGCTGGGTTTTGAACGGTGGGTGCTGATACTCTGATTACCGGAATGTCGTAATTCTTTTATAGGGTTCTTCCGCTTCAAATAATCTGCTACAAATTCTAAATCAATTCATCGTTCCAGTTGGCGCAGCCAACCCCTACATCCGGCAACATATAATAGCTTGAATAAGTCATTGATTATCTGCCGGTTGTATGCCATGAGATAACCGAAAACCCACCGCACATTTTAGCACATTTGGTTTTTGCCACCACATAAAGCCAACCCTAAAAAACCAAAAGAGCTAAAATTTTTCATCCCTCTAATAAATCTTAGTTATAATTCTCGATAAGTAGCATTTTTTACTACTTTTATAAAAATTATACTAAAGTGAACGCTAAAGAATTTATCAAGCATCTTTTGTCAATTGAGAGTTATTCCTTTTCTCTTGAAGAAATAGCAAAAAATACTGACGGAGAAGGAACTTCACTAAAATTTGAGCTTGCCAGATTAATAGAAAAACAAGAAATAGTAAACTTTAGAAAAGGGTTTTATTTAATTATACCACCTAGATACTCAAAACAAGGAAAAATCCCAATTCAATTATACGCTGAAAAGCTTTTCAAAAGCTTAAATCGCAATTACTATTTGGGATTTTATACTGCAGCAAAATTTCATGGAGCTAGTCATCAACAATCCCAACAAGAATATGTGATGACAGAAAAACCCAAAATGGGTGACATCCAAAAAAAAGAATTGAAAATTCGGTTTTTCACTACGTCTAAATGGTCAAACATTAATATTCAAGAAAGGAAATCGGATGCAGGGATTTTCAAAATCTCCAGCCCTGCCCTAACAGCTGTTGACTTAATTCATCATCAATCCAAATTGGGAGGAATCAATAGGATGTTAGCTGTTTTTGAAGAACTCTCAGAAGAGATAAATCAAGATGATATACAAAATCTCTTAACATGGTACCCACATAAAAGTACATTACAAAGACTTGGTTTCATACTAGAAGAAATGCAAGTAGACGAAACATTGACTCAGCCTATTTTGGAACATCTAATAACAAATAAATATTTCCCAGTATTGCTCTCTCCAAAAACGAATCAAAAAGCTGGAGCTGTTAACAACCAATGGAAGGTAGATGTAAATAGTAAATTGGATAGTGATTTATGATACCTAAACCTGACATAGCACAATGGCAAAACCATGCTCCATGGAAAGAATTTGCTCAGGTGGAACAAGACCTAGTTATCAGTCGAACATTAGTGGAAATTTTCTCGGATGATTTTCTAAAAGAGAATCTTGCTTTTAGAGGAGGAACAGCACTTCACAAATTGTACTTACATCCTGCTCCAAGGTACTCTGAGGATATTGACCTTGTTCAAATACAACCCGGCCCTATTAAACCAATCATGAAAAGAATTGGTGAAGTAGTCACCTTTTTTGAAGAAGATAGAAAAACGAAAATCGGAGGGCATGGTGCTAAGGCTTTTTATCGATTTACTTCAGAATATGAAGAAATCAGAATGCGACTAAAGCTTGAAATTAACTGTAAGGAACACTTCAATGTTCTGGAATGGGTAGACTTTCCTTTCGAGGTAAAGAGTGAATGGTTTTCAGGGAAAACAGAAATAAGAACTTATAACATTAATGAACTTTTAGGAACAAAGCTAAGAGCACTTTATCAACGAAGTAAAGGGCGTGATTTGTTCGATTTAAACTATGCTAGAGAAAATCTAGAGTTGGACATGGAAAAAATAATTGCATGCTTCAAAGAATACATAACTTTTGCAACTGGAAACCGACCACCAAGTAAAAAAGAATTCCTATTAAACATTGAAGAAAAAGAAAATGATGTTGATTTTAGAGGAGACATGGAAGCATTATTGAGGTCGGAAATATCATATAATCAAACAGCCGCTTTTGAATGGTTGAAAACAGAATTAATTGAAAAAATTTAAATGAGCAATATTACATCTATCATAAAATCAATTAGAAACATCATGAGAAAAGATGAAGGGCTTGACGGTGATGCCCAACGTATTTCTCAAATGGTGTGGATGCTTTTTATAAAGATTTTCGCTGATAAAGTGGCCAAATCGTGTAAATCTTCCGTGAAACCTTGGAAGGCACGGACATTAACCTTTGCAGACTCTTCAGGAACTGCGACAACATGCTCATTGGAAGATATATCTATCCCCGCAGCATTAGAATTTACTATTTTTGCCATAATACAAGATTTTGTGAGTAGGGGAATTCAGCATATCTCAACGTTAAATTCTATCATAAGGGGTCTAGGCCCAATGTCATTAAGTTAAGAGTTCGAAAGGTAAAATCGATTATAATCTTTGTGTTGCGGCCGTTGCGTTTAACCTTGGCGTCCGTTGCGTGAACCAAAAATATTAGAAATTGAAATACAATAGTATTTGAATATCAGATAATTACGTTTTAAAAAACAAATGACTCTGCCGGAGTCGGCGGGTCCTCTCCGAGAGACCCGCCTTAAACTTTAGCCTTTATTTGCTTAACTTAATGACATTGGGTCTAGGCCACCAATAAGTAATTTATCGATATGCTTACCTAAACTAACGGGAGGGCTTTTAAAGCACCATTGCAAACCAAGGTCAGAATTCCCCAACTCTTTTTTGCCAAAGATACCCACCTTGTGTTATTTGACTTGTATTATGGGAGTTTCCCATCTAGAAACTAACGGCCAATAGCCAATTCGTCACTCGTCACTTGATCCCCGGAATCTTACTGGTCTGAAGACCTGCATGTACTCTGGATACAAGTTTGAAAACTTGTACCAGCAAACTGAAGAAAAAAACCAGCACCCAGAGCCTAGAGCCCAGTACCTAG
>JAWKLG010000046.1:0-45477 GCA_041392845.1 Saprospiraceae bacterium | reverse complement strand
AATGAATGTAGGTTGGAATGTGGTGAATCTGGGCATTGCAGCTTTTGGATATTTTCAAACAAGGAAAGCGGATCCTTCTTCATTGACCCTGCAGGAGAGTATCGATGAATCGTACAGCATGCAAAAGGTGGTTCTTTTCAATGCCGGATTGGATGTTGCCTACATTGCAGCCGGTGCATACCTTATTGAAAAAGGAAAAAATGCAGATGAAAATGCCGACTTATGGAAAGGATTTGGTCAAAGTATAGCCCTCCAGGGAGGATTTCTTTTGCTATTTGATATTGGATTTCATTCTTTCCTTGCCTCTAAAAATAAAAAGCTGAAGTCACTAATGGAAAATGTCAGTTTGAGTGGGAATGGGATAGGATTGAAGGTGGTGATTAGCCGTTAGTTGTTGGCTGTTGGCTATTGGCCATTGGCCTTTGGCTATTGGCCTTTGGCTGTTGGCGGAACGGTTTAGATCATTCGTGTGGGTGGCTTCTATTGTCTCAGGCACCTGAAATGTTGAATCTGCCTGGTTTGAAAACCTGACAGGACTATTAGGTATGGGTTTGAAAACTTGTACCAACATTTCTGCTTCGCACAATTTCCTCCGGTGGGCCAAGCTCTCGTTCTCCGTGTCGGACGGGGCATGACCCATCCTTACAGTATTGTTTTCCGCATCCCGCAATCATCGATCTGCCTGTATCAGCGGTTTGCCAACAGCCAACAGCCAAAAGCCAACGGCCAACAGCCAACAGCCATTAAAGCAAATTCAACTTATTTATCAAGATCGATTTATGGGCTCTGCTAATGGGAATTACAGTCTTGTCGATGACCAGGGTGTTTTCTTCTATGTCCTTGATTTTGTGAAGGTTGACGATGTATGAGCGGTGCACTTTTAAAAAGCGGGGATCGGTGATTTTGTGGTCGATTCCTTTCATGGTGCCGTGGAGAATGTGGGAAGAGTTTTCTGTTTTTACACGAACATAGTCTCCCACGTTTTCGAAATAAAGGATATCGGAAAGTTCAATACGGATCAACCTTCCATTTTCTTTTACATAGATATCTTGTTGGGAAGAGCTTGATTCAACCGCTTGTTCTGAAGTGGTGATGGCTTTTTGGACTGCAATTTTGAATCGATTTCTTAAAATGGGCTTTTTAAGAAAATCTACTGCCTGGGCTTCGAAGGCTTCAAATGCATATTGTTGATTTCCGGTTGTGAAGATAACCATGGGCATTACCGGCAGTCTTTCTAAAAATTCTATGCCACTAATTCCGGGCATTTCGACGTCCAAAAAAATCAAATCAGGAGTTTCTTCGGCCATCCATTCAATGGCTTTTTCTGCATTTTCAAATGATGCAATTACCTGGATTTGAGGTTCTGATTCGCATAATTTTTCAAGGGCCTTTCTGGCCATGCTGTCATCGTCGATTATCAGACTTTTTAAAATCATCTGCTTAGGTTTGAATTAAGGCATCTGCTTTAGATTTTCAATAGTTGTCTGGAGGTGGGGCAGATTTTCCTGCAAATTATTCAAGGCAGACTGAATTGTCAAGTCAATTGATTGTTTGGATGCATTATTTCGAATTTCTGATTCCAGTTTTTCAAGGATACTGTGCAATTCACTCATTCCAACCATTGAAGCTGAAGACTTTAACCTATGGGCTAATTTTGACAGGTCTTCTAATTTTTGCTGTTCGGCTAAAGGCCGGAATTGTTCAAAATCTTTTACCTGATCATTCAAAAAGATTTCAAACATCGTGAGCGCATATTCTGAGTCACCTTCATAAAGTTCATTCAAAAGGTTCAGGTCAAGATTTTTATGGAAAAGTTTTTCTGCCGGCAGATTAGAATTTCTATCCTGACTTCCAAGATTCAACCATTTTTGAATTTTAGACAATAGTTGATCCGGTTTAAAAGGTTTTGAAAGGAAGTCGTTCATCCCTGATTCAAAAGCCAGTTCCTTTTGGGTAACAAATGCAGATGCTGTTAAAGCGATTATAGGAGTATTTGTGTTTAAATTGTCTTTTTCTCTAATAGCAGATGTAGTCTCATAACCGTCCATTTCCGGCATTTGCATGTCCATCAAAATAAGGTCATACTTTCTGCTTTTTGCCAATTCAAATCCTTCAACTCCATTGGAAGCCATGTCAAATGATGCATACCATTTTTTTAAAAGAGTGGAGATGTAAGTCTGATTCATTGGATTATCTTCCACGACCAACAAATGGACATCCGATAAACTGTAAACATTGGAAATTCCATCTGAAACTTTTTCCGGAACAATGGCAGTTTTGGTTTTAGGGAAAGTCAGTTGAAAAATAAATTCTGTTCCTTCCCCTACCTTGCTCTTTACCTCAATTTTGGAATTCAGCAATTCTAAAAGGTGTTTAACGATGGGCAAACCAAGACCGGTACCTCCATACTTTCTTTTGGTATCAGCATTTACCTGTCTGAAATTGGTAAAAATGTCTTCATATTTATTTTCAGGAATTCCCAGACCAGTATCAAAAACGCCAAACTCGTAGCTTACAAAATCATCTTCTTCCTTCAATTTTTCTACCTGGATTCCGAAGCTTCCTTTTTCCGTAAATTTCTCGGCATTTCCCAGTAGGTTCATAAAGATTTGATTGAGTATCAATTCATCTCCCTCCAGGAAACAACAAGGACGATCTTCCCAATTCAAAACCACTTCAATCTCCTTTTTACCTTTCTTTAAATTGAATGTTTTAATAAGGTTCTGGAGCATTTTTTCCAAATCAAGCGGTCTCTTGTTGAGTTCCAATTTACCGGATTGAATTTTTGAAAAATCCAGAATGTCAGAAATAAGGGTTTGAAGTAAATCACCTGAATTTTTTAAGATATCGAGGTAGGATTCTTGTTCTTGAGTGGGATTGGTATCGGCCAGAAGGTGTGACATACCTATGATGGCGTTGAGCGGTGTTCGGATTTCATGACTCATGTTTGCCAGAAATTGCTTTTCGGCTTCCTTGGCAGCTTCAGCTTCTTTTCTTGCATTTTCAAGGTCAATCTGGAGTTTCTTTTGTTCGGTAATATTGTAATGAATACCGATGGAACCAATTACTTTTCCGGTCGAATCATAAATCGGAGCTCCGCTGATTAGTACCCAGATTAGGTCACCAGATTTATGTTTGATTTGCATTTCATAAACCCCTGCTACTCCTTGTTGTCTTTCGTTGGATTGTTTTTTGATGGTCTCCAGATATTCATCGGGAAGAAAAACTTCAAGTGCATTTTTGCCAATCAATTCTTCTTCCGTATAACCTGTCATCTCACAAAAACGCTTGTAAGCCCTGATGATCGTTTCATCATTGCGAACCTCCATCAGGCCGAGTTCCATGTTTTCAATAATCCCACGGTATTTTTCTTCGCTGGCTGCGATCATAGATTGTGCCTGCCTTTCAAAGGTGACATCCTGATATTGCCATAGGTGGCCTAAATAGGTTCCATCTGCGAAAATAGGTACGTAATCACGCAGTAAAATTTTACCATCTACCATTTCCAACTCTTCCTTATTGACCAATTCTTTAAGTTGCAGGATTTGGTCAATGCGGCTTACAAATTCTTCCGGATTTTTAAAAAGATGCTTGGATTGTTCAGCTGAATCTGCACAGCTGCGTCCTGTAAGCCATGAGGGTGAAATTGGAATATTAAAAAAGTCGCAGAATTTTTGGTTGGTAAGTACAATATTCCGGTTTTCATCTTCTACCAAAATACCGGATTGCATGTTCGAAATAAGCGTAGTAAATCTTAACTGGGTAGTTTTAATGGTTTTTTCGGCCTCCTTTTTTTCAGTAATATCTCTCGCGACACCCGATATCCTGTCTACCTTTCCGTCACGATGTATCAACATGGCATTTTGACCCACCCAGATCCAATTTCCTTTTTTCCCGACAAGGGGAAATTCAAAATAGGTTTCTGACTCATTCAATGATATCATTTGTTGGTAGAAAGCCCATGTGACTTCCTGCCAATCTTCCGGGATGAAATCCAACAAGGAAGCACCTACAACATCTTCCTCATTTAAATCCAATTTTTTTAATAAAACAGGATTGGCAAATTGGATGATGCCCTCTGTATTGAATTTGTAAATTATATCAGGTGCCTCATTGATGATGGAGCGAAACTTTCTTTCACTTTCCTCCAGCTCCAGCGTACGTTGTTGGATTTTTTCTTCAAGATTTTCATTCAACTCCTTGAGTTGAACATTGGCTTGATAAAGCGCGGAAGATTTTTCCTCCAGAATTTTTTCAGCTTCTTTACGGGCATGAATTTCCCGTTCTATTCTCCTTTTTAATGCTTCTATTTCTTGAGTAGGATTCAAAACCTATACTATTTTTTTAATAATGAAATTAACTACATCGCCCTCTTCTGTAAGGTTTTTCATCTTGATGGAGCATTCCTCTTTATAAAACTCGACGGTTTTTTCGATGAGCCCGAATGCGAAAGATGCCATTTTCCTACCGGAGGAATAATTCATTTCCAGACGCTCCGGAGTATGTTCTATGATTTCAAACTTGGGCAATTGTGCTTCGGGATATAATTTATAAACTTCTACGTGAATTACAGAATCAATAGAAGCCAGAAAAGTCAATGCGGATTGATGACCCTGAAAAAAGGCAGCATAATTGGAGGTCATTACCTGGAAAAAATACCTTCCAAATTTGTGCAGAATTTCATCAATATCCTGCCTCGTATTTTTGCCAAATGAAATCAACAATTGCTGCATTTCTTTAAAATCGTAGGTGCCAACCGAAGTATAAACTCCATTGGAAGAGACACCGGATTCGGTAATGATTTTATCGACCATCTCATATCCGTACTCGTTTTCAATCATTTCCAAAAGTGAAGTGAAGACCATTCCTTTCATTGCAGTGGTTTAGATGTTTTAAATAAATTTTTTTTGACCAGTTTTATAAAAAAGGCCATCAAGGGCTCCCTGAAGGAATGGTTTGATTAACCTGAATTCCTTTTCAAAAATCATACTAAAAATGTTTTTGGGAACCACCAACAGGCTGTGGTAAATCATGAAGGCCAAATGATGTAAAGGTTTGTTATAATTTTTCATAAAAATAAGGCGGTTCCTGGTCATGTAGTAGGAGCGGACCGGGCTTATTTTACCTATGCTTATGCTTTCTTTATGTTGAATATTTGCTTCGGTATCTACCAATAATTTAAATCCGGCATTTTTAATGTTTTGCGACCATGCTAACTCTTCGAAATAAAGGAAATAATCTTCAGGCATCATTCCTACACGTTGAATTACTTCCTTTTTAACCATCATGGCTGCTCCGTGCAGGTATGCGGTTTCTCCGGTTTGGATGTTTAAATCCAGGTCCATTTGAAATTTTCCCGGCGAATGATTCCTTCCTAAAAACGGATGAATTTTTGAAAATCCCGCAAACTGAACCATCCCGCCCGTACCTTCAAAAATAATTTTGGGACTCACGGCTCCTACTTCCGGATTTTCAAAATTTTTCAAAAGGGTTTGAATGGTGCCTTCAGGTAATAAGGTGTCATTGTTTAAAAAAAATAAAAAGTCACCTTTTGCCTCCCGGATTCCAAGATTATTTCCACCTGCAAATCCAAGATTTTCCTTGCTGCAAATTACGCGAACACCCGGATAAGCTTTTTCATATGAGCTGAAACTGTCTACGGTTCCTTCATTATCAACAACGATCACCTCAAAAATATCCTTTCGGCTCATTTCAAGGCTAGAAAGGAATTCGCAGGTGGTTTGTACCTGCTTGTAGTTTACGGTTATAATGGAAACTTTTTTCATCTTATGAATATACGGTTTGAAAAGCCGCTGATTTTTGTAAAAAATGGAATCGAATCTGTCCTGCAATTATGGTCAAAAGAACTGCCAGACCGGTAGCAAAAGCTGCTCCGTTCAATCCCCAGTGAGGAATCATTATTGCATTGAAAATTACATTAAGCACCAAACTGAAAACCAGGTTTTGAAAATTGATTTTTGGCATACCCATCGCATCCAGGCCAATTCCCAACATGCGTCCCCAGGGTTTGATGAGGCCGCCAAGCAACAAGATTTTTATTAAAAAAGGGCTGTCCTGATGCTGAGCATTCATTAAAAAATTCCAAAGAAAATCTAAGCCAACCAGGATTAAAATAGAGATTGAAAAATGAAGCAAAATGCTCATTTTCAGATATTTGCGATGAATTGATTTGAAATCTCTGCCCGCTTTAACCATTTTAGGATACACTACCTGCGAAATGCTGTTTAAAGGTAGATCTATCAATGTGATAATTCGGGTGGCCAGATTGTAAATTGCCACAGCTGAAGCGGGAAGCATCGCGCCAATCATAAAAATGTCCGCCCTTTGGAAAAGCATGGAAGCCAGATTGGTACCCAAGACCATCTTCCCAAAATGAAACAATTCAAAAAAGTACTTTTTAAACCTTTGGTTAATCCCTGGAAACTGCAACAAACCTTTGATTTCTTTTTTCAAAAAAACAGGACGAAATAGTTGCCCCAAAGTGTAAAATCCTAAATATCCCGGTAACAATATTGTCATTGGAATTTTAAAAAAGCCCCCGATTAAAAGCCAAAGAAGACCTAAAATTCCGGATGAGAAATTGTAATAAAAAATGGATTTGAAATCGTTGTTGCGGGTCAACCAAATTTCACGGAATCTCCAGAATCCCAACAAAATGGTGTGTAATACCAGCCAGTTTAACAAATTGCCTAGGAGTTCCATTTCAAAAACCCTGATCAATAAAGATTTAAAAACCCAAACCAGGATGCTCAAACCAAAACCTGTAATCAGATGAAGTACAAAAGCTGCTTTTACCAATTCTTGTCTTCCTTGTAATTTCCCTGCGTATATTTTTATAAAACCATTTTGAACCATACCCTGCCTGGTCATGTCTATCATGCTGTAAATGACCATGTATATCACCCAGTTTCCAACCCAGGCTGCGTCATACATTTTTACCATCCAAAGGAAGCCCAGGAAATTAAAACCTTGCATACTCAGACTACTGAGCAGTGAATAGGAACCAGCCTTTACCAGGGAATGCTTCTTCTCAGGCATGTTGCAGGTGTTGTTGGTAATTCAATTCCGTCAAGTCGGCAATTTTGTCCCAGGAAAACTGTTCCTGAACCCATTGAAATCCATTTTTCCCCAAACTTTCGCTCAATTGTTGGTCTGAAAAAAGTTGGTCAATTTTTGCTGCCATGTCTTTTGCATTGCCTGCTTCAAACAACAAGCCATTGAAACCATCTTTTACCACTTCATTGATGCCCGGAATATTACTTGCCAACACCGGTTTTTTACAAATATTGGCTTCCATCAATACGATTCCCTGAGTTTCATGAAAGGAAGGAAGAATCAAAGCTCGGCTCTTTTGAATCTGAGCAAAGACCTCTTTTTCATTTTTTGAGCCCAAGAGAAAGACCTTGTCAGACAATGCATTTTCTTTTAAAAATGCTTCCATTTCAGCTCTTTGTGAACCTTCTCCGATGATGAATAGGCGAAGGTCATTTTTTACCAGGAGCATGGCCTCCAACAATGGGTAGATTCCCTTTAGTTTTTCCAATCTGGCAACAAACAGTAAGTTGTTTTCATTTGGCTGATCCTGTTCTTCGACCTCAAAGGGTTCTATGCCATTTGGAATGATGGAGGCCCGCTCCGATAAATTTTTATTCAAAGTGCGTAAGTCAGATTTCATTTTTTGACTGACTGCAATGATTCCATTCGATTTTTCCAGGGACTTTTTTTCCCAGGAAGAAAAAATCCTTACGTGAAATTTATCTTCAATACTTAGTTTTTCGTTTAGCGTATTCATCTTTCGCTCTACTGAAATCAATCCATGAAAAGTATGGAAAATGGGCAGCGAAATTCTGGAGTTGAAACCATAAATGCCCAATCCACTTCTCCCTTGTAGATGCACCAGGTCAAAGCTATTTTGGTTTGTTTGAAGCCATCTGGCTGCAGCCCAATTGAAAAATACTTCTTCACTTATTTTTTTTAAAAAAGGAAACTTCCTGCCAGGTAAATAAGGCAATTCCAGAATACTGCGTCCCTCCAATTCATATTTTTTAAATCCTCTTTTCAAACTGCCGCCGCAAAGAATCGAAACCTCATGTCCCCTTTCCAACATCTTTTGAGAAAGTTTCCAGGTATGGGTTTGTATGCCGCCTTTGTATTGGAAAGGCAGGGTTTTGACGATGTATAATATCCTCATGGTTGTTTGTATTTTTTCAACTCTGTAAAAATTCCGGCCATCATTCCTATGAAAAAAAACAGGAGGATGATGGTCCACGGCATTCCTGGTCCAAACATGTTTATTGTTTTTTTACCTTAACCGGCACGGGAGAAAGCTGATGAGGCGTATGGATAAATTCTTTTGTGGCTTTTGGAATCAAAGTCAGGGCTACAAGAGTTTGAGCAATGGTGGCCGGAATGTTTAACAATGATTTTATAAAGTTTACATTCCAAAAAGAAAGGGGAAGGGCAAGTAGGAACACCAGAAGATTGCACAGAAAAAATACGGCCCAAACTGTATTGAAATGAAATACGCCCAAATAAGAAAGTCCAAGTCCCAGCATGAGGAAAAAGGGCGACAGCAATCTGGGAGGGAATAAAAGCTGCAACCATTTTTGAAAATGGTCAACTTTTCCTTGGACCAGTCCCTGGAAGGCCGATTTGAAATATCCGGCTGCATGTTGATATTGGGCAGCCAGCCATCTTCCTCTTTGACGGGAATATGCTTTTCCCTGACTGACTTTTTCATCCAATACCTTTGCTTGCGGCAGATAGTGCAGGAAGTGTCCTTTTGCCGTTAATTTCATTTCCAGCGTTTTGTCAAATCCGCTGATGGTGTCCATTTCAAAAAGTGCCTCTTGGAAGACCTCCTTTTTAAACACCATACCTGATCCGGCTAAACGGGCAGAAAGTCCCAGTTTATTGGCTCCCTTGCAAAGAATATTGTTGTTGATGGCTTCACTGGCAGCATCGAGAATGGCCAGACCGTTTGATTCTGATTTTGCAATTCTTTGTCCCTGGATTACGGTTGAGCCTGATTGCAGTGCCTGATTGGCTTCTTTTAAAAAATGGTCATCCATCAAATTATCAGCATCTAAAATGACAATGGCTTCAGTTTTTGAACCAATCTGCTCCATTCCTTTTTTCAAGGCTTTCACCTTGGTGCTTTTCTCAAATTGCACCTCTACCAGTTGAATCGGCAATAGGGAAAGTTTATCAAGGGTTTCTCTTTTTAGTTGGTCAGCCAGTACCATTACATTGAAATGGTTTTTGGGATAATTGGCCGACAATGCGTACAATGCCGATTCCAGGATGACGCTGTCTTCTTTATAAGCCGGAATCATCACAGTAAAATGGTGCAATCTTCCTGAGTTTTTTGGATTGTTTTTTTTGTTTGGAATAAGGCTGGCCATTACATAAATCAATTGTAATAAAACGCTTCCTCCCAACCATATCAATAAAATGTATTCCATTGCGGTAATTTTTATTCAAAATTAAAGGGGGATAGAGGAGGGAATGGTCGGATTTCGTTTTTTGGTCGGAATCCTTCGTTTTTTGGTTTTAGTCTTTGTTTTTGGATGGCGGGTTATCAAATTTTGGACTGATAAAAATGAGGGGGATGGAAATGTACATGATGATTCCGGTAGGCATTTGTGAGAAAACCTGGTTGCCATAACTGGATAGCAAGATGCCCACCACTCCGCTGTACAGCGCAATAATCTTTTGCCTCAAAATGGGATCCCGCAGGTGCCAGATGATGACGCCTCCTTTTCCTAAAAAGAAACCAAACATCGCCAGGTGCAAGGATATACCGATAATGCCTGTCTCAGCCCAAATTTTTACATAATAGGAATCTGTTGCCGTATTGGCCAAAAAAGTGTGCGGGCTGAATCGGTATCCCCAATATCCTGCACTACCAATTCCGCCTCCAAAAGGTCTGGAAGCCAAATAATTGCCAAATTTTATTTGATTCTGAAGTCTAACCTGCAAGGAAGGGTCATCTACATTCAAAGCAGTACGCATTCGGCGTACTTGTTCAACTCCCTGTAGTGCGTAGGTATATTTTAAAAAATAAAAACTAATACCCATCGCCAAAATTCCTGCAATAAGCAATTTGAAATTGCGACTGACCACCAGGTAGGCAATCGCTCCGCCGGCAGGTACAGCAAGGGCACCTCTTGTACCACTGATTCCAAAGCCTACAAAAGTGATGAGCGCAATAAAAACATAAAAAAGTCGAGTAGACCATTTACCCGGTCCAATGGCAATAATGCCTGCCATGAGTGCCAATTGTGCCTGTGAAGCTCCAAACTGTCCGGCATCACTGTAGAAAGAAAATACACGTAAAACTCCAACAAGGACATGGGTATCAGCATACCCTTCTACAAAAAGCCAATATTCTTCTGCTGCATCGGTGCCGATTATCATTTGTTTGAGTCCCCAAATGGTTCCCGCCACCGAAAGCCAGGAGATGACTTTAAGAAACTTGTCCAGGAAGGATTTATCATTCACAAAAAGGTACACCAGTCCCAAAACCAACATCTGATAGAAGCCGACTGCCCTCATGGCATAAAACCAGGCCATACCACTTACCATTTCCGGATTGCCCAATTCAAGCAAAACCAGGAGGAACCAAATGCCCGAAACGATGTATCCGCTGTCCTTTAAATTTTTCCAGGGTATGTTGGTTTGCTTATTTTTAAAAATCAAACCTATCCATGCAGCAATGAGGATGATGTCCATCAAAAGCCCAAATGGGGCGGATACATAACGCGCCAATCCTGCCGTAAAAAAGCCAATAAAAATCGAGCCCCAAACGGCACTCAATGGCTTTTTTATCAAAATATTTAAAACAAAAATGACAACAGGGAGTCCAAGGATAAGCATGCCTGGCAGCATACCCATTTTGGATATGACAAAGGCTGCGACAATACTGGAAACAAGCAGAAAAATCTTGTATTCCCATTTGTCAAAAGCCTGGGCCCCCGTTTTTTCAAGTATGGTCATTTTCCTTTTTTATACAAAGATGTATGCAGTCCGGCGGGGGCAGGTCTGATTTTCGTTTTTTGGTTGCTTTAAGCCTTTTTTTGGTCATTTAAATAGACCAGGACCATTGAAATTCATTGGAATTTGCTGAAGATTCGGTTTTTTGACCCAGTATTTTACCATTTTTTAAAAGGATGGGGTAGGGCAATTTTTGAGGTTCATTCCAAAGAACTTTTGAAAAGTCATGGATTTTTTCAGCTTGTTTTTTGCAATTTTTTATAGCCGCTTCAAATTCGTCAGCCCTGGCTTTCCAGGTGTTTTGACCGGCTATTTCCTGCCTTTTTTGTTTTTTGTTTTTGTCATCATTAAAAACAGCTTGAACCAATGCATTTTCAAATCCTTCCGGGCTGCTTTCAATCGAGGCAATTTCTCTGAAGTCATTCAAATCGCCAAAATCGGTGCTCACTGCCGGAAGACCGGCTGCCAGGTATTCATTGATTTTGAGTGGATAAATGCAATTGGTAAATTCATTTTTTACAAAAGGAATGATGCCTACAGAATAGGTGGAAATTACCTGTGGCAGCATATCGCTACCCACCGGTTCTTTGAAAATCACGTTAGGAAATCCTTTAATTTGTTCCCATCCGCCGCCGTTCATCTTTCTACCGGTAAATTCAAATGTCCAATCCGGATGTTTTGTTATACTATAGATAAGTAATTCATAATCAATCCTGTTGTCAATAGAACCCAGGTAACCGATTTTTACTTCCCTGGCTTGCTCCGCCTTAAATCCTTTTGAAAAAAGGTCAAAGTCTACTCCGTTTTTTACCACGAAACTATTGGAATTGTAAGCTTCGTTTTTATCACGCAGGGTTTCTGAGCTGAAAATGACCGCATCTGAAATTTCCATCATTTTTTTCTCCAAACGGGTTCCATGGAGTCTGATCCAATCTGCAGAGGCCATGTCATCGTAACAATAATATATCAGTTTGCTTTCATTCAACTTGCCCGCCAGTGGAATACCAAGGAAAGGATTGAAGGCATTGATTACGGTCGGATTTTCCATTTGGCAGGAGGAAATTGCCTTTTTAATTCGGGGTAAAACAAGCGCAGCATTGATATCCATGACTGCTTCGTACAAGCGCTCGTTTTTCAAACCATTTGCCGGCAAAATCGGAGGGAGCGTCAATACATTTACAAGAGCTCCATTTTGCAAGTTTAGCTTTCTCAGGCCATTTTTGGATTGGAGCATTCTTCTTTTTGGAGCTTGTTTATTAAAAATGAAATCCTTAACTGTGAAAGGATATTCAACGTACAAAACATTGTGTTTTTTTGCCAATTCGCTTACCAGAAGCAGGGTCGATTTTTGGTAATTTCCTTCCCAAGCCGGTAGTCCTATGCATACGATATCCATTGTTTTAAATTTTATTTTTTCCTGAAAAATTAAGGCTGGCTGCCTTTTTCAAAAACCTTCTCACCCGGCTCCTTTTTTTAGGAATCTCGCCCAGGCTTTCCTCCAGCGCTTCAGATTGTGTTCCGTTTAAAATGAGGTACATTTCCTTGCCGGTGCTTTCCTGATACAAGCGTACTGCATTAGAATCAGCCGCATTCCAGGTACGATTCGAGCGGCTTACCAAAAAGTGTAAATTGGCCTGATTGATTACTTCAATCGGATAGGCACTGGCCAACAGGCCGGGCAATTCCAACAGGATGTAATCAAAAGATTCAAGTGCTGTGTTTTCCGGAATTAAATCCCTTATGGAAGCAGTTTCTGTAAATCTTTCCGTTACCTGGTAATGAATGGTATTCTTTGAAAGTGGCTCCTGGAAAGAACTTTCTTGAGAAGGTTGTAGTCTAAGTACTTTTTTATCCAGCAATTCCAGTCTTTCTGCCAGCAAATCACCAACGAATGATTTTCCTTCTTTTTCTCGGGTGCTTCCCAGGCTCAAAATGATAGGTTGGTCTTTTGTTCCTGCCGTTCTGAGTTTGAATTGTATAAAATGCAGGAGTTGTTCGACTGTTCTCTTTTTTAAAAAAGACTCCAGGACTTGTTCTTCCTTTCCGGCTGCAACCAACTTTGGGATGGTTCCGGCTATTTCTAATCCGGTTTCATTTTTTGCCTGAGTCGGATGTCGGAGGGTATTGTCCATCAAATCTACTGCGATGATGCTTCCTGTTGGAATAAGCAGACCGACCATGAATCCAAGAATGATGAACATGCCTCGTTTGGACTTGGCGGGTTTGGCCGGATAAAAAGGCGGGTCTGCAATTTTCAAATTGGAACTCATCAACATATTGTATTGATGCAGCCTTGCCTGGTTGAAACTGTGCAGATTTTCGAGGTAGGCTCTTTCTGCTACATCAATTTCTCTTTCCAGCCTTTTTAATTTCGAACCCCAGGGTGCGAAGCGGCTGTATATTTCTTCAAATTCTTTTTTGCGTTCCCGAATCACTTCCACCTTGGCATTGGCTTCCTCCAGTTGGATGATGGCATTCAACCAGGAGCTTAACAGGTTTTTGGTTTCCAATCCTTGAGGAGTTTGGTTTACCAAAAAAGTTGCACTGGCAGCATTTTTCAATTCTTCTTCCAGCAGGTTTGCCTTTTTTCTAAGGTAATCCAATTTCGAAGATTCTACTTCGCTAGAGTCAAAAGGAAGGATTTCCATGCGCGCGATTTTGGAAGAAAGGTTAACCAGATCTGCATTTTTCTGGCTTATCTGTTTGTTGATTTCTGCCAGGCTAACCTTGCCTTTCAATTGTTTTTCAAGATTGCTCAGGGTGCTGTCTGCTGCTGCCAGATTCATCAATTCTTTGAAATACAATTCGTCCAGGTCTTCCTTTTTTGCTGCAATAAATCGGGTCTGTTCGTAGTAGTTGATGATTTTATTGCCAACCATGAAATTGAGCAAAGCATCTTCCTTGCCAGCCAAAACTGCCGAAGATTCATTGGTTGCTTTTTCAAAAAATTCTAATACATCTGCTGATTGAAATTTCTTGGTTCTTTGGTGCTTTGCTTCAAAGATTTCGGTGAGAATTTCCAGGGTCTTTTTACAAACTCCGGGATCAGCTGTGGTGTAAGCCATCTTGATCTGATCACTTTTACCGTCTCTTTCAATCTTTAGAGTACTGATTTGTTCCAATCCAAAAAATGGGTGGTCACCATTGAGTAATTTGTTGATGTCGTTTTCATCGATGCGGTCCCGCATCATGACAATATTCTCAAAAGTGTTGTCCAGAGAAGTGGTGTCAAGTACCAGATTTATAGCATTCGCCGGTAAACATTCATCGAAAATTTTCCTGTTTTCTGCCAGCAGGTACTGTTCGTCGTCGTGCCCCTCAACCAGATAAAAGGCCAATAATTTCGCTGCCAATTCCTGTTGAGTTTCGTAGGAAGCTGCCATGCTGATGAGCGTTTCCAACTCGTTGTTGGTGGACATGTAATCCTTTCGTGCGCCTTGGGAACTTTCAAGATTGTATCCGGACATCAAGCCTGTACTGATGGTAGTATAGGAAGTGTACGCTTTTTGTTCTTTTCGAGTAGACCAAAAAATCAATGCCGCACTTAAAAATGCACAAAGGAAAATGGTACCCGCGTTTTTTGATAATAGCCGTAATAAATGAACCAGAGTCATTTTTTATAAATTTTATACAAAATTGAAGCAGAATCAGGGTCCAAAGGGCGGGTTTTCGTTTTTTGGTAATTTTTAAAGGTTTTTTGGAAAGATTAATCCTTTTCTGCTTCCATTGCCCTTTGCATTTGCAATTGTTGAAGGGTTGGCTTTGCCTGGTACAGGTTGGAAATGCCTGCTATTTCTTCCATGATCTGTTTAAGGTAGGTCACCTTGGATTTAATTTTAATAAATTCCTCTTCAGCTGAAGCAAGTTTGTCCAGGGCAGTTGTATAGACTTCAGGACTCAGATTTCCTTCTTTAAAATAAGTCTCGGCCATTTCGACCGCCAGTTGATTTGCTTTTAGATGGGCAGCCTTCAGACGCATAATTTCAAGACTTTGATGAAATTCGTTATACAATTGAATGACCGATTGACGAATGGTGTTTTCCATTTCTTCTTTTTCAATCAAAGCCCTTTCCACTGCGATTTTGGCAATCTTTTCCCTTTCAGGTTGTTTGAAAATCTGTCCGCCGTTGATTCGAATCTGGACACCTAATGAATAGGTCAAATCTCTTCTTGTAGTGTTTATAAAATTCACATCAGTCAGGTCAAGTGTACTTATGTTTTCCAATCTGTTGTTGCCGTAATTGATTCCACCGGAAATATTGATAAGATCGGCCCAGACTTTTTTGGTCGAAAGCCATTCCAGGTACTTGGATTCTATCCACAAATCCTGTGATTCAAGGCGGGCTGCATTGGCAAGACTGAGTTGTAACAATTCGTCAAGTCCCGGTAATTCCGGTTCTTCCCAATCCATTTCGGGAAGACCGGAAACACTGGTTTGTCCCTGTGATGTATTTGAAAATAGTAAGAAAAAAAGAATGATGATGAACAAGGTGTGCCAGTAATCCAGGTACCAGGGAATGTTTTGTTCGGATACCTTGGTTTTGGCTTCATTTTTAAAAAAAGGATGGTTCATGGTTATTTTTTAATTTGGATGAATGCAGGTTGAAATGATTTTTTAAAAAAGGTTACAATGCGCAAGTCTTCCGGCCTTATTTTCATAAAAGGTTTTTCTATAAAAAGATAAGCCAACACCGAAAAAGACAATACGATGGGAAGCATGACCAATGCCATCCCTACCAGTCGAATTTCGAATCCTGTACCAGGGATGATGGTGGCCAAATAGGGAGTGAATAATTCCATAAGTGGCAAGTGTGTGAGGTAAATCGTATAACACATGCCTCCAAATGCCGCTATCCAGGGCGAGCTAATCCATTTTCCAATAAATCTGCTGTTTTGAATACCAAAAAAGAAGCTGAAGAGTGCAATTGCAAATACTAAAGATTTGCCCAATTCTTCCGTCCAGGTGTAAGCCATGATGAAATAAGCAGCGATGGCCAGGACATCCCAAATGAGGCTGTTTTTTATTTTAAAATCTTTATTCAAAAAGAAGTCTAATAATAAAAAGCCGGTTAAAAAGTGGGGTAATTGAGCCAAGAGACTGGGTTTGTAAGGGAAGTATTGCCAGCCCATTTGGTGCACCAATACCGTCCAAAAAATAATACCCGCAACCATACTAAGCCTTCTTTTTAAAGTATTGGAAATGCTGAAAAAGAAGGCAGCTAAAAACGGTGCTATCAGATAAAACTGGATTTCAACTTCCAGGGACCAGGCAACCGGATTAAGCGGTGAATAATACCCATAAATCATGTTGTGGGTATAAGTCATTGAAGCCAGCCAGTGCCCCAAAAGTCCTTCGCCAAACCCTTTTATAGCCAACACCAATCCGAAAACACTCATCCAGATAAGGTAGGGTGGTTCCAGGCGGGTCAGTCGTCTCAGGTAAAATTTACCCAGATTTACTTTTTTTCCTCCTACCAAATGTGCCTTTGCGAAGGGCATTCCCAGTATGAATCCACTGATGGCAAAAAAGATAAAGACACCAATGGTTCCCCTGCTGATGAAAAAGGCAAATGGATCCTGGTCGATGGGAGTGGAGAATGGCTGGTCGGTGTATTTTATCAACCTTTCTGCCAGGTGTTGCATCAACACCGGAAAGATGGCCAACCACCGCATCCCGTCAATCAGCGGATAATAATTGCCTCCGGAAGTGTTTCTTTGAAGGCGGGAAGGCAGGTTTTGAATAAAATTATACATTGCTTTGTTGGAATAAGGCAAGGGGTGTTTTGAATAAAATTTTTAGATCCATCATGAAAGACCATTTTTGGGCGTAGGTGACATCCAGTTCGATGCGTTTGCTTACGCTGGTGTCTTTTTTGCCCCGCTCTGTTACCTGCCAATATCCTGTTAGTCCGGCTGGCGCCATAAACCTTCCAATGGCCTCGTCGGTGGTCAGAACTTCTGCTTCATATAAAGGCAGCGGTCTGTTGCCCACAAGGGAAAGTTCGCCTTTCAAAACATTGATCAATTGTGGCAATTCATCGATGCTGGTATTGCGAATGAAATGGCCGATTTTGGTGATACGTGGGTCGTTTTCCAGCTTAAAAAAAGGCCGGGCAGATTTTTCCTGCTCCTTCATTAAATATTCGGATTCATCTACCCAGCCGGTATCGGCTATTAATGTTTTTTGTTGATTGGAAAAGATGATTTCAGCCTTTTCCTGTCCTTTGTAGTTGTTTAAGTGTTTGAGTTTTTCCACTTCAGAATCAGCGCCCACCCGCATGGAGCGGAACTTGTAAAAGTCAAAAACCTTATAATTTTTACCCACTCTTTTTGAAGCGTAGATAATGGGCCCTTTGCTTTCAAGTTTGATTAAGATTCCAATTAAAAGTAGCAGCGGACTCAAAAGTGTGAGCAAAAGGATGGCTGCCAGCACATCCATGCTGCGTTTGAAATAATAGTACATGTCTTTAATTTTTTATTAATTCAGGAGGGGGCTGGGGAAGGTCGGATTATTGCGTCAAGTCAAAAATATGCCTGGAGACCTGCTTTGGTTTATTGGCTAATTGTTGTTGAATTGTTTTTTTGAAATTTAGGCTGGATGAGGTTTCTCACCCTTACTTCCAGTTCTTTTGGAAAAAATGGTTTGATAAGAAAATCTGCTGCTCCTGCCTCCAGACATCTCCATCGAATCGTACTTGATTTTTCACCTGACAACATCAATACCGGGATATGATCCAGGTCGGTACGCATGATGCGCAGGTGGTTTAGAAATCCCAATCCCGACATCTCAGGTAAATTATAATCTACAATAATTAGATCCGGTTGATACCCATCTTTTAGCAATGTGAATGCTTCATAAGCATCTTCAAGGGCTGTTACCCTGTATTCTTTCGACAAGTATTTTAGTAAAAACTGCCTCATCATCGGACAATCGTCAATCACCAAAATGTTTTTTCTCATGGTTATGTTGCGTTTTTTTATTTGATGGTACAAATGTATATCGCAGGTCAACCTGAGTTTCCCCTTTTTCGGTTTTTGGTAAGAAATGGAGGTTTTTTGGTTGGGTGATGGCTGTTGGCTGTTGGCTATTGGCTATTGGCTTTTGTCATATTATAAGTTGAATAGCTGGTTGGAGGAGCTTTTCAACGGGCATTTGTGGAATTTACGGATTACGTGGCACTTTAAAAACGAAAAGCGAACGTCGAATACCGAATGCCGAATAGCGTAACCTTCAGATAATCAGTTATTTATTCGCGCTGTTGTATGATAGCCGTTGGCAGTTTTCGGATTTGACTTACTAGGGTTTTATTAAATGAACCTTCCGGTTTAAGAAATATGTTGCATATTATTATTCCTTTGTTCGTTCCAGGACAGGCACGGCCAACCCCCTACAAATAGCCAATAGCCAATAGCCAACAGCCAACGGCCAACGGCCAATGGCCAATAGCCATTTCATTCCAGATTCAACAAAGCAGCATTCAATTCTCCCAGCGCGTGTTTATCTCCTTGTGCTTTGGCGACTTCCTGGCCTTTTTTGTACACTTCAATTGCCTGATCGAAAGCGCCTGCTTTTTCGTGCCATTTTCCGAGGTGGTAATAAACGCCAACATAGTTTGGGTCGGCTTCTATGACTCTGCTATAAAATTCCAGCGCTTTTTCAGGAATCCCTTGTTTTTCATATTCTTTTGCGATGGCAAATAGTATGAACGGATCTTCCGGATTTTCCCTTAGAAAAGTTTTGAGTTGTTCCAAACGGTCGGCCATGGTGATTTGAATTTGGGCGAAGATAAGGAATGGGGAGGATAGGCGGTGCTCGTTAGCTCGTTTGCTCGTTTGCTCGGGGGTGCGGTTTTTGGTAGGTCGATGTTGGATTCTGGATAAAACTAGCCTTCCCAAAAAGTATAGTCATTCCGGCCTCCGAGCCGGAATCCTTTTGCCTGGGCTAGAAAGGATCTTTAGGGGTTTGAATATTGTTAACCCAGGTGCATGTTCGCCGAGAACTAGTCGCTAGTTTCTAGACGCTGAATCCTGTAAAAAAATGAAATACGAACATTTCACTTGATCCAAGGAATCTTACTGGTCTGAAGACCTGCGTTTACTCTGGATACAAGTTTGAAAACTTGTACCAGCGGTTTTTGCCAATGGCCAACGGCCAATAGCCAATAGCCAATTCGTCACTCTTACTTCGTCACCTGATCACTGGTCTGAAGACCTGTGTTTATCTTGCTGAGATATTTGCAATCCCTACAGGGTCATTTGATGCGTTTTTCGATTCTTGCCAGATATTTTGACCCTACAGGGTCAAAGGCAAATCCTAAGCATTAATTAGGTGCTTACATTTCTTATATTGCTGGTGTCTAAATTTATTCGTAATTCGTCACTCTACACTCTGTCACCGGATCCAAGGAATCTTACTGGTCTGAAGACCTGCCTGTACTCTAGGTACAAGTTTGAAAACTTGTACCAGCGGTTTTTGCCAATGGCCAATGGCCAACGGCCAATAGCCAATAGCCAATTCGTCACTCGTACTTCGTCACTTGATCACTGGTCTGAAGACCTGTGTTTATCTTGGGCTGAGATATTTGACCCCTACAGGGTCATTTGATGCGTTTTTCGATTCTTGGGCTGTGATATTTGACCCCTACAGGGTCAAGGCAAATCCTAAGCATTAATTGTGGTACTACATTTTTTATATTGCTGGTGTCTAAATTTATTCGTAATTCGTCACTCTACACTCGTCACTTGATCCAAGGAATCTTACTGGTCTGAAGACCTGCCTGTACTCTAGGTACAAGTTTGAAAACTTGTACCAGCGGTTTTTGCCAATGGCCAACGGCTAAGGGCCAATGGCCAACAGCCAACAGCCACCCTTCATTTTCCCCAAGCTGCGGCCCACTTCACCGCATCTTTTCCGAAACGGTTGCGGACTTTGTCGAGGGTTTGGAGGAGGTCGATGTCGCGAACGGTATCGTCGAGGAGGCTGATTTGGTAGTTGCCGCGAACGAGTCCGGAGAAGCGGACACCTACAAGGCGAACCAGTACACGTCGGTTGTAGAGGTGGTCGAAGAGTTCGTTGACGTGGCGGAGCAGCTCGCGGTCGTTGGCGGTGTAGGGAATGGTGCGTTGATGGGTGTAGGTCTTGAAGTCGGTATAACGGATCTTCACGGCTACGCAGGAGGTCAGCTTTCCGCTTGAGCGGAGGGTGAAGGCCAGCTGGCTGCACATGTCGTTGATTCGGGTTTTGAGGTATCGAACATCGATGGTGTCGGTCTGAAAAGTGCTTTCGGTCGATACAGATTTTTCTTCCCGGTAAGGCACGACTTCGGAACGGTCGATGCCGTTGGCGTGTTCCCAAAGGCTGTGGCCGTTTTTGCCAAATTCGCGTACCAGAATCTTGCGGGGCATGTCGCCGAGTACTCCTATGTGTCGCACACCCATGAAGATGAGCTTGCGAGCGGTAACTTCGCCTACGCCATGCATGCGGGAAACATGCAGGGGCGATAAAAATGCTTTTTCGGTGCCCAGGTAGATTTGTTTTTCGCCGCAGGGTTTGGCTTCATTGGTCGCCATTTTGGATACAAAACGATTGGCAGAGAGTCCGGCAGAGATCGGCAGTCCGGTCTCGCGTATGATGTGCTGGCGCAATTCTTTTGCCCATTTGGCTACTCCGAAATATTTGTCCATTCCGGTAAGGTCGAGGTCGAATTCGTCGATGGAATTTTTAGAAAAAACCGGTGCTTTTTCACTGATGATTTCCGTGACAAGCTTCGACTCTTTGGAATAGGCATCCATGTCGCCGCGCAGGTAAATGGCGTCCGGACAAAGCTGGCGGGCCATCTTCATGGCCATGCCCGAGCGTACTCCAAACTTCCGCGCTTCATAACTGCAAGACGAAACCACACCCCGGTTGCTGGTTCCCCCGATGATGATGGGTTTGCCATTGAGGGCACTGTTCATCTTCCGCTCGACGGATACAAAAAAGGTATCCATATCCATATGCAAGACGCTCTTGTCAAACATTTTCGTTTATTTTGTGCAAAGATAGGTGTTTTTTGAAACAAAATGTTTTAGATTAGCTATTAGCCGTTGGCTTTTGGCCTTTGGCTGTTGGGAGGGGGGCTGGATGCTAGACGCTGGAAAATTCGAATTGCGAATGGTGAACACCGAATAGAAAATTTGTCATTTGATCACAGGTTTGAAAACTTGTACCAGCGTTTCTGCTTCGCACTATTTCCTCAAGGGTATCAAGCATTCGTTCTCCGTGTCGGACGGGTCAAGACCCATCCTTACGGATGTGTATTTCGTGGACCGCATTCGTCACTCGTCACTCGTACTTCGTCACTTGATATGGGCAATCCTCGTCCGGGTGGCTTCGACAGGCACAGCCACCCGGTAGTCTGGGTTGCTTGAGGCTGGATGCTGGACTCTGGATGCTAGATAAACTCTGCTTCGCAACCTTCTTTCAAGGTTTCTGATCACTCGTTCTCCGTGTCGGACGGGTCAAGACCCATCCTTACGGATGTGTTTTCGTGGACCGTATCCCGCATCCTTCGACCTGCCTGTACTCTGTGTACAAGTTTGAAAACTTGTACCAGCGGCTCTGCTTCGCACTATTTCCTCAAGGGTATCAAGCATTCGTTCTCCGTGTCGGACGGGTCATGACCCATCCTTACGGACGTATATTCCGTGGACCGCATTCGTCACTCGTCACTCGTACTTCGTCACTTGAAATGGGCAATCCTCGTCCGGGTGGCTTCGACAGGCTCAGCCACCCGGTAGTCTGGGTTGCTTGAGGCTGGATGCTGGACTCTGGATGCTTGATAAACTCTGCTTCGCACCCTTCTTTCTGATCACTCGTTCTCCGTGTCGGATGGGTCAAGACCCATCCTTACGGATGTGTTTTCCGTAAACCGCATCCCGCCCCACCGTTTTGCCAATAGCCAACAGCCAACAGCTAAAAGCCAATAGCCATTCCCTCTACCCATTCCGCCTTCACCCGCTCACTGGGAGAAGGCCTTGCGGCGCTGTGGAATTCTTTGAATTCGGGATGTTGGAGTAGGGTAGGGAGGTTGGTCGGGCGGACGCTGCCAGCTACCAAAATAGTAAGACGGTCAGCGGCCTGGGATTGGAGTTTTTTCAGGAGGGGTATTCCTTCCAGGGCAGTTTTTTGCTGGCCGGAGGTGAGGATGCGGTTGCAGCCAAGAGAAATGAGTTGTTCGAGGGCTTGCTCCGGATGATTGACTTTGTCGAAGGCGCGGTGAAAGGTGAAAGGGAGACCTTGAGCGGCTTCAATAAATTGAGTAGTTGCAGAAAGATCGAGGTCGCCATTTGCCGTTAAGGCACCACAAACAATTCCATCAGCCCCGGCTGCCACAAATTCCTGAATCTGACTGACCATCAGATCGATTTCTTCTTTTTTATAATAAAAATCTCCATCACGGCAACGAATCAATACAAAAACCGGAATGTCAAGAGCAGCTTTTACTTTTTTAAAAAGCGTAAGATCAGGACTGAGTCCTCCGGTCGGTAGTTCCGCACACAGTTCGATACGATGTGCGCCTCCTTCCTGAGCAGCCAGAGCATCTTCATAAGAATCGCAGCAAATTTCGAGCAGGTAGGGTTGGGGCATGAACTCAAGATTAAACTATGAAAGGATCAAAGGTGTAAAGATTAGAATTATATAATTATTGAATGAGTGAATTATTGAATGAGTGAATTATTGAATGAGTGAATAGCTGAATAATTGAAGGGTTGAATAGTTGAATAGGTTCTGTTCAATTAAGTGTAAAGGACATACTTTTTTGAACGGTCTCGAACGGTCTAAGTATTTCCTTTGGTTCATGTACTCTCAATTCATGTATTCTTCACTCATATACTTTTTAAAAATGTATTATCCTCCTCAAAGCCCAGAGAAAGAAAAAATCCCAGAAATCTAAAACCTAAAATTTAAAACCTAAAAACTAAAATTCATGGGTTTCGCCTGGGTACGAGTCGGCAAGCATGCCGCCTCTACAAATCCCTCATTCCTTCAATCCTTCATTCCCTCATTCCCTCATCCTTACATACCCCCAGGCAGCAATACCACCAACCAGTGCAAATCCTGAAAGCATCAGGAAAACCATTTGATGACCTGTTTCACCGGGATTATTGTCTAAAAGGACACCGATGAGGGGGCCTGCGAAAATGTCGGGAGTGTAGCCGACCAGGGAAATGAGTCCTACCGCTGTGCCGGTGATGGCAACCGGTATTTTTCCACGTTCCATTACTGCAAAGTATAAAGCTCTGGCAGCATAAACTCCACTGGCTAAAATTAAAATGGAAAGGAAAAACAGGGCGTTGGCATCAGGTTCGATGAATCCACTAGCGAAAATTAGCGCTCCGAAAAAAGAAAGGATAAAGCTGATCAATAACCAAAAGGTAGTCTTGCTTCGATCGGCAAGAAAGCCAACGGAAACACCTATGATGGGACGCATGAATAAAAGACTGGTGCCAACTTTAGCAGCATTTACCTGATCGTACTTCATTACATCCTGAGCAAATAAGGAAAGCACATCCGTAACTTTATAGCCCACATAAGCACAAAGAATGATGATCATCAAAAGCCATACTGCAGGTAGCCGGAGGACTTTTCCGACCTGAGAAACGCTGATTTGATCCAGGGTGTAATCTTCCTGGAGCTCGTCTTTTGTTTTCATAAAAAACCAAACCAAAATTCCGACCACCGAAATGATGGCTGAAGAAACCAAAATGACATACCTGAAAGCTTCCTGTCTTTCTTCCAGACCTGCCAGGTCAATTTCATTTTTCAAAAAAAGAGAAAAAATAAAGACACCCAGTGCACCAAATAAAGCTCCGACCAATCCTCTACCGCCATCTAAAAAACCAAATGCTTTTCCTTGAGATTGTTTGCCTCCCCAAATTCGGGTGGCTTTGATCATCGGTGCCCAAAAGAGAAAAATGGTGGTAAAACCCCAATATCCGTATAGTATTTTTAAAATAAGATAAGAAGGAAAGGTTGCGTACAACAAGCCACCGATTGCTGTCATCCAAAGAGCAAGCGCCATGAGTTTACGTGGCGCAAATTTATCGGCCAAGGGACCGCCAAAGAAGTATGAGACCAAAGCGACGATGCCATAAACAGAAAAACACAAACCCAATTGGGTATTGTCCAAACCAAAGGTTTCCAAAACAGTTGGACGAAAAACTCTGGACAATACAAAAGGAAGGATGAAAACTGCTTCACCTGCAAGGATCAACAGCAAAAGATAATGAATGGGTTTGGAATTGGGCATGCCAAAGGTTTACCTGTTCAAAAAGTACAGGTAATGATAGGGAAAAAGGATGGACCAGGAAAGTTTTGCTATTCAGACTTAATGTGTAGGTACAGGAATGGTCTCTATAACCATCACATTTCCTTCGGAATCGTAATAAGTTACCTCCATATTGATCATATGGGTGGTCCACTTTTCTACTCCGGCATCGGCAGCGTCTTTGCAAAAGGTTGGATAATCTGTTTGACCTTGTTGGTGGATTAATAATGCGTGTTTTTAATCCTTCAATTGAGCTTGATTTTGCAAGGGGCGAGTCGAATTATTTTGCCTCACCTTCCAGAATGTTTCCCTTGTTGTCAAAATATTGGGTCTGCCATCTGCTACATAATTGTCATAATGACTCATTCCTATAGATTTTAAATCCTGTACCAATTGGGGAAAATCTGCTCCGGTTTGGACCTTGGAAAACGCTTGATGAATTTGTTCTTTTGTAAACATGATTTTAGGTTTTTTGTAAAAATTTTTCCTCAAATCAATCCTTCAAATACACAATGTCCCTAAGTTAAGAAAGAAAAGATAACCGTCTAAGGTGGGTCTCTCGGAGAGGACCCGCCGACTCCGGCAGAGTCATTTGTTTTAAAAAGTGTAAATATCTGATATTCAAATGCTTTTGAATTTTTGTTCCTGGTATTTTGGTTCACGCGACGGACGCAACATAGATGTTTTATTGGATTTCACCTTTTATGCTCTTGACTTAATGACAATGTTCAAATACCAGATGTAATATCTGATTCATTTTAAAAAATAAGCATCAACCGCCGCCCTAACCGATCCATATTTTTTTAATAAATCCTGGGCAGTGATTTCATCAATTCCCAGAGCTTCCATCACCATCTTGGTGCCGCGATCTACCAGTTTGTTGTTGGACAATTGCATGTCTACCATCTTGTTGCCCTTCACGCGACCAAGTTGAATCATGAGCGAAGTCGAAATCATATTCAAGGCGAGTTTTTGAGCAGTGCCTGCCTTCATACGGGTGCTTCCGGTTACAAACTCCGGTCCGGTGATGATTTCGACTGGAAATTCTGCTGCATTTGCAAGCGCAGAGCCGGCATTGCAAACGATACAACCAGTGGTCAAGCCATTTTTTCGCGCTTCTTGTAAACCGCCGATCACATAAGGTGTTCTGCCCGAGGCTGCAATTCCAATTACTGAATCGTTGGACTTGGGTTCAAAGGCCAACATATCTTTCCAAGCCTGATTAGGATCATCTTCTGCAAATTCAACTGCTTTGCGAATGGCACCATCACCTCCTGCTATCAGTCCAACAACCAATCCATGTGGAACTCCGTAAGTAGGAGGGCATTCCGAAGCATCTACGATTCCAAGGCGACCGCTGGTTCCTGCACCAATGTAAAAAAGCCTTCCTCCGATTTGCATTTTTGGTAGAATGGCCGTTACCAATTTTTCAATTTGGGGAATGGCCTTTTCAACCGCTAGAGGTACCGTCTGATCCACCTTATTGATATTAACCAGGAGCTCATTGATGCTCATCTTCTCAAGGTCGTCGAAATGGGATGTAGATTCGGTGGTATGGTTGGACATTTGCTGGTTTTTTTGGCAAAGATAAAAATTGGTTGTTGGCTATTGGCTATTGGCTATTGGCTATTAGCTGTTGGCCTTTGGCCTTTGGCAAAAATTGCTGGTACAAGTTTTCAAACTTGTATCCAGGGTACAGGCAGGTCTTCAGACCAGTGATCAAATGACGAAGTACGAGTGACGAATGACGAATAAATTTAGACACCAGCTAAATAAAAAGTGTAGTTCCCAAAGTAAAACTAAGGATTTGACTTGACCCTGTAGGGGTCAAATATCTCAGCCCATGAATCGAAAAGCGCATCAAATGACCCTGTAGGGGTCACATATCTCAAAATACCTAAGATAAATGCAGGTCTTCAGACCAGTGATCAAGTGACGAAGTACGAGTGACGAATTGGCTATTGGCTATTAGCCTTTGGCCATTGGCAAAAATTGCTGGTACAAGTTTTCAAACCTGTAACCAGAGTACAGGCAGGTCGAAGAATGCGGGATACGCTTTACGGGATGCGGTTTACGGAAAATACATCCGTAAGGATGGGTCATGGCCCGTCCGACACGGAGAACGAGTGCTTGACTACATTGAGGAAATAGTGCGAAGCAGGACCAGTAATCAAATGACGAGATGGCGGTTTTCCATTGGCCATTGGCAAAATGGACCGCTGGTACAAGTTTTCAAACTTGTATCCAGAGTACAGGCAGGTCTTCAGACCAGTAAGATTCCGTGGTTCAAGTGGAATGTTCGTATTTCAATATTTTAACAGCCTCCAGCAACCAGTACTCAGCCTGCTGTCACCATGGCCAATGAAATCCAACCCTCTAAAGATCCATTCTAGCCCAGGCAAAGGGATTCCGGCTCGGAGGCCGGAATGACTATACTTTTTGGGAAGGCCAGTTTCCAATCCAGAATCCAGTTTCCAGTTTCCAGCATCCTGCGTCCAGAATCCATCATCCAACCCACTTTTTTTTCTTTTCTTTACCTTCCAAATCAAAATTCAATGTTATGAGATCTTTTTTGACTGTCATTTTTGCCACATTTATTTCAAGCGTTTTTTGTCAAAACATTTCTATTCAACCTGAATGGAAAGTGGGGGAGACAAAGATGATTATAACCTATTCTGAAAATACTGAATATAGTGGGGAGGATGAACCCTATACCAGGATGGATACTACAGAAGGGCCGGCTATTTTGGTTGTGGAGGAAGATGATGATAACTATTATGTTCAAGTGGAAGTTGAGGATCAAAACCTAATGATGTTGAATAGTTTGATTCGAACTTATGAAGTGGATATAGATACTGAGGAAAAAGTGAAAGTAAAAATTAGTGTTTCAAAATCAGGTAAGGGATGGACGATTGCGAATTTTGAAGAGGTGAAATCCATATTAGAGGGAAAACTGGATAAAGTAAATGCTGCTATGGGCGAAAAAAATCCACAAATGAAAGAATTGATGGTTTCTTATCTGGAGCCGGTTTCCAGTGGTGTAAAGAGTCAGGATGCTATGAAGTTTACTTTTTTAAGAGAAATTGAATATTTGTTTTTGCCTTTTCAAAGAAGTTGGGAAGAGGGAAAAATGTATACTGATTCAGCTACCGGACCAAATCCAATGAATCCTGCAATCAACGCCACTTTTACCTACAATAATGTACTTAGTTCGGTTAATAAAAAAGAAAACATCGCAATTCTGGAGCAGGAAACCCTGGTAGACATGGAAGGTTTTATCAAGCTGATTAAAGAGAAATTGCAACAGATGGCTGAATTGATGGATAAACCCGAAAAAGGAGAAGAGTTTGACAATGTGGTAATGAATATGAGCAACCAATTAAAATTGGAAGTGAATATGAAAACCGGCTGGGTGGAAACTGCAATAGGAGAAATAACCATCGAAGGTAGTTTTCCTGGCGAAAGCAAGAAAACCGTTTCCAAAGTCAGAAAGGTTTTAGAATAATTTTTTAAGTCAAAAAAAACGCATTCCGTAAGCTGCAACCCGCTTTTATTCTATCCAAAACTCATCAGCAAAGACCCAACACTGTCCACCTTCGCTTTTGTGGCCTTTGGGGCAGTCTTTGCGATTTACGCCTATTACTTTGATATAGCGGTATTTGGCATTCACCTTGGCAGAAAAAGTATGGATGTGCTGACCGGGTGTTTCCCAGGTAATAGGACATTCTTCCTTCCCAATGGATTTGAAATTTTCTCCATCCTTTGAACCAAAAAACTGAACTTCCAAAGGCATGAAGATCCAGGCATTTTCATCTTGAAAGAAATTGATTTTGGCTTTTTTAACCATTTTTTCTTTTCCAAAATCTATAACAGCTTCCAGATTTTTTCCTTCGTAACCTTGCCATTCTCCACTTCGAAAATCCAGTCCTCCTTTGATGTAATCAATCAAAGCATTGGGGCCGCCTGCTGCATATTGTGGTGCGTAATCTGTTAATAATGAAAGACTTTTAACTTCCGGGATTTTCAGCAAATTGGTTTCAATCACCCTGCTTTCTTTATCTCCTACCTTTGCTTTCGCAAAAAGTAAGGTGCTTTCTCCAATTTCAAATGGCTCAGTATAAGTTTGCCAATCTGTCGCTTTGTCCAAAGAATACAAGATGGCTGCATCTTTATTTGGATGATTCAGGCTGAGGGTGTCTTTTTCAAAAAAGGCAATTTTTCCATTTGAAATAGCCGGGACAGCAACAAAGTCAGCCTCTATTTTTGGCTGTGAGGATTTTTCTTTTTTGGAAACGGCACCTTCATTGGAAGTCATTTCAAATTCCAATGTTCCTCCTTGCATCAAATCCTTGTAATCAAATTGCCAGGAGGGCAAGGAATTTCCATTCCATTTTACATCTGCTACATATACATTTTTATCAGATTGATTATTGGCTTTTATGGAAATGGTTTTTCCATTTTCAAGGTGGATGCTTGCATCATTTACCAAAGGAGATCCTATATCAAATTTGGTATTTCCGGGTGCGGTTTGATAAATACCCAATGCATTCAAAACCATCCAGGATGACATCTGTCCGCAGTCTTCGTTTCCGGCAAGGCCATCGGGTTGATTCTGGTATTGGGAAGACATGATTTGACGAATCATTTTTTGTGTCTTGGCCGGAGCTCCCAGATAATTGTAAGCATATGCAATGTGATGACTAGGCTCATTTCCATGTGCGTATTGACCTATCAAACCGGTGATGTCAGCTTGTATTCTTCCGGTAGTTTGATTGTCTACCGTATAAAGAGAATCCAACCTGCTTTCAAGGTTTCTGCCGTTTCCTTCAAATAAATCAGCCAATCCCTGCAAATCATGTTGGCAGGCAAAAGCGTATTGCCATGCATTGGCTTCGGTGTAATGGAAATTAACTTCGTATGGGTTGAATGGGCTGAACCAAAAGTTGTTTTTCTTGGCTCGGAAAAATCCGGTAGAAGGGTCAAAGAGGTTTTTCCAGTTATTGGATCGGGTAGAAAAAGTTTGTGCAATTTCATCTTTACCCATCGCTTTTGCCATTTGTGCGATGCACCAGTCATTGTAGGAATATTCCAGGGTTTTACTAACCGATTCGGCCTCCTTTTCGGAAGAAATATAACCATAATCAATGTAGGCTCTTTTGCCAAATTCATCTTTTTCTGCAAAAGCAACCATGGCTTCCAAGGCCTTATCGGCATCATAGTCCTTAATGCCTTTTTGATAGGCATCTGAAATCACAGAAACCGCATGATAACCTATCATACAGTTGGTTTCATTTCCCCAAAGTTCCCAAATAGGAAGTCTGCCTCCTTCTTCATAATGATTTAAAAAAGTGCCTATAAAATCATTGGTGCGTTTGGTTTCAAGCAATGTGAAAAGTGGATGGGTAGCACGGTAGGTATCCCAAAGGGAAAAAACAGTATATTTCGTTTGGCTGGTATCCTGATGTATTTGCCTGTCCAGGCCGCGGTATTGTCCATCTACATCGCTGTAAATATTGGGTACAATGCTGCTGTGGTACAGAGCAGTGTAGAAATTTACTTTATCGTCTTTTTTAGAAAAATCGGCTTTGATTTTTGAAAGTTGGGTTTCCCATTTTTCGCTTGCTTCCTTTTTTACTTTTTCAAAATCCCACCCCTGCGTTTCTGCTTTTAGATTGGCTCTTGCACCTTCTGTACTCACAGCAGAAATTCCAACCTTTACTTCCACCGTTTTATCTTCCGGCAATTCAAAGTGAATGGCCATTTTTAAATAAGGATTTTTAAACATCTGAGGGCGAATCTGGGTACGGAAACTGTCAATCTCGTACACCAAGATCGGATCGGAAAACTGCATAACAAAGTAAACCGGCTGTTCCTCTGCCCAGGCTTGAGAAATTCTATATCCTTCAATTTCAGAAAGACTGTTCATCTTTAAACCAGCATCAAGGGTCTTATCGCGATGGGTGAGATCCAGCATCAAGGAACCAATCAACTTGCCTGATTTTGCATCCTTTTCTGTATGATTAAAATGGTATTGATGGTAACCTGTTCTTTCGGTTGCGGTAAGTTTTACATCTACATTGGGTTTGTCCAAATGAACTTCATAATACCCGGGAGCAGCCTTCTCAGATTCTTTTTTAAAAGGACTCCTGTATCCTTCTCCTCCGTTTGCGCCATTTTTAAAAATAGCAGGACCCGTAAAAGGCATCAAAAGCACATCTCCGTAATCCGGTATTCCGGTTCCGCTTAAATGGGTGTGGCTGAATCCGTAAATAATGCTATCGGTATAATGGTAACCTGAGCAACCATCCCAACCTTCCAGCCTGGTATCCGGACTCAATTGTACCATTCCGAATGGTACCGTAGCGCCCGGATAGGTATGTCCATGTCCTCCGGTACCAATGAATGGGTTGACAAAATCAACTAAGGAAGCATTTTTGTCGGTTGAATGAGTACAATTGCTTAGGAAGAAAATAGGCAGAATAAGGAAAGTTAAGTAAATCAGGTTTTTCATTTCGACATGTCTTTCGACAAAAGTAGAAAATCATTTGGAAAGGATATATTCGGCTCAATTATCAACTTTTAAAATGAAAATTAAATGATGAGGAAACTAAGATTTATCTTTTCAATAGTACTAATTCTGTTTTTCTCGGGAATAAGTTTTGCACAATTAAGGCATGAATTAAAGCTTGATGTTATTAACCTTCTATATAAAGATTATAGTCTTTTTGATGAAATATTGATAAAAGATCATCAGGGTTTTTCAACCAGATTGAACTACCACACTAATCACATTTTCTATAAAAATATATTTACTTTTTTCGAGGAAGCATCTTCGCGGATACATATTCTCAGTGCCGATTTTGTATACAAGTTTTACTTTTCTAAAAAAAGGCAAAATGCCGGGTTTTATCTTGGACCGCAGCTTGGATTTGAGTTTTTATTGAAAGAGGATGATGACCTTGATGAATTAAACATTCAGTATCGGGGCGAACCATACGATTATGACAATCGTGATTTGTTGGGTATTGGCCTTGCGGGCGGTTATAAATATGTTTTAAAGGAGCATTGGGTTTTTGAAATTATGCTTCAATCTGATTTACAGCCTCTTTTTATACTCCAGGGAGAAAACCGTTTTTTCTCAGTTTCCAGCTACGGGTTCTTAAAGGCCGGATACCGATTTTGATAAAACGCAAGAAGGGGCTCCAAGTGGAACCCCTTCATTATTAGTTATTAAACAGTAGTGATTTCAGTAATCAATAATGTTTTTGGGTATCTAAGCCAATAGTATATCTATAAAATCTTTCGCTAATATAAGGAAGATTGGAATATCAAAGGGAATTTTAACGAAAAAATACTTGTTTGCTCGGTGGCTCGGGGGATCGATTGCTCGTTTGCTCTGGGGGCCGTTTGTAGGATGCTGGACGCAGGATACTGGATTGACGCTGCTTCGCACAATATTTTAAAGAGTGGCCAATCACTCGTTCTACGTGTAGGACGGGTCATGACCCGTCCTTACGGAGGTGTTTTCCTTGGACCGCATGCCGTGGACCGCATCCCGCACTTGTCACTCGTACTTCGTCACTTGATACATGGAATCTTACTGGCCTGAAGACCTACATGTACTCTGGAAACTAGTTAACGACAAATATTTTGGTTGCTATAATATTGTCATTTTGTGAAATTTGTAAAAAATAACTTCCTTTTGACAAATCAATAACAGGAATAATACACGTTATTCCAGGTTTTACTTTTCCTTCATAAATTAATGATCCTTTCAGGTCTAGGATTTGATATTTCAAATCATTTTTTAATTCCTTAGATTTAATTAAGAAGTTTAGTAAATCAGAAGTTGGATTTGGATAAATAGAGATTTCTAATTCAATACCTTTTTGATCAATGGATGATGTTTGGCATCCTGGAATTAAACAACCAAATTCATCAGTCTTAATAATCCATCCAAAGTCTTTCTGTCCTTGTATGTTACCAACTATTAAATAGCCTCCATCATTTAATGATTCCATTTCAAATACTATATGATTGAAACTGATCTAAACTGACAATATTAAATGCTTACCATCCAAGAAAAATAAAAACTCACCGCAATTGGGCTATTATTCCTAAAGAAAAAAATAAGAAGGAATTAGGAATTAAGAGATTATAGATGTAATTTTATTGCTATGTGAATTCTAAAATGTCTGAACTTATCCTAATTTATCTCTTTGCAAAAAAAATGAAATTAGAATTTTTGGATTACTTAAGCGTAACGTGTAATTCTATTACCATTTCTTATTATTAATTAAAAAAGTAAAAAATGAAAATTAATTTGGTTCTCCAAAAGACATTATTACTCTTAATTATGCTAAATTTTGTTAGTTATTCTGGAATCTGCCAACAACCTTTTTGTGGAACGAAAGCAGATCCTTATAATTCGATTTTCGCTTTACCTCCAAACCTAACAAATAAGCCAGGCCCAACCGGTCCCTATTTTATCAAATTAAATCTTTATAATATTAAAAAAGATGATGGTTCCGGTGGTGTGTCTTTAGATACAATCAATATGGCATTAGACTTAATGGAGCAGGATTTTTCGCCACACAACATTTTTTTTGTAAGAGATTGTGCTATCAATGATATTTTTGTTTCAGAATTTCAATATACTCAAGATCATTATCTTCATAATTCAGTATGGGATAATCCGGATTGTTCCCAAAATGATGGCATAAATATTTTCTTTGCACCTTTTGATTTGCAGCCTGGTCCAGGTAATGCATTTACGCCACCAGTTTTACCAACAAATAAAGTATGGATTGGAAGCAGAGAGGGAAATATCCCAACAATATTGACAAAAACCTTTAGCCATGAAATTGGTCATTGCCTAGGATTATTTCATACCTTTTACAATATGACTTTAAGTGATAAGGCAGGTATCCCATGTTGTGAGTCTGAAGAACCACTTTACCAACAAGGCACTAGGGATACTTGCGGGGATTATGTATCAGATACACATGCAGATCCTAGATATTGGTATTCTTATTTTGAATTTGATTCAGTTGGAAATAAAATAATCGATTGTGATAGTATCTTGTTTAATTGTTCAGGCATGGCATCCCAAAATATTGGATGTTTTGCTGATCCAAATTCATTTTGTCCCCCTGGTCGAGATTTTTTTGGAATTATTTTTTCTCCACCATATGCCAATATTATGTCCTACCAGGTAGAGAACGCTTGTAGGGAAGGGTTTACCACCGGACAGGGGGAAAGGATGAGGTTGATTATTGACAGTAGTTCTCTATTGCAACAAGTATTAGTTGATACTGCTCTTTTTTCTTGTTGTGGAACTGATTCTTCAATTGTTTTAAATAATACAACATATTCAGAATGTATAACCAGAGGACAATTTCCATCACCGCCTGGAACAGTATATGTAGTAAATGGAACTTTTGAAATTGATCAAGATGCTACCTTCAATGACTACCAATTTGTTTTTTCCTCCTGTGGTCAATCACCCGGAGAAATTAAAATTAATTCTAATATAAAAGCTACTTTTAAATCTTGCGATCTATATGGGTGTAAGACAATGTGGAAAGGAATAACGGCAGGAACTAGTTCAAAACTTTATCTTATTAATTCAAACATCAGTGATGCCTATTACGCTATAGAAGGCTTGCCTCAAAGTAACATTTTTATAAATGGTACAAATTCCTTTCTTGATAATTACATTGGCATTAAAGGGTATAGTATTTCTAATCTTCTTGTTAATGGAGTAACTTTTGATTTTCAAGAGTTTAAACCAAATTATTTTGGAATGCCTTCCATTGGCATAAAAACTTGGGCAGGAATTGAAATTTCAAAAAGTTCGATTATTGAAGGTAGACGGACCACAGGATTAGTTTCAAACTCATGCAATTTTTTTAATCTTTATAATGGGATTATTACAGAAGATTCTGATGTACATATCACCTACCCTCGATTTGAAAATATACTGGGTACAACACCTGGTTTTTCTTTTCCATTAGATGGTTATGGTATCAAATCTATTGGTACAGGAAATACTTTTTATTTACGTGGATATGGAAAATATTCTTCAACCAAAACATTTAATTTAGTTACTGTCGGAGTTTCTTTATCAGGGATGGCATTGGATCAAATTTTAGATTGTAAAATGGAAAATTTGGAGGTTGGAATCCATTGCTCAAATACAGTGCCTGCTGGAACTCTAAGTGCAATTGTTTCCAATAATATTGAGAGTTCCAATAACGGTATATTATTAATAGGAAGCCCTCAATCGCCTATTACCATTAGTAATAATATCTTTCATTCCTATGATTCATCATCTGGTTTGGTAATTCCCCGCTTTAGTTCAGGGACTCATATATTACCTTATTTATATTGGCCACAATCAAAAACTATTACTCCTACAATAATAGAGAACAATATCTATAATGTATTCACAGCAAATTTTGGAGTAAGAGTTATTGAAGGGGAACAAGTTACAGTCCAAGGCCAAAATGGTAATTATTATTTTAAATTATATAGTCCTCAAAACAACAAAGCTGGGATATCATTTTTAGGAGTTAAAGGTATTGGAGAGGAAGATAATACTTCAAATTATATAAGATATAATACAATAATCGGAACAGCGAATTCTAATGCAATCGCTGTTGAAAGTAAAAATTCAAATGGGTTAACAACAGATTGTAATTTTACGGATAGTACTACCATCGGATTTAGTTATTCTGGGCAACATACCAGTATCTACCATAAACGAAATGATACTAAAGAACACAATGTTGGTTTATATTTAGACCGGTTTGCAGAGATTGGTCAACAATATAATTATGGAAATTCTTTTAGCTTAGTATGTGATACCTCTTTAATTAGTGGCTGTAACTATTTTGAAGGGTTATGTGAAAGTGATCAACCACTAGCTTCAGCATTTTTTATTAAAAATGGTCTCGTTACAAATCACCCACAAAAGCCATTTCCTGTTTCACCTGTTCTAGGTGAATGGTTCAGGGAAGATCCTTCAATAATATCAACAAATACTTGCAATCAACCCGATAGTATTTTGCCACCTCCTCCGCCAGCTGGATGTGAATTTGTGGAACACGATTATTGGGTAGTTTTGGATACAATGATTTACTCATCCTACCCCGAAGAAAGAAGATTTATAAACCAACAATTATTGTTTGATAAGATAGTAAAAGATAGTTGTTTTGAAATCTTACCTTATGAAATTGAAGTGTTTTACAATGAAAACAAAGATTCCTTAATCGGACAATTGTGGGCAATTAAAAATCAGATTCAAAATTTATTTCCTTCAGGAATTGAGGCTTCAAATTTAGCGTCCATTAATGGCACCATCAGAGAATTTTTAATTCAAATAGAAATTTCAGATAGCCTAATAGAAAATGGCAGCACATTGGATAGTCTGGACGCAGAGAATAAAAGGATAGAATTGCTTTCAATAATTGATTCAATTTCTTTAATTCGGGACACTCTTGCGGATTCCATTTATAAAATTGACAGTGCTCAAATTGATTCAATATTAATATGGAATAATCAAATTAATTGCAGTGGATTTTTACCGGCAATAAATCAAAAAATTATCAACAATATTTGGTTGAATTTATTAAAAAGGGACTCAACTTTTATTGATTCTTCGGAAATTTCAAGTTTAACAGCTATTGCAGAACTTTGTCCTGAAATTGGAGGACTAGCTGTTGTTTCAGCAAGAAATTTATTAATACCTTTTAAAGGAGATATCTTTGAAGACCTAGAATGTGGAAATGAAAATAACGAAAGAAAAAATTTCCAAAACAAAAAAAATATTGAAATGGAAACTTTCGATATTTTTCCTAATCCAAATACTGGAAATTTTACAGTTTTGTATAATAATGTAATTGATCAAAATCAAAAGATTGAGATTAAAGTTTATGATTTTTTAGGCCGAATAGAAAAACATTATACCTTCTCAGGGATTAATAATAAATTTTCTTTATCCCTTGATGGTAATCCAAAAGGAACGTATTTTGTTGAAATGTTTATAGATTCAAAAAGTTTTGGTATCAAAAAGGTCATTATTACTAATTAATTTGTAAATATTTCGTGCAAAAACTGTTTTGTATTATTCTTTTTTCTCTCATGTTTTTGGGCAACTTGATTGCCCAAAAACATGATTACGTTTGGCCTTTTGGTTATTCAGGAGATTTTCCAGGATTAGATTGGGAAGCAACTTTCCTTGATTTTAAAACCAGCCCACCTACTTCTATACCAAGTTCACATTCGATGTGGATTGGCGGCACTCAAACTTCAGTATGTAATAATCAAGGTGAATTACTTGCCTTCACAAATGGAATTTACATTGCAGACAAGAATGGCGATTTAATGGAAAATGGGGATAGCCTAAACCTTGGGTATTATTTTGAAGAATTTAATAATATTGGTTACCCCGGTTTAAATGATGCATTTTTTATTCCTTCCTCAAAGGATACAAATGTTTATTTCCTTTATCATGTCGCTAAAGAGTTAGATCCATTACCTGGTAAGCTTTTAAGAACTACGCTCGATTTTTCTTACAATCAGGGTTTAGGAAAGGTAGTTGAAAAAAACAAGATTATATCAAGTGGTTTTTTTGAATTCATTGGCGGTACTAAACACGGAAATGGCCGTGATTGGTGGATCGTTACCCGCGATGAAAGTTTTTACTCCAAAAAATTCTTTAAATGGTTGATTACTCCAGATACGATTATCGGCCCTTTGATTCAGGAAATCGGAACTGGAACCAGAAATAATGGCATTGGAGGGATTAAGAGTATTTTTTCTAAAGATGGCAATACCTTTATCAGACCAGACCGATTTGAAGGAATCCAGGTCTTTGATTTTGATAGATGTACTGGTGAATTAAGTAATCCAAGGCTATACAAGGAACCAGGACTAGACACAGTAAGGTCCATAAATGGTGAAATTTCTCCCAACGGCAGATTTTTATACTTTAATTCAAATGTCACCATTTACCAGTTGGACCTTTGGGCAGACACGCTCAATAATAACGCTTTGAAGACCGTAGCTCAATATGATGGATTTATTTATGAAGGAAAAAGTACTTCCTTCTTTATGGCACAATTGGGCCCGGATGATAAAATTTACCTTTCCTGCACTACGATTGCTCCTTTTCTACATGTAATTAATAATCCTAATCAATTAGGGCTGGATTGTAATGTTGAACAACACAGTATCCGACTGGCAGGTTACCATGCATTTTCCATGCCCTATTTTCCCAATTACCGACTTTCAAAAGATGAAAATAGCCCATGCGATACCCTTAGCTCAACCAAAGATTTGAGTATTTTTCAAGGTGAAAGTATCAGGGTTTATCCCAATCCGGCTCAATCAAGTCTTCATATCGATTTTGGAAATTTAGACTTCCATAATTTAAAATTTTCCATCTTCGAGATTACAGGCAAGGAAATTAAAAAGGAACAATTTGATAATGGACTTGAGGTGAAGTCCATACAATTAGATGGAATAACCAAGGGTATTTATTTTTATAGAATTCAAACGGAGAAGGGGGAAGTCGTTAAAAGTGGAAAGTTGATAATTGAGTAGGAGGGAGGGATTATATGGTAATTCAAAGTTTATTAAACAAAAAAAGCCCCGACCACTGTCGAGGCTTTTTGTACCGAAGGGGGGAATCGAACCCCCACTCTCTTGCGAGAACTGGATTTTGAGTCCAGCGCGTCTACCAGTTCCGCCACTTCGGCAAATCGCTTTACGTTCAAAGCGGGCGCAAACTTAGATATTTTTTATTTATAAGGCAATATGCTTCAAAAAATAATTTCATCTTTTTTTAAAAAAATTACCGGGCCCCTAAAGACCCGGTAAACAATCAACCAATCATGAGAATTGTTTGGTTTTGTTAAATGCATCTTTGAGAAAAGCACTTCCTAAAACCTTAGCTTACCTCAAAAGCGTAAGGTCCCCGTTGAGTGTCTTTCCATCACCCAATTCAAGGATGTAGAAATAAACGCCGTCGGGCAATTCTTTTGTACCGTATTGGCCGCTCCAATCGTTTTGATAACCTTTGGCTTCAAAAACCTGGTTGCCCCAGCGATTGAATATGGTCAACTTGCTTTCGGGATAATACTCGATATTATCAATCGTGAAAAGGTCGTTTTGTCCGTCACCATTTGGAGAGAATCCATCAAAAACAGTCACTTCCGGTCTTTCTTCTCCAACTTCTATATATAAATAGGTAGTATCTACCATTCCTCTGTCATCATGTGCAATAAGGCACAATTTCTCACGTCCGATTTCTAATCCTGTCATTTCTATACAGAAGTCGCCAACAATTTCAGTCTTTGCACAAAGTGCCGGATTGTTGGTCAGTAAGATGGATTCCATGGTAGTAAAGTTACCGGGCAATTCACCCAGATCTACACACATGGATTTGGTCTCATCTACCATTATGTATGCAAACATGTCATCCGGTGTGATGCAGAAAATATCCACTTGAGCATCATTGAAACATCCGGTTACCAGGTTTTCAATTTCAAGGAAATTGTTGCCGGTATAAAGTGGTAAAGCTGCTGAAATGATTTTCTTTGGCAATATGCTGTATTGATTGCCACCATCCATTGCTGCAATGTCTAGCCTGCCAATGGAAGTTTCAAATTCTGCTTGTCCACTTATTTCATTGTTAGCAGGATTAAATGACCAATTTCCTTCAGGAGCCCAATTGTTCAACAAGGCCAACAAGTCAGTTATGGTTTCAAAATCTCCACTGAAAGTAGTGTTATGAACTTTCCAAGAATTGATGCGGTACACTCCATTATTCAATGGAAGAAGGTCATTTAAGTCAAAAACAAAATTGGCGTAAGCATCACATTTGTCGAAAGCCTGCGTCCATTTTTCACCGTTAAGGTGGAATTCAAAATCAGAAGTGAAAGCCAAAGGAACATCCAGACAAATTTCAAGCGGATTGTCACAATCACTATGTTGCAATGATACATCTTCAATCATGTTTGTAACCTCATCGTCCAGACAAGGATCAAACACCGCCACATCTACCGTAGGAATGATAATCGTAGTGTCACAGAATCCTGATTCAAAACAATGCACCACACAAATTGCTTCCGGTGCCTGTCCGGTAAATCCATTGGCTGCTTTCAGGGTATAACATCTTCCATTTAAATTGGTCAGTGATACTGCACCTGCAAATCCTTCGTAACAAACTTCAGCGCTCACCATCGGGGTAGGATCTTGCAGCACACTGGCATCCAGACAGAAAAGCTGGCTTTGTTGTTCCAAATTGACATATACTGTATCTCTAATCAATGGATCACATCCGTCTCCCACCTCAATTTCAATTTCCTGATTACAGAATTCGAAATCCTGTAAATGAATATTTACGGTGTAAATACCGGGAGGAAGATCAGTTCTTGCATTGTTGTTGGTATTGGGGATTCCCAGGTCAGGAGTCCAGGTGAAAACATAATTTGCCTCATCACCCAGTACTCTAATATCCACCTGCCCATCGTTCAGACCACAAGTTGCTTCTGTTACATCGACAGTGTCAATGGTGAAGCTGGCTTCAACCCTTACCAACTGGTCCTCAAATCCAATATTTCCACATTCATCTTCTGCAAACCATCTTCTAACGATGTCATATCCACAAAAATCATTTTTCAATCCATCCTGGAAAGTAATTACTGGGTTGCCATCACAATTATCACTTGCATTTGGATTAGGAACAGGCGGTACTGATTGGTTCAAGGCTGCATAAATAATCGTATCAGGTCCTACACCTGTAATAACAGGAGCAGTGGTATCTACAATTACGACATAAATTACCAGACTATCGGTATTTCCACAATCATCTGTAGCAATCCACCTGCAATCCATGAAAGTCAGATAACCATCGATATTACAATCTGTAGATGCTGTGATGTATTCAACGAATTCAACATCTGGCATCACATCACAATTATCCGTCACCATTGCAGAAGCGGAGTCTATGGTGATTAAATCATCACATTCGATTCTCAAAGTATCTCCAAAAGCTATAGAACCATAGTTTGGAAGATCCAGGGAGATTTGAGGCGCAGTTGTATCTTTCACCATTATCGTTTGGCTGGTATCTGCCGTGTTTCCACAAATATCCATAGCGGTCCAGGTTCTTATAATCGTATAAGAATGGGTACATGCTCCAGGAACAATTGATTCGGTCATGCTTAGAGCAGGAGCCGGATCACAATTGTCGCTTACATCCGGATCTTCTGAATCAGGAATAGAGTCGCAAGAGACCATCATGTTTTGCGGAACATTGGCAAAAAATGGCGCCTGATTGTCCTCCAGTCTTACAGTTTGGCTATAGGAATTGCTATTTCCACAAGCATCAGTAATGGTCCATGTTCTTTCTACACGGAAATCGATACAATTGGTCCCTAACATCTGCTGGTCCATTCTTACAGTAGGATTTGCATCACAATTGTCCTGAATATTACTTGGCATTGCCATTGGCAATAAATCATCGCAATTGATGGTCGTATCAGCCGGGATGTCCAGAATTACCGGTGCAATGGTATCGATGAAACTGAAAATCTGCTGGGCAGTAGAGGTATTACCACATTCATCCGTCGCGGTCCAAAGCCTTCTTATTTCAAAATTATGAGGACAATTTCCTACAAACGGGATATCAATTGAACTTAGGCTAATATTCGAACTACAGTTATCCGATACCGATGGATTGATCGCTGTTGGTAAGGTATCACTACAGTTCAAACTAATATTTGGTGGCAGGTTGTCAAATACCGGTGGAGTTTGATCTACCACAAAGATGTTTTGAGTGAAGGAATTTACATTTCCACAAGCATCGGCTGCCGTCCATGTTCTTACAATGGTGTATTCATTTGCACAGCTTCCAGCAGTTTGAGTTTCTGAAAGTTGCAAAATGAAGTTTGGATCACAATTGTCCACCACAGAAGGAGTATCAGGTGCAAAGATATTTTCGCATGAAATGGTGGTATCATTGAAAATGCTTACAAACTGAGGAGCAATGGAGTCTATCACTATAATGGTCTGCGATGCGGTAGATTCATTGCCACAAGCATCTGTTGCGGTCCAGGTTCTTGTAAGTGTGAAATTTTGAGGGCAATTACCTGGTACCGTAGTTTGTTGTTCGGTCAAAGTTATATTTGGATCACAAGCGTCAACCGCAACTGCGTCATATCCCGGTAGTGGAAATTGATCGCATTGAATGGTTGTGTCGGCCGGAACAAAGGTGAAAACAGGGGGAGTATTATCTGTAAGCTGAACCAATTGAGAAGCTGTCGCAGTATTGCCACAAATATCAGTAGCAGTCCAGATTCTTGTTATCGTAAAGAATCCTGCACATCCTCCAGGATTGGTGATTTCTTCCAATTCTACAAGGATATTTCCAACATTACAATTGTCTTCAACAATAACATCACCCAAATCAGGGAAGCTATCGGTACAATTGATGGTGGTATCGTTTGGCACGAATACGAAAGTTGGAGGTGTATTGTCTCTTAGAATTACATTCAAAAAGAATGAATCGACATTTCCACAAGGATCTTCTGCTACCCAGGTACATATCAATTGTTCAAAATAGCCATCTGCCTCACAGTCTCCTGAAGATATTACCTCTTCATGGAAAGTAAGGATGACATCTGCACAATTGTCATTTACTTCAACATCATTTTCATTTAAAAGAATAAGATAATCACATTCGAAATAAATGGTGTCTCCTGAATTGGCCGGAGCCAGGTCCGGATTGATGAAAACGATTTCCGGAGCTACTGTATCGATTACAAAGATGTTCTGACTTGCTGTAGCCGTATTTCCACAGTCATCTTCAGCTGTCCATGTTCTTACAATTTGAAGATTTTGAGGACAGGAGCCTGGGATGGTGTCAAGGCTTACATTCAGCGTTACGCTGGTATCACAAGCATCGGTAACGATCGGTTCCTGAATTGGAAGTGGAGCATCACAAGCAATGGTGGTATCTGCAGGAACAGATACAAATTCCGGAGCAGCATTGTCTCCAACTTCAATCCGCTGAACAACCGTGCTTGAGTTGCCACAATCGTCCGTCGCTGTCCAGCGGTTTTCCAGTGTATAAGAATTTGCACAATTACCATTTGAAATGGTCTGATCTAAGGTTACAGTGATACTATCCGAGCAATTGTCTGTAAAAATCGGTTCATCAGAAATGATGATGGCCGAATCACAATTGGCTATCTGATCTTCAGGAATATAAATTGCCTCCGGAGCAATGGTGTCTAAATAGGAGATTACCTGACTTACGCTACTTTCATTTCCACAAGCATCGGTTGCAATCCAGGTTCGTATGATTTGGAAATTGTTGGCACAGTTGCCATCAATTCTTTCTTCTTCAAAAGATAAAATTGGATTTGCATCACAATTGTCAGAAACAGTTGGCGCATTCATGGCAGGGATAGTATCCTGACAATCAGAGTAAAGTGAAGCAGGAATACTACCAAAAACTGGAGCCTGGTTGTCTTCGACAGTTATGATTTGTGTAAAAGAATTTGAATTTCCACATCCGTCAGCTGCTGTCCAGGTTCTTTCAATGGTAAAATTACCAGGACAATTTCCTGGAATAATTACGGAGCTGGTATCGACCATGATGTTTTGCTCACAATTATCGGTAGCTGTGATCAATGCGAAGGGTGGTATTGCATCACAGCTTACCGAAGTGTCCTCTGGAGTTACATCGAACTCCGGTGCCAATGTGTCTCTAACGGTGATGATTTGACGAGCCGTACTGATATTCCCACAAAAATCAGTAGCCGTCCAGGTTCTGAATACTTCAAAATTTCCAAAACAACTTCCAATCGCCAACGAGTCATTGAAAGTGACAATTACATTTAAATTGCAATTGTCCTGACCGCTGACGATACCTGGATCGGGAAATCTTTCATCACAAGATAACAAAGTGTCTGCCGGAACATTGACAAGGATAGGTGGGGTAGTGTCAATAATCAAAACAATTAAAGAAAGCGTACTGCTATTGCCACAGTCATCTGTGGCGGTCCATGTACAAAAAAGTTTTTCGATGTAACCATCCTGACTACAATCAGAAGAAGAGGTTCCGATTTCGTCAAAAGTTACATCTACATCGCTACAATTATCTACAGCGACTACATCATTTTCGTTGAGTAATTCTATGCTGTCGCATTCAAATCTTATGGTGTCTCCATTGCCCAATCCGGTTAAAATCGGATTTACAAAAGTAATAGTTGGGCCGGTGGTGTCGATGACTGTTATCCTTTGTCTGACAGTCGCAGAATTGCCACATTCATCATAAGCAGTCCAAACACGCATTATTAAACTAGTTCCTTCACAGGTGCCATCTCTTACATCTTCAGTATAAACCAAAGTCGGGTCATTGTCACAATTGTCAGCAACCATTGGGTTGATTACCGGTGGAATGCTATCATCACATTCTATGGTAGTATCCATCGGAACAGTAAGGAATACAGGAGCAGAATTATCTACAATGGTAAGCACTTGCCTGGCACTTACACTATTGCCACAATTGTCTGATGCTGACCAGGTTCTTACGATTTCCCAGGTTTCACAGGAGTCCGTTTTGGTTAACTCCTCATTGAAATTTAAAACAATGGTCGAATCGCAATTGTCCTGTACAGTAACAACTGCTGGCGCAGGAATGGAATCACAACTGACGGTCATATCGCCGGGAACTCCAGTAAGAACCGGATTTTGAGTATCGATAACGGTTATTACCTGAGTAACAGTAGTACTATTTCCACAAGGATCAATTGCGGTCCATGCTTTCTCAATTCGGTAACCGCAAGTGTCCAAAATTATTCCTGAAATGGCTATTATATCAACTGAATCTGTACAGATATCTTCAAAAAGAGGTTGTTCATTTGGTTCAGGTGCATCACATTCAATGGTAGTGTCCTGAGGTGCAAAAAGAATAACCGGTGGAGAATTATCTACGATTAAAATAACCTGACTATCTCTAGCAAGATTGCCACAATCGTCTTCCGCCTCCCAGGTTCTTACAATCCTTTGCAAACAAATATCACCCTCCATACGCTCGTCAGCAATTAATGTGATGGTTGAATCACAATTATCCTGAGCAGTAACAACAGGAGCAGCCGGAATGGAATCCCCGCAACTTAAATTCAAGTCGTCGGGAACTCCATTTAAAGCCGGTGGCGTGGTGTCACGCAGGTTGATAATTTGCTGTGCGGAGGTGTGATTGCCACAGTCGTCGTAGGCATGCCATGTTCTTACAATCATGGCTTCGCCAACACAATCGCCGGGCATCACCCAATCTTTATTAGAAATAACTACGTTTTCGGAACAATTGTCTTCAGCTTCAATGCTGACAGAATTTAATCGGTTACAATCTACATCGATGGTATCCGGATAAGGTAAAAATACAGGAGGAGTGGTGTCGATTACAATAAAAGTGATGGCGATTGAAGTACTGTTTCCACAATTGTCATAAGCGGTCCAACCACATTTCATCAGTCTGATATAGCCATCAATTCTGCAATCTCCAAAGTGCTGTACATAATCCACAAACTGAATGGTCGGATTGCTATCACAATTGTCCCCGGCTATTCCGTCATCTTCATTGAAATCCATTACATCGTCACACTGTACATACAAGGTATCTCCATCTCCCAATCCTGCCAACCTTGGATCTGTCAAAAACAAGGAAGGAGCTCTGTCGTCTTTCACTCTGATGATTTGCGTATCCCTTGCCATATTCATACAATCATCAGTGGCTGTCCAGATTCTCAGGAGTGTAAAGTCGTTTTCGCAAGTATAATTGGTCTGAACCTCTCTTAGCGTTAATCTCACATCTGAGTTTTGGCAGGTAGTACTTGCCGCAGGCATTTGAGGTGCCGGAGGTGTACAATCTACCGTGCGATCAGCTGGAGCGACTAAAGTGATGGGCATCATCTGCGAAGCACCCAATTGGGCGACTTTTTGCATCATCGCCCAATGGAGCTTAACTATTGGTTGGTGTATGACTTTCTTACCATCAAGGAAAAAAGAAAGGTCGGTTTGGCTCTCTGTTGTAGGATTTGTTGCTGTTGCCAGACCAGAATTATCAGCCTGCAAC
>JAWKLG010000045.1:0-45692 GCA_041392845.1 Saprospiraceae bacterium | reverse complement strand
ACGAAATTGAAGACAAACTCCGCAAACTCAACAAAGCAAGGACCGACGTTCAAATACTTATCAATAATCTCAAGGATAAATTATCAGATGTTAGACTTGATTTGAGTTCTCTTTCAGAAAGACTTCGGGTAGAATTCAGCATCAACATCAATGAATTGAATACTGAAAATACCGAGCCGGTCGAGAATCCGGAATCCCTTGAAGCCGAACTAACCGGAAAGGTAGAAAGATTAAAAAGCAGACTGGACAATTACGGGGAAATCAATCCTATGGCAGTCGAAGCCTACGATGCCATGAACGAGCGTTTTGAAAACATCACGCAACAAAGAGATGATATTTTAAAGGCGAAGGAAGACCTTATGGTCACAATTCAGGAGATAGAAGATACCGCTACTGCCCAGTTCCTGGACTCATTTGCGAAGGTTCGTGAGTACTTCATTGAAGTTTTCAGAAGTCTTTTTACTGAAGACGACACAGCAGACCTAATCCTGATGAGTCCGGAAAATCCTCTTGAATCTAAAATAGAAATCGTAGCCAAACCGAAAGGTAAACGTCCTCAAACCATCAGCCAGCTGTCCGGGGGAGAAAAAACCCTTACTGCCACCGCCCTCCTTTTTGCTTTATACCTTTTGAAACCCGCTCCTTTCTGTATCTTTGACGAGGTAGATGCTCCTTTGGATGATGCCAACATTAATAAATTCAACCGCATCATTAAAAAATTCTCCAAAGAGTCCCAATTTATCATTGTAACCCACAACAAATTGACGATGTCAGCTGTAGATGTTATTTACGGGGTTTCAATGCCTGAAATGGGAGTTTCTACTGTAACCCCTGTTGATTTCCGAAATCTGGAAGAGAAGGAAATCATGGAAGAAGTAATTGGTTAAGCAAAGATTCCATTCATGAGACATGAACGAAAATACCGGATTGACGATGTACGTCCGGAACAGGTTGTTCAAGCCATTCGGTTGAACCCGGTCGGATTTATTACTTCCTATCCTGACAGATGGGTTAATAATATCTATTTCGATTCTATTGATTTTTCAAAATTGCGTGAAAACAGAGATGGGATCAGCAAACGGGTCAAAATTCGCTACAGATGGTATGGTCCACTTGAAAATTACACCAAAGGAGTTCTGGAATTTAAAATGAAAGAAAACCTTTTGGGTAAAAAAGAAAAAAGGGAATTGGATTTACACGGATTGGAAGACCTCAATGACATTGTACAGAAGATCGAAAAAGTCACTCAGGCGGAAAAACCACTACTTCCCGTGCTAATCAACCGCTACAAAAGGAAATATTTTGAAGCAAAAGGAGGAAAATTCAGAATTACAGTCGACGAACATCTTAAATTCTATCCTATTTTCGAAAGAAATCTATCTACCCCATTTTCTGAAGTCATTGAAGCCGACGAGTCTGACTGGATAAAAGAAAATGCCTGCATTTTAGAATTCAAATATCCTTCTGACGGAGATACCCTGGTTGATACCATTTCCCAAAACCTCCCTTTTAGGATGACCAAGTTTTCCAAATTTGCCACAGGATTGCAAAAAAGTGTGGGAATCTCTGTATAATGCCTGCCTGACCAAACGAAAACCTTCAAGAATATGAACCGCAAACTCTGGGAACCTTCCGAAAGTTTCATCAACCATTCCAATCTGACCAAATACATGTCCTGGCTCAAATCAGAAAAGGGACTACAATTCAATGATTACCAGAGCCTTTGGGAATGGTCTGTGGAAAATATTGAAACCTTTTGGGGAAGCCTTTGGCAATATTTCAAAATTGAATCAACTGGAACTTATAATGAAGTCCTAATCAATAAAGAAATGCCCGGAGCAGAATGGTTCAAGGGGGCGAAAGTGAATTATGCGAAGGAAATTTTCAATAGAAAAAATGTTGATCAACCTGCCATCATCTTCAGAAATGAGGTAATTGATTATGTAGAAATAAGTTGGGAAGAACTGGAAGGAGAGGTCGCTTCTATGGCTGCTTTTTTAAAAGAGTGTGGAGTTGGAAAGGGAGACAGAGTAGCTGCATTTTTGCCTAACATTCCCGAAGCAACTACTGCATTTCTAGCAGCTTGTTCACTTGGTGCAGTTTGGTCAAGTTGTAGCCCTGATTTTGGAACCAGCAGCGTGGTTGACAGATTCCATCAAATCGAACCTAAGGTTCTGTTTGTAGTGGACGGTTATCGATATGGCGGAAAATCTTACGATAAAATGTCTATCGTAAAGGAACTAATAGAGCAGTTGCCTTCAGTCGAGAAGGTAGTGCTTCTACCCTATTTGAATCCTGAACAACAAGCTGATTTTTCACCAAAAGCAGTTCGATGGGTAGATACTTTCCGACCAGTTTCTAAAGGATCTCTTGAATTTGAAATGGTCCCATTTGAGCACCCTATTTGGGTCTTGTATTCATCCGGCACTACAGGAGCACCGAAGGCCATCACCCACAGCCAGGGAGGCGTTTTAATCGAACATTTAAAATACCTGACTTTCCATAACGATGTGCATCCGGGAGAACGTTTCTTCTGGTTTTCCACTACCGGCTGGATGATGTGGAACTTTATCCAAGGTTCATTTCTTGCCGGAGCAAGCATAGTGCTTTTTGATGGAAGTCCAGGTTATCCAGATATCAATGTACTTTGGGAGTTTGCAGAAAAGGCAAAAATCAATCATTTTGGAACTTCAGCACCATTTTTGGTCGCCAATATGAAGGCAAACACTACCCCCGGAAAATCTTACGACCTTTCAGCCTTACGTTCCATTGGTTCTACCGGTTCTCCTCTTCCACCCGCTGCTTTTGACTGGGTGTACGAGCATGTCAAATCAGATCTTTGGCTGTGTTCCATGGCCGGAGGTACCGATGTTTGTACGGCCTGGGTTGGTGGAAATCCACTCTTACCGGTGCATGAAGGAGAAATCCAATGTAGATGTGTTGGCGCTGCACTTTATGCTTTCGATGAAGAAGGAAATCCTTTGGTCAATGAAGTTGGAGAAATGGTTATTACCGAACCCATGCCTTCCATGCCTATTTATTTTTGGAATGATGAAGGCAACCAGAGGTATAAAAGCAGTTATTTTGAAATGTTCCCCGGAATCTGGAGACATGGAGATTGGGTCTCTATTTCAGATTATGGTTCATTGATAATCTATGGCCGTTCAGATGCTACCTTGAACAGACAGGGAGTCCGAATAGGTACTGCTGAGATTTACAGATCCGTTGATAAAATCAGAAGAAATTGCAGATAGTTTAATTGTGAATCTCGAATTTGAAGATGGTAGCGATTACATGCCTTTGTTTGTGGTAATGAAACCAGGAAAGGAACTGAATCAGGACATCATCAAAGAAATAGCAAAGACCCTTCGCTCGGATTATTCTCCACGCCATGTGCCGGATGAGGTAATTACTGTTCCTCAAATCCCCTACACCATTAGCGGTAAGAAAATGGAAGCTCCCATTAAAAAGATTTTGATGGGTACTCCTCCTGAGAAGGCAGCTACCAAAGACTCCATGAAAAATCCTGAATCGCTGGAGTTTTATATTTCTTTTTCTAAAAATATTAAAAAGTAAACTTTGAATCGACTACACCCCAGATTGTGTGAGGCTGTTGCGGAAGCATTATTTGAAATTTTTTATGAAAAAAATTATGCTGATAAAGTCATTGAAAAGACCCTCAAAAAAGACAGGAGGTGGGGAGCAAGAGATCGAGCATTCATAGCTTCCAATACTTATGACATCGTAAGGTACGGTAGATTGTATTGGGAGATTTTAGGCTATCAACCCAAAAAAGTTCCGGGCTGGTGGCAAATTCTGGGTATTCACCTCATGCATCAAGGGCATATCCTCCCCAACTGGAAGGAGTTTTCAGGTCTAAAGGATAAAAAAATTCAACTGGGTTTAAATAAAAAGGATTGGCCTTTAAAAGTGAAAGAATCCATTCCTGATTGGATGGATACCATTGGAAATGAGGTTTTTAAAGAAAAATGGGCACCCATTATCCATGCTTTGAATGAACCGGCAAAAGTCATTTTGAGAACGAATACCCTTTTAAATTCCAGGGAAGATTTAAAAACTGCTTTAGCTCATGAAGGAATTGACACCTATGAGATTGGTGAAGAAGGGCTGGTGTTAAAAGACAGAAAAAATGTCTTCAAAACGGAAGCATTCAAGGAAGGCTGGTTTGAAGTACAGGATGCTTCTTCCCAAAAAGTCGGACATTTCCTTGAAGTGGAACCAGGCATGCGGGTTATCGATGCATGTGCTGGCGCAGGCGGTAAGAGTTTACACCTTGCTGCCTTGATGAAAAACAAAGGCCAAATCATTTCAATGGATACGGAAGCCTGGAAGTTGAAGGAACTGGCAAAACGAGCCAAAAGAGCCCAGGCGTTTTTAATTCAGGGAAAAGAAATTGAAAACAATAAGACCATCAAACGATTAGAGAAATCAGCAGATCGATTGTTGTTGGATGTCCCTTGCACCGGTATGGGGGTATTGAGAAGGAACCCAGATGCTAAGTGGAAACTTAGTCCCAAGTTTTTGGAAGAAGTACAAACAACTCAAAAGGAGATTTTGGAAAATTATTCCAAGATGGTCAAACCAGGTGGAAAAATGGTTTATGCAACCTGTAGTATTTTACCTGCTGAAAATGAAGACCAGGTCAATGCATTTTTAAAAGAAAACGGTAACTCCTTTGAACTGGAAAAACAAGAAACCATACTTCCTCACGAAGAAGGGTTTGATGGATTCTTTATGGCATTATTGAAGAGAAAAGACTAAAATTCAAACTGTATTCCCAAAGAAGCGAATTGTTGGGCATTTCCGATAGGTGTAAATGAAGGCTTAATCCGAAAACTCAGGTCCTCATCTACATCAAAATTTAAAAGGTGGGCTGTAACATACGCTTCTACAATGTTCAAAGCATAAACAGCTCCAATGGCAATGTAGGTTTGCTGCCTTCTTTTATCATAAATATCTCGATATTGCTTTAGGGTATTTTCATCGGCCAGAGGGTATTCATGTTCTTCTCCCCTCAATTCCTTTAGATGAGCTTCTTTAAAACTATTATAAATCCTGGTGTTGTCATTTGCTAAAATCACCAACCAGGTTAGTCCACCGTAAATAATTGGCAATTTGATATATGCTAACTTTTTATTGTAAAGTTGCCCACCACCAGGGATTATGGAAAGTAAAGCAGCTTTTCCCGGATCAGGATAATTTTTTGAGAAAAAATCTCCGAAGATGGGTTTGTGCTGTTTGGTTTTCTTTGAATCGGAAGTATCCTGAAACTCCTTCATTACGACCACCTCTGAAGTTGAATCCAAACGAATCATCTTATTAAGTCCCAGACTATCTGGTACCTGTGTCATTGCCAAAAATGGCAAGCAAGAAAATAACAAGAATAAGATAATTCTATAATTCATAAAATGAGCTGAAATCGATTTATTCGCTTTCGTTATTAATATCAACCATTTTAAAAGAACTCCAAAATGCCAATGCTACCACCAATCCTCCGGCAAGGATAAACCAAAGCGGCTTTAATCCAAATTCCTTAATGGTAAACAAATCAGAAACGAAAGCTAGCGATACATACAGGGAAAGCAGGAAGGTAATAAAACCAAATGCTTTCATAAGAGGTGACTTCCAAAATACCCAAAGACCTACTCCCAATAAGACTAAAATCATTAAGACAGGGAGATTGAATCCAATGCCATTGGTTATTGCGACACCAAGGATTACAGTCCAGAAAAAAATTGGCCAGCGTTCAAAAAGAATTGAAAGGTTTTTCATATTCCAGGGGTTTATTCCTCGCCTTCTGCTACATCCAACAGGCGATTTAATTCATTTGTTGAACTAAACGGAATAATCAATTGCCCCTTGCCGTCGCCCTTCAACTTTAACTGTAATTTTTTGATTCCAAAGACCTTCCTGAATCGATCTTCAACATCCTTATAATCGCCTGGTAATTCTTTGGAAGGACTTGTTGAGGGCTTTTTTGAAAGAGAATACAGTTGAATTTGTTTCTCTAACTCTCTAACAGACCATTTATCGTTTAAGGCTTTTTTAAATAACAATAATTGCAAAGGAAGTTGTTCGATACCTGCCAAAGCTCGGGCATGTCCCATACTCATGCTACCTTCTCTTACCGCTTCCTGGATTTCAGGAGGCAATTTAAGTAGTCTTAAATAATTGGTAACTGAGCTTCTCTTCTTACCAACTCGCTCAGATAAACTTTCATGCGTAAGTTTACATTCATCCAACAACCGCTGATAAGTGATGGCAATTTCTACGGCATTTAAATCCTGACGTTGAATGTTTTCAACCAATGCCATCTCCAACATCTCCTGATCGTCCGCCAATCTTATATAAGCCGGAACTTCTTCCAATCCTGCAATCCCTGAAGCTCTGAAACGACGTTCTCCTGAAATCAACTGGTATTTATCCTTACCTAATCTTCTCAGCGTGATGGGCTGTATCAAACCATGCACCTTTAATGAAGCAGCCAATTCTTCCAATGCCTCCTGGTCAAATTCAGTTCTGGGTTGAAAGGGATTCACTTCTATCTGCGTAAGCGGAACCATGGCTACAGAATGAGACAGCTCTTTTACTACTTCTGCCTTTGGTGTAGTAGTCTCCTGATCATCTATATTAGACAACAATGCCCTGATACCCAATCCAAGTTCCTTTTTCTTTGCTTTTGCCATGCTATATCAATTCATTTCGGGCTGATTAAACAGCAACCGGATCATTATTTTTTACTAAGAATTCCTGCGCCAGGTTAAGGAAATTAACCGTTCCTTTACTTCCGGCATCGTACAATACTACCGGCTGATGCAAACTCGGCGCTTCCCCGATTTTAGAATTTCTATGGATGATGGTTTCGAAAATGTGGTCTTTAGAAATTCCTCGAACCTCTTCAATCACTATATTTCCAAGTCTTAAGCGGCTATCATACATAGAAAACAATATACCTTCCACCTCCAACTTTGGATTCAATTGCTTCTTTACCAGGCTGATAGTATTTTTCAATTTACTCAAGCCTTCCAGGGCAAAGATTTCACACTGAATTGGAATCAAGACTGAATCTGCAGCTGTTAGTGCATTCACTGTCAGAATCCCAAGAGACGGTAGACAATCAATGAAGATATAATCATAATCATCTTTGACCTTTTCTATCAAGTCCTTCATGATGAATTCGCGACGCTCTCTGGATGCAAGTTCTAATTCAGCACCTACCAAGTCAATATGCGAAGGTATCAGTGAAAGGTTAGGAGTATCTGTTTCAACTATCGCATCGGCAGCATCCAGGTCGTTCACCAAACAGTCGTATAAACTTTCTTCTGCATCATTTTGGGCAATACCTACTCCTGAACTGGCATTAGCCTGTGGATCTGCATCGACCAGGAGTACTTTCTTCTCCAATACTGCCAGACAAGCTGCAAGGTTGATGGCTGTGGTGGTCTTCCCTACTCCACCTTTTTGATTTGCGATTGCAATTACTTTTCCCATGTATGAGGGTTATCTTTTTTTTAAAAAATAATTAGGACGACCAGGATTCTCCAATATTTAGCAGGATCAGGTTTTTACCTTTGGCTTCAAAAGCGCTTTTTGCTGCCTCGTGGTCTATTTTTATATATCCAAAAGTATCAAAATGGCACCCGATAATTTGATCACATTCAATGAATTCAGCAGCTATAGCTGCATCTTCATATCCCATGGTAAAATTGTCACCTATAGGTAGAATGGCAAAATCAAGCGGAGGACAAATACTTGGAATCAATTTCATATCCATGGTTAATGCAGTATCACCGGCATGGTAAAAGCATCCTTCGTTGTTCCATACTACAAATCCCCCCGGATTACCACCATAACTTCCATCAGGTAAAGAACTGGTATGGATCGCATTTACATATTTTGCTGTACCAAAATCGAAATTCCATTTTCCACCATGGTTCATTCCATGGGCTTTTAGACCTTTGGCTTCAAACCAACTTGCTACTTCAAAATTGGAAACTACTTGTGCTCCACTTCTTTTTCCTATGGACTCTACATCTGCTACATGGTCACCATGACCGTGGGTCACTAGAATGAAGTCAGGATTAATCGATTCGACATCCACATCCTTTGCCATTTCATTTGGAGTAATAAAAGGATCAAAAAGAATGCTTTTGCCATTCGTTTCAACTAAAAAACAAGCGTGTCCGTAATAAGTAACTTTCATAAATGATTTTTTCAGGGTTTGGAAATTCACTTATTGCCAAGGTAAAAAAATCTCCCGATTTGGGCGCGCGAAGATAGGGTCTTTTAAACAAACAATAAGATTCATTTACAGGTTTTTAAACCCTGCTTAATATTAATATCAAATAAGAACCCCTGAAACTAGCTTGGATTTTGAAAGAAAATTAAACCTTTTAAGTCAGGTCTCTCGGAGAGGACCCGCCCAATACAGCAGAGTCATTTGTTTTCAAAAGTGTAATTATCTGATATTCAAATTCTTTTGTGTTTCAATTCCTAATATTCTTGGTTCAAACAACGGGCGCGAAGGTTAGACGCAACGACCGCAAGTCAATGATTTGAATGTATTTCAACTTTCATTCCCTTAACTTATTGACAATGCCCTTGGAATGGAGTGCTCAAAAAAGATCCTTTTCGGCAGCTTATTTTCATTCCTACTTTAAAAAGGAGGTAAATAAAAGCATAAAAACTATTATAAAAATTTTCAAACAAAAGCCTTGGGAAAAACTGCATTACACTTCATGTGGTAATTTTTAAATAAAAAAAAGAGACTGAAAACCAGGTTTGAAATTGAATGTATTCTGACTTAATCCATTCAATTGAACCTTCTTTCAGTCTCTCACATGAAAAAACTCGCACAAATTTTGGCCTGGTATTAAGGCCCGGCATTTCTTATAACTATATCTCCGTAAGTTATTTTCACAAAAATTCCGGCTTGTTGCCCTCTTGATTGTAAAATAGCATGTTGGAGATTATCAGATTTCTCTACAAAATTGATTTTCAAATCATTAGGCACAGTTATTCCACCATAATGCGCCAATAAATCGTAGCCAAATTCGGATGGATTAGGATTGAAGAAATACACATCCGACTTTTCAGCTTCAATATTTAAATTAAGGAGATTTCGATCAGAGAAGATCTTAACGGTACCATATTGAGAACGAATGTCATAAGTTCCCTTCAACCGTTTAAGTGTGAGATTCGAACGCTGGGATTCAATTTTCACCTTACCGTCCAGTCCGTCCGCTTCCAAATCACCAAAGCGGGTATTTACATCTATATCTCCTTTGATATTAGCCAGGGAAACAGGACTAAATTCACTTTTAATTTCCAAACCGTTTTGAAGATTAGAGATTTCAGATTTTCCAAAATAATTGGTCATTTTTACCGGACATTCTTCCGGCACCATCAGCGTATATTCTGCTTTCAGGTTGGATTTAGGTTTGTTGGCTGATGCGATAAAATTACGGATCAGGATTTTTGCACCTGCCTCCTCCATTTTGAATTGAAAAGTTTTTAAATCAGCTTTTGCAATTTCAGCATCCGGATGCCTGGCGGAAAGGGTCAGGGAGACCTGCACTGAATTTTGATTCCAGGTTTCAACTTTAATTTCGGCCCTTTCACCCTCAAGTACTACTTCCATTCCTGATTTATACACAAAAGTTTGTTCAACTTTTTTGCTGACCACCTGGGTTTTGATCTGCGCTTGAGCAGAGCTAGCCAAAAAGAGGCTCAATGTAATCCAGAAATAATTTGATATATTTTTCATTACAACTTTCAATTTAGCAGAGGTAAATTATAAGTAGGCCATTATTTTTTTTAAAACTTCTGTTCTCTCCATTTCTATTTCAGTCAGTTGTGCAATCATCTCGGGGGCATCATTGTAATTTCCTATTACTTCCTTCATTGCATCACAGGCAAGATTCAATTCATCTAATTCAGATTTCAAATTTTGAAACTCAGGTTGATTGCAGACAAAATGTTTTTCTTTGCAAAACTGATCAACAAGGGCAAATGCAGCTTCGTCACCTTCATCCTCAAATTGCCAATCTTCCTGAATTACTTCTTCATATTGGACCAATTCAATTTCAGGTCCAGAGGCTGAGGGTTGGTTGATAAACCAGGCCAAAAATCCAATCAAAAGAATCAGACTTGCTGCTATGGACACCCATGGTCTGGACATAAAAACTTTTAATCCATTTTCTTTTTTGGAAGGTCCATCCAAATCTTTTTCTATTTGAGCCCAAAGGGAATCAGGGGCTTCTAATGTAGGAAGTTTAGAAAGGAGGTCTTTCAAAGGCACCATCTCTTCGGGCTTATCCAACTCATTTTGGATATTTTCCCAAATTCGGTCAGGAGCCTTGTATTCAGGCAAATTTTTAAAAGAATTCTTTTTGTCAGGCTGTTTTTCCATTACCTCTTTGTTTTATTAACGGTATTGGGCTAATTTTTCTCTCAATTTATTTTTGGCATAAAAAAGCTGGGATTTCGAAGTTCCTTCAGAAATTCCCAGCAATTCACTTACTTCTCTATGTGCATAACCTTCCACTTCAACCAACCAGAATACTGTTCTGTATCCTTTTGGCAAATCCATGATGGCTTTTTCTAAATATTCTGTATCCAACTTATTACTGATGTATATGGCACTGTCGGTGCCAGCAAATTCAAGGGGATCGAACTGCACCTTCTTTTTAATCTTAGAATATGCTGTTCGAATAACGATGATTTTGATCCAGGCTCCTAATGTAGATTCAAACCTGAATCCTTTAAGGCCTCTGTATATTTTAATGAAGGCATCTTGTAAGATTTCTTCTGCAAGGCCAAAATCACCTGCAATACGATAAGAAATGGTAAACATTGCATTTTTATACCGCTCGTAAAGCTCCTTTTGAGCGAAGCGGTCTTCGGCAAGGCAGCCATCAACAATTTCTCGTTCTGTCATCCGGATAGTTCGCGTCATTTCGGTTGGTGAAATGGTTCAAAGGTAAAGTATCAGGAAGTTAATTAATGGTTGTACTACCGTCTAATTTTTTTTTAAAAATCATGCAGGCCCCGTTTAAGCTGACGAGGATCCTTATTGTATGCTGAAGCCTTCTCATGAGAATAGCCAAAAGTGGCATTTGGCAAAAGGCGTTTTAACCAGTTTTCCAAAACCAATTCTTTTTCTTTAGGAATTTGAACGGTTTCTTCTTTGCCGGATAAAAGCTTAAAAGTCAGGTAGGTTCGGTTAAACATTTGGACTCCAAAAGGCATGACCTTCATTTGTAGGGAATAAATCCAAACAACCTCTTCCGGTGTAAATTTTATGGTCTTGTATAATGAGGTATTTTCGGGGACTCCTATTTGGCTCCAAACCACAAATAAATAAGTTCCAACCAGCATCAAGGCCACTCCCAAACCTGAAAACCAAATGTTACTAAACAGAAATAAAATCACAAGCAAAAGTCCTGTTGTAAAAACGCCTATGGCAGTGATAAGCAGCTTTTTCAATTCTCTACCAAGGACAGCCTTGAATATGTCTTTGGCAGGATGATCAAAAAATTTGCTGACTTGCATGGTGAAGGATTGAAGGATTGAAGGATTGAAGGATTGAAGGATTGAAGGGTTGAATGAGTGTTTCTAATAGGGGTAACCAATTTTTGGGGGCAAAGGTTTTTAAAATGAAGGGTAAATTTGATGAAATCCTGTCAAAGGTCTGAGGATCCTCTTCCCATTTATGGCTGGAATTCTATCTTTGTCGTTTTTAGACAAACCAAAGAAAAAGCTGCAAATGGGCAAGAGTACAGCGTCGAAGAAAGAAACTCCATTAATGAGTCAATACTGGAAGGTGAAAGCCAAATATCCGGACGCCATTTTGTTGTTCAGGGTAGGTGACTTTTATGAGACTTTTGGAGAAGATGCAGTTACTGCCAGCAAGGTGCTCGGGATTGTACTGACAAGCAGAAACAATGGTGGAGACCAAACTGAACTAGCAGGATTTCCACATCATTCGATGGACATGTACCTGCCTAAATTGGTTCGTGCCGGATACAGAGTTGCCATTTGTGAACAGCTTGAAAAACCAAGTCCTCAGAAGAAAATAGTGAAACGAGGGGTGACAGAGGTTGTAACGCCTGGTGTTAATTCCGTTGAGACCTTATTGGATTATAAAACCAGTAATTACCTGGCTGGACTTTATTTTGGTAAAAAAGACATGGTCGGTGTTGCCTTCCTGGATATTTCTACCGGTGAGTTTTTGGTTAGTGAAGGAGACTTGAGTTATGTTGACAAACTTCTTCAAAGTTTTAATCCGAGTGAGGTAGTTTTTTCAAAAGATAGAACTAAATTTTTTGAAAAGACTTTTGGCGATAAATTCTATACATTCAGACTGGATGAATGGATTTTCACCCACGATTTTGGTAAGGAAAAGTTGATGAAACATTTTAAAGTCAATACCCTAAAAGGATTTGGTATTGAAGAAATGGAATTGTCGCAAATCGCTGCAGGTGCAGTACTACATTACCTGGATACCACCGAAAATAAAAACCTGCAACATATCAATAAGGTAAGTCGCCTTCAACCGGATCATTTTGTTTGGTTGGATCGATTTACCATCCGTAACCTGGAATTGTTGCATAGTCAACATGAAACCGGCACCAGTTTGCTCAATGTTTTGGATCAAACCACAACGGCTATGGGCGGTCGTTTGTTGAAGAAATGGACGGTCTTGCCTTTAAAAAATCTTGAGGAGATCAAACAACGACACGATGTGGTGGAGTACCTTATTGATAAACAAGAGTTTAAAGAGGAACTGGAAAAGTGGTTGAGACAAATTGGAGACCTGGAAAGATTGATTTCAAAAGTGCCCCTTGGAAAAATTAATCCTCGTGAAATCAAGCAATTAGGAAGAGCTTTGGATGCGTCGGAATCGGTTAAACAATTGCTTTCAAAAAGCAATCAACACTACCTGGAAAATATTGGAGAAGGCATCAATCCCTGCCAAAAATTAAGAGAGAGAATTGCTACGCAAATTGTACCCGAACCGCCGGTTAATTTAAGCAAAGGGGGAGTAATTGCTGATGGATTCAATGAAGAATTGGATGATCTAAGAAATACCATCACACATGCCCAGGATCTACTTTTGGATATTCAAAAAGCAGAAGCTGAGAAAACAGGTATCACCAATTTAAAAATTGGCTTTAACAATGTATTCGGTTATTACCTGGAGGTAACCAACAAGTTTAAGGATAAAGCACCTGATGAATGGACCCGAAAGCAAACCCTCACTAATGCTGAAAGGTATATCACAGATGAACTAAAAAAACTGGAAGCAAAGATTTTGGGTGCAGAGGAGAAAATCCTGGATTTGGAAACAGGACTTTTTGAACAATTGGTTTTGGATATGATGGATTTCATCCAACCCATTCAGTACAATGCCAATCAATTGGCCAAGTTGGATTGTTTGATGTCTTTTGCAAAAATATCATTGAAAAACCATTACAAGCGTCCTGAAATGGACGACAGTTTAAGCATTGATATTAAAGAGGGTCGTCACCCTGTAATTGAGACCCAGCTTCCTCTGGGGGAGCAATATGTTCCCAATGATGTATTCCTGGATAGTGAAAACCAACAGATCCTGATGATTACCGGGCCCAATATGTCTGGTAAGTCGGCGATATTGAGACAAACTGCCTTGATTTGCCTGATGGCTCAAATGGGTTGTTTTGTTCCTGCTGCAACTGCAAAGATCGGGATCGTAGACAAAGTCTTTACAAGGGTTGGCGCAAGCGATAATATTTCATCAGGAGAATCTACCTTCATGGTGGAAATGAATGAGACGGCCAGTATTATGAACAATATTTCTGATCGTTCACTGATATTGTTGGATGAAATTGGGCGTGGAACCAGTACGTATGATGGAATAAGCATTGCCTGGAGTATAGCTGAGTTTTTGTATAATAATGGAGTGGCCAGACCAAAGACATTATTTGCAACACATTACCATGAATTGAATGAACTGGAAGGTCGTTTTCCAAGGATCAAGAATTTCAATGTAGCTGTAAAAGAGGTGGGTCAGCAGGTTATCTTTTTAAGAAAATTAATAGCTGGTGGAAGTGCCCATAGTTTTGGTATCCATGTGGCAAGTATGGCGGGGATGCCCAAAAGTATTGTAATGCGGGCAACGGAAATTTTGGCTCAATTGGAAACCAAGATGCTGGATGATGATAAAAAGCAATCAAATGGAGCCAATCCTAATGTCAGCAATCCTGCCACGGAACAAATCAGCAGTGCGCTTCAGTTGTCCATATTTGAAACAGTAGACCCTACTGCAGGTAAATTGAAGGAAGCTATTTCAGATGTGGACATTAATTCCATGACGCCCATAGAATGTATGATGAAACTCAATGAATTGAAAGGATTGCTTGAAAATTGACCTTTAAAGACCTCTTAAGTATTCCCATTTTTTAAATAAGGTGTATTTTGAACAAAAACCCTAATTTTGAAACCATAAACAACTGAGCGGAAAAATCCTTCAGTTTATCGAAAATCATCAGTTGGTAAGAACCCTTTTGGGAAATTATCAATTATACAATAAAACCATATTCATGTTCAAAAATCTAAAATCCTTATTTGTCATAGAGGAAGATGAAGGTAGCGGAAAAGGAAAAGGCCAGGAAACACAGCCAACTACCGAAAGTACGGAGGAAAAGATCAAAGAGGTAAGAGACCATATTGATACTAAAACACCTGCGGGAAAAGCTCACCCCAAGTTTACCGAAATTCTTTTCCAGGCGATGGAAAATAACAATCTGGATGGTTTCGATTATTTAGAATATAAAAAATCTCTTCAGTCCCTTGCAAAGATGCCTATGGATGAATCAACAAGGTATCAGTCAGCTTATGCCATGGCTCAAACGATGGGAGTTTCGGTAGCCAGCCTCCTTGAAACCACCCAGCATTATTTGAATGTTTTAAAAAGAGAGGAAGACAAATTCAATAAAGCACTGGCTAATCAGGAAGACACCAAAATCGAAGCAAGGGAAAAAGAAATTCAGGATTTACAAAAGACCATTAATGATAAAGCTGCTCAAATAAAAAAACTGACACAGGAGATTGAGCAACATCAAAAGCAAATGGCTCAACATAAAGAAGAAATTTCAGTGGCAGCCCAAAAGATGGAAGCCACCAAAAGAACCTTCATGGCTTCGTACAACCAGCTGACAAATCAAATTAAAGCTGATTATGAAAAAATGAAGCAGTTCTTGAAGTAATGAGTGAATGAGTGAGTTAGTGAATGGGTGATTAAAAAATTACACTTACTAACTCACTCATTCAGTCATTCACTCATTCACTCATTGTTTAATTCACTAATTGTCTAATCGACCTATACATGGAGACCTATCAGAAAAAATCTTTTTGGAAAAAGCCGGAGGGCGTAACAGGGATGATTTTCCTGGCTGCCTTGATTGTCGGAGGAGGATTTTTATTGTTCAATATCATTCCATTTTTAACCATAATTCTTGAAAACACCCTTTATCTGGCAGGTTTGCTGGCAGTCTTGGGTGCGGTGGTTTACATGATTCTGGATCCTAAAATGAGGAATCTAGTTTGGTACATGTACAAGGGTGCGATGCGGTGGATTACCGGTATTTTTATACAAATTGATCCTATTGGAATTTTGAAAAGTTATGTGGAGGATTTAGAAGACAACCTTCGCAAAATGAATAAGCAGATTGCTCAGTTGAGAGGGCAAATGCATAAGTTGAAAGAGACCATTGTAAATAATAAAAAGGAAATCCAGAATAACTTACAACTGGCCAGCCAGGCAAAAGAGTCTGAGCAACAGGCAATGGTTATTCTAAAATCCAGGAAAGCAGGAAGATTGAAAGAGTCGAATGTACGCCTGGAGGATTTGTATACCAAGATGGAGATTTTGTACAGGGTATTGACCAAGATGTACCAAAATTCTGAAATATTGGCGGAAGATGTAAAAGATCAGGTGAAGGTGAAGGAGCAGGAAAGAAAGGCCATCCGTGCCAGCCATTCTGCCATGAAATCTGCAATGAATATCATCAGTGGGGACAAAGACCAGAGAGAAATGTTTGACAGAGCTTTGGAGGCTATCGCAGATGATGTAAGTCAAAAAGTGGGAGAAATGGAACGTTTTATGGAAATGTCGAGCAATTTTATGGACTCGGTAGACCTTCAAAATGGAGTTTTTGAAGAAGAAGGACTAAAAATGTTGGAAAAGTGGGAAAAAGAAGGTGTTTCTCTTATTTTGGGAGGGGAAAAAGAAAGACTCTTATTACAGGCAAATGATGATGAAGATGTATTGGATTTGAATGCTCCCATTGCAAAGCCTGAAAAGTCGGTTCATCATAAAAATCAATACGATACATTTTTTGATTGATAGCTTCAATTTTAATACAAAACACTAGAAAACAAACCTTATACCAATGGCAACCAGACGATTGACCACTTTCTCCAAATTCCTGATTACCCTTCTTATTGTAGGAGGATTATTTTTTGGAATCAGATACTTGTTGAACAATACCAACATCATTAAAGACAACAGTAGTAAAAATGATGTAACTGAGAAAAAGAATGATTACAAGCCTGATAGCAATAGTGAAACCATAAAGATCGGGGTGGTTACCTGGGGAGGATATGCCGGTGGGCAGTATTTCAATGAAGGATTTGAAGCCAATGCCAATTCAAGATTTTTAAAAGATTATGGATTCAATGTTGAATTCAAAATTTTGGATGATTTTGATGCTTCCAGAGCTGCTTTTAAAAATGATGATGTAAACCTTCTTTGGGCCACTATTGATGCTTTCCCCACGGAGGTAAATGCATTGAAAGATTATGATCCGGTCGTGGTTTTTCAGGCTGATTGGTCAAGAGGTGGTGATGCGATTGTTGCCAGAAGGGGAATCAACAAGGTAAGTGATTTGAAAGGTAAAAAGATTGCAGTTGCAGAATTGACGCCATCACATTCATTTCTGATTTGGTTGTTGGAAGCTGGAGGATTATCTATAAATGATGTAGAAATTGTGAAGCAGGCAAATGCCATAGACGCAGCTGAAGTTTTTAAAAGTCAGCAAGTTGACGCAGCTGTAGTTTGGAGTCCGGATGATGAAGCATGTCTAAAGGCTGTAGCCGGTGCCAGGGTTTTGGAAAGTACACGTTCTGCTTCCAATATCATAGCAGATATTTTTATGGCCAAAAGAGGCTGGGTAGAAGCCAACAAGGAAAAAGTACAACAATTGTATGAAGGTTGGATGAAAGGAGCTTCTGAAATCAATGCATCTGATAACAACAAAAGGAAAGCAGCCAAAATCCTTGCAGAAAATTTTGCCGGTTTTACGGAAGATGATACTTACAAAGCTATTAATAATGTAAGGTTGACAACTCATGGAGACAATATCAATTTCTTTGGATTGAATCCTGAATATAAAGGTGTGACCGGAAATACCCTTTATACAAGAATGGCCAAAGTTTATTCTGATTTGGGCTACATCGATGAAAATGTACCCAATTGGAGGCTTATTTCTTATCCAGGATTGGTAGAATCCACCAATTTGACTGGAGCACCGAATGCTGCCGAAGGTCAAAAAGAGTTTACTCAAATCACCTCACAAGAAGGAAAGAAAAAAGAAGCAGTGGCTACCAAGGCAGTTAGTATCCGTTTTAGAACCGGAGAATACCGTTTGGATGAAAATGCCAAATACATCATTGACAAAGAATTTGTAGACATCGCAAAAGCTTTTGCCAATAGCCGTATTCGTATTGAAGGAAATACAGACAATGTAGGAAGCAGAAGTTCCAATGTAGCCTTGTCTCAAAAAAGAGCTGAATCGGTTAGAGACTATTTGGTAAAAGAGCATAATATGCCTTTCAACCGATTCATCGTCATCGGAAATGGTCCTGACAAACCTGTTGCCAGCAATGATAGCGAGGATGGAAAATCTCAGAATAGGAGGACAGATTTTGAGTTGGTAGGAGAATAGGGAGCGCAGTGCGGTTTGCGCTGTGCGGTTTGCGGTTAAATAAAGGTATCAGTCCATGGGGTTGGTACCTTTATTTAATTCATGGACTCAGACATCACAATTATTCATTCCATTCAAATCCAAAGGATTTCATGATGATTGGAATTTTTTAGAGGCTGGATTCTGGAAGCTAGATTTCTAGTTTCCAGAATCCAACAATCAGTCATCAATTCTTAATCAAATCAACCGGTAAACAATTATTATCCGGACAAGGTGTGGTAAAAGAAGAAAACAGGCCACCATTACATGCAGGATCATTTACAGATTCTACATACACGTTTACCGTATAATTTGGCCCACAAGTTAATTTTGGAATGGTGAAGGTCTGCGAACCGGTTACACCAGATTTTGAAAACTGGTATGGTCTTCCATTTACCTGAACTTCGATGTCACCTTGCAGATTTTCATATTCAACAGTTATCTGTAATTCAAATCTATTTTGAGAGCAATCACTGGCAACCATGTTTGTAATCTGTAAACTACAGGCACCAAAATATCCAAAATCAAAACTGATATCTTCTTGATTATCTGGAAATCCACTTGCACCGGGAACATCGGTTACTCCATTTTCATTTAAAACCAGATTTTCAACATCAGTAATGGTAAATGAAACGCCACTTGGATCATCACTATCTGTGAAATCGGTAGCAGTTGGTTCATCTATTATGGTAGTAACCAGTCCGGCCGGGGCTGTAGGCACAGATATCTCATATGTACCTTCTATCAAACCTGAGAACATATAAGCTCCGGGTACGCCGGACATATTTGCTGTACTTACAAGGTATTGAAGGTTATCTCCTGCAGTATTCAAATCTCCATCAACTCCTGCCCAGACCAATTGTACCTGAACTCCATTGATACCGGTCCCTGCTTCATTTTGGATTCCGTCCAGATTGGTATCTTCCCAAACATAATTTCCAACTTTTGCCAATGGAAATTTATAATCTTCTACTTCTCCGTCTGGTGCTGAACCAAAGAAATCAAGTCCCTGAACTGTGCTAATCCTAAAACGCATAAATACATTTCCATCCAGGAAGCTGGCACTTGAAGGCACTTCAAAGCAGTAAGGCAATGTTAAATCGCCAGGAGAAACCTCTGCATCAGTAGTAGAAGGTATCATTTGATCGAAAAGTAGTTGTTCACCCGAATCGAACTGACCATTTCCATTCCAATCGGCCCAACCTGTAAGGTATGCCTTAATGCCGAAGCCACCGTCATCGTAATGGGTTGTCACTTCCATACAGGCTGTATTTCCAGGAACCAAGGGAGTCAATAAACTGACTCCATCTTCATCATCATTTTCCATATTGGATCCATAACTAAATATAGCCGTACCGGCATCATCACCATCCATCATCCTACCAGCCATAGCTTCAGGCTGACCATCATTTTCTGCATCCACATAAGTTCCTAAATAAAGTGTTTGAGACAAAGTATGATTCGGACCATTTGCTGCTGCAGAAGTTTGATAGGTGTCCGGTAAGTCTCCATAATCTGATGGAATGAAAATGGAAACTTCTGCAGGGTCAAAGTCATCTTCATCCAATGGGTTGTCAGCACCTCCAGTGGATTCATCATTCACATCATTATCTGTTCCAAGTTCCGGAGAAGATCCTGAATTGTCACCAGGGGTAGAATCTTCATCTGAGCCACCAGTTGCACTGGTTATTTCTGCATTGTTGATGATGCTTGGACCATCATATAAAGGATCAATTTGCAAGACAATTTCCAAAGTGACACTTGCCCCTGCTAATAAAGAAGGAATATTTGCAATAGCATTGCTGCCACTAGGGACAAAATCAGAATTGTCAGCCAAATTGAATATAAATCCTGTAGGGATATAATCCGTCACTTCGATAGAGGTAGCTTCTAGTGTTCCCTGATTGTAAACTGTTATTTCAAAAGCTAAATTTTCACCTGGCAAGTAGGTGCCTGGTGTTACCAATACCTTTTGTAAAGCAAGGTCAAAAGATTGGGCCACATTTACTGAAGCCGGGTCAAAGTCATCTTCATCCAATGGATTATCGGCGGTGCCCGGAGTGCCCGGTGCTTCGTCGTCTATGTCGTTGTCGGTGCCGGTTTCCGGAGCTGACATGCTGTTGTTGCCAGGAGTTGAATCTTCGTCGGTTCCTCCAGTCGCTGAAGTTATTTCAGCATTGTTGATGATGCTCGTTCCCGTAAATGTTGGATCAATCTGGAGGGTGATTTCAAGGGTTGTACTTGCTCCAGCTGCCAGACTTGGAATCGTTGCTACAGCATTTGCTCCACTTGCAGTGAAATCAGGATTGTCGCCCTGATTGAATATCATATCTGATGGGATGTAATCGGTGATTTGAACGTTGGTGGCTGTTATTAATCCTTGATTATAAACAGTGATTTCGAAGGAAACATTATCACCTGCTGAAAAAGGTCCGGTTCCGATAAGTGTTTTAACCAAAGCCAAATCGAAAGATTGAAGTACAGATATTGTTGCAGGGTCAAAATCGTCTTCATCTGCTGGATTATCGGCTGAACCCGGAGTCCCGGGAGCTTCATCATCAATTTCATTATCCGTGCCTGTTTCCGGTGCTGACATGCTGTTGTTTCCCGGACTTGAATCTTCATCGGCAAAACCGGTGTAACTTGCGATTTCAGCATTGTTGGTTATAGAATTGCCAGTAAAAGTTGGATCAATCTGCAAGACAATGGTACGTGTTACATTTGCACCAGCTGCCAGATTGGCAATACTGCTAGTTATTTCTCCACCAGAAATGGTAAAATTAGAATTATCACCCTGGTTGAAAATCAATCCAGTGGGCAAATAATCCTCAACCACAACATTTGTAACAGGTAGTGTACCCTGATTATAAACAGTAATATCAAAACTCACATCATCTCCCGGAAGATAAGGTCCGGTCGAACTTTCGACTTTCACCAGTGCAATGTCAACATTATCATTCGAACAAGCACTTTGAGAGATTTGGAAAACATAGGGACAACCAGGATTGCTATCATCCGTAATGGTTATATCGTAAACCGTTCCATCTGCACTACCACTTTGCATTTCAAAAGAAGTTGCAGCACCAAAGGAGATATTTGTAGCAGGAAATCCGCCAGGCAAACTGATGGTTCCTCCATTATTCACACTCAATGAATAGGTAGAACCATTATTATGTCCTTGAGGATTCAAGCTAAATTCAATAAAATCATCTGCACCATCGGTAGGAGTTAAATTATCATTACAGGTCAATCCTGTTATTCCCGGATCGGTGATTTCACGAACTAAAACTGTTATACAATTGCTGGTATCCAAACAGGTACCGGAAGTACAGCCGGTTGCATCCACCATGGTAATAAGTCGGTAATAAGTAGTGGTGTCAATCCCGGCAGGCGGATCATAAGTATCCGAAGTAGCACCCGGAATGCTGGAAAACCCAGTATTACAATCCGTAAAACTTCTTTGCCATTGATATTGGAGGACGTTGTTCCCACTTCCGGGGGTAGTAACTGTAAAAGGTGCAGGGTCTTCACCCTTGCATAAAAGTTGGTCACCGTCTACCACAGGCGCGATAACTTCACCGTAAGCGATATTTACATTAAAATTGAAGGTACCACATTGACCTCCCCCACCAGATGTAAGTGAAAACTCACCACAGGCAGAAGCATTATTAAATGAAATGGTTTGATTACAAGGATCGTAAGTTATACCTCCGTTTCCTGGGTCTGCAGCCCATACACCTTCACAAAAAACACCCTCATCACAGCTAATGATATCAGCCAAAAATATTTCCGTATTGAAAGGAACACCACAAATAACCGTGTCCAAATTTATATTTACAGCCCCCGGACAACACTCTCTCACAATATTTATCGCTTTCGAATAAGAACCAGGAACATGCCCTACTCCACTAGTCGATTCATAAGCCATGTTTCCATTCTGTCCTCCTGCATCAACTACCGCTACGCAATCGTCGCCCAGGGTTCCCATATATAATTTGCCGGTGAATTTATTGTAAACTATTCCCCAGGTTCCCCCAAAACCAGTTTCATCCAAAGCATTATCCGAAATGGTATTGATAACTGTACCAGCAGAATTTATTTTATACAAAGTGGTTGCACCCGGTGAGTTCCTGGTTAGTACAATATAAAAGTTGCCAAATTCATCTTGTGTAACACCATGTGTATTGTACCCGGAAATTTGAGGAATTGACCAAACCAGGGTAGTTGTAGTCAAATTTTTGTCTACATGATAAAGTCTGTGAGGACTTGTTATTCCTGCAAAGGACATAGTAAAATACAACTCACCATCCTCACCCTTGGTAAGCCCCCAACCGGGAGTACCGCCTGGCAACTGGATTGAGTTGATCAGTGTACCCGAACATACATCGTGCGCATAAATATGATAAGTACCACCAGCAGGGCTTCTTCCTATGGAATAAATAGTATTGTCATCTGAAACCAGGTTCAAGGTTCTATTCCAATTTGGAATGGCGTTAGTGTTCAAAATGGTACCATCACAATCAACCTGGTATAATTGGGTTGGAGTAACATCAATCTGGGCGATGTATAGCTTTCCATTAACGTCCCCTACTACTCCGTGAGGATTGGTAATATTTCCGGTAGGCATCCAGGGAGAACCAATTTCTGCACCAATGGTCCCATCGGGATTAATGGTGAATTTATGTGTGAGGTCTAAGGTAGGATCATTTACATACAGGTAATCAGTACAATCACAGGATACCGCGCAGGTCTTTTGATACAATCTAACTACCACATCTGTGAAAGTGCCACTATCACCATTAAATACCCGCACAGTATAATCTGTAAAAACCGTGGGATTTGGCAGGCCAGATGCAATGGTAAATGGAATCCCACCAATTACAGCGGCATTGTTGTAATCCGGGTCTCCTGTGTAGGTATTTCCAATAGAATAATTAACCCTGTCACCAAAAGTAACTGAAGTTAAAACGATGGATCCATCATTATTAGGAATATTATTGGTGCAGGTTGCCAATCGGGCTTCGGCACTGTAGATTGGATTTTCTGCTAAAAAAGTTTCTTTTGCCAAATCCGTATTTCCCAAAAAACCGTATATCCAAAAAAGGCTCAGGAAAGAACCGAAAAAAAGTATGGATTTTTTGGTGCTTTTTTTTCCTTTTAACGCTAATGCTATCATCTCTTTTGTTTGTCGCTGAACTATGAAATAGTCTTGCAGCCAAACAAAGGCATTGCCATGAGCAAATTACAAACCTTGCCTCTCCTTTCTAACGAAAAGTAGCTTACCTAATGTTTGATCGCAATATTCAGGGCAAAATGCTTGTGAGTAATTTGCTGATTTTAAGCAAATTAAATAGGCATAGCTCAAAATGTATGCCTAAAAGAAATCAGTAATAAATACATTATTTTTCTTTTTTATATATTATGAAAAAATAAATAATTCCTACAAATTATTTACATGTTGGACATTTAAAAATATAATCCTAATACCACTTACCTTTTATTCAAAATATTCTTTCGAACCAATATGGTCAAATTAAAAAGACCTGTCTTCTTCCCTCATAAATCAAATTTGTTTTCATCCAACTTTCCTACCTTTGCGCCGTAAAAAATAGCCTTAGCCAATTCATCAAATTTGAAATATGTACTTTAACAATATCCTTGAAACTATCGGAAATACTCCGATGGTAAAATTGAATAAAACCGTAAAAGACGTACCTGCTCTGGTTCTGGGGAAAATTGAAACCTTCAATCCGGGCCACTCTATCAAAGACAGAATGGCATTGAAAATGGTAGAAGATGCTGAAAAAGACGGCCGTCTGAAACCTGGTGGAACAGTGATTGAATGTACTTCCGGTAATACAGGGATGGGCATCGCAATCGCAGCCTGTGTAAAAGGATACCGTTGCATTTTTACAACTACGGATAAACAATCCAAAGAAAAATTTGACATCCTGCGCGCCATGGGTGCAGAGGTAATTGTTTGTCCAACCAATGTAGCAGCCGATGATCCTCGTTCTTATTATAAAGTTGCAGAAAGATTAAGCAAGGAGATACCTAATTCCTTTTGGGCCAATCAATACGACAATTTGAGCAACAGAAAGGCCCATTACGAGTCTACCGGACCGGAAATATGGGAACAAACAGAAGGTAAGATTACCCATTTGATTGTTGGAGTAGGAACAGGAGGTACCATCTCAGGTACTGCGAAATATTTAAAAGAGAAAAATCCAAATATTAAAATTTGGGGAGTTGATACTTATGGTTCTGTTTTTAAAAAATACCATGAAACAGGTGAGTTCGACGAAAAAGAAATTTATCCTTACATAACAGAAGGTATTGGCGAAGATATACTTCCTAAGAATGTGGACTTCGACGTAATCGATTATTTTGAAAAAGTTAGTGATAAAGACGGAGCGGTTATGGCCAGAAGGCTGGCACGCGAAGAGGGAATCTTACTAGGATATTCGGCAGGTTCTGCAGTTGCCGGTTTGCTACAATTGAAAGACAGATTAACCAAAGATGATGTAGTTGTCGTAATTTTTCATGACCATGGTAGCCGCTATGTTGGAAAAATCTACAATGACGACTGGATGCGTGAGCGTGGATTTTTGGATACTGAACTAAAAGTAAAAGACCTGATTCTGAATAAAGAAGTGAAGGATTTTATCTCAGTTCAAAAAGACATCAAATTGAGAGAGGTTTTCCATATTATGAAAGAAAAAGATATCTCTCAAATACCGGTATTGGATAATGAAACGGTGGTTGGATCTTTAACAGAAAGTACTGTTCTGAAGTACATTTTGGACAATCCTATCGGAAATTCCGAAAAACAAGTGTCTGATATTATGGGTAAACCTTTCCCATTGGTGACTGAAGATTTACCGATGAGTCAGCTTAGTAAATTCTTTACAAAAGAAATACCGGCAGTAATTGCAAAAGATCGTGCAGGTTCTATGCATATTATAACAAATTATGATATCATTAGGGCAGTGTAAGATGGAATGATTAATTTGTTGAATGAATAACTCCATAACTTTTCCTACTTCTCAACTGAAGTCGATAATCCGGTGGGTTATCGTAATAGGGGTTATAGCCTTCATAAGTCTTTTATTTCCAGACAACGCCAGATTTCCTTACGAATTTGCGGAAGGAGGGACATGGAGGTATGAGACCCTCGACGCGCCTTATGATTTTCCCATTCTAAAGCCAGAATCACAATTAAAAAAAGAAATTCAGGCTTTGGAAGAGGATTTCTCTCCCTATTATACGCTTAACACTGAAATATTAGGCCAGGTAAAGAAGCAGTTCAGAGAACAATTTAATCAGCAACTGGCTCAGGCTAAAATGGAAAATCAATTTCCAAATCTGCAAAAAGCTCCTGCGAATTATGAAAAATATGCCCTGAGCTGGCTGGACCAGGTTTACACCAAAGGGATTATTGACTGGGCTGCACAACATCAGGATAAAGGTGATGATTTTGTAATCAACCTGGTTGTTGGAAATACCACCCAAAAACGAACTGCTGAGAGCCTAAAAACGGTAGAAAAGGTTGAACAAATTTTGACCGATTCCCTACCCTATTCCAGATTGGCAGAACCTGAATTTTTGTTGTATGTAATGGAAGACCTGATTCGACCCAATATCTTTTTTGACGATAGCCTGACTACCAGATACAAACGTTCTGTATTAAGTGAAGTATCCCTGGCTTCAGGTTTGGTAAAGGAAGGAGACAGGATTGTAACAAGAGGCGATGTTGTAGGACCTGAAACCTACCAGAAATTGGTTTCCTTCAAACAGCAATACCAGGAATCAAGCTCCGAATCCAGAAAACCGCTGGGTATTTTTCTGGGTTATATGTTGCTCACCACGCTAATTGTGGTTGCATTTTTAATGTATCTCCAATCATATCTGCCAGACACACTTCAGGAACTAAAAAAACTCTCCCTCATTTTGATGTGGTTGGTTATTTTTAGTTATTTGGTTCACCTGGTAGAGCAATCGAGCACGCTCAATGCATTTATGCTCCCATTTTGTATTGTGCCCATTGTCGTGAAAACTTTTTTTACGGATCGATTGGCCTTTTTTACGCACATCGTGGTAGTATTGATTGCCAGTTTTTTGTCTTCCCTGGGTTATGAATTTACTTTCCTTCAAATAATTGCCGGTATCGTTGCTGTTCTGACCACTGCAGATACAAGAAACTGGACCAAGTTTTTCATGGCCATGTTTTTCATTTTCATTTCTTACTTCCTCGGATTTATAGGATTGTCGCTTATCGCAAATGGTGATTTATATGAGGTTCAATGGGATATGGCAGGATTCTTCTTTTTCAATGTGCTTTTGACGATGTTGGCATTTCCTCTTATTCCGCTTCTGGGAAGGATTTTTGGATTTACTACAGCCATTTCTCTAGTGGAATTGTCGGATATGAACAGACCTTTGTTGCAAGAATTAGCACTCAAAGCACCCGGTACCCTCCAACATTCCTTACAAGTAGGAAACCTAGCCGAAGCAGCTGCCAGAGCTATTGGAGCAGATGCTCTTTTGGTCAAGGTTGGAGCATATTATCATGATGTAGGAAAAACATTGAACCCTGAATATTTCATTGAAAATCAGGCAGGTAAAAACCCTCATGATGATATTGATGAAAAACGATCTGCTGAGATCATCATAGGCCACGTTTCAGGAGGAGCTGAAATGGCCAAAAAAGCCAGGCTGCCCAAGGTTTTGATTGATTTTATAAAAACGCATCACGGAACAACAAGGACAGAATACTTTTTCAGGAACTATGTAAAAAATCATCCGGATGAATTGGTTCATCCTCAGGATTTTCAATATCCCGGTCCTAAACCAAAAACAAGAGAAGAAACCATCCTAATGATGGCAGATAGCCTGGAAGCAGCTGCGAAAAGTTTAAAAAATCCTAATTCGGAAGAGATAGACGATTTGGTAGAGAAAATCATCAATGCCAAAATTTCTACCGGGCAGTTTACGATTTCGGAGATGAGTTTCAAGGAATTTGATGCTTGTAAAGTAGTTTTTAAAAAGGTATTAAAAAGCATGTTGCACGTCAGGATAGAATACCCGGAAGACACTAAAAAGGAGCAATAATTATGTCTTTCTCCAATAAGTACTTAATTGTCGTGGCGGGTCCAACCAGTGCCGGAAAAACAGAAATTGCTATTCAAATAGCACGGCATTTTAAGACTGAAATCATCAATGCAGACAGCAGGCAATTTTATAAAGAGATGTCCATCGGGACTGCTAAACCCGACCTGGAAGAACGTACCGCTGCTCCCCATCATTTTGTGGACAATCTAAGCATTCATCAAGCTTATTCTGTAGGTGATTTTGAAAAAGACGGATTGGAAAAACTTGACCAGTTATTTCAGAACCACCAAATAGTAGTCATGAGTGGAGGATCAGGACTTTACATTAAAGCAATTTGTGAAGGCCTGGATAAATTTCCGGATGTACCCATAGCATACAGGGAAAAGTGGGATGCCATTTTTAAAGAAAAAGGAATTGATTTCTTACAAGAACAATTAAAAATACTTGACCCTGAATATTATGAGGAGGTCGATTTAAACAACCCGGTCAGATTGATCAGGGCTTTATCAGTTTCTGATTTTAGCGGCCAGGCATATTCTTCGTTTAAATCAAAAGAAACTGCAAAAAGGCCATTTGAAATTATTCAAATTTTACTGGAATGGCCAAGGGAAGTTTTGTATGAACGGATTAATAAGAAAGTAGATTGGATGATTAAAGAAGGTCTGGAAGAAGAGGTAAAAAGGCTTCATCCATACAAAGATCTTCAAGCACTTCAAACAGTGGCTTACAGCGAATTTTTCGAATATTTTGAAGGAAAATATGGTCTGGAAGAAACCATTGAAAAAATCAAAATGAATTCAAGAAGGTTTGCTAAAAGGCAAATGACCTGGTTCAGGAAAAATGGAGATTGGAAGGTCTTTGGACCGGAAGAAAGGTCAGGAATCATTTCCTGGTTGGAAGCCCGGTTGAACTCCCAACCAAATAAATGATTTATATTTTTTTATTCGGATAGTCAGTAATGATTCCATCCACTCCCATATCTTTCAATTGCTTCATAGTTTCCTGATCATTAACCGTCCAGGGAATCACCTTCATCCCTTTATCGTGGGCGCTTGTCACCATCTCATTGGTACAAAGTAAATAATGAGGACTATAAAACTCAGGAGTAAATCCTAAAGATGCCAAATTGGATTCCAATCCATTCGCATTATCAACCAAAAGGGAAACCGGCATATTGGGATCCTGTTTTTTAACTTCTTTTAAAATGCCCGCATCAAAGGATTGGATGTTCACAGCTTCTTTAACACCGGAATTATTTACAACTTCCAAAACCAATTTCACAAAAGTCTCATTATCAGGAACATAAACCCCTACCCAGTCAGGTTTGCTTTTTATTTCAAGATTGAAATATGGCAATGCTTTATTATTCTGAGAAGTATAGGCTTTTGAAACTTCAAAGATGTTTTTCAACAAAGGCTTGGAAGACTTCATCTTCTTCTGCTCAGGAAAATCAGGATTTCCCTTGGAACCACAATCACATGCTTTCACCATTCCGTAATTCATTTGGAAAATATTCATTTCCAATTCTTTGTCTTCCGGAATTTCTTTTCCATTGTAATCCAAACAAATTTTTGAGGAAATCCATGGTTCATGTGAAACAACCACCTGGCTGTCTTTAGAAATGACCAGATCCATTTCAAGCGTGGTAACACCTTCACGGATAGCAAGAAGGAATGCCTGAAAAGTATTTTCCGGTAACAGGCCTCTTCCACCTCTGTGCGCTTGCCAGTCAAATTCTTTATCATCGCGTGACTCAGGCAACTTCAAATTTGGATATGGATTTTCTGCAGATGCTTGAGGTTCAATTTCTGCATTGGTAGCGGTTTCTGAAGACTCATTTTGGCAGGAACTCATAAAAAGAGCCACTATTAACAAAATGGAAAATGATCGCATGATGGGTATATTTTAACTTGAGTATACGTTTTTACTATTTTTTAAAATAGGAATAGTCAAAATCTGCGCCACATAAACTTTTCTACAACAATTCCTTTCGGTGGGAAACATAATGCCTCCATTTTTCCAAAACCTCATTAAAATCCTCCGGCAAATCAGAATCAAACTGCATGTATTCTCCGGTACGCGGATGTTCAAATCCTATTGATTTTGCATGCAAGGCTTGTCTGGGCATGATTTCAAAACAATTGTTTACAAACTGCTTGTATTTGGTAAAGACCGTTCCTTTTTGAATCTCCTTGCCTCCGTACCGATAATCACTAAAAATGGGATGTTTCATGTCTGACATGTGTACCCTAATCTGATGGGTCCTACCAGTTTCCAGCTTGCATTCTACCAAACTTACATAATACAATCTTTCCAAAACCTTGTAATGAGTAATAGCAACCCTACCGCCTTCCATATCATCATCGTACACCATATTTACAAGTCGATTCTTAGGATTGCGACCAATTCTATTGTGAATGGTTCCTTCATCATTCTCGGGCTCACCCCAAATCAAGGCCCAATATCTGCGGTAAATGCTGTGCTTGAAAAACTGTTTTGCCAAATGATTCATAGCCTCTTCCGTTTTTGCTATGACTAATAGTCCGGAAGTATCTTTGTCAATTCGATGGACCAGACCCGGTCGATTGTCGGGATGGTCATCACGAATTGGTAGATTGAGTCCTTCAAAATGGTAAGCCAGTGCATTCACCAAAGTTCCGGTGTAATTTCCAATTCCTGGATGCACCACCAAACCTGCCGGCTTGTGAACCACCATCAAATCATCATCTTCATATCTAATATCGAGTGGGATGTCTTCCGGAATAGGAAGGATAGAATCTTCCAAAGGTTTGGGCAAAACCATGGTAATCACATCCTTGGGTCTGACTTTATAGTTGGGCTTAACATTTTCCTCGTTAACCTGGATATTACCCGACCTTATAGCATTCTGAATCCTGTTGCGGGAAGTCCGCTCTATTCGATCAATTAAAAATTTATCAATACGAATCTGTGATTGTTTTGGATCGACTTTAATCCTTAGATGTTCGTACAACTCCTCATCTAATTCATCCTCAAAATTTTCCTGCTCTTTCATTTTTTTCAGTGTTTCACGAAAGTCTAAGATTGTTTACCTTGCCTCTTATAATTATAAAATAAAAGGCAATATTAAGAACAATGGATGATATATTAAATTTTGATTCTCTTTGTGTTAAAGAGTTAAAAGACCCAAAAAGCACCAAACCCCACATTTTACCCATTTATGCTACATCTTCTTTTGAGTTTGAAAACATAAACCAAGGAATCGATATCTTTTCCGGCAATGCCGAAGGTCATGTTTATAGCAGATATGGAAATCCAACCATTGAAGCAGTTGCTGAAAAAATTGCCAAAATGGAAACCTACGGAACAGAAATTGAGGCCTCCGCCTTGATGTTTTCTTCCGGCATGTCAGCCATTTCTTCCTTGGTGATGGCTCTTTTAAAAAATGGTCAAAAAATACTCACCCAGGGAAATTTATACGGCGGAACCACAGAATTGTTTACTAAAGTATTTGAACCGCTTGGTATTCAAACGGTTATGACGGACTTGAAAAATCCCGAACTGGTTGAAAGTTTGATCCAGGAAGATGGAGAAATTGGACTTATATTCTTTGAAACGCCTGCAAATCCAACGCTTGCTTGTGTCGACATTGCTGAGATTTGTCACATTGCAAGCCATTATGGAATCCCAACTGCAATAGACAATACCTTTTGCACGCCTTATTTACAACAGCCATTTTTATTTGGAGTAGATTATATTATCCATTCTACTACTAAATTTTTAAATGGCCATGGAAACAGTATAGCGGGTGTGTTGGTCGGCAAAGACCAAGCGATAATGAAAGATAAAGTTTGGAAAGTTATGAAATTGGCCGGTACCAATTGTAACCCTGGGACGCATGGCTCGTACACAACGGAATGAAAACCCGCCTTGAGAATGGATCGTCATTCTACCAATGCAATGGCAGTAAGTACTTTTTTAGAAACACATCCTAAAGTTGAAAAAGTAAATTACGTGGGTCTCTCTTCTCATCCTGATCATGAAATCGCCAGTCGTCAGATGAAGCAATATGGTGGCATGTTGAGTTTTGAATTAAAAGGAGGAGTTGAAGACGGGATTCGATTTATGAATCAGATAAAAATGTGTACGCTTGCTCCGACTTTGGGAGATGTTGACACCCTTATTTTGCATCCTGCCTCCAGTTCTCACGTAAATGTGTCTAAACAACTGCGTATTCAAAACGGAATTACCGACGGGCTTATCAGGTTGTCCATCGGAATTGAGAATGCTTTGGACATTATTAAAGATTTGGACCAGGCTATGGAAGTGGTTTAATTAAAAATTCTTTTTCTATGCGTAAAAAGAATATTCCGGGATTTTCAATTGATAAAGTTGCTTCAAAGGCTGGTAATGATCCGGATGTTTTAAGGATGGAAAATTTAGACACAGACTTGCCACCTCCTGAATCGGCAGTGGTTGCAACACAATTGGCTGTCGGAAGAGATGAAGACAACAGTTATTTGCCTTTTACCGGAAAAAATACTTTGCGCCAGACCATTGCTAAACAGGTCAACATGTATACAGGTGCAAACTATGTTGAAGACAACATCATCATAACCAATGGTGGAACTGAAGGAATGTTGAATGCCGTACTGGCTATTCTTTCTCCTGGCGATGAGGTTATTTTAACTGATCCAACTTATGCCGGGATGATACAAAGGGTGAGGATGGCAAACGGAGTTCCAAGATTGGTTCCTTTCAAAATTGTAAAAGGTGAATGGCGATTGGATTTAGAAATATTGGAAGAAAAAATAAGTCCCAATACGAAGGCCATTTTTATCATGAATCCTTCCATGCCTACAGGGGCCGTCTTAAATTTTAAAGAATGGGAAGCCATCACCAATCTTTGTAAAAAACACAACCTTTGGTTGATTTACAATGCTGCCATGGAAAGAATTCTCTATGAAAATCAACAAGTTATTCATCCTGCTACCTTTCCTGGCATGGCCCAAAGAACCATTACCATCGGTTCAGTCAGCAAGGAATATCGGATGATTGGTTGGAGAATTGGTTGGGTAATTTCACCCGATGCATTGATTGAAGATTTGGTTCACGCTCATCTTTATAATGTAGTTACCCCAAGTGGATTTTCACAAGTGGGAGCCGAAGCTGCCTTGAATACTTCGTACGATGAGTTCTTCTTCTATCTCAAAATTTGGGAAATGAGAAGAAATGTGGTGCTGTCCGAATTAAAAGATTTTAAAATCATTCCAGCCCTTGGCGGATGGTCAATGGTGATGGATGTATCTCCTTTAAAAATGGATGCAGAAACTGCCTCTCAAAAACTATTGGAAAAAGGGAAAGTTGCAGTGACTCCAATGACGCATTGGGGTATGCTCAACAGCAAACAATTTATCAGATTGGTGTTTAGCAATGAATCTGTAGAACGCCTAAAGTCATTAGGTGATCGTTTTAGAGGCACTTTTGGAAATGAAGGTGTGTTTTTGATCTAGGGGCTGGATTCTCGAGGCTGGATTCTGGACGCTGGATTTCTAGATGGTTTTTTAATTTAATGGGGAACCTTCATGTCCCTTCATTCCTTCTTTCCTTCATTCCTTTAAAAAATCCTTGGAAAAATCTTTCCTGCCAAATCTGATCATTCCCAATCCTGCCTTCATGCAATGAAGGCCTACAGTTTTTTCCAGATTCCAGTGTCCAGAATTCTAATTCATTTCCCTTCATTCCTTCTTTCCTTCATCCTTTAAAAAATCCTGGGAAAAATCTTTCCTACCAAATCTGATCATTCCCAATCCTGCCTTCATGCAATGAAGGCCTACAAGGTTTTTCAAAAATCCAGCATCTAGCATCCAGAATCTAGATTCCAGTATCCATCCTGCAATTTTGATTTTTCCGAAATTTATTTTCCTTGCTACCTTTGCACACATCATTCATTTGTTGAATACATAAAAATGCCAAGGCAAAAACAATTTGACAAGGAGGAAGTCCTGGAAAAAGCCATGCAGCTTTTCTGGTTAAAAGGATACAATGGGACATCTGTTCAAAATTTGGTTGACTATCTGGGAATCAATCGTGCCAGCCTTTACGACACATTTGGTGGGAAACATCAGTTGTTTATGATGACATTGGACCGGTACAAGTTTTCAAATGCGGATGCCCTTTTGGAATCTTTCAAACAAATGGATAGTGTAATTGAGGCCCTCAAGAACATGTTCCTCATTATTCTTCAAGAATCATTAGACGATGAAGATCAAAAAGGATGTTTAATGGTTAACATCACTGCCGAACTGGCCCCATTTGATGAAATTGCTACCGGAGTTGTAATGGAAAACAGGAATAAGTTTACTTCCTTCTTTAAAAGTCTTTTAGAAGAAGCGCAAAAAAGAGGAGAGCTGGACGCTGACAAAGATCCTGAAGACCTTTCCCAATTTCTTTTTAGCTTTTACAATGGCATTAAAGTAATGGCCAAACTTGAAAAAGACCCGGAAGTTATGCAGAATATGGTTTTGACGGGTTTGACCATTTTGGATGATTAATAGGTCACCAACTTGGACTTAGGCAAGGCTGCAATTTGACGAATGAGTATTTTTTTGACCTCCGGATTGCTTGGATATGGCTTTACAAAGTTTTTAAATTCTTCCGGATTTCGAATCTCTTCTGCTTTGTCAAAATATCCAAATCCATAGAGTTCTCCATCTTCTACTACCACCACCGATTTTTCTTCCAGATTTCTTCCTTCATCGCAAATCACCATATTTCCTTCTATATGGCTTGAAATAACTGTCATGCCCATCATGGCCCTTTCATTGTATTCCTGGACATCCACTGCCCCAACACAAGCGCCGCCGCACTTTTTTATATGATAGTCAAAACAGGCAGAAGTGCCATTTTCAAGTCCAAGTAATTGAGGACAAAGTTCGAACTCCTCCCTTAAACGATACAAAGCACCCCTTGCATGACTTACCTTGGGATATTCATTTACGATATTAAGAGACTTTCGCAATTTCTTGTTTGGCTTTAAAATATCGAAACTCAAATACCCCTGCTCGTTAAAAGAATAGTGAATAACGTAAGGGAAATTTTGTTGTCTTTGGGCTTTGTTGACAGCAGGTTTTAATTTCTTAATCTCAGCAGATTCCAGCAACAAGGCAATGAGCTCAGTACCGGTCTCTTCAAATGAAATATCCCGAACCATGGCATGCAACTTTGCAGATTTGGAAGTCTGACTGGCAAAGTGTTCCATGACCCGTTTTCGGATATTGATACTTTTTCCTACATAAACCACATCTCCATTTTCATCGTAGAAATAATACACTCCTGGGGTTTCAGGAAGATTGTGCAGAAAATCAAGGGTAATTCCATCAGGTAAACGGGTCTCTTTAATACCGAGATTGATGAAATCATTGGCTTCAGAAAGACCGTTTTGTGCACGCATGATTCTTTCAAACAGATTCACTGTTGCCAAGGTATCAGCTAATGCTCTGTGCCTGTCTTCCACTGAAATATTGAAAAAGCGAATCAGGTTCCCAAGGGAATAAGAAGGCAAACCTGGAAATACTGACCTCGATAATCTAACTGTACACAATTGTTTTTTTGAAAAAGTATATCCCAGCCTGGCAAATTCTTCCTTGATAAATCCGTAATCGAATCGCACATTGTGCGCTACAAAAACGGCTCCTTCTGTCATCTCTACCACCTGTTTGGCAATTTCATAAAACTTGGGAGCATCTGCAACCATCTGATTGGTAATTCCTGTAAGCTCCGTGATACCGGGAGGAATAGGACATTCGGGATTGACCAGAGAAGAAAAGGTGTCAATTACCTTATTACCATCATGCAATACAATGGCAATTTCAGTTATCCGGTCGCGGGAAGCCCGACCACCGGTAGTTTCGACATCTATGATTGAATAAAGGGACATATTCTAAAATAAGTGCAATTATATGTTTTAATTTTTATTTTTTAAAACAAATAATTTTAAAAATATTGTATTTGGTGGCTGTATAAAAGATTTACCTTTGCGCTCAAATTGAAAAATTCGTACCGACCATGAGTGAAACCAGACAAACCACTGACCATATATTAATGATCCGTCCTGCAAATTTCGGATTTAATCCTGAAACTGCAGACAGCAATGCTTTCCAATCGAAAGACAATCAACTTTCGGGAGATTTGATTCAGAAAATGGCAGAAGAAGAGTTCGATCTATTTGTCGAAACCCTTCGCGATGCAGGCGTTAAAATTACAGTGGTAGAAGATTCAAAAGACCCACTCAAGCCGGATGCAGTTTTTCCAAACAATTGGGTAACCTTTCATGAAGATGGACGGGTGGCAACTTATCCCATGTTGTCCAAAATGAGACGTCTGGAAAGAAGGGAGGAGATCATTGAAAATCTCGCAAACGAGTACAAGGTTACAGACAGAATACACTTTGAAGCTGGAGAGGAACAGGGAAAAATACTTGAAGGCACCGGCAGCTTAATTTTAGACAGGCCTAATAAGATAGCTTATGCATGTTTGAGTCCCAGGACGGACGAAAAGCTCTTGGATGAATTTTGCCAAAAAATGGGATATGAGAAAGTGGCTTTCCATTCAGTAGATCAAAATGGCCAGGAAATATATCATACCAATGTGATGATGGCATTGGGGGAAACATTTGTGGTAATTTGTTTGGATTCGGTCAAATCAAAAGAAGAGCGCTCAAAACTTGAGGGTATTTTTGAAAAAACCGGGAAAGAAATCATTGAGATCAGCTTTGATCAGATGATGGATTATGCGGGAAATATGCTGCAGGTTCAGTCTGAAGATGGAATTCCTATTTTGGTTATGTCAGAGCAGGCTTTTGAATCATTGACAGAAGACCAAATTGACACCATCACTGCACATACCAATATATTGTACAGCCCACTTTATACGATTGAGAAGTTTGGAGGAGGCTCTGCAAGATGTATGATGGCTGAGGTATTTTTACAAAAGAAATAAATTAGTCTTCTTCATCCACCTCAGCTTTTAAATCGCGGTTTACTGCAATACTGGCATTCAATTCAAAGCCTACCAGGATAGCAAAAGCGTTCAATTGAATCCAAAGCATCACCACGATGATGGTACCAATGGGACCGTAGATTTTGCTGTAGGCTCCATAATTATCGACATAAAAGGAGAAAACTACCGAACTCAGCACACTCAAACTAGCTGCCAGGGTTGTTCCCGGAGAAAAAAGAGAAAACTTACGGTAAGTTGCAGCGCCATATCGGTAAATCACTCCGATACCAAAATATACCAATCCAAGTACGGCCAACCATCGGAGCAAGATTAAGCCAATGGTTGCAAAAGTATCGGAAGTAATAAAGGATGAAAGGTAATCAATCAGGGTTCTTCCAAGGATTATGAGCAAAACGGAGCTGATACTCAACAAACCTATAATTAAGGTCAATACAATGGCTATCCACCTTTTCCTTAAAAAATTCCTTCTTTTGAATGTCTTTAAATGAGATTTATCAAAGCTCCGCATCATGGCCAACATTCCATTGGATGCAAAGAAAATAGCAAGGAAAAAACCTATGGATAACAAATCTGTCCTGGGTTTGGTAGCCAGATCAGCAATGGTTTCGTATAGTTGAATTCCGACCCCTTGCTCTCCAGGCAACACCTGTCGAATCTCAACCTGAACCACCTCCAAAAAATGCTGCGTAGTAAATCCAAAAAAGGAAAGAATGTAATCTGAGAAAAAAGGAACCATGGTGAAAATCACGATGATGGTCGGAAACAGAGCCAAAAAGAAGCTAAATGCGATAGAATTGGCTCTTGAAATCAAGTCAAACCTTTTGGTTTCATTGATAAGAAAGATAACTACATCATAAATAGGAACATCAAAAAATCCAGGAAGAGAATGTTCTTTTACCCAGGTTCTCAAAGCTCTAACAGGCCCCCATTGAAGAATGACCTCCTTTATTTTTTTTATGTCAGGAAGCTTCAAAATATGGTTTAAATTTTTCTATCAGTTCATCCGGAGTTGGCACCCTTTTTTTGGTTTTAATATCTACAAAACAAAGGCGTACTTTTCCTCCGTTGGCCAATTTACCCGCTTCATTGTACAATTCCACATGAAAATCAATCACATCTCCGGGCAAATCTTTCAAAGTAGTCCTAATCTTCACCAGGTTGTCATAAAATAAGGGCCTCAAGTATCGCACTTCCATAGACATTACCGGCATCATGATACCCATCTTCTCCTCCATATCCTTATAAGTTACACCCAACGAACGAATCAACTCCACCCTCCCAATCTCATAATACTGGGCATAATTGCCATAATACAAATAACCCATTTGATCCGTTTCGCCATAGCGTACCCTCTTCTCGTATTCGTGCGTATACATGCTGGATTTTTTAGTTTTTAGTTTTTAGTTTTTAGTTTTTAAATCTAAAATTTAAAAATCTAAAACCTAAAATCTAAAATCATTCAGCTTCCTCCCGCTCTATCGGACAAGTCATACAATGTGAGCCGCCACGGGCTCTGGACAACTCATTAGAAGGAATGTTGATGATGGTATTTTCTATTTTTTCAATGTCAATTTTTCCTGCTTTGAAATCCTTTAGGAAGTCGCGTGCGTGAATGATATTGTAACCATAATCTCTGAATGCTTCCTCTGTTTTTGGATTTCTGTCGTAGGTCAGGGCAACTCCTGGTTTTAGAGCAACAAGATTACATCCGTCCGTCCATTGTTCTCTTTCCTGATAAGGAGATTCTCCATCACCACTAAGTATGAATTTCATCTTTGGATTCAATTCTGTCATGATGAAATCGTGAACCGAATGATAAAAAGTTGAACCGCCATAATCACGGTGCACCTCTACATGAGAACTCAAACCGTCAATGATAATCGGTTTGAAAGCTGTAATGTGATTTTTGTTAATTTGGGTAAAAATGGTATCAATATGCATGTAAGAACGATCATTTGGAATGTTGATCTGCACAACATTTTTCACCACTTTCTTTTTAAACAAAACATCTCGCAGCAATCGGATAGCGTATGCATTGGTGCGTTCACTGCATCCTATCAAAAGATAGTCCTTGTTATAAACCATTACGTCTCCTCCTTCCAAGGAAACAACCTCGCCTTTTCTACCTGGAGGAAATTTATCAATGTGGTTGAGATTGATAATTCGCTCTTCATCCCTTAAATTTCTAAAAATTGGATGCGCCCAAAAAATAAAGCGGGTAAGGAAATTTTCCCTGAATCGAGCTTCTTTATTTGCCTTGGTAATGATTACATGGTCATTTACTGTCACGGCAATATCCCTTGTAAAAATGAAGTTGGGAATTGGATCGAAATAGATAAAATCTCCGTCTTTATCGTATCCGGTAATTAGAATATCTGTCAGTTTTTCATTGGGCAATCCATCCAGATACTCCTTTTGTGAGCCCGAAAGCTCTTCATACCAGGAAATCTTTTCCATCATTTCCTTTTTACTCTCCGGATCATTTTCCAATGCTTCAAAGAGTAATTGGCGGGTTTCCAACACATTTTCCTCTCCCAAAAATGCCTTCAAAACTCCTGTAAAAACGTCATGCTCCTCTTGCATATGAGGTAAGTGCACAATATCGTCGAATAGCAAATCTTCAGCTTGTCTGGGTGAAACCCTTGCAATTCCTTCATCAGGTCTGTGCACAATAACCCTTTTCAATCTTCCAATTTCGGAAGAAACATGAACACTTGGCATAAAGTAATTTTTTATTGGTTGAGGACTTTTTCGATTTCGTATATAGCGTTAATCTTGCCTGCAAATATGCAATAAAAGGGTGGATTTTCATGCAACAATCCGATTTGAGTTGGGCGCCCGTCATCGATTTGGCTGGATTTCAATTTGGTCTTTATTGCAAACTTGGAGGTTCCGCTTTCCGGCAGAAAATCATCTTTTACATACAAAGACAATTGTTGTTTCATTTTTTCAAAAGAAGAAGAAGAAGGTTTTACACTACAAATATTACAATCGTCAGGTTGTTCCGGCAGGCAGTTATGATTCCCCAATTGACAGTTGAATTCCGGAAAATCGCCTTTAGCGATCGCATGATGGGTATACAATACTGAGGTAAGACTGTGTAATCCGGAATTTCCATACGGCATTGTCGAACAAAAGGGTCCATCCATAACCGTCAACCCAAGTCCATTTAAATTCCCGGAGGGAAAAAGGCATACTTCAGAAAGCTCAAAGGTCAAATCCATTAAAGGCAAGCCAAACATTTGGTGTACTCCGTTTGTGCCTGCGTAACTAGCATTCACGACTCTGGTCGCCAAGACAGTTTCCCTATCTTTTAATTCTAATTTCCAATGTGAACCCTCTGCTTCAACAGAGGTGACCGAATTATTGAGTAATAATTCTATCCTTGATTCCGTGTTAAGTTTTGAAAGATAATATTCCCTAAGAGCTAAGGGATCGAAACTGATTTCTTCTGTTAGAAATACAGCCTTTAAGCGATCACCTTTTAAAAATCCTGGCAGTGCAACTTCCTCACATTTTAAGTTCAAATATTGGGCAAAACGTTGGAATTGTTCAGCATCGGTAAATGACTGGTATTCATCCAATGCGTAGTAATGTGAGAATTTTCCATTCATACAAGATGCATGCTCTTCCATGAATCTCATCCTGTATTCATCACTCAACCTGGCAGTTCCAATACTCCGGGGATAGTGATAACCGGCATGTAATCTTGCTTGATTTACAACAGAAGCTCTTGACATTGGCTGTTTTTCTGCTTCAAGCAGAAGCACGCTCCTACCCTGCCTGGCAAGGTAAAGTGCAGCATACACGCCGAAAATCCCGGCACCAATGATCAGATCATCTACTTTTTTCACAAGCTTTTTATTGTAAAAATTGAGCCAATACTTAATTGTAGGCTATTCGCTGTTCGCTTTTCGCTTTTCGCATTTTTAAAAGCCCGTAAACCGTAAATCGTAAACTACATCAATTAAGGTTGTAGTTCCTCTTATAATAACAATAATCCCCAAACCTAAGAGTACTCTGGGAATAAACTAACGGCATCAATTTTGCAATCAAAGGATTACACATATTCAAAAACCGAATTCAAATTAGAATGAGCCGGCTGATACTTACAGGATGCTTGGTCTTTGTCTCTCTTTTTTCCCTTTTCGGAAAAGAAAAAGGAATTTATGACTTCTCAAAACCTGAAAATATCATCGCCTTTTTATTTGAAATCAAAAACCTTCCGGACTCGGTTACCCTCTCTTCAAAATCCATCTTTATAAAAGAATTGCTACCCAATCCAAGCGGCACTTTGAGACCTTCAGATCTGGCATACCTTTATTTTTTGGATGGAAAAATTTATCAGGAACAGGAGATTTGGGACAAAGCCATTGCCTCTTTTTACCAAAGCCTTGAAATTGCTCAAAGTAATGGTTTACAAAAACAAAGAGCACTGGCGAAACTTGAAATCGGAGCAGTTTTACTAGAAAAGGAATCTTTGACGGAAGCAGAAAAGCATATAACAAATGGACTCTCCTTTTTAAAAAATACCAATGCCGCAGAAGAATTACCCAGAGCCTATTTCCTCGCTGCAAAACTACTTACAGCCCAGGGTAAGGTTCAGGATGCGATTCCATTCATGACGGAAGCAATCAATGGATTTAACCTGGATGCAGATTTTAAAAAAGGGGCAGGCATCGCTCTGGAATATGGATTCCAATTATCCAATTTGGGATTATTTGAAAAAAGCAACGAATTTTTAAAATCAGCGCTTTTCCATTTTAGGATGGAAGAAGAAAAGGCCAGGATGGGTCAGGCTTATCTTTATTTGACCGACAATAATTTAAAGACCAGAGATTTTCAGGATGCTTTGATCAACAACCAACAGGCCTTGAATATTTTTAAAAAAGAACTTCAAAAAGATAAATTGGCCCAAATCCACTGGAATTTTGCCCTTATTTTTAAAAATATGTCAAAAAACGGGGAAGCAAAGACACACCTGGACAAAGCTTTGAAATATTTAAAAACAAGTCTGCCGTCACCTGAAATTTATACTTTATTCTTAAAAGTGAGCGAACTTTACCAAGAGCTGGGAGAAACGGAAAAAGCGAACAATACCTATCAATTTTTAGCTAAAAATGCTAAAACCTGGACCCTGGCATTTCGCGACAAAGAGGTGCTGGATATTTCAAAAAAATATGAAACCGTCTTTCAAACACAGGAATATTCTAAAGAAGTAGAAAAGTTAAACCTTGAAAAAAGTGCAGCCCACAAAACTGCCTGGTTTCTTGTGGTCATACTTCTTTTGATTTTTTTCCTTGCCGTGGTGGGATACGCTGCCTATTTGCAAAAGAGAACACTTGCAAAAGCACTTGAAAAGAAAAACAGAGAAATTGAGCGCCAGGCTTTAGAATTGGCTGAAAATCACTCCAAGTTGAATGCGATGTACGATCAATTGGTCAAAAAATTGGATCATCCGGGTAGTTGGAAAGGAGATGTTTCCAAGGCCTAACCTATTCTTTTACAAAGCTGGAATTCCAATATCCTTTATCCGTTTTGATTTTAATAGAATAAAAACCCTTCTTCAGATTTCCTACATCCAACCTGCTTAAGGTGTTACCAGCATAAGTAATTGACTTCACCAATTTTCCTTCCATATTATAAAGGTCGATTTGGTCAATTTTTAAATCTCCTGCCTTGATATTTAAGCTATTTTGTGTTGGATTGGGATAAATAGAAATGGCTTTTTCTTCCAAAAAATTGACACTGACTGCCCGATCATAACTCAGTGTATCAGTACCAGCATGATGCAATTCTGCCAATTCACAAATGGTAGCAATAGACGCTTTGAATACGTCCTCCATAAAATCGAAATCAATCGAATCTATGACATCAGTTGCCTCATGATAATTAGGATTACGAAAATTTGCTCCATCTGTTAACATCAAAGCGGGTTCTCCTTTAATCCAAAATGGCGCATGATCGCTACGCATTAAATCAGGTGCTATGGTTCCATTCCCCGGCACAGGAACAGAAATAATTTTCAGCTCTGGCACCCAGCTTGCTGCCGCCGAATTGAATGCATTTTGCAAGGCCAATGAATTCGCATTGGCTACGTTGGTTATGAAATTTCCTTTGAAAGAATCAGCTTCCAACTGACCATAAGCTCCAGGGAATAAGAGCGAAAAACCAACTGGCACCGTTTGCGAATTCGGATCATCTCTATAATAGCCAATCATTTCCCAATCTAAAAATCCATCCAGTCTTTCGCCTTCGGGAAAAATATTGGAAACATATCTTGTACTTCCAACCAGACCGTCTTCTTCCATATCAAAGGCTACCAAGCGAATGGTCTTCTTAAAGCCAAACTTCCCTAACACACGAATGGCCTCCATTAAAGCTGCCGTAGCAGAACCATTGTCATCAGCTCCTGGCGAGCCTGCTACAGAATCATAATGCCCACCCATAAGGTACCAAACCGTATCCTGAGTAGTTCCCTGAATTTTTCCAATGTAATTTTTAGCCTGGTAAGCTCCATTCATCCAGGTCTGCACCTGCAATTCCCATCCTTCTTTTTCAAAAAGACTTTGAATACTGTCCTGCACCTGCTTCAGATGATTTGGATTGGAATTTCTGTGTCTGGCACCTTCTACAAATTCTAAATTGGATTCCAAATTCTCCTTCTCAATAAGATCTAACACATCCTCTACAGACCACTCATAGCCATCATCCACCACAATTTTGAAAGCTGAACTTCCGCTTATGAGCTCATTTGGTTCATAAGTATATAGCACTGACTTTCCTGCTCCTTGCAATATCCCGCTTCCAATATCACCTGTACATTGAGCCGTGATTTCCTTTTTAAACGTAGAAGTACCGGGTGCCTGATAAAATATTCTGACTTCGCAGGCCTCATTTTCCGGCTCATCAAGATCATAAGTAAAGGTTACTTGATTGTTGAGCAAATCCTCGGTATAGCTGAAATTGGATACTTGAGGCAGGCCATTTTGACCAAATAATGGAGCGCCAGCCAGCAGGCAAATAAGGAATTTAGAAAGGGTTTTCATGTGGTGATATTTATAAAAAAAGGTCCTGCAATGTACTAAAAATTGCAGGACCTTTTTTTGAGGAAAGAAGGAAATTAGTTCCCACCGTCCGTTTTTTCCGGAGCCGGTTTTTCACCCCCATCATCTTCCATAATGGTAGAATCTTCCGGAAGTGGCTGGCTTTGGGTTGCATTCGCCTTTTCTTCCATAGATTTTACTTTTTGTTTCATTGCTTCAATCTGCTCATTATTTGGCATCTTTTCCATCATTTTCATGAATTGAGAAACGTCTGAAACTTTGTATTCCGGATCGATTTCAAATTCTTTGTCTTTGATTTTTTTTGCCTCAGCAGAAATATCGTAAGTCACCGTTCCTCCACTGGTATCTCTTGTTGTGATCTGAACCGGAAATCCACCTGTTTTTTTATCATTACTCCATGTTCCCAAAGCATTTCCATTCATTCCCTGATTACCAGGCACCAATTTATTCAAGTCAATTTTAAGCGCTTTGGTTACCCAGGCTTCACTTTCCTGGCCATTTCCTTTTCCAATCACCTTGTAACAATCATAGCCATTTACCTTCTTTTGCTCATTGGTTACAGTAAAAGTGGTTTCCGCAGGCTTGCTACCATAGGCTCTCATCTGAGGTGGAAGGTCATTTACATTCATTTTGGAGGCAGTTTTGTTTCCGTTTTGATTATTCAAAACAGTTACTTCGCCGGTAGCATTGTTGCTAATCATAACCACATCTTGCCCTTCCTGGCTAACCTCACTGCGTACCATATCACCTTTTACATAAAAGGTTCCATTGATACCGCTTGTACTGGTGGACTTAATTTTTATAACTCCTTCAAAATTTTGAGCAAAAGTAGAAGTGCTAAATAGAACGACTGCTGAAATAAGCAGGAAAAAATTTTTCATGTTCAGGATTTTAATTTTTTGGTTTAAAAACGGGTCTCAAACGAACCAGTTTATTTTTTATTGAAAAAAATTATTTTTAAAATATTCAAAGTTAATGCCATACATCAATAATGGAGGAAACCAAGGTTAAACATTTCTATCCACCATTGCAAGGGCCCATTGACTCAATTCATTCCGTTTACTTTCATCAACATCCAGATTTTCAAGGCATGCACGGGCTCTTTTAATGTAATCGTCTTGTAGATTCAATATCTCTTCTTTTACACCTAAGTTGGTAAAAAGGTTTGAAACTGCTTCTACTTTTTCGGTAGGATCCTCAGGATTTTTTTCAAACCAACTTTCTAACTCCTGCTTTTCAGTATCGCCGGCGAGCTCCATCGCCTTAAGATATAGGATGGTCTTTTTATTTTGAATAATGTCTCCTCCGACTTTTTTCCCAAATTTTTCAGGATCACCAAAGGTATCCAGGTAATCATCCTGAATCTGGAAGGCTACCCCCATCCACCTGCCAAAGGTATCCAGACATTCACTTCCTTCAATTTCTCCTACCTCATTTACTGAACCCAACAACAATGCACCGCCCAAAAGAGCTGAAGTCTTTAATTCAATCATTCGGAGGTATTCGCTAATGGTTACATCAGATCTGGATTCAAAATCCATATCCATTTGCTGACCTTCACAAACTTCGATAGCTACCCGGTTGAAAATCTTTAAAAGTTGTCCAAGGTGGGAGTTGTTACCTTTTTGCAAATATTCATATGCCTTGATCATCATGACATCGCCCGACAAAATCGCTGAATTGGTGCCAAATTTTTCATGAACGGTTTTCATCCCTCTTCGTAGGTTGGCATCGTCCATAATATCATCGTGAACAAGGGTAAAATTGTGAAAAACCTCGACACTATGAGCTATCGGTAATGCCCGATTCACGTCACCATCGCGGAGGTAAGTACCCCATAAAGCTAGTTGTGGGCGAAACCTCTTTCCACCCAGCTCCATGATGTAATCTGCTGGTAAATAAAGGCCTTCCGGCGCTTTTTTAAAAGGATTTTCCTTCAGGTAGCTCAGGTATAAATCGCCGAATTGGCTTGGATTTTGCATGTTACAAAAACTATTATTTGAACTTTAAAGCTCAAATAAACCCAATTTTATCCAAAAGGTTGGAACCTGTAACAAGGAAAAAGATTTTAAAATATATTTTTATTATATTTATATTTTCTAATTATAATTAAAATCTAATTTCTAAAAAGTAGCGTTCATTCGTTAACCACACAGCGGGCTTGCCCATGAACACCAGATTAAAAACACCCATCCTACTGATTGAAGACAATCCGGCCGATGCCGATTTGATAAAAATCTACCTGAAGGATGTAGGATTCAAATTTGAACTGTACCAATGCGATACCCTCATGGAAGGGTTCGACCTGATTGAAACCAGGGGCATTGAACTTGCACTTTTGGACTTGACTTTGCCCGATAGTACAGGTTTCAAAACAGTAACTACTTTTTTAGAAAAAGCTCCCGATGTTCCACTCATCGTTTTAACCGGACTCAACAACGAAATCATTGGAAATCAGGCAATAAAAGCAGGTGCCCAGGATTTTTTA
>JAWKLG010000044.1:0-46293 GCA_041392845.1 Saprospiraceae bacterium | reverse complement strand
TTCATTACTTTATGGTCTATGGCAGATGCGATTACAGTTCCGTTTGTATAAAATTGAATTTCACCATCCTTATTACTCATTGTTGAGCCCCCCATTCTTATATCAATTGCAAAAGGCAAAGCACTAACATCCTTGTCATCTTTTTCAAAAGTCAGTTTGGAACCATTATAGGGTTTGAATTGTCCAATAAGCCAGTTCTTATCATACTCCTGGCCAAAGGCATTTAATAGGGAAATGGAAAAAAGAATAGTAAATATTAGTTTCATATCAGAAGGGTTTTAGATCCAGTTTCTAAAGATACACAAAAAGGACTGGATAAGTGGGATAGGGTAAAAATAAAAAAGAGGCTGCTCAAAACGAACAGCCTCTTTTTTATTGATGTCTGCAAACTTTAGGATGCAGGCAATAATACGCGGATGATTTCCAATGACTTTTCCAACATCTTCATGTCGGGCAATTTCAGGGAGCCATCTTTTTCAAAATCTTCCTGAATTTGCTCCTGTTGAATAACAGGAAGGATTTGGTTTTTTACACTCGCACAGCAATTCAAATATGCATAACTCATAAAGCTGGCGAAAGTCACCGCGATGATTAATCCTTTTTTTAAATTCGAGCGTAACATAAGGTATGGGTTTTTTGGCCTTTGCAAAGATAATTGAATCTTCGGTAAATCTTTGTTGTTTGCTTAAAATGTTCTGTTTTTAGGCGAAGAATCGATGAAATTCCTCAATTATTCGACAGAACACCCTAATGACAATCCAAAAAGAAGAATAGTTGCAGCCAAGCCCCTTTATTTTTTTATTTTTTTATAAAAAATTACTCCGCTCTCAATAGTTCAATTATTTCTCCTTTCTGAGTAGCGATATCGTATTCAAATACTTTAGGTTTTGAATACCCTTGCTCGCTACTTGAGTGATTTAATGGTGTTTTGATTTTGGCAGTTTTGTAGAAAACATTGGTATTTTCCCCAACGGCCTTTTTAAGGTTTTTGCCCTGCAAGGCCACATTGGATCGAATCCTGCAATTTCCACCTTCGTTTGAAACGATTATTGCGGATTCCATCTCGCCATTTTGCCAACTAATTTGTACATCAAAATTGCCTCTCGCTTTCAATCCATTCACTTCTCCCTGCTTCCAGGAAGAGGGTAGCGCAGGCAGTAAATATATTGCACCATCATGCGATTGAAGCAACATTTCAGCAATGCCGGCAGTACAGCCAAAATTACCATCAATTTGGAAAGGAGGATGCGCATCGAACAAATTGGGATAGGTACCTCCTTCTTCTGTTCCGTCAGCTTGAAGCGAAGGAGTCAATTGTTCGTTGATCAATTGAAGGGCATGGTCTCCATCCAGGAGTCTGGCCCAAAGATTAACTTTCCAACCCATGGACCAACCGGTAGAGTGGTCGCCACGAGCTATTAAACTTGTTTTTGCAGCTGCGAAAAGTTCAGGATTTTGAAATGGTGAAATCTGGTTGGAAGGATACAATCCATACAAATGAGAAACATGTCGGTGTTTGTCTCCAATATCATCCCAATCCTGCATCCATTCCTGCAATTGTCCCCAATTTCCAACCTGCATGGGTGCTAGTCTGTAAAGGGCCCTCTCAATTTGTTTAACCAAAATAGGATCCTTATCAAGGATGGTTGCAGATTTTATAAAATTGGAAAAGACATCAAAAACCAGCTGATTGTCCATGGTCGTACCAGCTGCTATGCTTGTTTTTGAATGATGGGAATTTTCAGGAGACATGGATGGTGCGATGACCAACCATTTGTTTTTGGGTTCTTCTTTTAAAATATCAAAATAGAACAATGCAGCTCCTCTTAATATTTCATAGTTCTGTTCTAAAAAGGAAGCATCGGCTGTAAACAGATAATGTTGCCACAGATGTTGACTCAGCCAGGCACCTCCGCTTGGCCACAATCCATAAAAAGCCCCATCCACTACTCCGGAAATTCTCCAGATATCGGTATTGTGGTGGATATTCCAGCCCCGGGCACCGTAAATTCTTTCAGCACTTTCCTTTCCAGTCTCTGAAATATCTTTTACCAAATCAAACAATGGTTGGTGCATTTCAGAAAGATTGGTTACTTCAGCCGGCCAATAATTCATTTCGGTATTGATGTTGACCGTGTATTTGCTATCCCAGGGAGGTGAAACTTTGTCGTTCCAAACACCCTGAAGGTTGGCGGCCTGACTTCCGGGTTGTGAACTGGTGATTAAAAGGTAACGGCCAAATTGAAAATAGAGAGAAATAAGGGAGGGATCGTTTTTCCCATCAAAATTAGCAATGCGATAGTTGGTTGGCAAGGAAGAAGATTCTGTCATGTTTCCCAAATCCAATTGGACTCGATTGAAGAATTCCTGATAACGGGAGGTATGCTCTTCTTTTAGCGTTTCAAAGGATTTTTCATTTGCCCTTTCCAAATAAGATAAGGCAAGCTGATCGGGATTGCCGGAAAGGTCTTTGTAATTTTTGAAATTGGTTGCAGCGGTAATGTAGAGGGTAACCTTGTCTGCATTTTTGATTTCAAGGGTTTTTCCATTTTGTGAGATGGAGCCTTCCTTTAAAACCGGCTTTACCATACCGGTAAATTTAACCTTGCCTATCTTATTTTCCTGATCTCCGGATTTTCCTTTTAAAATCAGTGCGTTATTCTCAACTTCTATTTCATAGGTTTTATGCGGACATTCAAATTCCATGGAAAAGTTCACCTTCCCTTTTTTGTTGGATTCAATTTCAATTACAATGACATTTTCAGTGAGGGAGGCGAAATGTGTGCGGGTATATTTTACCCCATCTGAAAGGTAATTGACATGGGAAATTGCATTAGAAATATCGAGGTCTCGTTTATAATTGGTGGTTTTTCCTTTGTCAGGAAAATTTAGGATGAGGTTTCCTAACGGTTGGTAAGGCATGCCATTGTTTCCATTCTCCGGTGCATCCTTTGGTAGGAATTGAAATGCCAGGTCTTGTGCTTCTTTGTTTTTACCTTCGAATAAAAGAGTCCTGATTGAATCCAGGTGTGGACGAATTCCATCCTGAATGTTATTGCCTGGTTCTCCTGCCCAAATGGTTTCTTCGTTCAGTTGAATGATTTCACGATTGGTATCGCCATAAATCATGGCTGCCAATTTCCCATTTCCGATGGGCAATGCTTCCTCCCATTTTGTGGCAGGTTCTGTATACCAGAGTTTAAGGTCCTGCCCAAATGAAATATTGAGAACGAATATTCCAAGGAAACTTAGAATTAGATTTTTCATGATATCCTGTTTCCAACAAATAAACACAATCAAAACAGGAATTAGAAAATCATCATATGGTAAAAGACTATGAAGTGAAAAATTGAATAGAAAATATCAAATCCCGCTTTTAAAAGGGCTTTGGGATATGAGGGACTGAAATTTAGTTATCACTTTTTCGTAATCACAATCGCCGGATAATCCCCAAAAGTTCCCATGAATCGGCTGTGTTTGTCTTCCATTTTTGAAAGCCAGTTTAAAATTTGTTTTCCAAACAACCAGGGATGGATGTACAGATCCATGAAATACTTGTTGGTACTCCGCCAACAGAAAAATTCGATGTCTTTGCTAAATGAAAAAGAAGTTTTAAACCAGGAAGGGCTGTGCGGATAAAAATAAAGTCTGGGTTTCGAATTGACCAACCTCACATAAAGCTTTCCAGCTAAGTGTCTTGCGATTCGGTAAAGTTGGACTAGGTGCAGGCTCAAATTCATAAACCAACTTCGGTGGAACCAACTGTAAATGATTACAATTTTTCCTGCAGATTTTGCCACTCGGTACATCTCTTCCACCGCAGTTTTTTGGTCATCTTTCGGAATGTGATACAGGGTATGTTGAGATAAAACAGCATCCATTTTCCCTTCCTTCAGTGGTATATTGGTAATGTCTCCACAGATATAAATCCCTTTTTTGCCCGCTTTTCCAGATTGATTTTTGCCTGGATGAGTGCATTGATTGAAATATCAACACAAACTCTGTATTCATATCCGGCTCCCAGGTCCATGTACTCCGGAAGACCGATTGGACCGGATGCGATATCCAATAGATAAGTTCCAGTTTTGGGAAAGAAGTTGCCAGCCCTCAAAAATGCCTTGTGCATGTATTCTTTGGATACCTCCCGATAATCTACCCACTTGGGACTGTCTTCATAGATATTGAGGGCATCTTTTACCTTGTAACTGACTTCATTGTAATAATCAAACACCCTTTTTTTATCAAAAGAAAACTTGCGCTTGGGTTCTTCTCCTTTTCCTATAAAAGTCGCATACTGCTCATGCAAAACGATGATTTCATCAAAAATCGGATAAAAATACTGTCCTGAAGTATCCTTTATTCCCACTTTAATATCCTTAAACAATTCTGAATTGTTGCTGATTTGAAAGTTTTGAATCTCCTCTTTTTCAACCAATTGCAGGCTGTTTTTGGTAATCGGACATTGAAGTAGTGAGAGGTATTGTTGAATCTTATTTTGCATTTCAAGTTTTAATTAAGCCTGCAAAATAGAAGAGATCTGAGGAATATTTGATTTTTGAGTTTTGATTTTGGAAATTGGGATGGGGAGAATGGGGATGGGGTGATTTTTTGTCGGACGGGTGGATGCTTGACGCTGGACGCTGGATGCTGGATTCACTCTGCTTCGCACTAATTTCTCTAGGTTGCTAATAACTCGTTCTCCGTGTCGGACGGGTCATGACCCATCCTTACGGACTAGTTTTCCGAAGACCGTTTGCTTTTAACCGCATACCGCATTCGTCATTCGTCACTCCACACTCGTCATTTGAGATGGGGAATCTTACTGGTCTGAAGACCTGCATGTACTCTGGGTACAATTCTGAAGAATTGTACCAGCCAGCCAGCCAGCTAGCCAGCTGGTTGTTCTTAATATAAAGCAAAGCTGCTATCCTATAAAAACACTCTGCTTGTTGCATAGGAGATTCCGGCTCAAGGCCGGAATGACGCCTACTATTGGGAGGAAGTGTAATTCTAAAAAATCATCCAGCATCCAGTGTCCAGCATCCAGTGTCCAGCCTTCCAGCACCCAGCTACGAATCTTTCGAGCCTCCACTCAACTTTTTGGCAAGCCAGATGAATCCTACAATGAAATGGAGAAGGACTATTGCTACCAGGATATACATCATCGTGTCACTCATGATTTGGATTTTTTTCCAAAATTAGGTGCATCTGGAAAATAGTTTAGTGATGAAGTTCATATAAATAAAAAAGGAGCAGATGAGGTTTCTGCTCCTTTTTTATTTAATAAACCAGATAATAGACCAAATCTGCGTCCTGGTCATCGGCCGTGACTATAAAACTTGCTGAGCTTACATTTTTTAATAAATCATGGCTTATAAAAGTATGGAAATAGCCTTTTACCAAAGGAATGGTTTGTGGATTGATTCCACTGCCTGATAAGCGAGCAGATTTGGCTTTCCCGCTTAAATCTTCCACCATGATGGCAATACCGTGGCCTCTGTTTTGGGCGCCAATATCCACTCTTGGCCCGTAGCCTTTTCCTTCGGTTGCTGCCCTGATACTTCCGTGAACCTTACATCCAGAAAATCTGTATTTTTCAAAAAACAAATCGTGCGGTTTTCTATTGCTACCGCTCGTTTTTGGTTGGTAGGTTCCTTCTGCCATTTCCCTTCTAATTCTATTGGCATCATCTGCGGCGAAGTAGTCTTTTAAATCGTATTTCCAGCCTTTGGTTTTGTCATAATTGCCGTTTATGAATTCACCATTGTACCAATTGTATTCTTCATTGTCATAGGTTTTTAATTGAAGCATACCAGTCCCATGCGGCTGCATAAATTTGTTTACTTCTCCCTGGTATTCAATCCAAAATTTTCCTGTGTATTTGTAAACAACCTTGTGCGGAATTCCATGGGTGAAATCTGCTGTTCCGGTATAGGTTAAAAATAAACCGGGAATTTCATCCGTCTCTTCAAATTTATCCAATGCTTTCACCTTTACGCTGTATTCTTTTGGTGAATGCGGAAGGAAGTTTTCGTCTAAAGGAGTCTCTAATTTTATCTTTCTAACATTAGTCACTTCATATTTCTCATTAGGAATTGGTTTTCCATGATTCCAATTACCTTTGAAACTTTTATATAGGCCAAGTTTAGGTTTTGCAAAGGTCCAGGTGCCGGGGCCGTTTGGGTAGAAGTTTTCATCCAAATCTCCAAGGAAGACATCACCAGTTGAATATTCTGCCTTTTTGACATAGGCAACTTTTCCGTCTACAAATTGACTGGTCATGGTGAATCCATTTTTGTAAACAATTTTTACCTCTCCATTTAATAGTGTTTCCCCATCTTTCGAGTTTCCGGTAATGGTATAACCATCTTTTTGAAGGGTAATGATATTTTCCTGCTTGATTCCATACTCATAATATACCTGTTCACCATCTTCATCTTTCTGTAAATTCTTTTTAAAGATGGCGGTGCCGTGCAAATGTCCCAGCACGAAATTTCCTTTCACAACTAAGATCCTGTCCTTTAGCTCATCCCTGTCGTTGGTAATCAAACCTTTTCCATGGGCTATTCCACAAATGTATTTTCCAAGGTATAAATCGTCTTCCTTTTTCAATTTTCCATCAGGAACATAATTGAATTCTCCTTTGGTGTCCTTCATGGCATAGACCTCATCAAAACTTAAAACATGGTAACCTTCTTCCGTCTTTTTCATGATGTTGCGAAAAAGCTTTTTAACCAACTCTACATCATTAGGAATTTCTAGTTTATCCCGTCTGGCCTGGCCAATATTATTTAAATAGGCCGTAAATGTGGCAACCTGTTCACTGACTTTTTCGTCACCCCAATCCAGGAAAACAGGTTCGTTATTTTCTTGACAAGGGTATTTATAGCTATCATAATATTGATGATAATCTCTTTCTTCTCTCAAGACCACAGAGGTAAGGTATTTGTCCTTGGATTTGATTTTCTTGATGCCCATGGCAGAGCAGGCAAGTAGCTCTTTTAAATCGCCATAAATGGGGTCATAGCTTAGTTGTAATTCACAAATGCTTTTACTCTCAGAATCGCTCAAGACAAAATTGTAAAGGCTGGTTTCATAATGATCGATAGCAGGTTTATAATTTACCCTGAAGTCCTTTAGGGTATAGATATCGGGCATTTTGAAGCTATGGTAAGGCCATTTCAATTTAAAGGCGGACCAATTTTTATTCACCTTATTTTCTTCCGGAAATAATTCCAAATTAACCTCCTTTATAAAAAGATGGCAATGTGCATGCTGGTGTCCAAAACTGATAAAGATTCCATTTTCTTTATCAATCGGAGTATCCTTGAAATTGGTTGAATTTTCTCTTATGGTTTTACAAAAATCGGGGTCCTTTTCTTTGAATTCGTTTTCCAAATCCATGAAATAGCTGGAAGGTTTTCCCAAAGAAACTGCAAGCTGTTCTACATCGGGATGGCAGAAAGGCTTTCCGATGGCATTGGTGGCATCGTGTAGAAGTCTTTCATAATCAATATTTTGTGCATCAATAGTTAATAACTGAAACCAAAAGACTGGTATCAAAAGGAAGATCTTTCCCATTTGAATAAAATGAATTGGTGATTAATTAAAATTGAGGCTGGAGTATCAAAATAAAGGCTTTTATACCTTTTTTATAAAAATGAGTTTCAAAAATCGCAATAAAATTAAACCCATTCAAACAAAATCACTACATGCAGGAATGTGGTGTCAATTGGCCGATAAAAACGTTCTGAATGCCATGAAAATCAAAAATTGCTGCTATTTAATCTAAAACCTGAATTTTCCCTTTTCCAATAATTCTGTTTCCTTTTTTTACCCAAATGAAATAATTTCCTGCTGTCAAATTTTCTCTTTTCAAATGAAGCATATCTTCACTAATATGGTATGAAGCATTGACTTTTGTACCATTCATATCGACCATTTGAACCAAACATTCAGTGCAGGTTTCCGGCAATTGAATGATGGTTCTTTCCTTAAACGGATTGGGTGATATTTTTAGATTGGGGATATAAGCCTGATAATTTTGTCTGACCGAAACCAGGCTGGTACAATCCAAAGGTCTTCCTATTTTTAAAAATACATCATCAAAATAGGAGTCGTTGTCTGTGCCAGCCCTTCTTGTCCCTTTCATTTCAAATCTTATGGTTCGGGTGCCTGTTGGAATAATTACTGTCTCGCCAAGCATCGTCCAAGAGTTATTTAGGGTCGATAAAGTTGGACTTTGGCTCAAACTATCTCCCATGGCATTCAAATAGATGAGTTTGATTTCCGGCACGTCACTTCCACTATAATCTGAAAGATAGCCACCAAAATTTGCCTGAAAAATACCCGAGTCAATCGAGTCTGCCATATTTGTTACATCAATATCCTGGGTTGCAATTCCAACAGGACTGTGATCACATAATCCTCCGACTGCGAAGTATTTTTGCCCTGAATGAGGGCTGGTTCCATTGCAGGTGCCTGCAGTAAGTGCTTCAACTACTCCCTCCTGAATTACCCAGCCATTCAAATCATTTTCAGCGCCTGGATTGACCAATAAATTTGGCAATGCTATGGATTCTTTAGTTGTAAATCTCTCAGGTTCAGACCATTCGCTCCAATTCAGTTCTTTGTCGCGATACCTTACCCTCCAATAATAAGTAGTGAATGGTTCCAAACCGATAACTTCTTCATCGGTTAAATCATCTCCCTCTTGCGTATCGATTTCGCCATACCAGTTTTCAAAATTTTTCCATGACTCAAAAACCGGTTCATTGAAGCCTTGATCAAGTGTCGTGACCTGCCAATGGCTTTGACCATGCCCAATTGCTACATTTTTAGAAATGAAAGGTGAACTTTTCAAAGTGACACACTCCGGAAATTCTTCCCCCAAAGGTCCAACCGCAATTGGTTTTTCAACCAAATTTGGTTTGATCCTGATGGTAAAACTGTCACGTAATACGTTGTCAACAATGGTATCCTGGTCGCCTCGTCCTATTCTTTTAATGGTTATTTTGGAATTCTCTTCCTTGCTGACTTCTACGATGACAAATCCATATTCATCCTGCGAAACGGAAAATTCGTCATAATCGAAATTCGGAAATTTACCCAATTGTCAATGGCACCTCCTGCTGTAGCTACATTGATCCAAAGGTGCTTGTGGTCTCTTGATTGGCCTCGTGAATATGCATGTGTATGTCCAAAAAAGTGGATGCTGGGTTTGCTACAATCGCTTGTGAAATTTTCCAGACGTTGAATGACTTCACCAGTGAAATCTGATTCCCCGGGAGTCCAAAGTTCGGATTTGTGTGGATGGTGTAATTGGGCAAATACAAACTCAATAGAGTCGGCATTACAGGTTTCGTCCAGCATTTGATCCAGCCAATCCAGCTGTTCATTTCCCGCAAACGATCCATTCGAATTCAAACCAATAATGCGCACATTTCCATAATCCTTAAACCACCAGTGTTCTTCGAAGCCTGCCGTTCCGTTTTCCGGCATTTTAAAATAGGTAAAATAATAGGCGCTGTTGTTTTCATGATTACCCAAAACAGGATAAACCGGAATCTGGCTAAACAACTTTTCGGCAGGATTGAAAAAATGGTTTTTCCATTGCAAAAAGGAATTGCCATCCTGTACCAAATCACCGGGAATCATCACCAAAGCAAGGTTATCTGTTACATCGCCTCCAATTTCTTCTTGTAAATATTGTAAAATGCCATCTTCTACTATTTCTCTGAATTTATCTGGCTGACTGCCGTCCCTTTGCATGTCCGACATGGCTACCAGGCGAAACTTTTCAGTTTCCATGGAAAATGGAGGGGTTTTGAAGGAATAGATTGGAGAAACCGCATTGCCGGTTTTAACTCGGTAATAATATTTGGTAAACCTTTGTAATCCGTCTAATTCAACCTGGTGAACTTGATTGGTACCTTCAGAAACAAAAGAGGTTCCTTCACTTTCGAGGCCCAGGGTATCTGTCAAACCCCATTCCACAATACTTTCTTCTAACGAATCAGTCTCCCATAAAATGAAAATCCCGCTAGGACTTGCATCTTGCAGGTAGGGTTGAATCGTAATGTTTTGAGAATAAGATAGGGTAGTGACGAGGATTAATAAAAAACAACCTGAAAGAAATCGAAGCATTGTAATAGGATTTATCCGCCTAAAGTAAAGCTTTCTCATTTTTTCAAAACTATACAGGCGAAGTTTTACCTAAAATTTAATCCCGATCTTCGGACTTCTTGACTATTTAATGCCTACTTTATTTTTATTTAAAAATAGCTTCAAAGACTATTTAAGTACACTTCAAGCATGGTATAACCTTCTTTATTGGTTTGATTTCTGTCCTCGGGATCGTTTTTATCCAACCCATGTACTTCTTCCCATTCGTCCGGCATTCCATCATGGTCTGAATCCAAAGGAGCAATTTTACTTTTCAGTTCCGGCCAACCACCTACTTGTTCCTGCGAATCGATTATTCCGCTTGGTTTGGATGATTCTTTTCCGCCAAAAGTTGCAATGCCGTTTTTGGTTTCATTTATGATTCGGATATCCACTGCATCTCTTTTGGGTAAAATGGCACCCGCTTGATCCATCACCAAATCAAAAGCCTTCTCGGCACTTTGTTCTGAAATTGGAAGTGCAGCCCAAGGTTTTTCCATTTTTATAACTTCCATAAAAGTATCTCCATGTTGTGGTTGGACTCCGCCATCCCAATTGTCTTTTGTGACCCTTTTATTTCCTTCTACAAAATTGTTGGCGATGTACCATTTTCCGAAGTCTTCTGCTTCATTTCTTGAAGACGGGCTGGCAATTCGATAAGAAACTTCACCCGGTTTGGTTGCAGGACCGGGTTTGTAATAATTGGAAACCATATTGATGGTCGTAAAATCAAATCGATGATCATGTTTTTCCAGGCCTTCGCCCCCGTAACAAGAATTGAATCCCCAATTGTAAATAACATTGTTTCTATAATCTGTAAATTGAGATCCGGATGCAAACCTTGGATTCCTGCTTGAATGGTGGGCAAGGAGATTACGATGATAGGTTCCATGGTTGCTTCCCAAATGGCTCCATATCCGTGTTCTCCTTTAAAATGATTGGATTTATTCAAGCTTGCAGAAATGATACACCATTGAACGGTGATGCTGTCACAATGGTAAATGGAAACGGTTTCATCTACGCTCCAGCTCGCAGAGCAATGATCAAGGATGATATTTTTGGTAAATCGACTGGAAATGGCGTCTGCCTCTGCGCCGGACTGGTCTCCATACCGCACCCTCAAATAACGTACTACAACATGATCTGCATCAATGCTTAAAGAATGATTTAAACAAATTCCATCTCCCGGAGCTGTTTGTCCTGCAATGGTAATATATGGATTTTGAATGCTCAAGGTCCGTTCTAATTCTATGGTACCTGACACTCGGAAAACAACAGTTCTGGCTCCTTTGGCTTCTACCGCTTCTCTTAAACTTCCAGGTCCATGGTCATTCAAATTGGTCACCTCGTATACAACTCCTCCACGTCCTCCTTTGGCATATTTTCCATATCCTTCTGCTGTTGGAAAGGCAGGAGTCTGGGCCACAGCATGATTGGAAATTATTAAAATTGAGACAATTTACAAATGCAAAATACTTCATGTTTAAATCATTTGAAAAGGAAGGTAAGGGCAAAAAGAAAGTCCCTCGCCTCCTTTTCAAACTAACAGAAGGAATGGATAGTAAAAGTTAAAAAATGGAGAATGTAAAAATGTCTCTATACGTTTTTCCACATATGTGAAGCATCAGATTCGTGCATTTCACTTGATAATGCCGCCAAGCATGGCTGCTCCACCTTGGGTGATGTTTATCCATCCATTCACTCAATCTCTCATCCACTAATTCACTAATTCACTCAATGACTAATTCACTCATTGTCCCAACCTAAAACCAGGTAAATCCAACGCCAACAGACAATCCTATTCCGTCCAAATGGGCGTCATTTTCAAGGAAGGTTCTGCCCAAGTGAACTTTGGCATTGAAATCAATGGCAAAGTTTTCTCTTTGTACAAATTCATATCCGGCAGAGGCCGCTACTGCGCATCCGAAATTCCAGGTTTCGTCTTCTACATTTTTGATATTGTAAAATGCGGGAAAATCCATAGCCAGTCCTACACCGCCATTTACCCACCATTTATCGCTTACCCAATATTGCAAGGTCGGCATTACCGCTTCAAAACTTCTGTCTTTTCCATCTACTTCATACAGCATTCCCGGGAAGGTTGCCAAAAGTGCGAGATTATCGTTCAGCATCCAACCGATTTTTAGGTTAGGAAGTGAAAAGGCACCTTGAGCTTCATCAAATTCTCCTTCAGCATCGCTGTGGGAAAGACTGATGATTCCTCCGCCAATTCCTGCGCCAAAGACAAATCCGTCTCGTTTTACGCCTGAATTTTGTGCATGTGAAAAAGTTGTAAAAGTTGCAATTGTTAGAATTACTAATAATAAGTTTCTCATTTTAAATTGAATTAAAGTTGTGATTAAAAAGGGTTTAAGGTGTAAAATCGGGTGATAACTTTCCAGTTACCTGCTCAGACATTTTGAGCAGGTTTGGATATTTTTTTAGCATAATTTTTTTAAAAAAGGGGCCTAAAAAGATAAATCCGGGTTCATTGGAAGTGCCAGCAATTTTTTAAATAGAACCTGATAGATAAGGCAATTGCTTTTCGGCATTCTGTTTTTTGCTCACTTAGGAGCAAAATCTTTTAAAGGCCCCCAATGGTTTAAATTTGGTTTTTCAGAACTAAGTCAATGATTTGTTGGACCCCATCGAAGTCAGGGACTTTTTTGCTTCCTTTTATTAATAAAGTTTCTTTCAGCGTTGGAAATTTTTTCCGTGCATCCTGAATCAAAATTTTACCAGGATTATTTAAATCATTTTCACCTGCAACCAAATAAATCGGGCTTTTGATCTGACTAATCTCAGCTTTTTGAAAAATGCGAACCTGTGAAAAATCCATATCGTAATCGAGAATGACTTTCGATAAAAATTCGAAAACAAAAAGGTCCTCTTCTGAAAATAAAGCTGCCTGGTATTGTTGCAGGTATTTTGCTTTTCTCTTCCATTGATACATTTTGATTGGCAGACAGACCTTCCAAAACTCCTTAAGTGGATTGGATTTAATGATGCCATCAGGAAAAATCAGAAAGGTTCTTTTTATCCTTTTTTCATCAAAAACCAAAGCCTTCAAGCAGATAAATCCTCCAAAGGATATTCCAAGCAAAGTCGCATTTTCAATTTGTAACCTTGACAGAATTTCGAACATCCACTTCCCATAACTTTGGTCATTTTGATTTAATCTGACCTCTGCACTTAGGTTGGGGTGCCCCGGTATGTCAATGGCATAAATTTTAAAATGGTCTGCTAATCTTTGTATCATTTCCAAAGCAACCGGCGCACAGCTATTCGAATCATGCAATAAAACCAGACTGGGTTTTTGGGCACTTCCGGTTGTGATGACATTGGTGTCGCCAAAACTGGTTTCAATATGTTGCATTTCATATGGAATACCCAGGAGGTTTATTTTTTTAAAATAAAGCCTTTCAAATTCCTTTTTGGCTTCCAGATTCTTGAAATAGCTGTGCATGGTTGCAGGTTTAGGGATATGTATGGGAAAAATAAATTATTTGCCTAGTGGAATCTTGTATCCAAGCGATAAGGTGCAACCTCTATTGAATGATTTCTTCCAATCCTCCGGTTTTGAACCTTCAAATTTGGCATCATCGGTAAGTCCGTGACTGTAACGGGCATCGATGATGAAAGAGCCTGGTCCGGCTTTTATATCTAGTCCGATTCCCCCAACCAGCGCAAATTCCCATCTTTGGTCCTGAACATCACCATCGGTGACAAAATCAATGGATTCGCTTTCCTTATCGCCATCTCCAATTTGTGTGGTGGCCTTCCGGTTGGTCGCAAATCCCACTGAAGGTCCCGCAAAAGCGTAGGCCTTTATAGCCTCCGTGCCATATCTTGCTTTAAAAAGTACCGGCAGTTCCAGATAATTGGTTCTGAGCTTAAGGTTTATCTCTTCACCATCCTGGTCGAAATCAAATTCCACTCCTTTTTGGGTAAAATTTAGTTCCGGTTGCAATGAAAAAACAGAAGTAAGATTGTATTCAACCGGAATGGCAAAATTGTAACCCAGTGTAAATTTTGAATCGTCATCAATCAGGTCATTTTTAATGGTGAAATAATCTGCTCCTGCGCGGACTCCAATCGAAAGATTTTGTGAAAAAATGGTTCCCAAGGAAAGAAATACGATTAGGGAAGTAAGAATAATCTGCAAGTTTTTCATGATAGAGTTTTTAAATGTAGTTAATAGGGTGTTTAGGAATTGTGTGTTTAAAAAATGTTTTAATCAAATTGACGATGCAAAGATGAGGCACGAATTCACGCCAATCGTTCGGAAATGTAATTGCGGACGTTTTTGGGAAGGGGAGAAGGATTGAAGGAGAGAAGGAAGGAAGGATTGAAGGAAGGAAGGATTGAAGGAATTGAAAAGGTGGAAACGAAAGAGAAGGTTTTTTCCACCTTTTCAATTATAAGTTTTATTGTTTTATAAATCGTGACTGGTAGAGGGAATTGTTTGTCAACACTATACTAGTATAAATTCCTTTTGGCAGGTAAGAAATTGAAATTGAATTTAATCCCGGAAAGACCGGAAAGGTTCCTACCTTTTTTTGGTCAATACTGTAAAACTCCACAATTGAATTTTTATCGGCATTTTCAGGAAGGGAAACTTGAATGAAATCAGTAGCAGGTGAAGGGAATATTTGAATTCCTACTTCATCAATACTTTCAATGCCAGTCGCTTGTTTAATTTCAAAGGTCATTTCTTTTTCACAGAACCTTTTATCATTAACTTCAACTGTATATTCACCTATCCCTAAATTATTGATTAAAGAATCGTTGCCAAGGTTATCAAACCAATAATATCTATAAGGTGGGACACCTCCGTTCGGAATTACGGCAATAGAGCCGTTATCCATTCCTTGACTTGCATTGATAATATCAGCATTAACTTCTAAAACAGGAGGATCTTTTAACTCTATTGAAATTTCGGAAGTAGTTCCATCCCAATCTGTTACAGTTGCATTTTAAATACCCGCTGCCAAATTCGAAGGAGTAGCACTAGTTATATCAGGATTTTCCCATTGGACACTGAAAGGAGAATACCCTCCTACAGGGCTAATTCCCAATCTTCCATTCTTATCTCCATTACATTTAATTTCTTCTTTTATTCCTAATGAAGCGGAAAAGGGTTGATATTTATAATTCCATAATTCAAATCCGGTTGTCCCTAAAAATGCGAAATAATAAATACTGGAGTCAAGCACCATTAATTGTGCATGATTGGCTCCTACATTTGTTCCCAATCCACTGTAAAAAATATTGGTTCCTTGTTCTGTTCCATCTGTAATGTATATATTCTCACCATCAGGATGAGTTGCAATAAACACCGTTCTGCCTAACCACGAATAAAACCTGGTTGAACCTTTTAGTGAGCTAGTGCTACCGGTATTAAGGTTTTTTATTAGACGGGTACCCTCAGGAGTTCCATCCGAAAAAAATGGTTCATAACCTTCCTGAGCAGAGCGCCCATTAAAGATTATTCCACCATTAAATTCCGCCATCGCTTCGAACTGTTTTGGGTGCGCAGGATTTGTTGGATCGGTTAATTGAATAGTACCTTCTTCTGTTCCATCACTAACCCATAATGCATGCTCCAATCCAGTTGTCTGCCTTCCAACAAAGTATAATTTATTTCCAACTGTGAGATAATTCGTACGAGAAGAATTAGCAAACCAACTATAATTGATACCATTGTCATTTGGCCAAATATCTTTAACAAATTTGGTTCCCGCTGGAGTTCCGTCAGACTTCCATAATTCCAGTCCATAGGTTGGATGCCTGGCTGTGAAATAAAATCCATCGTTGGCAGCAATTAAATTTATAGGAGTTCCATTTGAACCAGGATTGGTTTGAAATAGTACACTCGTCCCGGCTTCGGTTCCATCAGATACAATTACGTTAGAACCAGGACTATTTCCCAATCTACCCGTGAAGAATAATTTTCCATTTAAAGCAATTATATATTCAGGTGTAGCACTTTGAGGATTATAATTAAGGTCAATTACTAAGTTGGTGCCTCCTTCTGTTCCATCTGTTGACCAAAGTTCTTTGCCATTTACTCCGTCATCTGCAGTAAAATAGAGTTTCCCGTTTAATTCAGCAAAGTTCCTGGCATTATATAAAGAGGAATTTGAGCCTGGATAAATGTCTTTCAATAATTGAGTTCCCTCTTCTGTTCCATCAGTTATCCATAGTTCATTTCCATGAACACCATCATTTGCATAAAAGATAAGTTTGTCATCTAATTTATGATAAAAATTAGGACTCGATGATGCACCTCCATCTCGAATATTCTTAACCAATTGGGTGTTTTGACCATTCCCATCAGATTTCCACAACTCTAAACCATTAACACCATCATCTGCAGCGAAAAAAACTTCTCCATTCAAAAAGCCAAATGTGTTCGCATTTTGAATAGCCGAATTCGATCCTGGATTGACATCCTTCACCAGTTTTGGCTGAGCAAAGGCCAGACCTGAAATAAAAATGATTGTTGTAGAAAGAATAGAAATCTTAGTATTCATAATCTGAAATTTGAGATTATTAATAGTTTCCTTTTAAAGGCTTTTAAATAAAAATATCCTGATTCTATAGGAAAGAAATTATTCCAATGCAAGAAAGAATTTTTCCAGCTTTAAACCAATAGTCTGAATTTAAATTGCGATTAATATTTTTTAAAGTTGGAAAGAAAAAGCTCAACGATCTATGGAAAATCCCTAACCGCTTTTGGATTTACCTGGTTGTGATGTATAAATCAAGTTTGTGAGTAACGGTTAAAACCGTCGGCAACTTAGGCTAGCATCTGTTACCACCGCATTGAAATGCGGGGATAATACCGGGCATCAAAACTACGTAGAGGCGGCATGCTTGCCGACTCGCTCCCGGGAAGAAGGGATGAAGGATTGAGGGAAGGAAGGATTGAAGGGAGGAAGGTAGGATTGAAAAGGTGGAAACAAAAAAAAATGTTTTTTCCACCTTTTCAATTATCGGTTTTATTGTTTTATAAATCTTGACTGGTAGAGGGAATTGTTCATTTTTATCTTTGAAATGTAGAAACCATTAGGCAGATCGGATACAGATATTGTATTTGATCCAGGATGAACAGCAACTTTGGAGTGTAACTTCTGATCGATGCTAATGATTTCCAGGACAGCATTTTGTTCCATTGCTTCTGGTAGTATTATATTGATAACATCAGATGTTGGTGAGGGATACATTTGGATCCCAGCTTTTTCAAATTCTATTATCGAGCTGGTTCTTTTGACTTCAACTTCAATCGTGTCTTTACAATTGTTATCATCTGTGACGACACAGGTATAAATTCCTGCATCTAAATTGTCTATCTCGGAAGAATTACCTAAACCATTGCTCCATAAGTAGGAATAAGGAGAGGTACCGCCTGTAACATTCAGTACAATAATCCCATTATTGCTGCCAGTGGAGGCATTAGTGACATCTGCTGAAATTTCAATAGGTTCTGGTTCAAGTATTTCTGTAGATAATTGAATCTCAGTACCGTCCCAATCCTTTACTGTGACTGTGTAAACTCCTGGACCTAAACTGCTTGGAGTTGGTGAAGAAATATTTGAATCTGACCATTCATATTCAAAAGGTGAATATCCTCCTTTAGCATTTATTGCTAATCGGCCATTATTATCGCCATTGCATCTGATTTCACCAGTAATTTCCAAACTTGGGTTAAAGGGTTCAAACTCATAGCTCCATAATTCAATTCCCGTAGTTGACTCACTGGCAAAGTAGAAAATAGTAGAATCCATGACCATCAACTGGTTTTGATTGTTTCCTACCTTACTTCCCAAACCACTGTAAAAAACTGTAGTTCCTTCTTCAGTTCCGTCGGTGAGATAAATTCTTGACCCACTACTTACTCTTCCAACAAAGGCCATTCTTCCTAAATATGGATAAAAGCGGGTAAAATTATTCAGTCCCCCAAAATTACCCGGATAAACATCTTTAACAAGTCTGGTACCAGCAACTGTTCCATCTGAATAATACAATTCTACCCCTGTTTGATTACTTCCACCTGCAAACAGGATTCCATTTCCAAATGGCTGAAATGCCTCAATCATAACATTGGAACCTTCATCATTGAAGTTGGTAAGTTGGATGGTTCCGGCCTCAGTTCCATCACTAAACCAAACTTCATTGGACCCGTTGATAGACTGTCTACCTACAAAAAATAGATTGTTTCCAATTGTAGTGTAATTTGACTTAGAATTATTAGCCTGCCAACTTTGGGCACTATTATTTCCGGGCCAAATTTCTTTAACAAAGACTGTTCCTGCTTCAGTGCCATCAGATTTCCATAGTTCATGTCCTTCATCAGCGGTCCTTGCTGAGAAATAGAACCAATCTTCAGCAGCTATAAGGTTTGCTGGCTCACTACTATATCCTCCAGGATTAATATCCTTCAAAATTCTTGTTCCTGCATTTGTCCCATCGGAAATCATTAATTGAGCTCCTCTAGAACCGGAACGTTCAGTAGAAAAGAATAAACTATCTTTAAAGGCAATAATGTGTTGAGCTTTCCCTCTACTTATTTGATTTCCAATATCATTTACCCGAATTGTCCCTTGTTCCGTACCGTCTGATTCCCATAAATTAAAACCATATTCACCATCATCAGCAGAGAAATATAATTTGTCATTGTAAACAGCAAAGTTCCTTGAATTAAATATGGAACTACCCGTCCCAGGCATAATATCCTTTATTAATTGGGTTCCTGCTTCCGTCCCATCTGTAATCCACAACTCAGCTCCATGTAAAGAGTCTTCAGCATAAAATACGAGCTTATCATTGAATTCAATGAAATTTCCAGGCCCGGAAGATTCAGTTCCCTCATATATATCCTTCACCATTACTGTATTCTGAGCCGTTCCATCAGTTCTCCATAATTCTTTTCCGTGTATTCCATCATCCGCAGAAAAAATTACATAGCCATTGATGAAACCATGTGGATCGACAAATTGAATGGAACTATTTGGTCCAGGATTGATGTCTTTTAGCAATGCAGGTTGAGCTATTGACATTCCTGAAACAAAAAGAATAAAAATGGCAAGTGTAAAAATCTTAATTTTCATAATATGATTTTAATGATTAAAAATATCCCAAAACTCAAGCAATTCACATCTGAAAAATGAAGATTTCAAATTTTCTGAGTCATAAGAATAATTACATGCAAGAAAGGTGTTTTCCATGTTTTAACCAAAACCATTTACCTAATTTACCTTTTAAACTTAGGATGATTTTTATTGAAATGTAAATGGAAAGACTGAATGAGTATATGAATTGGTTGAAGGGGGAATGAATGTACGAATTATGGTTTACGATTTACGTGAAAAGGCCAATGGCCAATGGCTAAGAGCCAATAGCCAAAAAGCGATTTATCGCGGTGGTGAGAAGGTCTAAATACAAAGTCTGACGGTTTAAACCGTCCACAACTTACCGAAGATTCCTTTACCACCGCATTGAAATGCGGGGTTAGATGAGAAGGAATGTACGAATTACGGTTTACGATTTACGGAAAAAGCCAACGGCCAATGGCTAATAGCCAATAGCCATCTAAAAAATTGTGCTTATCTTTAATAAAAATTAAACTAAACTCTTCCAAGCCATGAATCCTTTTCATGGTTTAATCATCGGGTGTATTCTTCTGATTGGTATTAAATTTTTGATGGTTGTTAAGTTTTTGGTTTTGGATGTATCGGAATTTGGCTCTTCAAAAAGGCATACTAAGATTCGCTATGATCACCCAGATAAGCCGGTCTGTTAAAATTATCCCCTTTACTCCAGGAAAATAATAATCCTGTAGTCAAATGGGGAGTAAATGCTTTCATTTTTTCGTTTCAAGATTTTATTAAGTAGGAATGCTTTGGTTTCCCTTCACATTTTTTTACTACCTCTTGAACCATGGAAATTTTATTAAGCTGGGTTAATAATTGATGCCATATTTTTTTATAGTTACCAAAAAAGTAAATGAACATTGTTGTCTTCCTAATATCCATTCTAATTATCAAACTCTCTACATGGATTTTCATAATTTCTATGTAGATTAAATTCGTTCTTAAGGATAATTTTGTAGATCACTTTTTCATAAACAGGCAAAATAACCTAATTATTTAACGAAACTTTAATTCGTTTCTTGTAGTGTCAAATAATCATTTAATTAGTGGATCCAAAGTTTATGTTTAAGCTCATTAGACAATGGTTTTATTACTTAGTACCAAAAATGGGAAAAGGTATCATTCAAAGGAAAAGTTAAAAGGTTGCAAGGGTTGAGGTTTGTATAGATTTTTGTAGGGAAAATTTTGAACCTGGAAATTATACTAATGGTTTATATCGATTTATTTTCGATTTAAAAAATTGTAAAGCGTTTACATATTTTATTCTAATGCAACCCGCGATTTAACTCGATGGTAATTTGTTAGAAGGTCTACTACAAAGTTTTCAAATAGGATTTTTAAACCGTCTCGCAACTTACTTTCAACATGAATTTATATCCATTAATATCCACAACGCATTTTTTTGAAATGTCGGGTTAGACGGGACAATGTATTGTGATAATGAAGTTGAGTTAAGTTAATGAAATGTGTGAATAATAAATTTAAAAAGGGTTGAATTTAAGAATAAAGGAAGGTTGAATGGATGGCAATTACGAATCATTGAGTTGAAAAGGCCAATGAAGCCAACAGCCAATAGCCAACAGCCAACAGCAAAAAAACGGGTTACAAATTGCCGTTCTCGATTCCAAAAAAAACCGTATCCCGCAATCCGTAACCCGTTGAGCTATTCTAGTACCTAGTACCAAGTGCCCAGCACTCCAGCACCCAGGACTCTAGTTTGTAATCACCTTCACAGATTTTTGACCGTCTTCTGCTTTTACATTGATGATCCAGAAGCCTGGTTGTAAGCGGAAGGTTTGATTTGCGTTTATTCTGAAGGACTTAACCATGGTTCCGTCTACTGCGTAAACAGAAATGTAGGTGTCTGATTGTACATTGCTGATGTAAACATCGCTGTCGTAGGCTGTACATTTACTTCTGTAACTGGTACGATGGTATTTACTCCTACGATGTCGTTATCAATCAAGCTTGGAAGTGGATCCCAGCCATCGTTTCCTTTGGTGAAATTGAAGGTGGTGATGTCCGTTCCGTCGTTCAATACCGGAGTGGCGTAACAAGGGTGGACCAGCTGGCTCTGCTGCCGCTGTTGTCTTCGCCTGATTCTTCCACTGTTCCGTATTCGTACATCATGCTGGATTCTCCTCCAAGGGTGTTTTGCCAGCCAAGAGGTGCAATCAGTGATTTTCCTTCTGAACCTGGGAAATCAGATGTTTCTATGTTGGTATTGAAGAATACAACTTCACTGGTGGTAGCTTGCCATGGACGACCGAAGTATCCAGGTTTTGCACGGTAGGTTGAGGCAGATTCAATGCCAGGAATGGCACTGGAGACATTACATTCGTACATCAAATATCCTCTACCTGAACCCTGCTGCGCTGCTGTCAAATAGGAAGCATCACCGGCTACATCGCTCACGTTCATATCCAAATCGGTTTTGTAGAATACTGCGGTCATGGCACCGAAGATGTAATCTACGGCTCCCATTACTGAACCTTTATAAACAACTACCCTACAGCCTACTCCACCGAAGAATGAATCCTGGCGGCCGATGATTCTACATTTGTTCAATACTACTTTGTCGGTATTGTTGGCTATCGCCATTGCTGCAGCTCTTTCTACAAAACTTCTGTTTTGTACATCAACTGCTCCAACGGTGGTTGGTCTCGTACCTTTTCCTCCCGAAACCCATTCTACCACTACATCATCTGCTTCTTTTTGTGAAATGTATTGATTGAAAGAATTTTCGAAAATGATATGGTCTGCTTCAAAACCGTTTGCAGTAACTACTACTGTTGCATTCCACCAGGAACCGTTGGTAGTTCCTGCTCCCTTATTTTCATAAGAAAGGTATCCGTTTTCTTTATTTACCTGCAGTACTTCTGCATCATATTTCTGATTGTTGGCCATACTGTAATAGCTATAACCATGACCATAATACGAAGTAATTCTTACAGCATTTGGTGAAATGTCGACTCCCTGGTTGTCCAAATTGATACTAGGAGCCATGGCTGCATTTTTCAAGGTAACATTTGGTACATCGATCACCAACATCTCTTCATAGTTGCCCGGATCGATTTCAATGACTACCCTTTCGTCGTTTGGTCTGCTCATATTTCTAACAGCAGTCAAAGCGCCATTTACCGTTTGGAAATCTTTATCCACACCAACTTTCAACTCAGCTTTGTAAGGAACCGGAGTGTAAACGTTGATATTTGGAAAATAGGACGTTCCAACACTTGCACCAACGGTAATGGTCATGTAGCCCGGAGTAGCACCTGCATAGGCAAACTCTGCCATTTCCAAAAGACTGGTACTTTGACTATTGGTGCTGAAAGTAGCGCCGCCATCAACAGAAAAATCTGCTGTGTAGTAATAGGTTACCCTCATCGATTCGCCCGGATTAACTGGCACCTGAATGGTGGCTCCGTCTTTACCGGTAAGGTGACCTTTGTTGGCTTCATTGGCAATCTGACCGGTAAATAGCAATCCTTTATAAGCCGGATCTCCATTTGCTATGGCCTTATCGTCAAAATCCCAATTCGTCACCGGAACAAATTTCAAGGATTTGGTAGCATCTGCCTGCTCTACTTTTAAATTGGAAGTCAAGGCCAATTCAACAGGATAGGCATCCATTCCACCGTAACCAATTCCATAAACGCCATCCCTAAGAGCGATACCATTCACAGAAGCAAATGTGTATTCGTAACCAGGCTCATTTAAATTGGAAAAAGTCAATTCCAAATCGTCAACCTGGTTTCCGCTCAAACCTTGAGCATCAATGGTAATGTTGTACACTTGTTTGGCCATGAAATCAACATCTGCATTGGTTGCTCCGGTGATGGTGATTTTATCGTTTGGAATGAAATAATCGTTTACGCCATTTGCTGAAATGGTGTATTCTACATTTGGTTCCAATTCTACTGTGTAGGTAGATGCTCCGGCATCCACTGTTGCAGCAGGAACATAAATGGCTCCGGAAGCAGGATCAGCAGTGTACACCAAGGCCAGGTTGTCAATTTGAGTGCCCAGACCAGTAATGTTTCCACTTACAGTGTACAGTTCCACTTTTACAACTGCAATATCGTGGGTAGTTGTATTTTCATCGATATCAATACTTCCACCCGTGCTGATAACATAGCCATTGGCATCAGCCAGGCTCAATTCATAATGATATCCTATTGGTAATCTTGCAATGTAAGTACCATTTGAAACGGTTGAGGACCAGGTTTTACCGGCATCATTGGTAAAGACTATGGAATAGTTCGCAGGAATTCCATTGGCACCTGATTCATCTACTGCACCAGTCAGGTCAAGGTAAGTTGCGTCTTTTCTTAAAATGCGGAAGTAACTTGGTTTTCCTTGTGTATCATAAATGTGATAGGTTCCATATGATTTTGCTACGAAGTTTAACTCCTGCAAATCACTGGTAATTACCACTGCATCTGTCTGGTAATCAGGATCATTTACGTATTCAAAATTGATTTTTCCTCCTGCATCTGTTTTTGTTACCAAAGTTAATTCATCATCCTCTCTAAGGGTAAGACTTAAGAACCTTCCGGCATTGGCAGCAGAATTCACATAAATTCTTCCTGTATAATCCGTTACGGAAGCGATGTTTTCATCATAACGGGTAAGGTTCACATTGGTGGTTCTTAAACGGTCGTTTCCACCACCTACCCAGCTCAATTGACCAGCTGACCAACTGCTAGGAAGTACATTTCCGCTACTACCAACTGTGATAGAAGGATCGTACCATGCATTGATAGTCGCCTCATCCAAAAGGTTGTTGTAATCTGCAGTATCCAATGCCATGGCTCCGAAATCCCAAACATCGGTTTTACCATTTCCGGGAGCTATTTGAGCAGCATTTTCTACCACCATTCCATGTATGTAAATTTCCGCAGTTGGAAAATCATTACTTACGATGGTAGCGGTTACTGCACCTTTATTTCCCATATAAGAATAACTCACCGGGAATCCATCGGCACCACCCAAATTCTGAGCCGGCATGGTACCTAAAACAGTACCATCTGAGTCCGTCAATTCAAATATTGCATCAGCTGCAACACCATAGGTATCTACAATGAAAGTGATGATGGCATCACCTGCCACGATCACTTTGAATGAGTTGCCAGGGAAGAATACTCCACCATGCGTAGCATCATGATAACCAAACTGTCTTGCCTGGTCAGTAGTATTACTTTGAATGGTTAGAAGTTGATCGTTTGACACATAAGTCTCATATCGCAAAGCCTGATAACTTACCTGTGGCAATTCTGAACCATCAAAGAAATTATAAGTATAGGTCTTACCCGGTTCTGCTTCTACTATCTGACTATTGTCTGCAACTTTTATGAGGTAAGAAGTAGGATCTGAATTAGGATCAGCCCAGGTAATCATCAATGAATCTCCTTGTACAATTACCGTATCTACATCTTCTGAAAAAGTAGGTGTGTAGAACGAAAGTTCTTCTCCACCTAAATTGATCTGCACCGATGCTATTTCATTGGTTGCACTGATTACTGTTCCTTCGCTAAGGGTAACCATTGCATTTGAAGCTGCATCCAAACCTGTTTCAAGGGTAATTTCTGTGGTATTTACCGTTATGGAACCGATTTTTTGAACATAAGGAGTCAAAGAAACCGGATAAGTAACAGGAGCTACTTCCACATAAGGCACATAATTGGTTCCGGTAAAATCAAGGGTAACTACACCGGCAGAACCTACATAAAGGAAGTCAACAGTCGAACCATCGTTTCCAAAGTTCCCTGTAGTGGCTGAAGCCTGAGATGAAACATCGAAGTCTCCGTCAGGGCTGGAAACCGAAATGGTACCATTTGAAAAAATACTTCCTCCAACTTTTATATAACAATTGCCAGCTACCTGCAATTTAATCTGGTTGCCACCTTTCAAAATAGAACCATGCTGGGTTCCATTGTAACCATATGCATTGCTTTGGCCTACTACAATTTCCACCAAACCTTTGTTGATTCCAGACTGACCATTGGTTACAGTAGGAATGATGCTACCATCACGGAAATCAAAATAATAAACTACATTCTTCTCTGCAGTTGTGTATGCTGCACCCAATTGAGCAGGAATGACATCGATGCTAGGAAGATAAAGGTCATTTCCGGAACCGGGAGTTGTTTTGAAATTAAGAGTTCTTGCATCTCCAGAATAAACAAAATCGTAAGTATCTGAAAGGTCATTGGCCACTTTGGTATCCTGTGAACCCAGGTCTCCTTGAGTCTCTGCTGTTCCTTCTAAGGTAAGACTTGAATATTGAGAACCCAAAAACTTCAAAGCAGAAGATCCGGCTACATCTATGTTGATGTCACCGTTTACCTTCATATTCAAACCGTATTGAGTCCCGTGATGATTATAATTTCCAGCAAGGCTTAATTTACCATCTGCGCTCATGCCTGCCGCGATTATCGAACCATCTTTGAAATCATAGTTGGTTATATCATGCAGATAAGAATTATCGTATAAATCCAAAGTGAAACTCTTAGGATCCGTTGCCTGGTCTGCGTAAGTGATTTCCAATTTCCCATTCACAATTTCAGCAGTAGCAATATCACCTGAAACTGAAGGCATAAGATTAGCAAAGTCTTCTCCTGCCAAATCAAGTGCCACGAATCCATTGTCTTTTAAAGAAGAAATTACGATACCATTGCTCACTGAAATGATGGCATTATCGGCAGCAGTAGCTCCTGAAGTAAGGTTGATGTCAACACCATTTATGGATATGGTTCCTGATTTTTGCACGTAAGTGCTCAAAGAAACATCAAAAGGAACCGGTACAATTTCGATATAAGGAATATAATTGGTGCCTGTAAAATCGAAAGTAATGGTTCCGGCATCTCCTACATACAAAAAGTCAACGGTAGAACCATCATTTCCAAAATTGCCACCTGTCATGGCGTTTTGGCTGGTTAGGTCGAAATCTCCGGTGGCACTTGAAGCTGTTATGGTTCCATTGGAAAAAATACTTCCTCCAATTTTAATGGTAGAATTCCCAGCAACCTGAAGGTTGATTTTATTTCCACCTTTTAAAATGGATCCATGTTGCGTGCCATTGTAACCATAAGCATTGCTCGGACCAACTATCACTTCAAATAAACCAAGTTGCAAATCGGATTGTCCGGTAGTATTGGTTGGAATGATGCTTCCATCTCTCAAATCGAAATAATAAATAACGTTTTTCTCTGCCATGGCAGCTTCGGCTCCTGCTTGGGCAGGAATCACTTCGACAGTTGGAAGATACAGGTCATTGCCTGTTCCTGCGACCAATTTGAAGTTTAGTGTAGTTGCAGGACCTGAATAGGTAAAATCGTAGGTATCTGCCAGGTCATTGGCAACTTTTGTCTCATGGGTTCCAAGATCAGCCGGATCAACTGCTGTTCCTTCCATATTCAATCCTGAATATTGTGATCCCAGGAAACGAATGGTGCTACTTCCGTCGACGGTTACATTGATTTCGCCGTCAACTTTCATATTCAGGCCGTATTGCGTGCCATGGTGACTGTAATTGCCATAAAGGCTAAGATTTCCGTCCGGACTTTGTCCGGCTGCGATGATGGAGCCATCGCGAAAATCATACACTATTGAATTGGTAATTTGAGCATTTACCGTGGCGAAAACCAGGCACATTGCTCCGAAAAGCATGAGTAATTTTCTTTTCATGATTTAGAAAGTTTGTTAGTGAGGTGCTTTTAAGCACTGTGAATTTTCATTGTTGATAGATTGATGTACAGAGTAAGTGGTTATCAAAATTTCCTTAGGTGGCTGTGTTTATTTGCATGGGTTTGTGTTTTATGATTAGCGTTTTAAAAAGTTTTTTTAAAAAAAAGCATAGAAATTCAAGGTCAATGGATGGCCATTAAACCTCTTTTACAGATTTTTCAAACCTGAATTTTTCCACCTTATATCCTGTTCTAAAAAATACTCCGGTAAGGGAGGATTCTATTATTTCAATACAAATAATCTTTGTGTAGCTACTTTTCCATTCCCGACAAGGGAAATTAGATACCAACCTTCTGAGAGGTTTCCGGTATTTAAAAAGTAGAAACCATTATTTGTTTCGATATTTTTAAAAAGTAATTTTTTACCAAAGGCATCAAAAATTGAAAGCGTCTCAGCTTCAATTTCTTTCAAATCCCATTCTAAAAAAGCGGATCCTTTACTCGGATTTGGATACACTTTAAAAGCATCATTTACCTGGACCAAATCTTCAGTAGAAACGATGGTTTCGTAATCAACCACTACCATTGCTGTATCCGTACCTCCGTCAGTATCTACCAAAGTGTAAAAAATGGTATCCATTCCGCTGGTAGATTGGGGCATATAAACTATCCGATTGAAACGAATAGAAGCATCACCCTTGGGCTGGTTGATGATTTGTGCAATCCTCAAATCTCCTTCCTCTGCATCAGTATCATTCTCCACTACCAGGAGGTTTTGGGTTCCTGTTTCTCCTTTCTTATAAAAAATATCATCATTTGCGATGGGAGCCAGGTTGTTTTGAGGATTAAAAGGACCGGCTTCATTCATCACCAGCGCGGGAATTTCTTCGACAGGGGTGGGTTGATAGGTATAAAAATCACCAGGATTGAAGGCAGTTCCATTGGTGGTTTTCTTACCCGACACCCATTCATAGATATTGTCATTAGCCACCAAATCTGGGTCTTCCAATCCTATTCCCATATCGTCGATAATGTGGGCATCTTTTAAATTTCGGAAGTAAGTGTGTTCCACCACCACATCAGACTCATAACGGGCAGCTACACAATAGCTGGCCACTTTTTCATAGTAATTATTAAAAACGTGTACATCACCGAAACGGACCCGAGGCATCCTTTGATTCACCCCTCTTTCATAAGTACCGTCGTACCAGCAATGGTGGAAAGTAACTCGCAAATGGTCACGATCCTGGATGGCATCGTCACCTGCTCCGATTAAAGTCACTTTATTATGGTTGGAAAAACGGCAATAAGAAATGGTGATATAATCTCCAATATTTCCATTGCCACTTCTTATATCCAAAAGTCCGTCCGCCCCTGCATAAAACCAGCAATGATCCACCCAAACATTTTGGCTGTAAATGGTCATGGCGTCTGTACTATGTGTTTTCCCGTCCCAATCGCCATCGTAAAAATCACCTATTATCAAATTTTGAACGATTACATTGTTGCCTACGATTTCCAATCCACCGTATCGAATCATTGCATTTTGGGTACCTCCGATGATGCTTTTGTTGGCATATACTTTCACTCTTTCGTACAAGGTCAAATCGATTGTATCCATCACCATGATGATACGTGCAGTATTGTCACCAATTGCAGCCAACAATTCAGAGCGATTGGTTACATTGACCGTAGCGCCACCTTCGCCTCCTGTAGTTCCACCATTTACACTCGCCCACCCTATCGGTTGACTTTGAGCTACCAGCATCAAGTTCATTCCCGCCAAAACCAAAGTCAATATCAATCGCATGTTATTTTTTATTAAAATTGAAAAAGAAGTAAAAGCATTTAAAATTCCTGCGATAAAATTAGCAGTACAGTTCCAAATCCATTATTCAAAATTTATCATGGAAGAAGCAGGGTTTAACTTTTGTGGGGAAGGGACGATAGGATTAGGGGTAAGGGAGATAAGGGGATTATAGAAAGAGTGGTTGGTTGGAATGTAGGGTGATGTTTACGGTAAGGTGAGGAAATCATTCATTTTGATCTTCCAGCTCCACAATGACATGGTAGGTCAAGGGCATGCCCTTGACCTACCATGTCATTGATAATCAACAATTTAATTCAAATAACACAACTAAAGAACAACAAACTTCGAGCAAACGAGAACGGATCTAACGCCATTAACGATCCATTCTAGCAAACGTAACCAGATTCTGGCTCGGAAGCCGGAAGAACACTTTTTAATGACGAAATACGAGTGACGAATTAATTACCTAATAATCCAGCCTCGAGCAAACCGAGCCCCCGATCTAACGAGCCCCCACAAACATCACATACTCCCATACCCCGCCATATGCCTTTTTTACTTTTTTAAAAACTGGTTTGAATTCGTTCAGGATGGGTAGAAGGTGGCTGTCCATTCGGACATGGTGGTTTGACATGTGGTTTTTGAACCATTGGAATTGGGAATCGTGAAAATCGACGACTAAGATGAGGCCGCCGGGTTTCAGGTCGGTGACCCTTTGTAAGGTTCCTGCCATTGGGGATTGATCATGGTGAGGGTATGAGAAAGAGGATGATGTCCATTTTCCTTCTTTAGATCGTCATTGAGTTCGTATGGTCGATTTTGGAGGCGGATTCTATTTTCGAAGGATTGAAGCTTTTTCCCGGAAAGGAAATCATGTCTTCTGAGACGTCCATGCCAATGAGTTGGGCGTTGGGAAAGTTGGTAGCAATTTTTTGGAGATTGTAGCCGGTGCCACAACCGATTTCCAGGAGGGTGAAAGGATCGATTCGATTGTAAGGAATGTGTTTCAAAATAGAGGACCTTCCAAAGAGGAAAGTCCAGCGTGTGAGGTCGTAGATTTTGGATTGGAAACGGTAATATTGCTGCATGGCAGCAGATTGGGTTTTAGGTGTTTCCAGATGTGTTTGTACCATGGTTCATTATTTTACGATGGCCAGATAAACGCTGGCGTAGGTTCCTACTCTGTCCAATTGGTGTTGATGGGCAGTTTCCCTGGATTCAAAATCGACTGCTTCCAATACAAAATCAGGGAAAAAATTCACCTGTGGAGCAGCTGATCGAAGCAGGATTTTAGTGCCAGGTTTGCTATTTTGTAGAATCAACCTCCATTCTTCTTCCAATGCTTCACAATTGTGTTGAGAAAGCAGTCCTGATGGTCCAACAAAATGAAATGGGAATATCTACCGGGATGCTGTTTTAAAAAATCGCTGATGGTACTGGTATGGATTTGAATTTTGTCGGCTGTCCAGAAACACTTTGTTGTCCACTTTCAGATATTCAGGACAACAATTCGGTTCGTAGGTTCCGAATGCATAGACACGATAAAAGTAGTTTTCGCGTGCAGGAGTTGGGTAAAAGACCCTGTTTAAGGAATGATGGATATAGTCTACTAATTCGAGTTTCATTTGTTGAGCCAGGTCTTGTTGGTTTAGGCACACCCAGCATGGACATGACGAAATGATTGTTCAAAAGTGATTTAAAAATGCGATTGAGGAATTTTTCCTCCAATTCATGGTAGTTTTCAATTTGCTCTTCCATGTCGCGGGAAGCGAAAACCTTCTTCACTTGTTGAAAAAGGTCTTTCTTAGCAGCAAAAAAACGACTGGTAATCCAGGCAAATGCACCAGTTGTGCCATGATGGTAGAAGTTTTTACGAATTCCTTTACCATTGAAATAATGGGATTTCCTTTGCCAAAAGGAATAGTTTTCTGCAGAAAGGTCCGCTTTGAGCTTGGTTTTTAAAACTTCCTTGAATTTTGGAAAAACACCTTTTCCAAATAGCAGAAACAAATCTCCCCAGTCCAGATTTTTAATCGCCGACTTTTTCAATTCCAACAAAGCATTCTGTCGGGGATTTACGTCGATGCAATGAATGGCTTTGGGTTGATCCAAGAGGTATTCCAAAGCATTGCATCCGGCACTTGTAATCATGACAATTTCACTGTCTTCATCAAAATCCATCAAAGCTCTGTCGCATTGTGGATCTTCCCAGCAGGTGTTGTAAATCAGGTTGTTGCGGTGCACCCGGTCGAAAACAAAATTGGCAACCGGATTGGGTTTGGTTTTTCTGATGGTATTCATACCGGCAAAACTACGAGTGGTGTTTTACCGGAAGGTTACGGGGGGGTTAAGTTTGAAGTAATGAGTGGAATTGTCTTTGGTCTTTTGTCTTTGGTGACTTCCAGGCTTGAGCTTCTGCGGAATCTCTTTGCGTTCTTTTGTGCCTTCCCCATTCTTTGCGAAAACCAGAATTTTGAAGGGTTGAATAGTTGAATTATTGAATTGGCAAAAGGTCTTTGGTTGTTGGTCTTTTGTCTTTGGTTCAAACCATTTAATCTACAATATCCCTTTGCGGTCTTACGAGCCTTACCAATCCTTTGCGATAACCAGAATTTTGAAGGGTTGAATTTTTGAAGGGTTGAATTGGGATAAGGTCTTTGGTTCAACCTTTTAATCTGCAGACTCTCTTTGCGGTCTTTCCTACCTTACCCATTCTTTGCGATTCAAATCTCTTTGCGTTCTTTCAAGCCTTCCCCATCCTTTGCGATAACCAGAATTTTGAAGGGTTGAATAGTTGAATTATTGAATTGGGATAAGGTCTTTGATTGTTGGTCTTTTGTCTTTGGTTCAAACTAATGAATCTGCAGACGCTCTTTGCGCTCTTTCCAACCTTACCCATCCTTTGCGATTCAAATCTCTTTGCGTTCTTTCCTACCTTCCCCATCCTTTGCGATAACAACCCCGGTAGCTTCGACAAGATCAGCCACCGGGTATAGTCATTTTGTTTTTGATGATCGCCTTTACTATTATTAAAAGCTTCGTAAGTCGTAAACCGGAATTCGTAAAAAGGAATTCCCCACCACAAAAAGCCAAAGGCCAACAGCCAACAGCCAACAGCCAAAATTACTGCCAACCACAAATTATTGCGCCCATCACTGCCAGGGTAATGGTCCAGTAACCTACATTGATGGCGATGTATTTGAAACCTTTTCTTTCAAAAAGGGCATTGGTACCCATTACAGGTAAAATAGTAAAAATAGAAAGAATGGCTCCGTGTAAGGCTCCGTGTCCATACGAGCGATAAGCAGTGCCAAGAGAAGCGAAAACACCTTCTTTTAATTTAGAGATTTCTGAGGCCGGGTCATCTAGTCCGGGAGCGTCCATGAATAAGGACTCTACAGCCATTTGATGAATTACAACCGGCATCAACGACAAGGCAAGCATGATACTCAAAACCAAAGAAACTCCGAAAATTACGCCCATGTTGGCATTTTTGATCTTTTCTTCGGTCATTCCGGCTGCCTGCATCCAGGCATTTCCAAGTACCTTAGGATTGTACCATACAAATCCAATGATGGTCGGTACAAGTGCTGCAACGATAATAGCAATCCAATTCATAGTATAAGGTTTTAGGTTAGAAATGGGTGATTTAATGTGTTAAATCTAAGGATTTCACTTTGATAATTTTCCTATAAGGCAAAAAAAAACCGGCTTGCTAATGCAAACCGGCTCCAATTTGGTCCTCCTTCAAAAAAGTTTTCCTCTTCTCTCTTTACTTACCTGAGTGAGTAAGACCGTAAAGATGGATTGAAGGATCTCCCAAACTGTTTTTTAAACTGCCTTAATGGGCACTTGTGAGTGAGAAACCTAATTCTATTGCCGGGCACTCGTCATTTGGTGTCAACGAAATTTTCCGACTTTAAAAGAAATCCCTGATTCGAAAATCAAAGGTTTATTTTAAGCAATCTTAATTACATATGGTTTAACTACAGAAGGGACCTCTGAGGGCATCCAAGCTTTTTGATGCTACCAAGGGAAAACAAGCCCTGCACTCATAATTGAATGTTTCCTCACTGTTTGGTAATTAAGGATGGGCAATCAAGCTCACATTTATTTGACAAACCTAAAGGCAACACTCCAAATGTTATGGCTACCCACAACAGAGTTCCCACTGTATTGTTAGAAGCTCTTTCGCTTCCTGTGATTTGGTCTGGGGTGCAATTGAGTATACAATTGCGGGAGTGTTTGTCCTTAATTTCCATGAGAACAGTTAAACCAAAATGTACGTAAGGGGGTATATTTTTTTTTACAACCTAATGCAGGCCTTTCGGCAAAACATTTGATTTTTTGGTTTTGGTGTCAAGGGGCTACATGTGCTTATTTGCATGTAGAAAGTTTGCACGAGGTAGTGCAACAAAGTTCTTTTTGTTATCCCTTTAAGATGAGTTATTAAATTGTAGCTATCAGTGGGGTAATTTGCTTATAACAATAACGATACCAAAAAATCAAAAAATGAGAGATGAACTGCAATTTTTAATATTTAAACGTGATTTTTTGGGATATGACCTACAGTTTTAGTCCCGCCAACTCCGAAGGCAACACCTCTTTTACGTTTGAAATCAGGTTTTCTAACCTGGAAGGATTGGCTGATTCTCGAATGGTTTTTAATTCATTGTCAAAATAAGCCAACAACTGTTTATTGTTATTTTGCCCGGAGATATACTTTGCAATTTCAATATACCAGGGAATGGTGGGTAAATAATTAGCCTTACTTTGATAGGATTTGTCGCGCTCCAATAATTTGTATTTTCGCTCAAGGCGGAAGATTTTGCCATATTGATTGCGATACAAAAGCGCTTCAAAAAATACAGAAAAGAACAAATGCCAACGGTATTGCAGGATTTCCTTTTCGAAAGCTTTTAAATAAGTCTCTGCATAGTTTTCTGCATTTTTATACAACTTGTTTTTATTCAAAGCTTCCACATAAAAAGATACAAAACCAATGCGGTTATGAAAATTCTTGGTGGTCTTCATTTCACCGGATGCCAGTTTCATCAATTCCAGCGCATCTTCATTTTTCTTCAACCGCAACAGTACCGCACAAAGATTATTGACGTATAAAATATAGTCATGCGTTTTGTTTCGAATGGATAAATACCCATAAAACATGGCTTTCTGGTACTCTCCAAATTTAGAGTGCAACATGACACGGGTATTGTAATAATTAGAAAGAATCCTTTTCGAATAGTAAGCACCTTTTGAAAATTGTTTATCAAGGTAATCCAATGGCTCCAACAGCTCATTGAACTTTTGATAATTAAATTTTATAAAGGCAAGTCTTATAAATGCCATATACCTCAGATGTCCGTCCAAATCATCATCATAAAAAACTTCCTTCAGCCAATGTTCCCATTGAAGACTTTCTTCTGACTGACCACTATAATGCTGAACGATGTCGTAAGTAGCTTCATGCAGCTTCTCATTAATTTGGATACTTTTCTGATAGGCAGTTTCATTATTAAAAAGAAAATCCTGTACCAATTGATGATCCGAATAGCGCATGCGAATCAGCAAAAAATGCCTGTAAACTTTCACCAATTCATACAATCGAATAAAATAAAATCCGGGAGCTTCGTAGTTTTTTATCTCTTTTAAAAGCTGCTTCTCTTCAGACATCTGGATGGAATCTGTCATGATTTTCTTCTCCAAATCTGCCATCCATTCAAACCGTTCATCAACGTCAACTGCAGACAATCGTGACTCCATCCAGTTTTTCAAATGCGAATACTTTCGTTTGTCAATCCGCTCATCGTAATCATGAGTTCCATTCAATTTTTTACAATAAGCATCAATTTTCAGCAAAATATCCCTTCTGTCTTCATCTTCAAAAGTTTCTACAGATAGCAAATAAGCAGTCTCATGTGGCAAAAGACTGCTTGCATATTCTGTAAATTTTTGAAGTTTTGAACGCATTTGCTAACTATTAGCCATTGGCTATTGGCTGTTGGCTTTTTTAATTTACGGTTTACGGTTTACGATTTACGATTTACGAGGGTCTTTAATTCCAGAATCGAGCTCACGATCCACGAGCAAACGAGCCACGAACTAACGAGCTAACGAGCTAACGAGCCCACTAGCCCCGATCAGATTCTTACTCCACCATCCACACTAATTGTAGTGCCTGTGATGTAGGCTGCTTCGTCGCTCGACAAAAAGGCGTAGGCGTTGGCAATTTCTGATGGTTCGCCAAGTCTGCCTAGGGGAGTTTTGCCACGGAACATATCCAACACTTTTTCCGGGATGGTGGCCATCATTTCGGTATTGATGAATCCGGGTGCTACCGCATTAACCGTTATTTTATGTTTGCCCAATTCGCGGGACCAGACTTTGGTCAAGCCTATCACTCCTGATTTGGTCGCTACATAGTTGGTTTGTCCAAAATTACCCTGAATTCCCACCACTGAAGAGGCGTTGATGATTCTACCCCACTCATTTTCAATCATGTAAGGATGCACTGCTTTGGTACAATTGAAAACTCCGGTGAGGTTTACATCGATAACTTGTTGCCATTGTTCCGGAGTGATTTTTTTCAAAGTAGCATCTCTGGTAATTCCGGCATTGTTAATCAAAATATGGATGCTGCCAAAGTCAGATTTAACTGCAGCTGCAGCTTTTTCAACTGACTCCAATTGAGTGGTATTGACAGCATAAAATCTTACCTCATGACCTTTCTCTGACCATGCCTTTGTAAGCTCCTTGCCTTTCTCTTCATTCAAATCCCAGATGGCAACCCTTGCACCTTCCGCCAAAAATTTCTCAACCGTAGCCGCTCCAATTCCTTGAGCACCTCCGGTAATGATGGCTACCTTATCTTGTAATCTTCCCATTATTTTTGAATTTTTATTTGGTATTCAAAGTATCAGACCAAATATAAAAGGCAATATCAAAGAATTAATCCGGATATTCATAAATTAAGCATTGACTTATTTAAAAAAAATACACCTAATCAATCATATATCTCTGTAAACCAAGTATTTAATTCCTTAAAAGTAAGGGATAGACTATTGACATTTCAAAAGAGCCCTTTTGAATTAGCCTTCGAAGTCAACCTTCTATTATTCTTATTTTTTAAAAATAAAAATAGGTTGACGCTGGACATCTATAAAGTTTGTCAGACTTTCGCTTTTCATGAGAGGAAGAAAGAAATACATCACCATTAATACCGGCATTCAACTTTTTTATCAGGACACTGAAGGGACCAAACCTGCAATGCTTTTCATTCATGGTTTGGGCACCGACCATAAATGCTGGAGCAGGATGTTCGATTTATTCAGTGAGCATTACAGATGTATCGCCATAGATCTTCCGGGTTATGGCAATTCTTCAAAAGAAACTTATCCCTTTAGCATTTCCTTCTTTGTCGATACCATTCATACTTTTTTAAAAAGGTTGAAAATAGAAAAAGCAAGCATCTGCGGCCATTCCATGGGTGGCCAGATTGCAATCCGCCTTGCATTGGATTATCCTGATAGTTGCGAAAAATTAATACTCCTGGCTCCTGCCGGAATTGAAACTTTTGACAATGAAGCTAAAGCCTTGATAGAAAAGTGGTACACACCGGAAATTTTACTAAACATGTCCGAAAGTCAGACCAGAAGAAATTTTGAAGCCAATTTTTACAAACCGGTGCTGGAGTTGGAAGCCATGATCCTTGAACGTCAACAAATGAAAAAAGACCAGGATGCCTACCAATATTTCTGCAATATGATTCCTCAATGTGTCATGGCAATGATTCTGGAACCTGTATTTGAAGAACTCTCTAACTTGACCCTTCCTACCACAATTTTTTATGGAAAAGAAGATGCTTTGATTCCAAGCCCTTTGGTTCACAAAGAATTAAAGACCTCCGATATTGCCGTAATTGCTCAAAAATCCATACCGCATGCGAAGGTCCATCTCCTGGAAGCCTGCGGCCATTTTATACCCCTGGAAAAACCCTTGGAAGTCTTCGAAACCCTTGACTAAAATCATTTCCTGATTTCCTTTTTAGGTTGAAATGTCATTTTTAAAAACAAGGATGAAATATAAATTTGACAATTATTTTTAATCATTTTTTTAATAAAAAAGTCAACCCTACTTTGAAATGATACTTATCAAACTGATTTACAAACACTTAAAATGAATAAATTATAATTATCGAACTTAAGTCAACCCACTTTTTTGCCAAATTCCATCCACACCACACATTTCTGTTCGATACCTTCGCTTCCGACGATTATTTTTTAATCTCCTTTTTGTACCATAATTTATTTCGTAAACCAAATAAACTTAAAACTTAAACCATGATTCGTTTGAAATATCTATTCGCTGTACTGCTGTTTGCAGGAACCATCCTTGTAATTCCAAGCTGTAAGGATGATGACAATCCAACTCCGGATCCTACCTGTACCGACGGAATCCAAAATGGTGATGAAACCGGTATCGATTGTGGTGGAACCAATTGTGCTCCATGTGAAGTTGGTGTTCAGGGAAAATGGCAATCTTCCGGTAGCAATGTTGCTCCTTTGTTGGTGAATCTTTTTGCTACAGATTCAATTTATGCTGAATTCAATACAGATTTCACTTACCTGGTTGAGCAATACGACACTTCAGGTGCTAAATTAATCCTAACCGGAACTTATACTCAATCTGAAAGCGGTACAGATGACATCTGGAACATTGAAGTAAATCAAACTGCACCAGCAGCACTTACCTCAAAAGGTATTTTTGAAGTAACCGGTACTACCATGAGGTATGAAATCGTACAAACCAACCCAGACCTGGGCGCAGTTCCACCAACTGCAACAGGCGGATTTGGAAGCACCAACGGTGGTGCATTGGGCACCCTGAATATTCAGGTGTACGAGAAAATAGATTAGTGATTGGTCTTTTTTGGTCTTTGGTCTTTGGTCTTTAGTCTTTGGTGGTGGGGTGTTAGTTCCTTATTGGGAGTTCACATTGTAGTTTGGGTCGTCTTTAAAAAAATGAAGGTAGACATCGAAAATAAAATAGCACAAAATACTGATAATCAATCATTTATTTGTCCTATCAAATTACCCCTTACTCCCCTTCCCCAAAGACCAAAGACCAAAGTCCAAAGTCCAAAGACTAAAGACCAAAGACCAAAGACCACCACCCTTCATCCAAAGCAAGCCAAAATGAAAAATCTTATATTAGGATTATTCCTCTTTGCGGGAATGACTGCATTCGCACAAACTCCTCCCTACTTCCAGCAACTGGAAAAAAAAATTCCTGAAAAATCGAATAAGGAATTTCAATACATCGCTTACTTCTACAATCATTTTGTCAATTCTAACATCTACCCTACCAATGACTTTCTTAGGGGGCAGATTATAGGAAGATTGTACGGGCAAAACACCACCACTACTTCCGATAGCATTTCCGCTTCTTATTTCGAACAGCGGATTTTGCCTTTTTTCATTTATCAACCCAAACTGTTTGACGGGCGTGCAATTCTAAGGGCTTCTTTGAAATAGACTTTACCTGGGGAGACGCCTATGGCACAGGAGGAAACTCAGGTTCCGCACCCTCAAAGCAGACCAGGTCAATTTACAAAAAAACCCAAAACATCGAACTGGAAATTATTCCCAAAAAAGGTTGAGGCAGTCAATCTGCGACTTACAACGTATGTGATACGCCCCCACAATCCCCTACCGAACCTTTTTGACCAGATGCTCAGCATCTGCCTAAACTCAATTATTGGGGTACTGACGGAGGTTGGCTTGACGACAGACGAGATGCAGATTTTTACAAATGGAAAGCTGGTTTTTCCAACTGTATGAAAACAACTTATTCAAAATGACGACGTGTAACGTGGCTAGATTTAATTACAGACATGCAGTTGCTGTAAATTTCATGTAGGCGCTTCCAGCCTACTGGGTAAAGACCGTTCAACGGTCAGGAGGTCCTTCTATACTTGGACAAGGACTCAACAGTACCTTAAATGATTACAACGGCACTTTCAGATTCCGATTTGGAAGTACTCCATATAAAGCAGTGTAGTTTGGTTGGGAACCTATTTTGGTTACAATGAAAACCTCATGATGGACAATTGGTTCCTTACCGGCTATCTGAATTACAACCTTGGAAGCACACAATTGGAAAGGACTCCCGGCAATTCGAAAAAGGTCCGACCATAGGAGGATTGGGAGCCAATCTTAGAGCCGGGATTCGCCACGGACAAACTGCCAACGATATAATTTTTGCTGATTTAATTTTCACTTCAGGAGACGATAATGGTTTGACCGACAATCATTATTCAGGAGTAATGACAGGCAATACCTGGGGTACTCCGGCAGGATTGAACGTAGCTCATGGTGGTTATTTGCTATTCCCTCATGCGAATGTGGTAAACAGATACGTTGCTGCCATTACAGACATTTCGAATTTGGGCTATGGTGTAACCGGAGGAAATCTGAACATCAGCAAAGACATCGTACCGAATAAAATTACTGCAAAGATTGGAGGGGCTGCAGCCATTTCAAATGCAAAACCTGTCAATGGAGGTCAATTCATGGGAGTGGAGGGAAATTTAAAACTTGCCTATCAGCTTGGCGTGTTCATGAGTGTAGAACTGCATGCTGCCAAATTATGGTTGGGCGATTTTTATGACAGCACCCTTGTAAACGGTGGTCAAACTGAAAGACCGGTCGATCCATACACTGCTTTTATTTCTTTCAAATGGCTAATGTTTTAAAAATGAAAACCAACTATATATTTTCCTATTCTATTCCTACTTTTTTCAGCTTGCAGCTTGAAAAAGGATATCCCAAAAATCCAAACCTTTGACGATTTGCCTTATCCATTTGAGGTGAAAAAGGTCGACCTGGGTGACGATGTAACTGTCGCCTATTTTGATGAAGGAAAAGGAAATAATATATCCATTCTGATCCATGGCTTAGGTTCTATGCACCGGCTTGGAAAAAGAACATTCCTGCACTTGCAAAAAACAACCGGGTAATCGCTATTGATTTGCCTGGTTACGGCAAATCTTCAAAGGAAATTATGACAGCAACATGAGTTTTATGCCACGGTTGTTTCCAGGTTTATAAAGACAAACTACAATTAAGCGAAGTTATCTGGGCGGTCATTCCATGGGTGGACAAATTTCCATGACCACCGCATTGGCTTACCTGAAAAAGTGAAAGGATTGATTTTAATTGCTCCGCAGGATTTGAAACAACGCAAGGACAAAAACAGTGGTTTCGCGAAGTGTTGACCGCTGATGCAGTAAGACTTACCTGCAGAAACAGTTGCTGAAAACCTTGCTTCGTTTTACAAAATGCCGGATGATGCCGAATTCATGATCAATGATCGTTTTGGCCATGGGGATGCAAAGAATTTGAAGCTTATTGTTTCACATCATCCCTCAAAACGTCAAAGGAATGGTGGATGAGCCTGTTTTGACAATTTACCTGACATCAAACAACCGGTCATTGCAATCTATGGCAAACAAGACAACCTGATTCCCAACCGTTTTGAATGCAGGAACCACTGAGAAATTGGAAAACAGGGAACCCAACAGTGCCTAATGCATCACTGCTTCTGAATTGACAAAGCAGGTCACTTCGTACAGTTCGAACAAGCAGAACAGGTCAATCAAATTTTGGCCGATTGGATTTCTAATTTGAAATAATTTTTTTTAAAAAAAACCATCTAACCCAACATGATTTTAGCCTGGATACTATTTTCTATTTATATGCTTGGTACTGCGTATCTGGGTTGGTTGGGTCATAAAAAAACAAACGACTTTGGAAGTTTTTGCCATCGGAAAGGGGGACATGTCTCCCTGGGTGGTTGGCATCACCCATGCCACTTCTACAGCTTCCGCAACAACTTTTATCATCAATCCAGGCTTTGTTTATGTAGACGGATTGGCGGCATTCATGCACCTGGGCATCAGTGTATTTCTGGGATTCACTTCCATGCTCATTATCCTATCTTTTAAATTCAGGGAAATTGGTGAAAAAGTCAAAGCACTCACCATCCCTGACTGGATAGGAAAAATCGGTCGAAAAGGGTTTTCCCTTTATTTTGCGATTCTCAACCTCCTGAGTTTTGCGTTCATCCGGGCGTTTTGCTGGTGGGCGGTATTTCGATTGTAATGCAAAAACTTTTGGAGTTAATAATTTTTGGGCACTGGTCATTACCATCGTTTTCACGAGCCGGTTATGTGCTTTTGGAGGAACCTATATACGTTTCACCAATCTTTTTTCAAGGCTCCTTGATGGCGTACAGTTCTCGTCATTTTAGTAAATGGCTTTTTAAAAATAGGATTCTCAGGAGAATTTTGGTCTACACTACAGGCTGACCAGCCGCAGATGTTAGTTGGGTAAACAGTAGTAGTACATAATGTGACTACTACTCTACCTATGCAGCTGGATTTGTGATTGGTGCCGGCCTTGTTTGTCAACCCCATATTTTAACAAAGCATTGTATGTAAAAACCGACAAGGCGGTAAAACAATATATTGCTGTCTTTGCCCTGTTTTCTTTCTTTTTACCATGTTACTCTTGGTAGGTTTTGGGCTGCGCGGCACACTCAGTCGGTACAATTAAATGATGCTACGACCGGAGCGTTCAGGCGGGATTTGGTGATGACTGTTTACCTTCAGAGTGCCTTTCCTGATTGGGTCTTTACCATCATCTCTGTGGTTTTGCTGGCGGCAGCCATGTCGACGCTCGATGGTTTACTGGTAGGAATTTCAACCATCACAGCCAACGATTTTGTCGCTCAACCCCTGTAGAAAGATATCGACCTGAATTGACGGATCATGAAGAGAAAGTAAACTGGCTTTGAAATCCAGCCACATTATTTTAATCATCATCGCAGTATCCGTTTTTGCAGTCACTTTTTGAATCCGCCCAAACTTTAGGAATTTTTGGTCAGGTAGGAGTGTACGGATTGGTGTTGGCGGTTCCTCCCCTGTTGGTTGGAGTTCTATTTAAAAAAGCGAATGCAAATTATGGTGGGTATTTTCAGGCATTGCCCTGATTATCCATTTTTGGATTATACTTTTGGAAGGAGATTTTCCGAGCGATCAAGCTTGCATTTGCAAATCAGGCGTGACAGCTTCCTGCAAGTTGTTGTTCACAGCCATTCCGGTTTCTTTTGCACTAACTTTTAAAAATCAGATAATAATAAATGCGAAACGCTAAAATTATATCAACCGGCGCCTATGCTCCGGAAAATTAGTCACCAACGAATGGTTCAATGAGTGGTTCAATGAGGATGTAGACACCTGGTTGAGAAACAATGTGCAAATAATAGAAAGACGCTGGTGTGCTGAGGATGAAAGCACAGTGAACCTTTGCTTTCGCTGCCAATCAGGCTGTGGAAGGGGCAGGAATCTTCTGGGATCTGGACTTAATCATTGTAGCAACCGATACGCCAGAGTATGTTTCACCTTCTACGGCTTCCGTTTTTACAACATAAATTGGGAGCAAGTCAAGCAGGAACATTCGATATCAGCACTGCTGTGTGCAGGCTTTGTAACGGCATTGGATATCGGAAGTAAATGATGTTGCAGATGCCCAGTACAAAGAATCCTTGTAATCGGAGCTTATGCGATGAGCAAGTACATCAACATGGAAGACAAAAAAACGGCTACCCTCTTTGCTGATGGAGCGGTGCAGTCATCCTTGAAGCAACCGAAGAAGAGGTAGGCTTTCTGGCTAGTGAGTTGATAACCGAAGGGCAGTATCATGATTGGATGGGGATCTATGGAGGCGGAACCTATAAGCCCATCACCGGGAACGTGATTACGCATCACCAATTGAAATTTGTAAAGAAATTTCCAAAAGAATTGAATCCGGAGATATGGTCAAAAATGGCCAACAACCTTTGTGACAAGACCGGAGAAAATATTCATGATGTTAAGCAGTTCTTTATTACTCAAATCAACATCCAGAGTATTTTTGAGACCATGGATCGCTTAGGAGTAGATCGGGAAAAAGCGCACACCATCATGCATTATTACGGCTATACCGGCTCTGCTTGTATCCCAATGGCATTGAATGATGCCTGGGAGAAAAAGAAATTTGAGAAAGGTGATTTGTTGTTTTTCATTGGTTCCGGTGGAGGATTGGCATTTGCAAGTTGTGCATTTAGGTTTTAAAAAATTTGAAATTTCACCTGAGCCTTTTCATCTTCATTTTTGAAAATTCAGGTTATGGATAATATGGGAAATAGATTGATACCACAGCCGGATTGGTCGGCTAAATGGGCTGTATACCAGCAAAATAAAATAGCATTTAAAGAAGGCGAAACCGGCAGAACCCTGACTTACGGTCAATTGAACCAAAAAGGGATGGCGCTTGCTGTCCATTTGGTGGAAAATTATGGCTTAAGAAAAGGAGACCGCATTGCAGTATTGGCCGAAAACTGCCTGGAATATTGTTTGCTTTTTGCTGCTGCTCAAAAAGGTGGATTCATTCTGGTACCACTCAACTACAGACTTACAAGCTCAGAAATCGATTATCTGATTTCAAATGCGGGTCCGAAGATTTTGATTTGGGAGGATAAATTTGATGCTTTGGTTTCAAAGTCAAATCAAAAAGCAGTTATTCCAAATCTTTGGAAATTAGAAGCGTTGGAGGCTTTTTGTAGTGAGGAATTTCCAGAGGCAGATTTTGAAAATGCTCCCATTTTTGAAGACGATCCTATCTTCATTTTATATACCAGCGGCACGACAGGTTTTCCAAAAGGAGCCATTTATTCTCATAAAATGCTTTTTTGGAACAGCATCAATACGGCGATGTCGTTGATAATCAATTCTGACAGTCGAACTATCAATTGCATGCCTCCTTTCCATACCGGAGGCTGGAATGTATTGACAACTCCCTTTTGGCATCATGGTGGCTATACCTGTTTTACTAAAAAGTTTGAACCGGGTCTGGTTTTAAAACTAATTGAGCAGGAAAAGGCAACTATTTTTATGGGAGTTCCGACTATTTTAAAAATGCTGGCGGAACATCCGGATTTTGAAAAAACGAACTACGATTCACTTCTTTATTTTATAGTTGGTGGAGAGTCCATGCCGATACCTTTGATTCAAACCTGGCATCAAAAAAACGTTTTTGTCAGACAAGGGTATGGTATGACTGAAGTAGGTCCCAACCTTACTTCTTTACATCAGGATGATGCTATTAGAAAAATAGGATCCATCGGACGTTCCAATTATTACGTTGATACTAAGATTGTCAGGGCTGATGGTAGTTTATGTGAAGTGAATGAACCCGGCGAATTATTACTTCGCGGCCCCATGGTAACGCCCGGCTATTGGAATCATCCGGAAGCCACAGCAAAGGCAATGGATGGCGAATGGTTCAAAACCGGAGACATGGTTCGCCAGGATGAAGAAGGCATGATTTACGTTGTGGACCGCATCAAAAACATGTTTATTTCCGGTGGTGAAAATGTATATCCTGCTGAAATTGAGCGTGTACTACAAAGTCACCCTTGCGTCCGCCAGGCCGCAGTGATAGGAGTCGCAGACGATAAATGGGGCGAAGTCGGCAAAGCCTTCATCGAATTAAAACCCGGCTTTCCTTGCGAAAAGGACGACATTTCTGCCTATGCCAGAGAACACCTTGCCAAATTCAAAGTCCCAAAGTATTTCGAAATCATCGATGAACTCCCAAGGAATGATACGGGAAAAATCAATCGGAAGGAGCTGGAGGTGCGATAGCTCGGGGGCTCGGGGGCTCGTTGGCTCGGTTCTCGTTTGCTCGTTTGCTCGTTTGCTCGTTTGCTCGTTTGCTCGTTTGCTAGATTATGGACGCTGAAAATCAGCGGAACGCTGGTACAAGTTTTCAAACTTGTACCTAGAGTACATGCGGGTCTTCAGACCAGTAATCAAGTGACGAATGACGAGTGACGAATGACGAATTGGCTGTGGGCCATTGGCCATTGGCAAAAACTGCTTGGTACAAGTTTTCAAACTTGTATCCAGAGTATATGCAGGTCTTCCAGACCAGTAATCAAGTGACGAAGTACGAGTGACGAATGACGAAGGAATTTAGAAACCAGCTAAATAAAAAGTGTAGTTCCACAATTATTACTTAAGGATCTGACTTGACCCTGTAGGGGTCAAATATCTCAACCCGTGAATCGAAAAGAGCATCAAATGACCTGTGAGGTCACATATCTCAAAATACCTAGATATGCAGGTTTTAGAAAAGTGATTAAGTGACGAAGTACGAGTGACGAATTGGCCATTGGCCATTGGCAAAAACTGCTTGGTACAAGTTTTCAAACTTGTATCCAGAGTATATGCAGGTCTTCAGACCAGTAATCAAGTGACGAAGTACGAGTGACGAATGACGAAGGAATTTAGAAACCAGCTAAATAAAAAGTGTAGTTCCACAATTATTACTTAAGGATCTGACTTGACCCTGTAGGGGTCAAATATCTCAGCCCGTGAATCGAAAAGAGCATCAAATGACCCTGTAGGGGTCACATATCTCAAAATACCTAAGATAAATGCAGGTTTTTAGAAAAGTGATTAAGTGACGAAGTACGAGTGACGAATTGGCTGTTGGCCATTGGCAAAAACTGCTTGGTACAAGTTTTCAAACTTGTATCCAGAGTACATGCGGGTCTTCAGACCAGTGATCAAGTGACGAAGTACGAGTGACGAATGACGAAGGAATTTAGAAACCAGCTAAATAAAAAGTGTAGTTCCACAATTAATTCTAAGGATTTGACTTGACCCTGTAGGGGTCAAATATCTCAGCCCGTGAATCGAAAAGAGCATCAAATGACCCTGTAGGGGTCCCATATCTCAAAATACCTAAGATAAATGCAGGTCTTCAGACCAGTAAGATTCCCCAAATCAAGTGACGAGTGACGAATGTGGAGTGACGAATTCGCTTTTCGGTGTTCGCAATTCGCTATTCGATTTTTTCCAGTATCCAGCATCCAGCTTCTAACGTCCAGTTTCCAGTTTCCAGCCTACCGGGTGGCTGAGCCTGTCGAAGCCACCCGGACGAGGACTCCCCAACTCAAGTGACTAGAGGCGATAAAGCGCTATGCGCTATGTGGCATGCGCTATGCGGTGTGCGAAAAAGTAAGGATAGGGCATGCCCTGTCCTTAACGTAGAACGAATGATGGTTGCCTTCAATACCAAGTGCGAAGCAGAATCAAAAAATCGTGATTCCAGCGGCTAGAGTCCAGAGTCCCGGAGTATGTATCCAGCCTCTAAAGATCCTTTCTAGCCCATTCAAACAGATTCCGGCTCGGAGGCCGGAATGACGATACCTTTTGGGAAATCACCAAATCAAAACTAGATTCCAGCATCCAGCCTCCAGTACCCAGAATTTTTTTCATATAAAACCCATTTTTAATAAGGTAATATCCATATAGCCTGGAGCATGGTGGTATTTTTAAAAATGAAATTCCTTTTCAGCGGGTTAT
>JAWKLG010000043.1:0-49260 GCA_041392845.1 Saprospiraceae bacterium | reverse complement strand
AGATTGATAAGGTTCTTTCACATCTTTTTCTAAGAGAATATAAATGTCTATTTTGAGCATCCTCAAATGGTAAGAAAATCTCGGTACAGTAAAACCCAGCCTTGTTTAGGTAAAAATTGAATATTCATGAGAGAAGCATTTAGAGCATTCATTTCCAATTTTCCATTTTTAAAGAAGGATGAAATAGACACCATCGTAGAACACACGGTATTGAAGGAATTTAAAAAAGGAACTATTTTACTTCAAGAAGGAAAGGTTTGTACAGAGTGTTATGCTGTCATAAAAGGCTGTGTGAGAGAATATTACATAAAGGATGGGTTGGAGAAGACAACTGCTTTTTTCACAGAAGGTCAATCTGTCAATTCCTTTTCCAGTTACAACAACAAAGTGCCTTCAAAGCATTTCCTCGAATGTGCTGAAGATTGTCTTTTAACAATTGGCAACGAATCTTTGGTAGACGCGATGTGTGCAAGACTTCCAAGACTCAAAGAATTTATCAATAGTGAAGTGGAAAAAGATGCCGGGAAACTCCAACAAAGAATGGCTTCTTTTATGACCTCTTCACCTGAAGAACGACTTAAAGATTTGATGGAAACCAATCCAGGCCTCATGGGCAGAGTTCCCCAGCATCAGATTGCAAGTTACCTGGGTGTTACGCCAGAGTCCTTGAGTAGAATAAAGAAGCGCATGCTGGTAAAGAATTAAACTTTAGGGGCAGCATTAAGCTTTTTACCTTTGAATAAAAGCCAGAATGCAAACCAAAATTCTGATATAACCGCCAATACCAATAAGACGGAAAAAGTAGTGCTTATCCAAGCGGTATCTACCCAAACAAAGCGGATAAAACTATCACCTGCATATCCGACACCACCAATCAACATTAGAATCCCGAGCATAAATGGAGCTTTCTTGGATTTCCAGATTACGTATCCCAGGGTAAATAAATGGATGGAAAAGAAAAGCTGCCAAGCGTATTCTCCAAATTTATGTGCCTTGAAAAAGAGCATGGTTGTAGTTTCCAAATCCATTGGGGAAACCCCTCCTACAAGTGCAGGCTCAAAAACAAAAACTGCCGGAATCATGTAATTGATAAGATTCATTGCCATGATGATGGCCATTGCAAGCCGTGAATAGGTGGCCACCCGTATTCCGGTATCACTGTAAGGTTTTAAAAGAGCAAACAGCATGACAGTAAGTAGGGTTTCAAACACCAAAACGGCGATATCACCGGCAATTCCCCATTTAAATAGTGTCTGATTCGACAATAAATTTTGGAAGGTGGTATGGGGATCTCCTTCTACGATAATTTCCCCGGGCATGTAACCAATACTGAATCCGCCGGTTATGGCTATGACTAAATAAAGTAAGCCGGCAAGGCGGGCATAATTTTTCACGTGTGATTGATTTTTTAAAAGCATCTTGATTATTTTTTTGTTTGATGCAAAGTTCAATCACAGCAAAAAGGTAGGCATTGACTTAAGATAAGATGTTTAAGTTTATTTAAAATCATGAGAAAAAATCCGGATACAATGCTCCGCATTCTAAATGCCCTTCAGTGGTCATGTAGGGAATCATCATCGAAAACAGTTGGAATGCGGCTTTGTGGATAACTTCATTTTTCGCTTTGGTGGTTTCATACAATTCAGATGCATACAACCAGGTATTGCTGTAATCGACCATTCTCTCTCCCAACATTTCATATTCTTTTTTAAAAGAGTTTTTATTTAAAAGGTCCTGCTGAATCAATACCTTAAACAGCAATTGATAGCCATTCAAGCGATCTGCCTTTACTTTTTCAAAATGAGACCTGATGTTTTCATTTGTTTTTAAAATATGATAAAGGTCGGTCCAAAAGAATCGATAGTCGACCATCCTTCCCATACTGGATATAATATCGGTTTGGATGATTTTGAAAGTTATCTCTGTAGGAGCAAACTTGCTTACCCGCTCATCAAAAACAGCTACCATTTCGAAATACAAGGCTTCTAAAATATCTTCTCTTTTTTGAAAATGGTAGTTGAGGTTGCCGGAACTCATACCCAGTCTCGACGCTATCATGCGAATCGTCACATTGCTGTATCCCAATTCATTGAAGAGCTGTTTGGCAGTGTCTAGTATATTTTGTTTGGTATTTTTCATTAGTAAACCTGTCCTAAATTAGATAATTTTAGTAAACTTGCCCTAAAATTACAAATATGACCTCATTATTTAAATCTGAAGAAGGGAAAAATGAAATATTAGACTTATACGACCAGAAATTGGAGTCCCTAAAAATTGAATATGAATCGATTAATGTAGGGACCTCATTTGGCAATACGCACCTATTGGTGACAGGCAGACCTTCCAATCCTCCGCTGCTCTTAATTCATGGTTCAAATGGCTGTGCCCCCATTGGATTGGAATGTTATCCCAGACTGACTGAAAAATTTAGGGTATATGCCATTGATGTGTTGGCCCAGCCCAATAAAAGTGCCGAAACCAGGCTTAGCATGAAAGATTCTTCCTACGGGAAATGGATCCATGAAATCATCCAAAAGCTAGATTTAAAAGATGTTACATTAGCCGGATTCTCTTTCGGAGGATTGATCATTTTGAAAACATTAGCCTACAAGAGTGAATCCATTAAAGAAGCGTTTTTGGCATCACCCGCTTATATTGTAAATGGAAATCCACTTACAGCTTTGTTCAAGATTTTCATTCCGATGCGCAGGTATATGAAGACCCAAAAGATGAAATACCTCGAAAAATTCCTGACGGAAGTATTTACAGATAGAGACCAGTTTGCGGTTGATTTTCTTTCGAAGGTTTTCCTGTATTTCACCATGGATTTCACACCGGTACCGGTAATCAGCAAACAAGAGGCAGCTAAAATAAATACGCCCATGACGCTGCTGGCAGCTAAAAATGACGTTATGTTTCCCGGTGAAAAAATGATAAAAAGGACAAAGAAGCTCTTCCCTACCCTGAAAAAATCCATTCTTTTAGAAGATTCAAAACATGTGCAAAATGAAGAGGGGAATGCTTTCTTTGAGAGTTTAATTTTGGGTAAATAAACCGAGAGAAATTTTTAGAAACCTTTACTGGCAATTTTCTCTAATCTTACAACATCGGGTACTCTTACAACGCAATGATGAACTAAAATTTATCAGGATTCGTATATTTGAAGGGCTATTTTTTGCATAATTCGTATATGAGGATTTGTGATATAATTTTAGAATGAATTAGGTATGGATACAATCAAAAGGTCAATCGAATTAAAAAAGGAACTTGACCTCCTTCGCCCTTTGAAAAAAGAGGATGAGTTACGAATCATGCAGAAGTTCAGATTAGATTGGAATTTTCATTCTAATAACCTGGAGGGGAATACCCTTACCTACGGAGAGACCAAAGCACTCATTTTATTTGGCATTACAGCTCAAGGAAAGCCTTTAAAAGACCATTTTGAAATAACCGGGCACGATGAAGCCGTAAAATGGGTCTCAGAATTGGTGGATCAAGAAAGACCTTTAACAGAGAATTTCATCAGGGAACTGCATAAGCTTATTTTGAAAGAATCTTATGAGGTGGATGCCATTACTCCGGATGGGCAACCCACTAAGAAAAAAGTTAATTTAGGGTCTTTCAAAACATCTCCCAATCATGTAAAAACCAAAACCGGGGAGATTTTCAGATTTTCCACCCCGGAAGAAACACCAGCATTGATGACTGATTTAATAAATTGGTACAGGGAAAAAAATCAGGAAAAAGACAAAAACCCCATTCTTATTGCTGCTGAATTCCACTATAAATATATTAGAATACATCCCTTTGATGATGGAAATGGCAGAACTGCACGAATTTTAATGAACTTCATTTTGATGCAAAATGGCTATCCACCAGTAATTATTAAAACGGAGGATAAAGAAAATTACTTTGCAACACTTGAGCAGGCTGATGCCGGAATCTTAGATCCATTTTATTGAATACATTTCAAAAAACCTTAACCATTCATTAGAAATAATGATTAAAGAGTGCCAAAGGAGAAAGTATTGAAGAACCGGACGATTTTGAAAAAGAAATCGCCTTATTAGAAAAGAAATTAAAAACAGTAGGGCAAGCCATAAAAATATCGAAGAGCAAAGAAGCAATATTAGAACTCTTCGAACATTCTTTTCTGACTTGATAAGCCTGTTATCACTAAGGGCGAAAAATTTGAAAAATTCTATGTGAAAAATAAGTTTTTCATTTGGGTGAATGGAATTTCAAATAGCGACTCAAAAAAGAAATTATTAAAACAAGCAGGGAAAAGAATTTCTAATGATATCAATTCAATTAGAATTGAATTCCACGGTGATGGATTCAATCAGATTGGATTTGATGAGTTTTATTACGATTCAGAAATTGATATTAAATTCGACTACACGAAATACACTGTTTCAAATACATCCAACAAAATAATAGAAAAGCTTTATGGAGAACAACTAGACAGTGAAGAAATAAATGACCTGGTCAATTCAGAAATATCCAAACACAAAAGCTTCATAGAAAATAAGATTGAAGAATTTAAAAAAAGAAGAAATAGCTCAACTGGGAAACCCAAAATTTAATGCCGGCTTTTACCTAAAAAACCAATGCTCAAATTCTTACCACTACTTCTTATTCTAACTTCCCGTTTCTTGTACTGCCCAAAAGAATTTTACATCCTCCATTGAATTCACATCGGATTTTGAAAAGTTTGAAACGCTTTCAAATTTCAAAAGGAAAAGCCTGGATGGGGTTGAAAATAATTGCTCTTGGAGAGAATACGCATGGAGAGTTTTTTTTCTGCGAAACAGAATTGGTCCAATTCCTTCATGAGGAATTGGGATTTGATATGAGTACTTTTTGAATCCGGTTTTGGTGATGCCGCGCTGGCCTGGGAGCATATAGATTCGTTTTCAAAGCCAGGAATTTACACCAACTTTAGCTCCAATTTTTATTACCATTCGGAAGAGATAGAGCAGCGCTGGTTGGCTATGTAAAATCCGAAATGGAGCTTGAAAATTATGGGATTCGATTGTCAGCCTCAACAGAGATTTCCTTATCAAACGAATGGAAGAACGCCTTAGCCCTTGGATTCACTATTGGCAAAATTCTGTTCCTCTGGAAATGAAGGCTTTCAATTACCTCTATCAATATGAAAATGACGGGGATACCCTGGCATTCAACAATCAAAGGGACAGTTTTATAGAGTTTTGAATGAATACAATTCATTTTTGAAAAAAACGCTAAGGAATTGCTCAACAATGGAGTATCAGAAAAAGAGGTGGATTAGCACACGCAGCACTTTTCAAATCTTCCACCAAACCTATTCAAATATTCAAATCGGATCTATAATGTCCTGGCCAAGAATCTGACAATGTTCGGGATAAGCTATGTTTGAAACTGTAAAAAGGATCAAAGCATCCAATCCGAAATCAAAAATTATCATCTGGGCTCAAAACAGTCATATTGAAAATACTCCAAAGCCCAATTATACAGTGAATTGGATGGGTCACCAGCTTAAAAAAGAATTTGGTGACAAATATTATTCAGTGGGGGCAGTAGTTTACAGTGGAACCAACTTGAACTACAACGGCACCTTTGAATTTGAACATAAGGATAAAGGGTACCTCGCCTACCATCTCAACCAATTTCAAAAAGAAAAGTACCTTTTGGATTTAAAGAATTATGATAAAATTGATTTCACCCAACAATTACTTTTAGGAATGGAAAACAATGGAAGTACTGCCGGATTTAAAGCCAAGGAAAGATTCGACGGATTGCTTTTTTTAAAATATAGTGATGTTCCAAAATTGATTGAAAAGGATGGTAATTGAGTATTCGAAATCGATTTTTAATCCAAAACCGAACAAAAAACCAAACTTCATGCAAAAAATATTGCCGCTTCTATTTCTGACTTTTCCTTTCTTTTTAAAAAGTCAAACCAATAATTCGCAATCCTTTGTAGCCGAAGACCAGGTCATTGTTTCGACTGACATTGCTAACTTTTGGAAAGCTTTTGATGCGATTGATAATTTGGAAGATTCTGTCCAGCAATTGGATTATTTAAAGACTGTTTTTATAGACAAAGCATCCAAGGGACAAAAAAGGATGATGGAAGCCAGAGGTTATACTCCGGAAGAATATTTGAAATCTATTTTGACCAAAAAGCAATTTTGGAACTCAATTCGGAAGAATACGGAGGAACTTGAGCCTTTTAATAAGGCTATAATGAAAGGCGTGGCTCAATTGAAGGAGGTGTATCCATCATTGAAACCTTCTACTATTTATTATACCATGGGAAATCATCGTTCGCCCGGTACCGGAGTGGATGACATGGTACTTTTGGGGACAGAGTTTGCGCTGGGGGATTTAAAAACTGTTACTTCAGAATTACCTGAGCACCTTCAGAATTATTATAAAATAAATCCTGTTGAACATTTGTCCTTCTTGTGTGTGCATGAATATGTGCATACCCAACAACATCCAATGGTGCATAATTTGCTATCGCTGACTTTGTATGAAGGCATTGCCGAATTTGTGGCCATAAAAGCGACGGGACAAAGCTCTCCATGGAAGGCCTTTATTACCGGCCCGGAAAATGAAGAGCGGGTAAAACAAAGGTTCGAAGCTGATATGTTTAATCCCAATTCGATTTACAATTGGCTGTGGAACTCCCCCAATAATGAATTTGGAACTAGTGACCTGGGCTATTTTGTAGGTTATCAAATTGCCAGTCGATATTATGATGCTGCGACTGATAAAAAAGTAGCCATTAAAACTCTGATTGAAATGGATTATGAGGATGAACCTGCTGTCGAAGCATTGGTAAACAGCACCAAATATTTCTCCGGCAGTCTGGAGGATTTGTACAATAATTATGAATCGAAAAGACCCAAGGTGGTAAGCATTTCAGAATTCAATAGCGGCAGTGAAGGTGTAGATCCCAATCTCAATGTAATCACCCTGAATTTTTCAATGCCTATGAATACAGAGACTTGAGGTTTTGATTTTGGTCCTTTGGGTGAGGAAAATGTTTTAATGGTTAAAAATGTAATTGGATTTTCAGAAGATAAAAAGTCATTTTCCTTCGAAGTGGAATTAAAAGAAAACAGAAGATATCAATCTTACGCCAGCAGGCGTTTTCAATCGGAATCGGGATTCCCTTTAAAACCTTTTTTGATTGATTTTACAACGAGGGGGGAGTAAAAAAAACAACCCCAAATAGATGAAAAGAAATCTCCTTTACCTTGGTATTTTCCTTTTCCCCATCCTACTAATGGTTGGAGTAAATGAATATATCAGACCCAATATAAAGCCGAGAGATCAAATAATGGATGGCAATCTTCCTATGGATTTCCCTTCAGCTTTACATCCTGAAAAATGCTCTTGGCAATGTCATGATGATACCAATTTTTGCAAAGAGAATCATGTGAAATTTGCCAGCAGGTATTTTGACCTGATTGATCCCATTTTCTTCGGCATCATAGATTCCTTAAAATCAACAGGCAATTATGGCCTTTCCAATATCATTTTCCTGGTGATACTCTTTCCGCTCTCTATGTATTTCTTATTGATACGATCCATTGATATGGAATTCAAAATTCGTGAACTAAAACGAGATAAAAATGGAGCAGCTAATTGATTTCGTTTATAGATATTGCACAGATTTCATTATCAACCTGGCGAATATTTTCCATTTGTCTTATTACGAAGTAAATGCAATTTTCTTCTGCTTTTTGTATCCTGTTTTACTGGTTGGATTGATTATTTTATATCTGATACAAAAGTGGCGGTTGAGGAAATTAACCTGGAAATCATAGAATATTGCTTTAAAATGGCATTCAAAACTTTGACTGCTTAGGAACTTTTTGAAAGATATTTTTACAAAAAAACAACCACTCTACCCCACTTTGCATCTGACACATAAAAAATGATTCGAAGATTTTTTATTCTTACAACAATTTCCCTACTCATTGGCTGTAGCCAAACGGAATACAATGTGGGGGACATTCCCTTCGATGAGCGATATGATTCTCCCGATTTTAAAGTTTGTAATGAAACGAAAATCGAACAATACTATATAAGGGCTTCAACCGATATTGCACCCGGATATCAGGGCGAAAAAAAAGGATTGGAAAGGGAAATCATTGAAGCTTATAATTTTCCTGTTACTAAAAATGAAGATGGCTATATCACCATTCGCTTCATTGTCAATTGTAAAGGTGAAAGTGGTAGATTTAGGATTGAAAGCATGAATTTTGACTATCAGGAAAAGTCTTTTGACCCGAACATCACTGATCAATTATTGGAAATTGTAAAGTCTTTGGAAGGTTGGATTCCAAGGAAACGGAAAGGTCAGAATTTAGATTTTTATCAATACCTGACTTTCAGAATGGAGGAAGGTCAAATCGTAAAAATACTCCCATGAAAAGAGCTTTATCCTTCTTGCTATTTGCCTTGCTAAGTTTGGAATTGTTTGCTCCACCCAATTGCGAAGTTTACAGAGGAAATGAAAAGTGCTATGAAGCTTGCGAGGAGGCTTACATGGCCATTCGATACCCACAAGGATCGTATCAATCTCAAATTCACTTCGATAAATCTATCGAATTGTGTCCCGACTTTGCCTATTCCTACATGGAAAAGGCTGTTCCCTTTTTAAAAAGGGGTTTGTTTATTGAGTGGAAAGCCCTGATCGACAAAGCAGTAGAAATTTCACCCAGTGAATACCTGGGCTATCGTGGCTGGTGTCGCCTCCAGTTCCTAAGAGATTACGACGGAGCCATCCAGGACATCGAAAGATTGAAATCATTGGTCAACTACGACATCGGCTATTGCCAAACCGGTGATTATCATCTGGATATCGTCCTGGCCCTCTGTTACAAACAAAAGGGCAACTTTGAAAAAGCAAGAGAAATATTCCTTAAGCATTTGGGTCAGGAAGATTACAGCCCCGGCATGTTTGATTATTATCATTTCGGCGTGCTGGAATATGAATCCGGCCATAATGAATCTGCCCTACGATACCTGGACAAACAAATAGAAGAAAACGACCTTTTGGCCGAGACTTATTATTATAAGGCGCTTGCAAACAAAAGGCTTGGAAATCTAGAAGCCTGTCAGGACAATTTAAAAAAAGCAGAAGACTATTATCGTGCTGGAAACTTCAGAACTGACACTTATACAGAACCTTTGGACAAGGTTTATTTGGTGGAGGTGTTGGAGGAGATGGGGGGAATTTGAACCAAACTGCTGTCTTCTTAAATAAAATGGAACTTTTATCATATAACTCCTTTTTTTGCCACTGTCACCTATTTAATATTTCATGGAATCTATTTATTCTTTATTTTGGTAACATTATGTGGACTAATCGCGGGATTGGCGTATGCACTAGATAGTTGGGCCAATGAAAAAAAGCGAACGACATTTATATCGACCGATAGAATTATTTATCTTTGACTATGGCTAAAAATTCAGAAATTAGAAGTCCACTTGGTGAAGTTTTTGGCTTTCCAGTGTCAAATGACAGTCCAAAAGCTCAACGTTACAGGAAACAAAAACTTTGTCCATACAATAATAAAGTTCCAAGTTGCACAAAAGATAAGGCGAACAACCCTCTTGGTGTATGCTGTGTAATGCACAAAGGGAATCCCATAATAACTTGTCCTACAAGATTTAGAGAAGATTGGTTAATAATCGAAAGTGCTGCAGAGTTTGCTTTTGGTTCAGATGCTTCATGGACTTCATTATCTGAAATCAAACTTATTGACAAAAACGGTCAATCAGCAGGAAATATTGACTTTGTACTAGTTCAATATAATGACAAAGGGCAACTAATTAACTTTGCATCCCTTGAAGTACAGGGTGTCTATATTTCAGGAAATCTCAGAAATCCTTTTGAAGAGTATATGAAAAAACCTTCGAAAAACTTTGAATGGCCAACAGGTTATAATTATCCTAAGCCTGACTACCTATCCTCTTCAAGAAAAAGACTCATTCCTCAGATGCTTTATAAAGGTGGAATTTTTCACACTTGGAAAAAGAAACAAACTGTAGCTCTTCAAAAGTCATTTTTTGAAACATTACCAAATCTGCCAACCACTTCCAAATCTAAAGCAGATATTGCTTGGTTTCTATACGATCTTGAATTCAATAAGGAATCAAATAAGTTCGATTTAATTTTATCAGAAACTGTATATACTGAATTTGAACCAGCTCTTTTGAAAATTACAACTCCCGAGCCAGGAGCCATTAGAAACTTCATTGAAATACTTCAAATGCGACTTGACGAACATTTGGATAAGAATCCACCTGACGCACCTTCATTAACAGAAATAATCAGTAGTTAATTATGGCCGAGCAATTATCAATATTTGAATCTAAGCCAAAAAAAACGACTCCTAAGGTTGTAAACGTTGCTTCTGTTCCACAGAGAAGTCCATTTAGATATCCAGGTGGGAAAACTTGGCTAATTCCAGTCGTAAGAAATTGGCTCAAACAATCTATTAGCAAAAAGACATTAGTAGAACCATTTGCAGGTGGCGGAATAGTGAGCCTCACTGCTGCATTCGAGAATTTAGCTGAAAAGGTAATAATGGTTGAGCTTGACCAAGAAGTGGCTGCTGTTTGGGAAGTCATAATTAACGGAGATCATGATTGGCTTTCGAACAAAATATTTTCATTTGATTTAACTCCTGAAAATGCCAAATTTATACTTCAAAAAGAAGAGAAAACTATTAAGGAACAGGCCTTTAGCACTATTCTCAAAAATAGAATATTCCATGGTGGCATTATAACTAGGGGTTCTGGAATGATAAAAAATGGAGAAAACGGGAAAGGAATAAAATCTCGTTGGTATCCTAAAACGCTAAGCGATAGAATTTCAGCAATTGGACATGTTAAATCAAAAATAAAGTTTATAACTGGTGATGCATTCATCGAACTAGATAAAGTGAAAAATGACGCTGACGCATACTCATTTATAGACCCGCCATATACAGTTGCAGGAAAACGACTTTACACTCATTTCGAGATCGATCACGATGCTTTGTTTGCGCTTACTGCAAAACTGAAGGGAAAATTCATGTTGACATATGATGATACTGAAGAAATTAGGGGTTTAGCTAACAAGCACAACTTAGACTACAGAACCATTCCAATGAAAACTACCCACCATATTCAAAAGAACGAAATAATTATATCTGACAATTTCGAGTGGTGGAAATAAAAACAATGGCCCCAGTAAAACTTTCAGGCAATCCCCGTTAGGACACTGTCCATAGTCAAAAATTGGAGACAGGTAAAACATGCGGATGACTTTCAAGAATAGAACCCAATATTTACTCATTTTTGCCAAACACTGACTTATGGTATTCCATACTTCATTTTACCAATTCACCAACTATTGGAGAAAACTTTCTACCTAAAATCCCCAAAACATTTTATTCTATATTCTTATAAAAAATTGAAAACCGATCACCGTAAATGGTTAGCAACGTACTCCATATCAGTTTTCCCCCACCCACAAAAAATCAAAAGAAGAAGATGAAAACAATTCCAAATTTGTAGTTTAGCACATTCAAAATACTTAAAAAACTTGGGTAAAAAGGAAGCTGTTTAAATATGCAAGGCACGTGATGGCAATTGAAATTTGCAACATAAAAATTAGAGGCTAATAACAAACTGATTATTAAAATCGAACGTAAATAACACTCAGATTTCTTTGAATACCACCCACCTAACAATAAAAACTAAAATAAATGAAATACCTCTTCGCCTCTACCCTTTCCCTTTTCATTGCGGTACAGATTTTTGCACAAACTGCTGAATCAAAAAAGATAGAACAGGGCATTTTAATCAGTTCCCGCCTGGATTCAGATGATGACTTTGCTTTTGATGTGAAAGGATCTGGCTTTGAGACAGGATATTATTTTCTTAAAAAGTTGGGCCGTAGAGGAATGCTAAGTATTGATGCCAGGCTTGCCTACAGTCAAAGCATAAGGAATTTCAATGGAGTTATTGATATAAATGATTTCCGAAACTTTAGAGACTCCCTTTACACTTCAAGGACAGGGGCAGTCGATTATGAGAATTTATCTTTGTCACTGCCCATAAAGTACAGACACCTGATAAGCGAAAAAGTACCGGTATTTTTCCTGGTTGGATTCAATCCTTACTTTAATCTATGGAATAATTCCATCTGGCAGTTTGACGAGTTTGAAAACAATTCCATCTCCAATATGATTGTCTCAGAAAACCTAAATCAGGAAGAAGAGCTGAAACAAAAATTTTACAGCCGGGATCTTATTCTGGCAGGATTCGGATATAAAAAGAACAAATTAATGTTCGATATTTATTTTAGTGGAGGATCTACCTTTTTCGACAGCAATTTTGTATCCGGATTCGATAAGCTATCCTTTGTATTCAATGTTTATTATCAGTTGAATTGATTAATAGATTTCGAAAATAGAGCAGTTTAAAGAGGGTTTTTTTTATGATCTTTTCTGACCAATTTTTTTTGAGCTTTTAGCAAACGAATCGAATTTTTTAAATAAAATAAATCAAAAAATATGGAAATCTTAAAACCAACAATTGCACTCCTATTTATGATGCTAATTGCCATTTGTTTTTCATGTGAACAAAACACTGGCAATCTGAAGCAGGAAAACCAAGAATTTTCCATCAAAGCCCAATACATAACAACAGGAGCTCTTTTGAACACTCCTTTATATGTTACTCATGAAATCACTTATAGAGATCATAAAAAGATAAAGGAAATCAGAAGTTCTAATTCAGGCAAATTAGCTTTGAAATTCACTGAAGATTTTGATGAAAATGGAAGGTTGATTTCTTTTAAAACAGAGCAGAATGGCGAACTTTCCGTTTATCAAAAAAATACCTATACTGATGATGATTTACTCCTTTCTGAGTTTAGAATTGAGAACAACGAAAATGTAATGGATACTGCTTTATATGAATATCATTATCCTGAAGACCGACCAAATCCTATGAATTATTATTTGACAAACAATGGAGAAAAAGTAACTGAAATGACGCTAAGTAAGTCCGGAAATCAGGAAATTCTTGAAGAGCGTGCTTTTGGACATGACAAATACATTGGAATTAATACAACCACCAAGATCAAAAATGATGCTGGCCAAACCATTGAAGAACGTCAGGTCAATATCCATTCAAAATGGGAAGATTACAGTAAAGTAGATACATCCATTTATGACCCTACTTATTTCAAGTATGATGAGGCGAGAAGAGAAATCAGAAGAGAAAATGGAACTGATATAACTGAGACTCAATATCACAAGAATGGGATTGTAAAGAAGATTATTAAAAAATCTGAAGGTCGACCACCACTTGAAATTATTTTTAGAAGAAGTTGAGGTAGGAAAGCCAAAGACATTATTAAAAGGAATCAACCCAAAATAATTCTTGCCACCTAGTCGCCCCTTAAATAAAAGAAAATCGAAGGCTGAACACGAAGCAGCCTAACCAACAGATATTCAACGCATTAAATAACCATTTGCAGGATAATTCTCAAAAAAGGTTCCGCAACAGTGGGTAAAATTTCAGTTTTGCAATGTATCCAAACAAAAGGTCCCATCTAAATGAAAGGACCTTTTGAAATTTCTAATTATGCTTTTGGCATAAGCCTTCCGCTGACCGGTTCGAGGTCGTACATCACGAAAGTTTCAATACAGCTCATATCTTCATTTTCGCCATGGTCATCTTTTCCTTGTTCTGTTTCAAGGAAGTTATACAAGGTTTCTTTTTTATCGAAAGTCACCCATACAATTACAGAATTTCTTTCTCTGTCAACACCTACCTGACGCGCAATCACACCAGGCACTTTTTCATCCATTTTTTCACTTGGCGCTGAAGCTATTCGAATTAATTCGTCGAGTTTACCAGGTTTGGCAGTTGATACTGAGACGAAAGTGTAGGTTGGATTATTCATTTTCATTATAATTTTGATTTATTATTATGTTATTGATGCAAAATTACAATTTTATTTCAAAAACACAATTATTATTATAAATTTGTTCAATCAAGAACTAAATAGAACTTATGGATTATTCTTTAATGAAAGAATTGATTAAATACCTTGAAGAGTATCAAGGCGGGGACGCTTCAAACAGACTTGAAGATTTTGTGATTTGGTTGAATAATAATTTGTTTTCCGGGAAGCCGGATGATAAACATGCAGCGCATGATGAATTGATGATTGCTTTTAAAATGCTCTACCTGAATAAAGAATTGAAAAAGCAGACCAAACATGTCTTGTCAAGTTCGAAAGTTTCTTCTATTGATGAATACAGCTTCCTTCTTCATTTAGATTTTCAAGAAAGTTTCAGAAAAATGGAGATCATTGAAATTCACAATTTGGAAGCACCAACCGGTATTGAAATTATAAAACGGCTATTGAAAAATGAGCTAATTGAGGAATTTACCGATCAAGAAGATCGGAGAGCAAAAAGGATACAATTAACTAAAAAAGGAAAGAAGGAGATAGATATTTTAAAACCACAAATTGATATGCTCTTTGCCAAATTCACGGAACCTTTAAGTTTAGATGAAAAAATTCAGCTGAGCGGAATATTTGACAAGCTAAGCCAGCTAAGGTGAATTTTAAAATAATTTCACCCCTTATCATTTCAGTTTTCTGTGTTTACTAGGTCAACCACTAAGAAATACTTATAACCATTGCTTACAATGTTTAAAAGTATTTTTATCATTGATAAACAGCATTCAAAACCAAAGCCAAATGGAAAACATCCTTAACTATTTCTCCGGTGAGAAACTCCAATGTACCCTGGGATTGGTGATTTCAATTCTATTTATCCTCACTTCGGTTTACTTTTTAAACACCCAAAAATCGCTATTGAATGGCATGGCCTATTCAATCTTGCCCTTGGCGATCTTGCTTTCAGTTGTATGTATCGGTGTGGTTATCCGCACTCCAAATGATATTAAACGCGTAACTGCATTTTACCAGGAAGCACCAGATAAGTTAAAAAGCGAAGAATTGCCTCGTATGGAAAAAGTATTGAAGAGCTTCAGTCTGATAAAAAAAATTGAAATAGGCATTTTTATTCTTGGACTGATCCTGATGATTATATTTTGGAAAAATGAGCTGGTGAAAGGAATTGCAATGGGGCTCCTAATTCAAGGAGTCGTTCTTTACCTTTTTGACCATTTTGCCGAATCCAGGGCTTTTGATTATATCGAGTTTTTAAAATCAAAAATTTTATAAAAAAAAGAATTTAGCTTTCCGTTAAAAAATTGAAAACCTTCTCTTGACTAAGTAGGATACCAAAGCCTAACCCGATATATATGTCAATTATAACCAGGATATTTTTACTTTTCTCAATGCTATCTGTTGTAAATCCAATTTTCGGTCAAACTAATGATTATCATTTTGAAGGCAAGGTCGAAAAAGGGAATTTTTATCTATTAAAGGGTACCATAGCCGGCTCTTATGCCATAACGATGAAGTTATTTATTCAGAATTGGGCTCGATGCGGCGAAGAATGGAAAGCAATTCAACACAAAAATGGAGGAATTGACGGATGGTACCAATACGATAGAATAGGAGAAAAAATACCCCTTACCGGCTCCTACCTTTTCGATAAGGAAGTCAGAATATTTGTGCCCGGTTCTGAGGATGCTATAATCGATAGCCTTACTTGTGAGATGGAAAATTATAAAGAAGTATTCTGGAATGATGAGGCTTTTGATCCTACACTTATGAATTGGAAGATGAAGGGAGCATCAGAATCAAAACCTGTTTCACTAAATATCCTCCATAAACCTGTTTCAGATACCCTGTTTATCATCATGAAAGCAAAACCCTGTGAGGAAAAAATCATTAATATTAGCAACCTAATTGATAAGCCTGAAATTGACAATATTCAAATCATTTCCTATTCTAAAGTTGAAGACCAGTACCACATTTTGTTATTGGAAAACAATGGATGGAGGGAATATAGGAATACCTGGGACACATATCTTTTGATGAAAATTTAATTGTAAATGATTTTAATATCCTACTGAGTTATGATAGCTGGAATGGCATCAGGCAAAATCTAATCTATGATGAGGAACATCCGAGAAAGGAATAAAAGAAGCATAACAATAAGTAGACCATCCCAAAGTTTGAGATATTGTTCCTTTTATTATCTTTTTCGAAGGAAAAACTGAAAAAGTGCTGGTTCCTGCACTACAATGGCTGGCAATTATAATCTTATTTATGTACAATAAAATGAAATGAACTTTTTAAAAAAAACATAGAATCTGAGAATCGTAAGAGACTTAGAAGAATACTTGCGAAAGCGAAAAATCAAGGCAGTCCTGTTAATTGGGAAATCAAACAGTTTTCAGTTGGAGGATTAACTGAGGTTGGTTTTTCAGAACAGAATCCAAAATTTACTGCTAATTTCTGGTAGCGGAAGAGGGTTATTTGATTGTTAAATTTAGAAATGGTTGAAAGAGATCCAATTAAATTAGCGACTTAATTGATTGCCTGAAATTGACAATATTCAAATCATTTCCTATTCTAAAGTTGAAGACCAGTACCACATTTTGTTTAAATTGGAAAACAATGGATGGAGGGAATATCAGGAATACCTGGGACACATATCTTTTGATGAAAATTTAATTGTAAAAGAATTTAATATCCTACTGAGTTATGATAGCTGGAATGGCATCAGGCAAAATCTAATCTATGATGAGGAACATCCAGAGAAAGGAATAAAGAAGCATAACAATAAGTAGACCATCCCAAAGTTTGAGATATTGTTCCTTTTATTATCTTTTTCGAAGGAAAAACTGAAAAGTGCTGGTTCCTGCACTACGAAAATGGCTGGCAATTATTAACTTCTGTTGATAAAGAACCTACTACTGAAGTTCGAATTAAAGATACCTATGCCTGGAGAATATTTACCAAAGGAATAAAAAAGGAAGAGGCAATTGTTGCTTCTGAAATTATTGGAGACAAAACCCAAGGTGAAAGAATATTTGAAATGATAGCGGTGATGGCGTAAAAATGAAAGGTAAAAATAAAACCCGCCAAACCTTTTCTTCGTGATTTTTATAAAAATATTCAAATCAACCATGACCTTTCAGCCCAGGACTTTGTTTTAAAAAATAAAGAATTCTAATGCCCAATTATATAATTCAAAAGTGCCTCTTGTTTCTATTGGTAATGAGCTCAACTGCACTTTACGGACAGGTAAAATATGAAAAGGAGAGCCGCATGAAAGAAAAGGATGTTCCTAAAATGGCCCTCGATTTTATAAATTCTTTAGAAGGAAAAGGAAAGGTAAAATGGTATTTGGAAGAAGGTCTGGATCAAACAAGTGTGGAAGCAAAATTCAAATTGAACCGCCAAAAGCATAGCATTGAATTTGATACTACGGGTAATTTGGAAGACGCGGAAATCCAGCTTACCTGGAAGGAGATAAGTCCCGCAGTCAGGGATTCCATTGATTTCTTTTTAGGACAAGATTGTAAAAAGTATAAAATTCGAAGAATTCAAATTCAGTATTCTGGAGAGCCGGGTATCGTGTTGCAAAAAATAAAAACAGGGGAAAAAGTTTCAGACTATGCGGTCAGGTACGAACTTATAGTTAAATGCCGAAAAGAAGTGAATGTAAATTTATATGAATACCTGTTTAGCGAATCAGGTCAGAAGTTAAGCGTTTCCCAAATCGTATTCAAAAATTCCAGTCACCTTGAATATTAATAAAGAAATTTTGCTTGTGCTTTGCCTGGCTCACTTTTTTTCATTGAGAATCTCAGCACAGAGCACCTATCAGCTTGGATCTTTGCCTTCCATCAACCTCAACCATAAATTGGAAAATGACTGGACTGTAAACTTCAAAATTGAATCCCGTCAAGTGATGCAAAGAGGTTCTTTCGATGGCAAAAGTGAAAAGAGTTTTGATTATGTTTTGACGGATTATTCCATGATAGCTGCTAAAAAGCTAGGGTTGAACTCCAGACTTTCAGGGGGCTATTTGATTCGGTTTCGTGAAAAAGAGATAATCCATCGTCTTATCCAACAATACACGATTACACAAAGGCTTACCAGTTTAAGACTGGCTCACCGTGTTGTTACCGACCAGACTTTTTTTGAAAATGAAGACACTGAATATCGGTTACGCTATAGATTGGCAACCGAATTGCCATTAAATGGACAGTCTGCAGATATCGGGGAATTTTACCTTAAAATCAGCAACGAATACCTCAACAGCTTTCAAAGTTCGGAGTACGACCTGGAAGTAAGGTTGGTTCCCTTGCTTGGTTACACAGCTACAGAAAAGCAAAAAGTCGAGTTGGGAATTGATTACCGGGTGAATTCATTCCTATCCAATAATGCAAGGAATAGTTTTTGGATCTGTTTGAATTGGTTTGTAGATATTTAGGAAAAGCGCTTTTTCGGTGTTCGGTGTTAGCTATTCGGTGTTCGTTGTCTTTTTGATTTTTTGAATTTAAGGATGGGGAGAAAGGGCGACAAGGAGATTTTAGGTATCCTTTTTATGCACCTTCAACTCTTCTAAATCGCAAATGATGGGTAAATTAGCTAAGAGAGGAAATAGGGGCAATATTTTTTATCCCCGCATCTAACCCCGCGATTTATCGCGGTGGAAAAGAAGGTCGAAATACAAAGTCTGACGATTTAAACCGTCTGCCATTTACCAGTGCTTCCACTACCACCGCATTTAAATGCGGGGTTAGTTTCTAAATGGGAAATTCCCATATTACAATTTGAATAAAAGGTGGAGGAGCTTTACAACTGGTATTTGTGGAATTTACGGTTTACCAGGCCTTTAAAAACGAAAAGCGAACGCCTAATGGCGAATAGCATAACCTTCAGACAATCAGGAACTTATTCGAGCTGTTATATGATAGCATCTAATTTTTTAAATCTTATGCTTTATTTTCAATTTTGACCTTTTAAAAAAGACCTTAAAAATTCCCACATCAAACCCAACTCAACCATGAGAATTTTACTTCTACTTTTCCTAATGCACATGGTCTCCTCTGGCAAAGCACAAGAGGTGAAAGCATTTTACGTCGGACACAGCCTCAGCGACCAAATTCCAGATATGGTAAAGTCACTGGCGGATGACCATCAAAATGCAAACTTTGACTGGGTTTATCAAAGCATTCCGGGGGCACCTTTGCGCTGGCAATGGCAGAGAAAAAGAGAAGATGATTATGAACCGAATCCACCATATTATTATGGATTTTACGACCAGGATGGTGGATTACCGGTTGGTGATTTTGATGTTTTGGTACTCACTGAATCTGTTCCACGCTATGGCAATTTGATTGAGGAAACCTATGAATATGCCGATAGCTTTTTTGTTTATGCCAAGCTTTACAACCCTGAAATCGAAGTATACCTTTATGAAGATTGGCATTGCATTTTGAGTGGTACACCCACTCAATGTGATTATGATGTAGATAGTAACCCCTGGAGGCAAAGACTGGAGGACGATTTGCCGATGTGGGAAAGTGTGGTGGATACTTTAAACAACAGGTTCAATCCATCAGATCCGGTTTGTCTGATTCCGGCAGCCCAGGGCCTGGCACATGTTTATGATTCCATTTATGCCGGTGCAATGCCCGGTTTAACATCCATCGAGGATATATTTTCAGACAATATTCATTTGAATGATGTTGGAAAATATTTCATAGCCTGTGTGCATTTTTCAACCATTTTTGGAACTTCTCCGGTTGGACTCACCAATCAATTGCAGGTTTGGTGGGGAGGAGACTTTGATCCACCATCTCCTGATTTGGCTTTGAAATTTCAGGAAATTGCCTGGAAAGTATCCAATGAATATCCTAAATCCTGCATAGCTTCTCCCGTCAATACATTTGACCTGATAAAGAATGAAAACGATTTAAAATTCCACCCTAATCCGGTGAATGACATTCTTACGATTGACAATGCCGGGGATACGAAAAGCTCTAAAACATTGATTTTTACAATTTACGGCACCCAGGTTTTTGAATCAGATTTAAAAGTGTTGGATGTTTCTTCCCTTTCACCCGGCATTTATTATTTAATGCAAGGAAAAAAGGTGTCGAAGTTTGTTAAAAAATAAAATATTGGTAAATGCTTTTTAAATAATTCCAAGAGGGCGAAAAACCATACGCATGAATACAATTGGAGTAGACTTTATTGGAGAGGTATCTTTAATGGAAGATAGCACTAAAACAAAACCCTTGATTCAAGGATGGTGGGGTGTTTCAAATTTAAAGGGAAGTCAAATAAACCATTCCTACTACATTTACCTGCTGGAAAGAAAACAAATCTTTTTTGGAGAATCATCAAAAGCCGAATTTAAATTCAAATTTAGCAGTGATGAGAGATTTCAGATGAAAGTCCTTGAAGGGCAGGTTATTGAACTTACCTTAAGCAGAAAAATAGGAGAATTCAAAATAGAAAAAATAGTAAATGAGAAATTTATTTTAAAAGATGTTTGAAATTCATCCATTCGAGTAAAACTATTTCCCACTGAAATATTGCCCATAAAATCCAAAATTTCATAACTTACAGCTAGTTATCCAACTTAAATCCTGAAGCTTTCTAAATTAAAACAAATGATCTACCTGAATTCTTTACCCAAACCATCAAAGTTTACTTTTTCTATTTTCATCCTTCCTCTCTTTACTTTCCTAGCGATACCAACACCCGATAATCCAGAAATTTCGGAACAATGTTTCACAGCAACTTATAGTATTGTTTCTGATTATTCGAATACAGGTTGGGATCCAGTATTGATTAAAACATTATCAAAGGAAGCAGAATCCAACAAATTAATATATACAATAAGCCAATCATCTACTCAAAGCTATGAGCAGGTTGATTCCATCGCTTTTATTTGTGGTGGGCAGCCTGCGATAGTAAAACAAGAAGGGATTTTTCGAACCGCAGGACAAGAATCAATTGATTACTTTTATTTCGGCGTAGATGAACCACGTTCGTTTTCTGTTTTAAAACCTAAATATTTGGATGGCTGGAAAATAAAAGGACCTATAGCATTTAATGGTTCAAAAGACCGATATTTTAAGGCTGTAAAAGGGGATTCTGACGATTACCTGATATTTGACACCAATACTCCGGTGCCCCATAATATGAAATTGATTACCGGAATACCTGGGCTGGTCGTTGAGGCATCTATTGGTAGAGATCGAATAAACTTACTTGATTTTAAATCTTCTTCTTGTTCTTATTTGAATGATAAAATAAATCAGGTCCAAAAAGCTATCTTGAAAAGAAGTTCAAACTGCTGACCTTATTGATAAAAAAGTGATTTGGTGAATCCTATGTCTGGAAAAGGTATAATGCGTAGCGAAGACTTCCAATGTGTGGAGTCGTTTTAAAATACGGCAATTCTATCTGACTATATATCCTTTATTTTCCATTTTAGATCCTATTATATCAACTGTTCAACTTCCATATTGCTCATTGTTTATCGCAATTTGATCTGTATTGCGGGTTTGATCATCTTTGGAATTTTAGCAGGCATCCCAACTGGCTTTGGACAGTCCCAGACTACCTATTTGATTGACATTGAAAGTAAACAACTTGTTGGCTTTGCAAATAATGCAGTGTGGCCTTCAACAGTTGAAGGGGGGCAGAATTCACTTTTGCTACTTCAGACGATAAAGGGATTATTTCGTTTGTAAATGTGCCGGAGGAGATTCCATAAAGTGGAAGATACGTCATGTCTCTTATTTACCGATTGATACAATTTTTCCTTGCAAACAGGTTCCGATACACCATTCCTTTATTCAAAAGACTATGAATTTGGTGAGGTCATCTTATCTGCTAAACAGAAGGGGTAAGGGTGATTGGTGATTCCATTCGCTTTGATTTGAGTGTTTTCAGAAAACCACATCAAAAAGATTTGAAAGATTTGTTGAAGGATTTACCAGGCATTACCATAGAAGAAGGAGGGCAGTTAAATACAAGGGTAAGTTGTTGGTCAAATCCTTCTTAGTGGAAGAAGTGCTGCACGAGGCAATTTTGATTTTTACAATCGGGTCGCAGAAAGGAAGATTTGTCTACAGTTCAATTATATCCGGATGATCCGGCAGTAGATCGGGTTTCGATCAAAACATGCACGCCGGATTTAAAGAAAACTTCGGACTACCTTTAGACAAATTCAGTCAAGATTAAGTAATCAAGCTGAAATAGAGGGAAGTGCTTCTATAATTCGACCGGGCGACACTCGATGGAACCACTTGCGGAAGCAGCTATTTCTCAAATTGCGGATCCATTACAGCTACAGCTCAATCCATGGCTTGAAACAGTGGACAATACTTTCAGAAATAAAAAGGCAATTCATATAAAACCCTCAAAAACCTGATTCCTATCACCTTTTATCGATCTTTCCAAAGAAGACCAAAATGCCTTTGCCTTTTACAATGCTTTATACCAGGATGATAAATCCGAATTAAATCTATATTCTCGCCAAGCAAAAACCACAGTTCGACAAGGCAATTGGATCAAACAAATTTCAATGTCAACACATCAGAAATATTGTTCAGAGAGCGAACAATGAAGAGCTTGATGAGCAAAGCGGGATTGTTTTCTTTATCCTGGAAATATCAGTCGAAAAATCTGACGCTGGAACGCTTCTCCCATCTAGCCCAGGATGTGAATGAAATAAATCAAAATGGCTTGATTGAATTTGCAGACTTCAGCACACGTAAACAATTGGTCAGATCAATCAAAACAATCAGAATGCTGTAGTACGGACATGTCGAGGGAAATCGATTCTACCTGGAACTTCCAGACCGGAGTTCAATTTGGGATAGATAATCGGGAGGAGAGATTATGATTTCACGGTAGATTCCATAATTTATGGTATCCGCCTAAATCCCAATGCTCAAGATGAAAAAATCTTGGGGATATCAACTCAACCGCGACCAACAAAATTTTGACGCAGGAGCCGCTCTTGAACACAAATGGAAATCCCTAAATCAAACGACGACCTGATTGTAAATTATAATGCCAGGTCTTTATCAGATGCAGGCGGATTTGATGAAACAAGTCCGGAAGTTGGATGTATTTCGAAATAATCAAGCCTACGAAATTTTCACAACATCCAGTGTCCCGGGAACATAAATGAAATTGAAATTAAATTAGCCAAAAATTGGCGGTGCATTTTTCAAAGTAAACAAGTGCTCACTGGAAATGATCCCTTTAAGTGGACTGGAAAAACTCGAATGTCCTATTCTTTAAATCGAAAGCACATTCCATTTTCTTAAATTATAACGCTGATGCGAATTGGTTGATGAAAATTATCTGCGGCGTTCATTACGCCCTAGAAATCTTCAAACTTACTCAAGGGCAGGAAATTCAAATCCGGCTATAATTCGGAATCATCTGTGGTCTGCAGGATGGAAAGAAATTTTCCCAACTCAAAGGCAATTTCTCCAATGCTCAAATAACCTATCAGTATGCTCCCATCCACTACCAGTGGAGACAAAAAGAACTGAAATAGGTTACATGTGGATACGCTGGTAAGAGAACGCGATTTCAATAAATTAATAGAGCTACTCACTTCCAGGAATATTCGAGGGGTCAGATTTTCTATCCACTTGATTGGAGCTCAATCCTATTCCTATGGAGAAGCATTATTTACAGACCAAAAATTATTAAGGTCAAATTTGACATTTCAGCTTGGCGCCAGAGATATCTTAACAAGTAAGATAATATTCATTGCTTTAAAAACGCGAATCAACAGAACCACCTGGCAGTTTGGAGAATGAACGACTTTGCCCTCCCCAATGGAATAGCAACTTTACCATAGAAGCCTGATGGTTCATCACTAAATTTGATGCCTGGCTTGCTTCAGAGTTGACCTATCTCTGGCGAGGAAATATCTACGCAATGAGACCCTGGAAGTGCACTCATAGAGAAAAATTAGGCGAGCATATTATGGTTTCCCTGAGGTGAAAATCTATTAAATTTAAACAACAACACCCGCCGAAACAGATTTTTATCACCTGAAGGATATCAGGAATCAGAGCAAACGGTATTTGTGGGGACGGGTGTATGTGAGGGTGGAAGTATCAGTTGTAGGGGAATGTTATTAAGTTAGGAGAACGAAAGAGAAATACATTAAAAACTTTAGTTAAGATCGTTGCGCTTAACCTTTGGCGGGCCGTTGTGTGAACCAAAAACATTAGGAATTGAAATACAATAGCAATTGAATATTAGATAATTACTACTTTATGACAAATGAACCTGCTAGAGCCGGCGGTCCTCTCCGAGAGACCCGCTTCAGACATTTGCCTTTTCTTTCCTACCTAAATTACATTGAGGTGTCGGTAGGTCTGTTTAAGCCATTTATTGATTTGAAAAATTTATAATTGCAAGATATTTTTTAACTAATACATCAATATTATGTCATCTAGAACTACTGGATTTACTGAATTATCAACCTTAAAAATATCCTACCATTTTCAACGACTTACCCTCAAAGTCACTCTCTATGGATTTTTAGTTTATTTATAGTAATTGGGATTGAGCTTGTTCATTTGATGGTGATTCTCATCAAAAATTACATCAACCTAAGAAAGAAAAGAAGAACCAAGCTCCAATTGATGATTTGGTTATTTACAATCAAAAAATAGGAGCCTTAGAGAAAATGTGATTAAAGGCATCATTGAAAACAATAAATCTTCACAAATTTCTTATTCAAATATTAATGTTTTGGTAGAGTTTTATGAGTGAAAATAGAGCATTATTAAAATAGTAGGAATTGGAAATTAATGAAACAATTCAGCCAGACAAAAAATGCAAAAAAAATCAAATTGATGATTATCCTGAAGGAACAGACTCTTACAAGATAAAATTAATCTCAGCTGATAATGATTCAAATAATTTGCAAAACAACAAGGGTCTAGTGTTTTCCTGACACTTAAGATTAGCTATCAGAACTAACAAGTGCAGATTTAGATTTTTACCAATATTTAAAATTGAATACAAAAAAAAGACCATGGCATTAATAATCACAGATGATACCCTTTTCCAAAGCTCAATTATCGGCAGATGAATTGATCATTGATCTGGCCTGTTATTTATACGATAAAAAGGCTGAAAGATAAGCCAAGCAAGGCATTTGGCAGGAATTGACCAAATATCGTTTCAAAAGAATTGCCAAAAAGAGATATCTACATTCATTATACTGAAAAGGACCTGGAGGATGATTTAAAGAATTTAGGTATCGAGTTATGATAATTATTAGTGACACTTCTTCAATCTCCAATGTATTGAATGGAGAGTTTTTTGACTTTTCAACAAAAAAGCCAGTTTAAAATCTTCAACTCCCATACCAAATCCCTACCTTTCCTCTCCAACAAATAACAAGTTTTCTACAGAAACAAGCCACATGATCAAGCCCACTTTCCTAATCTTCATTTTGAGTATTTTGACTTCCTTCAATATTGCATTCAGCCAAAATTCACTCCTGCCAATTTACTCCAATCCCATGGTTTTTATAGATAGTCTGGGAAAAGTGGTTGGGATCCTTCCTGCCGGATACAAGATTTTGAATACAAAAGTTGGGAATCATGATGGTGGTTATGTGCATGGAATGGCAGGTAATTCTGTTTCGGCATATGCTTTGATTCCGGCAATCGATTTTAATACCAGTAAAATCTCCTTTTTTGACAAAACCGGTCGATTTCTTCTGAGTTATGGAAATACCTATGAAGCCATCACTCCAAACATCAATGGATTCCATTTGGCTACCAAGGTCGATAGGAAAGGAATATTACCAAGAACCTCCTATACATTTTTAGACGCGAAAGGAAATCAGGTTTTTGAATACAATGGTTTCTATAAAGCAGATGTATTCACTGAAGACCTGGCTGCGATCAACAATCGCGGTTGGCATTATATTGATTCAACAGGGCAAAGGTATGACCTCATCGATTCAAGCCTTACCAAAGACCTGTATGAAGTAACTTCCTTTTCCAACGGAGTATCCAAGATTAGAATCAGAAAGGGCAGATATCAATCCGGAGACCATTACAGGTATGTGTTTATTGATAAAAAAGGGAATACGGTGCTGGATACCGACAATGTATTTCCCGATGAGCATATTGCTTTGATGGGTGACATGCATGATAGCATCAGCCGAATCATTTTTCAGGATGAGAGAGGCTACACTACCTGGGGTGAAACGGCCTATTTAAAATTGAATGGTGAAGTGTTGGGTAGATTTGACAGTTTGTTTAGAATCAAGGAATTTTCAAATGGATTTGTACCAATTTTACCTCAGACAAAAAGGAAAGGTACTTATGAAAATGTCGATGGGTTTATTTTGACTACAACTGGAGAGCGCATTGGCTTTGGCGAAAATAAAAAGGTGAGGGAGTTAGTACATATAAATGACCAGTTCTTTTGGGTTTATTTGGCAGACAAAAAAGATAAAAGCACTTATTCCGGAGTATTCGATGCCATCAAACGAGAATTTATTTACCGAAATAAACATGACATCATGGGCATAAAATGGGATTTGATATCCCTGAGAGATTCCAGGTCCAAACGATATTATGTGGTGAATTATAAAACCGGAGAAATAGTTTACGATACGGATAAATCCAACCTCGTTTTCAGCAATATCCAGGAAGCATTGAAGTATAAAAATGAGGTCACAAAATACGTTTGTTTGAATGCTGAAGATGTGGCAAGTTTGGGCGAATTAAAAAACCTGAAAGAACTGAGTTTGAGAAAAATCGACCTGGTAGCGTTCCCTGAAAATTTCACCTTTGAAAATCTGGAAATCCTGAAAATAGATGGACTAAGAAAGCTGGAAAAGCTACCGGACCATATCAAAAATTTAAAGAAGCTCTCTCTACGTGATTGTACCGAGGCAAACAACCTGATGAGTATGGTAAGTGGTCTAACAGGTCTGGAAGAATTATTCATCATCAATTTTGATCTTACTACCGAAGAAAAGAACAAAATTACCGCCATGTATCCTGATACCAAGGTCACCATCAAAGGGAAAAAAGCCAATGCAGATTCAGAGTTGCAGGAGGTGATTTTTGGGTTTTAACAAGCTATTATTTCTATAAAATCTAAATGCCATTTTCACCCTTCTTTTTAGCCTAATTTTAAGCGAAATTGCATTATTAGTGTAAGTGTCATAAGTTTACACCTCGAATACATTTTAAGAGGGTTGGTTTCTTACGCTTTCTCTTCATTTGTTTTCATAAAAACTTGCAATTTGCTCGATTATCACCTTTCTAAACTTTGAACTAAAGCAATAGAAAATCCTGATTTTTATTCTGAAGATGCATCAAAGGTTGAAATTCCTATCATCTGGGGGTTTAAAAGTGTCCCTTTGAAATGGTTTTGTACGTAATTATTATTTCAATTTGGATGTCATCTTGTTCCAAAAAATCAGCAAGGAAAAAATTCAATAAATCATATTTAAATAGTAATAAAAACAAAAAAATGAAAACAAGATTCAATTCTATTTTAGCTATTGTCTTTTTATTGTTTGCTGGTTCGTTTTATGCAAATAGTCAAATTGCCATTTCCAATTTAGATGAAGTTGGTAAAATTAAAAACGGTACCACCTACATTGCCATGAAAGACCCTGGTTCAGAAAAGTCAAAACCTTATATAAAAGTATTTAAAGACAATTGGACGCTTTCCAAGATTGAGTTTATAAAATATACGGACATTGAAAAGTATATTTCAAAAGGCAGTTCATTTCTGACTATGGGAGGTTATGAAACCAATGTTCAATTTACGACCCTTTACCACAATGGGAGCAGCAGAAATGGCATTAATTATTCAAATACCCACCTATATCTCGAACTTTGGACCTGTGATGATAAATATTTTGAAAAGGAAAGGAAAAAGTTCAAGGACAGATATAAAAATGAAGTAGCCAGGATTGAGTTATTTACAGATTTTGAAACATTAAGAGATCCTGACAAGCTTTATCAGTCAGAATATGATGGAGAAGGACATATCAGAAATTGGGGCCCCGGAATCCTGAAAAATTACCTTCAAGCATTGATGAGTTTCTTAAACAAAAAGGAAGACCGTTCTCTGTATTCTGGGATTATGAATAAGGAAGAAATAAAGAAACTTAAAAATGAAGTATTGTATGTTCCTGATTATGTTTTGATGAAATTCAACAAATTCACCGGAGACGAATCAAAAAAGCATGATGAGAAGGAAATATTTGAAGAATACGATTTGAAATACCAACTTATCTCCACAGATGATTTGAATCAAAAAATTCTTGAGAACAAAGAAAAGTTTTACTACCTGATTTACATTAAAAGTAGTACCGATAAATACATTACAGTTATCAATTCGCAGAACGGGGAACTTATTTATTCTAAATACTCTCCAATGTCTTACAATATTAAACCAGATGATTTAGAGGAATTACAGGATGAAATAAAATAGGCACATACCATATTTAATTTACAAGGAATAGCGGGTTTGGTAAGCAATGCAAGAATACTTGAAGGGTTTTTCTCAAATTTTTTTGAAAAATCAAACCACCTAATCTGCTATAACTTGTAAATTGGTTGAAATAATTCCAACTCAACATGAAACCCACACAAAAACAAATCAAAGAAATTGCTGAATTCCTGGATTGCGGAATGAATTGTTATTTCAACCAAAAAACCGGAGAAATCAAGCCCATAATGGACTTTGACAGTTGGATTGGTTCGGATGAAGGTCCTTGGGAAGAAGATTTAAAAGAAATTGATAAAAATTGGGAAGATTATCTTGAGTTTAAAGGTCTTGAATCTTATGAATCTTTTCAAATAATGGCAGATTTCGCAGAAACGGTCGACGACAAAAAACTGCAGGATAAACTATACAATGCCTTGAACCGAAGGGGTCCTTTCCAGAATTTCAAATGGGAGATTGACAATTCAGGTGAATACAGACAACGCTGGTTTGATTATAAAAAAATGAGATACATCGAGTGGGTGAAGGAGCAATTGGAAGTAATGTAGTGATATGTATGTTGTCCGCCATCAAGAATAAGGAGCTTAAAAAAAACGTCGCGTCCGTTGCGTCCTCGGCGGTGAATAAAATAATTCACCGCTACGGGTGCGAAGGACGCAACGTAATTACGGAGTTTTGTCTTGGCTCTATCAATCTTCTTGTTGTTTGAATCAGGATGTGATGGTGGGAAGGCTTGGGAAATCCGCATTTGTAGAAATCAGTTGAAAGGCTAGAAAAAAAACGTCGCGTCCGTTGCGTCCTCGGCGGTGAATAAAATAATTCACCGCTACGGGCGCGACGGACGCTACGTTATGGTATCTTCAACTAATTTGACCTCGAAGGTGATTGAGTATTAAGAACAATCCCATTTTAACAACACAAATGGCAGTTCATTTCCACAAATGATTATATTTAAGCTATTAAAACCAATGTAACCATGATGCACCTAACCTATCGTCTCCTATTCCTTAGTTTATTCTGCCTATTTTTTAATCAATCTTTTTACGCTCAAAGTCAAGCCGCCGATTCAGAAAACAGTTGGCAAAAGCCGGATGAAGACATTTTAAAAATCCTGCATGCGCCGCAGTTGCCAAGAACCTCCATTTCTCCGGCAAAGACGCATATCGTTCTTTCGGATCCTATCATCTACCCCAGCCTATCAGAACTGGGCGGGCCCATGCTCAAGCTGGCTGGTACCCGGGTCAATCCTAAAAACAATTATTACCATGGAAGTCATGGTGGAACCAATCCAGGGATTCTGACCATAAAAGATGGTAAAACAATTAAGCTTGATCTTCCAAAAGAATCAGAATTGATGTCCACCTACTGGACTGTCAAAGGCGATCGATTTGCCATGGCGGTAGGATTTGAAGATCGCATCGAATTATGGATGGGCGATATTTCCGGAAAAGTAGAAAAGGTGCCCAATATGGTGCTGAATCCGCTCAATGACCAGGCAGTTCGTTGGTTCCCTGACCAACAAAAACTCTTGGTGAGAAGAATCAACGACAGAATGAAGCTCCTGGAAAAACCATCCATACCACGCAGGCCAAAATCTTGAAGATGCGGGTGCAACCGCACGTTCAACCTACGAAGCAAGAAACTTGCTGGAATCGGCATACGATGATGAATTGTTCACATACTATACCCAGTGTGAGCTGGTAATTTACGACACCAAAACCAAGCAATCTAAAGTTGTCGGACCGGCTGGACTTCTTACATTGGTTCTAGTCCTTCGCCTGATGGTAATTACATTTTGGTAGAAAGATTGAAAGCGCCCTGGTCGCATGAAGTAGCATGGTGGCGATTTGCCCACGACATCGAAGTGTGGGATATGAATGGCAAACTGGTTAAAACCATTGCCAATCAGCCTTTGGCCAATGAAGTGCCTGTTCATGGTGTAATAACTGGTCCAAGGAATGTTTCCTGGCAACCCACTGCTGACCATACCTTGTTTTGGAGAGATGCGTTGGACGGAGGAAATCCTGTAGCAGAGGCTGAATTTAGAGACCGACTGCTTAGATGGGAAGCACCATTTAAGGGAGAGCCTCAAGAAGTATATAAAGCTGAACATCGCATCCAGGCTGCCTTCTGGGGCGAAACGGATGGCATGTTGATGGTGTATCAGCGAGAGCGTATGAAAAGATGGCGTTATGTATGGTTGTTGGATGTGAACAAAGGAACTTCCAAGTTGTGGTTTGACCTCAATGAATCGGATCGCTATAACGATCCCGGCTTCCCGGTTTTCACACAATTGGAAAATGGACAATATGCAATGCAGGTGGAAGATGGACACATGTTTTTCAGCGGTAGCGGAGGAACCAAAGATGGGGATCGACCTTTTGTCGATAGAAGAAACATTGAAACCGGAGAAACAGAAAGGATCTTCCGATGTGCCACAGATAAATATCAATCATTTGTAGACTTTGCAAAGGATCCTAATAGTTTCATCATCCGCTCAGAATCACCTACCGAAGTCCCAAATTATCACATGGTAAGCCTTGGAAAATCTATCGAAGCTGAGCTGGGAGAAGGAAGCAGGGCATTTACAACCACACCGATTACCAATTTTGAAGATCCCAGTCCTGAACTAAGACAAATAGAAAACAAGATCGTCCGATATCAAAGGAACGATGGAGTGGAATTGAGTTTCCAACTTATGTTGCCTCCCGGATACAAAGAAGGTACTAAGTTACCAACGGTAGTGTATGCTTATCCATTGGAATATTCCGGTGCTGAGACTGCTGGACAAGTACGAGGATCATCCAATCGATTCATGCGCATCTGGGGTGCTTCTCACTTATACTTTTTGATGAAAGGATATGCCGTTTTAGAAAATACGGCCATGCCTATGATTGGCGATCCTGAAACAGTTTATGATTCATTCGTTCCACAATTGGTTGCAGATGCAGAAGCCGCTGTTGAAAAGGCTGTAGGAATGGGAATTGCAGATCCAGATCGCATTGGAGTTATTGGTCACAGTCACGGAGGATTAATGGTAGCCAATTTATTGGCGCATACGGATTTATTCTGTGCCGGCATTGCCCGAAGTGGTTCTTATAACAAAACCAATCAGCCTTTCGGATTCCAGGGAGAGCGCCGATCTTTGTTTGAGGCGACCCAATCTTACATCAACTGCTCCCCTACTTTCTTTGCAGACAAAGTAAACGAGCCGATATTGATCATCCACGGTGACGACGATTCCAATCCCGGCACGCTGACTTTCCAATCTGAGGTATTCTATGAAGCTGTACGCGGCTCAGGAGGTACCGCCAGAATGGTTTTATTGCCTTTTGAAGATCACGGCTATCGCGCTAAAGAGTCGATCGAGCATGTGTTATGGGAGCAGATGAACTGGTTTGATAAGTATGTGAAGGATAGGGAGGTGGAACCGTAGGGGCGGATTGTGGGGTGCGGTTTGCGGAGTGCGGTCAGAAGTGGTAAAGATTTAGAATTTGGAATTATATGTCATATGGCGATTAGTAATTAGTTCGCTTCCACCAAAAAGAAAAAGAAAAACCATGTGCCACGAATGTGAAAAATCCACAATAAAAATACCTTCAATAATAAGTGAAGATAGATCTGGTCTCGTAGAAGTGACGGATAAATCTGTACTTAGACATAGCAAGCAGTAGAAAAAATTGCGGTTTATTTTCAAAGAGATGAAATATAGTTTTGTACAATACAACGCAAAAGAACCATCAGGAGGAACGTATGAACCATTCATACCTACAGTAGCATATCTTTTTACAAATCCGCATTTGCTACATTTTACAAAATCTGGAAAAAGCAGAATTCAAACAGTTGGCGCATGTTGTTTTAGGGAAAGACTATATAAAAACATTCCAAATCCAGTTTGGGAATTGGATTGGATATGGCTTCATCCTTACAAAAGAAACAAAGGTTATCTTGAAAGATATTGGAGAGTTTTTGTAGACAAGTTTGATGTTTTTTTCCCAAGTCGCCCAATTTCAAAAAGCATGGAAAGATTTTTAATAAAACAAGATCATCCTATTTCAATTAAATCATATTTTGAAGAGAAAATGACTAAAAAGATAAAATAAAAAAAAGAAGGCGAGAAGCGAACAAAGTGCAGTTGTCTGCATCTGTACAAACCGTTTTATGATTCTTATGGACGACACGGAGACAAACTTCTGGATGAAAGAAATTGACGATATAATTGAACTGAAAACAAACACAGTTACAAAACGACTTTCGTTTGCGACAAGATATTTAGTTCAAATCACCTTTACATTTGACTTGGCAGTTTTGTCAGATGGTTTTAGTGGGACAGCACATTTTTGCGTTAGAAGAGAACAACTAGAAAGAATGTGTGCTGACTTGACAAATATGCACTTAAAATTATCTGGAACGACCAAACTTGATGACAACGACTCTGACGGGTTCATTGAATTTGAAATTGAACCAAACGGACGACTAAATGTGAGCGGACAGATTGGTGGCTCTCAAGAAGACAATTTTGTAAAATTCAAATTTCAGACTGACCAAACTTGTATTCCCCCATTTGTGCAGGATTTCAAATCCTTGCTTGACTACAAATAAATCGAACTTATGAGCGAAAACGAATTTTCAAAAGAAACACTAACCGAAGAAGAAGCTTTTTGGGTAATGTAGTATTTCTGATAAGGGCATTATGAATTAGCAGGTGGTGAGTTCGACTTGTCAGATATATTAAGAGCTTCACAGCCTTTTGAGTTTGATGATAACTGACACTTTGATGGAAAAGCATTAAGAAATAGAAGAAAAGCACCGCCAGACAGTGGAATGATTTGGCATTGGAATGAAGCAGTCAAAAAACATAAAGAATAAGGACGACCAAAGCCAACAACATTAAAGAAATTAGAAAAGCGGCATATTTCAGCAATAAGAAAAAAACAAATGAAAGACATCTACGAAAAATTAGAACAAATAAATATAATTGAACTCAATTCAACATTTAGCCTTGATAGAGAAATAAAGAAGTTTATTGGAGAAAAAGGAAAGGAATATTATGAATCCGGAGATGAGCAAAAAGGGAAATTATGTCAAATAGAGATTGATACTCTAAATTTTACCACCAAAAGCGATACGATTTCTTACACATTTTCAGGGACTGACAGTGAAGGGAATCCATTTGAATATCCAAATATTAAACTTTTCAAAGACGAAGATTTCGTTTATCTCATAAAACGACTAGGTGAAACAACCAACAAATATCTAAAAGCAAGATATTCCCATGTGTTATGGCATTCAACTAAGAAAAATTTGGATTACGCTAAAACGGCCTCAGAATCTTATTTAGAAATAGCTAAAATCCTTTACCAGGAAATCTTTGGATCGGATAGTAAATCACTTGGAATTCATGTAATTAACAATTTAGAGAATGCAGTTTTGATTTCATCTAAATTAAAGAATAAATCAATCTTTGAATCCGCAAAAGATTTTCTTTTACAAGTTGTTAGTGATTTTTCGCATAAAAATAAATTATATCTAAATACGGGTTTATTGTTTTTTATGCTCGACCAAAAGAAATTTTTCAAAAGAAATGATTTTCAAGGATTAGAAATCAAAATTTATAAAATTGCTCAGGAGAAAATGACTTCAGAAAAATAGATATTCTTCAACTTGGAAAAAAGATTGATATAAAACTCGGAAACAATAACCTAAATTGGGACAAAGAAATAGCAGAATGTTATGAATCAATGTCCTACAAGAGAGAAGATGATACTAATCTTGTTTCGACACAATTTGCACAAGAGGCAGCCAAATATTATAAATTGGCAAAAGAGGAAGAAAAAACTCAAGAATTAACTGAAAGATATCAACATCTTAAAGAGAACATGAAGTTGGGAAAATTTTCAAGGAAAATAGACCTAACACAAATTATGGATTTTGTGATGAAAGTTAGTGATGATGTATCCAATAAAAGGATAGAGGAAATTCTACAAATTTTGATGTATGATGGAAATATTATTCCTTCCTATGATGAATTGGAGAAACAAGCAAAAGAACAAAAGAAAAATAATCCAATGCAGTTTCATGCAACCACTTCAGTAATAGACAACATTGGACATATATCTGAATATTTTAGCACTGATGAAGAATCTATGTATCTTGCTATTTTACAAAATTTTGATTTCTCAATTCAATTCCGTGGAAGTCATTTGCTAAGAGAAATTATTATTAAAGGAGTACTAAAAGGAAATATAACAACTACTGACTTTATTCAATTCATGCGTGAAAAGACATGGTTGGGACAAAATATAACAAGAACTTTTAAACAAGGTGAACAAGAAGTTTATAATTGGCTGAATCTCTTAATGCCATCAATCAATGATTATTTAGTGCAACTACATTTCTATCTAACGAATCAAAATAATCATCTAAACTTTGTCTTGTGCATTGATAGTTTAGCTGTGAAAATTGAAGGCATACTCAGAGACATGTTAAATATGGGAGGTGGAACAAGTTTCTTTTTTACTCCTGATAAAATAGGAAGAAGTGTCGCACGAGAGAAAGATATAAATGCCTTACTCCATGAAGATGTGATTAAGAATTTAATTTCAAAAGATGATTTACTTTTCCTTAAATACTTATTGGTTGAAAAAGCCGGTTTAAATCTGAGAAATAAAGTTTCTCACTCATTGTTTAGGCATATTCAAAATTATTCGATTGATTATATGAACCTACTGATAATTGCAGTATTGAGATTAGCTAAAAGTGAATATTTCCCATTAAATAAGGAAGACGATACTTCTGCCAATAAAGGCTAAAACGGCAAAAGGCTCAATTCCTCGCATACTTCCTTTAACCAAAATTAAAATCAATTTCATAAATTTCTTTTTTTGATAATCTAATCAAACATTATTATACATTTTTGATAATTTTTATTTACTTTTATTGTTATAAGAATGTATTGAAATGACCTACATCTATGAGTTAAGAAACAAAAAGCTACTTGAAGCTGAAATTGTTCTGGCATCTGAAAAAATGCCATTTAAAAAAGACGGTTGGAGCTTTGATTGGAACAAACTAATAAAAGAGAAGAATACAAAAACTTACGTATTAAAATTAAAAGATGAAACTAAAAGTATTGAAGGAATAATACAGTTAAGACTTGAAAATGATATGATGATAATGAACGTAATTGAAATTGCACCTCACAATATTGGTTCCTCCAACAAAAAATATGATTTTGTAGCTGGTTGTTTGATTGCCTTTGGTTGTAGAGAAAGTTTTAAAATTGAAGGTGATTACAAAGGATTCTTGACTTTCACTTCAAAAACCAACTTAATCGATTGGTACAAAAATAAATATGGAGCGACCCTAGCTCTTGGACAAAGGATGTTTATTGACGATTCTACAGGATTGCGATTGATAGAAGAATATTTAAATAAGATTTAAGGATTATGAGTAAGAAAGAATATAATAATAATAAGGAACAAGTTCTAACTGATAGAATGGATGTCGGCACTAAAGAATTCAATGAATTTCAAGCTATTCTTTTAAATAAATCCAAAGCGCGCTCGAATGAAAGAAAGAAAATGATTGAGCTTATGTCTATCAAGTTCAAAATGGAAGATTACTTAAATTCAGAAGACAAACACTCAAAATTAGTAGGCGATTTTCTCAAAGCCTACTTAAATGCTTTTAACATTAGGCAAAATAAATTTGCCAATTACATTGGAATCAGACCATCGAATTTAACGAAATTGATAAAAGGTGAACGATCTTTAAGTCACGAAATGGCACTTGTTTTTGGAACTATCTTTGGAAATGACCCAATGCTTTGGTTAGACATTCAAGATAAAAACAAACTTTACGAATTATCCCAAACGAAGAGAAAAGAAATGGAAAAATATTCTCTTGATGATTTAATAAATAAAGTGGGGTAAAAATGGCTTTAATTGATGGCTACTTCTCGTCTACTTCTGAAAATCTTCATGAATTTTAAGTTTGATGTGGACTTGTAAATTTAACCACTAAGCCACCAACCCATAGCTCAACCTATTGATTAGGAATTTATACCAACACTCAATTCAAAATTCAAAATTCAAAACCTCACCCCTATCCCATGCTCCAAATCACCACCCTCTCCTCCACTCCAACCCAAACCATCCTGGACAGCTTTAACCTGGCCTTCTCTGATTATTCAATTCCAATGAAATTGAGTCTGGATCAGTTGGAGGCTAAGATGGATACTGAAGATGTCAATAAAGAGATTTCTGTAGGTGCATTTAGAGATGGAAAATTGGTTGGATTTGTCTTGCATGGTCAAAGAACGGTCGGAAACATCAAAAGAGCATACAATGCCGGAACGGGGGTGATTCCTGAAGAAAGAGGTCAGGGTTTGACGAAGCGGATGTATGATTTTATCCTGCCAAAATTGAAGGAAGATGGTTTTGGTGAGGTGATGCTGGAAGTCATATCCAACAATATTCCTGCTATAAAGTCATATGAGGGGATTGGGTTCAAGAAGGTAAGAGAAATCGTTTGCTTTAGAGGGGAGATTGATATTAAATCATTCAATCAGGAAGTAAAAATTAAACAAGTTGAAGCTCCTAATTTTGATGAATTGGAAGAAATTGGCGAGATAGAACCTACCTGGCAAAATTCAAAGGAAACCATTTTAAATATTGGGAAAAATGCGCTTTGTTTTCTTGCATTCTTTGATGATAAAGTATGTGGTTTTGCAATTGTAAACTCCTCCAGCAATCGGCTTTTGCAGATTGCGGTGAAGCAGGAGAAAAGAAATCAGGGGATTGGAAGTGCCTTATTGAATCATATCAAGGACCAGGTCTCCCCAACAATTTCCATCATCAATATTGATAGCAGGTTTGAATCGACTTTGGATTTCTTTGAAAGGAGGAATTTGGGGAGGTTTTTGGTGCAAAGGGAGATGGGGTTGGTTTTTAGGTTTTAGTTTTTAGTTTTTAAATTTCATTCTGTGGGCGTGACGTCAAGGGAAGCTTTTTTCTTGGCTTTATCAATCTTCTTGTTGTTTGAATCAGGATATTAAGGATGTAGGGATATACAGGATGTGAAGGTTGGAAGGCTTGGGAAATCCGCATTTGTAGAAATCGGTTTGAAGAACTAGAAAAAAACGTAGCGTCCATTGCGTCCCCGGCGATGAATAAAATTTCACCGCTACGGGCACGACGGACGCTACGTAATAGGAAGTTTTTTCTTGGCTTTATCAATCTTCTTGTTGTTTGAATCAGGATGTGGAGGATGAGAGGATGAACAGGATGTGATGGTGGTAATGTCTTATGAGATTTGCTTTTGTAGAAATCAGTTTGAACAGGTAGAATAAAATTGCATCCTTGGCGTCCTCGGCGGTAAATAAAAATTTCACCGCTACGAGCGCAACGCAAAGTTTTAGGAACTTTAATTTACATTTACAATAGAGTTAATAGAGGCCTTGACTATAGCTGATAACTAAAAATATGCTCATGATTCTCCTGCGAAATCCACTTATTATCTTTTCATTAATATGCTTACCTATTTTACTTAAGGCTGGTGATACCATTCGAATAAATCCCAATCAGTATTTCATCGATTTCGATAAAAAACTCGTTTTGACAAATGTTGACGTTGGAATAGTAAATTCAACTTGGACGAATACCAAAACACATATTTTATTAAATGAAGTTTGTGTGTTTTTGACACCTAATTCAAACATTGAAATTGGGACTGCTTATTCTGTAATCATTCCATCTCAAAACACCAGTTTTGCGCTTTATTTTACACAATTGCCTATTATAAGTATTGCGACCAATTACACTATTGTAGATGAGCCTGATGTTTTGGCTAACTTCAAAATGATTGAAAGTGATCAGAATTATTTAGAATCATATGTTGGGATTCAAATAAGAGGAGGTTGGACGCAAACCTTGCCCAAAAAGTCAATGGAGATTGAATTTTGGACGGACACTACAGGAAATGAAACTCAGGATTTTTCATTATTAGGAATGGTAAACGACGATGATTGGAATTTGCAAGCGATGTTTAATGAGCCGTTGAGAATCCGGAGTAAAACAAACAATGACCTTTGGCGCATGATAAACGAACTTCATTATCGAGATGAAGAACCGGAAGCTATCAATGGGATAAGAATGAAGTTTGTAGAACTTTTTATTAATAATGAATACAGAGGCTTGTATTGCTTGGGGGAAAAGGTCAATAGAAAACAACTGAAACTTAAAAAGCACAATGGCAATATCAGAGGAGAATTGTATAAAGGGATTTCATGGGGTGCAAGTACTTTTGCCGCTGCACCTCCCTATGATAACAATTCTCTTGAGTGGAGTGGTTTTGAATACAAACATCCGGAAGAAGAAATCAATTGGGAAAATTTATACGAACTGGTAGATTTTGTTATAAATGCTTCCGACCAGGATTTTTATGAAGGATACAAGGATGAATTTGAACTTGACAACCTGGTTGATTACTATATTTTTCTAAACCTTTTGAGGGCAACTGACAACACCGGAAAGAATATTTATATAGCAAAATACACATCTGATTCCCCCTACTTCTATGTTCCCTGGGATCTAGATGGAACCTTTGGAACTATTTGGGATGGCTCAAACGAAAACATTACTAATGATTTACTTTCAAACGGTTTTTATAACAGATTGAACCATGATTGTGCCCCTGATGGATTTAGAGAAAGACTAAAAAATAAATGGCTTGATCTAAGATCGAAAGTAGTTACACACGATTCATTGATTTCTTTATTCACAATAAATCATGATTATTTAAAAACTAATGGTGTTTATGACAGGGAGCACTCGGCCTGGTCAGAATATGTTTATCAAAATACTGATTTAGATTACATGTCATCCTGGATCACAAATCGTCTGTCTTATTTGGATGTGAAATTTACCGAAGAATGCAAACCTTCGTCTATTGAAAATGCCATTAACAAGCCTAAACATTTTACAATATATCCCAATCCTACAAGTGAGGTAATTCACCTGAAATCAACGGAAATAGTTGATTTCAGTGTTTCAATATGTAATAATCTGGGTCAAACTGTCCTTCAACAATCCTTTAATTATTTCCATAATGGCATTTCTTTAAAAGACCTCAACAAGGGTGTTTACTACTTAAAAATAGAACATTCAAAAGGAATTGAAATCCATAGAATTATACTAGGTGAATAACAACTTGTGCATGTCAATTGGGAGAGGGAAGGATTCAACTCTCCCTGTTTGGTGATTTTTTCACCGCAACGGGCGCAACGTTAAGGGGAACTTTTTCTTGGTTCTATCAATCCTCTTTTTGTTTGAATCAGGATGTGGAGGATGGGAAGATGAACAGGATGTGATTTTTAGGAAGGCTTGGGATAACTGCATTTGTAGAATTAAGGATTGAAGGCTCAAAAAAACGTAGCGTCCGTTGCGCACTCGGCGGTGAAAAAAATTTCACCGCTGCGGGCACGACGGACGCTATGTAATAGGAAGTTTTTTCTTGGCTTTATCAATCTTCTTGTTGTTTGAATCAGGATGGGGAGGATGGGAGGATGAACAGGATGTGATTTTTAGGAAGGCTTGGGATAACTGTATTTGTAGAAATAAGGATTGAAGGCTCAAAAAAACGTAGCGTCCGTTGCGCTCGTAGCGGTGAAGAATAAAAATTCCAGACTACTCCCCCACCCCTGACATACCACTGTCATCCAGCTTATTTAAGTTTGCATTATCCTTTTTATTAACCTATAAAAACAAGATGCCAGATAAAGAATTGGAAACTTTTTGTCCTACAAGTCAGGCTGAGTGGCGAGCGTGGTTGGAAAAAAAACATGAGTCCAGGCAGTCTGTTTGGTTGATTCAATACAGAACCTCGTCAGAAAATGCTTCCCTCACCTGGAGTGAAGCGGTCGATGAAGCCTTGTGTTTTGGATGGATCGACAGCACCCGAAGAACTATAGACGGGGAAAGTTTTATGCAATACTTCAGCAAGCGGAAAGCAAAGAGCAATTGGTCAAAAATCAATAAGGAGAAAGTTGCCGAATTAATTCAATCCAAACGGATGACTGACGCAGGATTGAGAAGCATAGAAATTGCCAAACAAAATGGATCCTGGAATTTGCTGGATGAAATTGAGGCGCTTGTTGTTCCGGAAGATTTTCAAGCAGAATTAAAGGCAGTTCAGAATGCTTTTAAATATTTCGAAAGCTTGAGCAAATCAAAAAAGAAATTGGTGCTTCATTGGGTGTTTGCTGCCAAAAGACCTGAGACGAGAGAAAATCGGATTCAGGAAATTTCAAAAGCCGCCCGGGAGGGGAAGTTGCCGAGGCAATTGGGTGGAGGCTAGGATTTTATTTACATTTTTCTTTATAATATGTTCAAATATGAGCGGTTAAGCGGAAAATGACATTCAACTAAATTTTTCGTTCACCCATAAATCCCTAAAAGTATGGAACCCGAATTCCTGGAAATATCTCCGGTCTTACCCAGTCAGGATATCGATAGAGATGTAAAATGGTATGAGCAATATTTTGGGTTTAAACTTTTGCATAAGGATGAAATTTATGCCATTCTCAGGAGGAAAAACTTGTGTATCCATCTCCAATGGCATGCCGATACCGATGAAGATCCGCTTTTGGGAGGTTCGGATATTAAAATATTTGTAAAAAATGTCCAGCCAATTTTTGAAAAACTGGTTGAGAGAGGCACAGTAAAACCAAACAAACTTAGACTAAAAACGGACTGGAATACCAATGAATTTGGCTTCTATGATTTGAATAATAATTCGGTCTTTTTTGTTGAGGATCTTTAACTGAAATTGATTCAAGTGACAATTACGAAATGAAACTAAAAAGGAGTATTTTTAGACAAATCAAGGAGGAGTATTCGAAGGTGAGGGTGTAGGGAAGAAATTTACAGTTTAAAAGCAATTCCGAAACTAAATTTTCAATTCATTTCGGCACTTTAATCTAATTATTTTTAAAATTTGCTTTATTGAAGATTAAAGGGTAATGAATTCCAGTAAAAATATTATTCTTATTCAAAGTGTTTAAGCTTCCTTAGAACGATTATCAAGTTTTTTCAAATGAAAATCGATAATTTTGAAGTAAAAGATTGAGCCCTCTGGTGCAGGTGGTTTTGGAATCGGATTAAAATGACCAATGATGGAACTTATAAATAAAAATAGGGATGCTTTACATAAAGCATGTATGAAGTACAAAGTTGAAGAACTTTACGCTTTCGGTTCTATCCTGACAAACAAGTTTCATTCGAAGAGTGATATAGATTTTATCGTTTCAATACTATCAAACGATCCTCTTGAATATGCAGAAAATTACTTTGATTTGAAATTCGAACTTGAAAGAATTTTCAAAAGAAAAATTGATTTGCTGGAACAAAAAGCAATAAAGAATAAAACCTTTGAAAGTTTGGTCAACAAGAAAAAACTGCTCGTTTATGCAAGACGAAATCAAGGTTTGGCTTGAAGATATTGAAAAAGCCATTTCCGAAATCAACGAATTTCTCCCATCTTCCAAAAACTTTTTTGATTTTGAAAAAGATACCAAGACCAAAAGAGCAGTAGAACGAAATATTGAAATTATCGGAGAAGCAATGAGTCGAATTATAAAAATCGAACCGGGAATTTCGATAAGTAATCCGAGAAAAATTGTTGATACCCGAAATAGAATTATCCATGGATATGATTCTGTATCAGATGATGTGATTTGGTTGATTGCCATTCGTTACCTTCCAATCCTCGAAAAAGAAATTAAGGAGCTAAAATCGAGATAGCTATTAAATTTGCCACCTTACAAGTAAAATACCAGGTTAGAATAGCTCTAACCTAGTATTTGTAGAATTTACGGTTTACGATTTACAGTTTATGAGGGTCTTAAAAAACGAAAATCGAACGTCGAACTTCGAATAGCATAACCAACAGATATTTAGCGGATTACACAACCTGTTTTACGATAAGGAAAAAAGAAAAAAAATCCTTGGACCAACCATATTGAATAGAATTCCGCTTAAAATCCACCGGTTATTCCAAAGCCCCTTTCGATTTCCAATATCAATTTATTGCGTATTTTGCTAGCATCGGAGGAATGCTTAGTGATTCCTTTTCAGAAGACAAACACTACTTAAAAGTCCTAAAACTATGATTAAATTCTTCCGGAGGATTAGACAAAAACTTCTTTCCGAGAATAGATTCAGCAAGTATCTGCTTTATGCGATTGGTGAAATTATACTGGTAGTTATTGGGATTTTAATTGCACTGCAATTGAATAATTGGAACAGTTACAATCAACAAAGGGAAACCGAGGTAAAATATCTGAAGGAAATTAAAGAAAACCTGATAAAAGATGTAGCTGACATCGATTTCAATATTAATTTTAATAAAAGTAAATTGAGATCAAATGAAATTATAGCTACCTATTTGAATGGTGAAATTGAAGCGCCGGATTCTCTTGATTTTCATTTTTCGAATCTACTTTTCGCAACCAGGACGCTGGTAAATATGAGTGCTTATGAAAATTTAAAGACCCGTGGTCTGGAAATAATTACAAATGATTCCTTAAGACAGCGCATCACAAAACTTTATGAATTTGATTTCTTCAATGCCATAGATTTTGAAACAAAGGATGACCACCCATTTCAATACCAAATACTGATACCGGAAGTAACCAAAGCTTTAAAAATTGCAAAGTTTAATATTACGGAAGGATATCCTAGTGGATTGGCTTACCCGATAAACAAAGATTTACTTGTAAAGAATCATTCATTTAAAAATGCCATCCTCTTGAATAAGTCCATAAGGGAATTGATGTTATTGATGTATCAGAAGTTAAAAGTTAGTGCTTTGGAATGTATCGAGCAAATAGAAAGCGAGTTGGAGAATAAGTAATGTATGCTTGGCAAGTCCATTTTATTTATAAACAGCAATATTAAAAAATGATAAAATTCTTCAGGAAAATCAGGCAAAGGCTGCTTTCAGAAAACAAATTCAGTAAGTATCTTTTATATGCCGTTGGGGAAATAGTTCTCGTTGTAATCGGGATTTTAATTGCTCTTTCTATCAATAATTGGAACGAAACGAAGAAGACCAGAGCAAAAGAAGTTTCCTACCTAAGAAATATAAAAAGTGATTTAGAATTAACCAATTTGGAAATTGACGCATATGTTTCCACTAGAACGGAACGAGCAGATGCTGCGAGTAAGGTTGTCGAACATTACAATGGAAAACCTGTTACAGATTGGAATGAGTTCAACAAACATACCATTGATGTTTATACCTGGCAAAAGTTTTATCAAATTGACAATACCTTCCAGGAATTGATGAACTCCGGAAATTTTGCCATTATTTCAAATGATTCCATTAAAAACGATTTGCTGACGGTCAATCAACAATACAAAAAACTCAAGTATACAGAAGATCACTTCAGGTATGATGCGGAAATAACCTTGTACGAGCCATCTTATAGAATGACCGACATTCATTCCTTGTCCAACAATTATTTTTACCAAAGGTCTGATGGTAAAGATGGGATTTTGGGTAATTTAAGCGAAGATGACTTTAGGGAAATGCTCAATGATCAAAAACAAAAGAATGGTTTTGTATTTGCAGCCATGTACCTCAAAGGAATGAATCGAACACTGTTGAATATCAAGGAGAAAAATAATAGGATTTTAGCTATGATAGATAGAGAATTGAGGGAATAATATCAACAAAAGGAAATTTCCTGATATTATTGATAAAAAGCCTACAAAGGACAGCAATGAAAAGAACACTCGAAGATCAACGAATAGAATTTTCCAATCGGATATTTTTGGCAACTCCTTTAGCCGGACTGATTGTTTGGACCATAATCGGAATAGTCGGGATTTTCTTCTCAGAATTTGTGGCCGTTTGGTCCATTTTTATCGGTACCGGAAGCATTGTTTACCTTGGACTTTTTCTTTCGAAATTTACAGGTGAAAACTTCCTTGAAAAAGGGAAACCCAAAAACGATTTCGATACACTTTTCCTTTTTAGCACCGGACAGGCAGTCCTGGTTTATTCTATAGCCATTCCATTTTTCCTGCTCGATCATACATCTCTTCCCATGACTGTTGGTATTCTTACCGGCTTGATGTGGCTACCCTTCTCCTGGATTATCCAACACTGGGTCGGCATATTCCATGCTTTGAGCAGAACAGCAATTATACTTTTACTTTGGTACCTTTTGCCGGATTTGAGGTTTGTTACAATTCCTTTTGCAATCGTTTTACATTATGTCATTACAATTCTAATTCTAAGATCCCGTAAAAGGATGTCCTAGCCATTTGACATGCATTCATTTTAAAATTTATTTAAAAACAATTGCAATCGAGGATTTTTGAGACCCAGGTCTCCCCTACTCTTAGTTTTAAAATTAGGAAAGAGGATTTAATGGGTCTCTCGGAGATGGACCACCAATTCCTGCAGAGAGATTTTTTTAAAAATACATTTAGATTCAGTTCCAGATATTTTTGGTTCGCGCAGCGGTCGCGAAGGCTTTGGCAACGGGCTCATCTAAGATTTTTTCCTAGGATATAAAAATTGTTTCTTTTAAATTAAATACATTGGTTGATGAGCAGGGTTTTCATTTGTGGGGCAAATTGAAAAATGAGCTACAAATCAAAGTTTCAAATTACCTGAGTGGCTAAACGAAAACTATAGACTAACGCCATAATTTGAAGGCCGTTTAAAAGCTATCTTCTTATCAAATTTATCCCTGTAGAAATTGGCTAGACGTCAACGTCGGATTTACGCCATGTTTTCATTTTCGACATCAGAAGAGATTTGAATGATTTTGATACCTTTTTTGAAAAAATGGTACTAATAAGTGGTTACCCGTTTTTTAAAAAGAAAATCAAAAGCTATGAAAATCACCATTTACAAAGTCCTGGAGAAAGGACAAACTTACCAGGGAATCAGGATTCACGGTTTTTCAGAAGCGATTCCTGATTTTATGAAAGGAATCAAAGGCTGTTTTTGGAAACATGAACTCAGGTTATGGTTGGTGCCCAATTCAAAAGAGAATTATGCAAAACTGAAAGGCTTTTTTGGCACTACCAACATTCAAATTTCAAAAGAATTGCCCTCAGCTCCCAAACCTAAGGAAGCTCCTCTTCAAACAATCCCGATTAAACCTTTTACGAATGAGCAAAATGATGCCATAGTAAAACTGGAAACAAGACTAAGGTTGAAAAGGTATACCCATCAAACGGTCAAAACTTATTTGTCTTGTTTTAGGACCTTCTTACAAGCTTTGGATGGCAAGAATCCTAATCTGGTAAACGATGAAGAAATAGAAGCTTATCTTTTACAGAAAATTAACCTCCACAATTGGAGTGAAAGCACTCAAAATCAGCATATTAATGCCTTAAAGTTTTATTATGAGAAAATTCTGGAACAGCCTAAAAAGGTATTTGATTTGCGTCCCAGAAAACCTCAAAAATTACCAGAAGTCCTAAGCAAGGAGGAAGTGGTGGCGCTCATAAAAGCAACCAACAATCTTAAACACCGGAGCATTTTGTCCATGATTTACAGTGCCGGACTTCGCTTGAGCGAATTGACCAACCTCCGCCTCGATGACATTCACTATGACCGCAAACAGGTGTTTATCAAAGCCGGGAAGGGTAAAAAAGATCGCTACTCTTTACTTTCTGAGGACATGTTGTTACTTTTGAAAAAGTATCTGGAAAAATACAAACCATCCTTTTGGCTTTTTGAAGGAATGGAAGGTGGAAAATATAGTTCAAGGAGTGTGCAAAACATCCTAAACAGAGCCAAGAAAAAGTCCGGTATCAATCCATATGCTACTACCCATACCCTACGGCATAGTTTTGCCACCCATTTACTGGAAGATGGAGTAGATTTAAGATACATCCAGGAATTACTGGGCCATGGTTCAAGCAAGACGACTGAAATATATACCCACGTAAGAAAGGATGCAAAATTAAAAATCAAGAGTCCACTGGATGGATTAGGGCTCACAGATGAATGAAAATATACGCCATATGGCGATTAGACAATAGTTGAACAAAACCTACCACTTATTCCTCATTTAATCAATTGATTTTCAATTTATTAAGACTTTTTCCGCTTATCTTTAATGACGTAAACACCATTATTTATATGTCATGAATGATGATGCAAATTACCTTAAGAAGTTGGATGATTATCTGACTTTGAAGAACTACAGCCTTGCTACCAAGAAGTCTTACCGATGTGCTTTAAAACAGTTTCTGCAATTTAGTGCGGGGAAGAATAGTGGCGATTTCTTTCCTCTGGAATTGGCCAGGGAGTATATTTTGCACCGATATAAAGCAGGTTTGAAATGGCAAACCATCAACAATGATTATTCTGCTATCTCAAAGTTTTACAGGTATGTTCTGAATGCTTCCTGGGATGTAAAAATGATTCCGCGTCCTCGTAAGGAGCGTGCTTTACCTCCTATCCTTTCCTTCCAACAGGTGCAATCTCTTATTCAGTCCGGTCGTACTTTCAAGCATCAGGTTTTTATGTACCTGCTCTATGCTACCGGCCTGCGATTGAGTGAAGCTTTGGGTTTAAAATTGGTAGACATTGATGGCCAGCGATTACAAATTCGTGTGGTTAAAGGAAAAGGAGCCAAAGACAGATATATCCTTATGCCCGAACCTCTACTTCCCATTTTAAGAGCCTATTATCGCGCTTATCGCCCAAGGTTGTTTCTCTTTAATGGCAGAATTCCAGGCTCACAATGGGCTACCCGTTCTGCTCAATGGGCCTTCATTCATGCCAGAAGAAAAGCCGGAATACACCGAAAGGCTTCTCCTCATGTCCTTAGACATTGTTATGCTACCCACCATCTGGAAAATGGAACCAATTTGGTATTTTTAAAAGAGCAATTGGGACACAAACAGTTAAAAACAACTGCCACCTACATTCACCTATGCACCGAATACCAGAAAATAGTAAAACATCCGGTTGCCAACATGGTACCGACTTTTACGAGCAACATGCTATAGGCGCTCTTTTTCGGGACTTTGGTGAAGAATATATTCAGGTTTTCAGGCCTTCACTCAGAATCATCAAGGTGATTCGTGCTATTCGTGTTTGTAGAACGCCCGCTTTGGGAGGTAAAAAGTTCACTTGTAAGGACTGTGGCAATGTCAGGTTTCAATTCTTTAGTTGTGGCCACAGTCACTGTCCTCAATGCCAGGGTATTAAACGGTTACAATGGCAAGACAAACTTGCTGCCAGAATGTTCAACGTCCCTTATGCTCACATCACTTTTACCATGCCTCATCAACTTAATGCCCTGGCCAGAAACTACCCGGATTTGTTGTACAATATACTCTTTAGGGCGGCTTGGAAAACCATAAAGATCTTGTGTGCTGACAACAACAATCTGGGAGCCAGACCAGGAATGACTGCCGTATTGCACACCTGGGGTAGTGATTTAAAATACCATGTCCACTTACACTGCCTGGTTACTTTTGGCGGGCTGGATTTGGTTACCTCAGACAAATGGATTTTCCCCCACAGAAAATTTAAAATCGCTCCTTTCAGACAGTTTTCCGGCTTATTCAGGACTTCCTTTTTACAACAAGTCCAGGAACATTTTCTTTCCGGAAAAATTCAACATCATGAGTCCTTTGAGCTATTAAAGGCCGCACTCTGTAAAAAGCGGTGGGTTGTCAATCTACAACGACCTACTGCCGATACCAAAGTCATTGAAGAGTATCTGGGACGGTACATTTGCAGGATTGGCATAAGCAACAAAAGATTGCAGTACGACCCGGTCAACAAAACAGTACTGCTAACATTCAATGATTACAGAAAGCAAGAGGCCGGCAAACCTGCTCCGACTGCTTTTAAAAACTTGCATCCTCTGGTGGCTATTGGCCAGATTTTGCAGCACATTGCCCCGGCAGGCTTTCAAAGGGTCAGACATTACGGATTACATGCCGCAGCTACCTTTAAAAAATACAAGGACCGAATACCTCAGGCCGTCAAAAGAAATGGAATTACTGTCAGAACGATTATTCAGGTTTTAAAGGCACTTTTAAAAGAAAAGCCATTTTGTTGTGAAAACTGTACAGCCGAAGATTTTTGGGAAGAAACCATTTTGCCGGACAGGTTTTTCAAATTTTCTTTTTTACAACCGGCTGACAGAAGTCCACCCAACTTGTTAACTCATTTTACGAAAAAGGATTCACAAAATAATCCGGGGCAGCAACCCTGGGATAAGCATTCTTTGTCTCAAACAAAAGGAAAACCGGGTATTTTGAAAAATCAGAAAGAATTAGTTCCATCACATCTCTAGCAAAACCCATTTTTCCCTAAACTTCCAACAACTTTCCTCCATTTTCCTTACTTTTGGCAAGCGGAAAGCTGAAAACGATCAAAAGCCTTTCCCTTATAAACATTCGGAATCACCGCACCGGTTTCGTTCAACTGAAATATCTGCCCCCGTTTGGGAGGGATGTTTTGGTGGGTGGAGGGGGGCGCAGATATTCCTTTGAGTTATAGCCAATTTTAGAAAACCGATAATGGACAAATTCAACTGGATAAAAGAACATTTTTCAAATAGAAAAGAGAATTCGTGGAATCATATCTCTGATATAGTTCCAAATGTTTTTGATGAATACTATCTAATTCATTGGAAAGTTGGAATTGTTGACAATTTTCCTTTTGACGAATATCCAGAACAAAATGAAACAATCGAACAAACAAACAAGAGGATA
>JAWKLG010000042.1:0-48867 GCA_041392845.1 Saprospiraceae bacterium | reverse complement strand
CCTTCCCGGATCACAATTCATACTACGTCTTGAATGGGGCGCATGCTGCCATTGCCAACGATTGTGCAGCTTGTCATAATGGAAATTATACCAATACACCCAATACTTGTAACGGTTGTCATAATGCTGATTATAACAATACCAGCAATCCTGACCACGCTGCAAATATGTTCCCGACGGATTGTCAAACCTGTCATACGGAGTCGTCCTGGGTGCCTTCAACTTTTGATCACAGTATTTATTTCCCATTCACTGGGGCGCACATTGACATTGAAAATGATTGTAATGCCTGCCATAATGGTAGTTATTCAGGCACTCCGAATACTTGTGCAGGTTGTCACCAACCGGATTACAACAATTCAGTAAATCCAAATCACGGAGCACTCGGTCTGCCTACCAATTGTGATATGTGTCATACGACCGATCCGGACTGGCAACCAGCCCTGTTCCCCGATCACAATTCTTATTATGCTTTAAATGGGGCTCATGCTGCCATTGCCAACAACTGTGTGGATTGTCATAATGGAAATTACAACAATACACCCAATACTTGTAATGGCTGTCATAACGCTGACTACAACAATACCAGCAATCCTGATCATGCTGCCAATAATTTCCCGACTGATTGTCTGGATTGTCATAGCGAAACCGCATGGTCGCCTTCAACTTTCGACCATACGGCCTATTATCCATTTACAGGTGCACACGTAGCTATTCAAAACGATTGTAACGCTTGCCATAATGGAGTATACTCCGGTACACCGAATACTTGTGCGGGATGTCATACACCCGATTACAATGCTTCTGTAAATCCAAGTCACGTTGCATTGGCATTACCAACGGATTGCCAAATGTGCCATACAACTGATCCTGATTGGATGCCGGCCTTGTTCCCGGATCATAATGCTTATTATGCATTGAATGGAGCTCATGCAGCTATTGCTAATAATTGTGTGGCGTGTCATAATGGAAATTACACCAATACTCCAACCGATTGTTTTGGCTGCCATTCAGGAGATTACAATGCTACAAGTAATCCTAATCACGCATTGAATCAATTCCCTACGAATTGTCTGGATTGTCATACAGAAAATGCATGGATACCATCCACATTCGATCACAGTACAGTATATCCATTTACCGGAGCACACATCAGCATTGCCAACGATTGTAATGCTTGTCATAACGGTATTTACAACAATACACCAAACGATTGTAATTCCTGTCATTCAACAGATTATGGTACCAGTGTGAATCCAAATCACACAGCTTTGGGAATTCCAACAGATTGTGAGATGTGTCATACTACTTCTCCGGATTGGAATCCAGCGACCTTCCCGATTCATGATAATTATTATCAGTTACAAGGTGCGCATGCTTCCATAGCCAACGATTGTTTTGCCTGTCACATGGGCAATTATACCAATACCCCCAACACCTGTTATGGCTGCCACGCCGCAGATTATAGTGGCGCCAACAACCCTAACCACGTAACCTCACAGTTTCCAACAACCTGTGAAAGTTGTCACACTCAAAATGCTTGGACGCCAAGTACTTTCGATCATGATGGAATGTACTTTCCGATTTATTCAGGAAAGCATGATGGCGAATGGAACCAATGCATCGACTGTCATACCACTCCTGGAGTCTTTAGCCTTTATAGCTGTATAGACTGCCACGAGCATGACAACCAAAATGAAGTGGACGATGATCACGACGGAGTATCAGGTTACATCTATCAAAGTACTGCATGTTACGCTTGCCATCCGGATGGTGAGGATTAAAATGTATTGAATGAAGATTTTTTGGAGTCTTTTAATGGTTTTGGGTTTTTCTGCTTCAGGTTTTGGTCAGGATGTATTGACCAGAATAAATGGGGAAATAACTTTTATGACCTCAACCAGGGCTTATGTTCTTTTTGAATCAACCACTGAAATTCTAAAAGGGGATACGCTGTTTTTTCAAAATGCATCTGGTAGTGAATTAATCCCTGTCCTTTTGGTAGATGGGAAATCATCTTCCAAGGTAGTTGGTTTGAAAATAGGAGAATCTTCTATTGAAAAGGGAGATATTGTTTACGCATTTGTTTTTAAAAAGAAAAAAGAACCTGAAAAGGATACCAAAGAGGATAAATCAAAAGCTGGAAACGAAAGGGTCCATGGGCAACCATTGGAGCAAAAAGAAAATCCACTGGATCCTGCAGAATTAAATGAGCAAAAAAGACTGGAGGCTCTTGAAAAAGATTCTTTAAGGCAGGTCAAACTTTTAAAAAGGATTGAGGAAAGAAAGAAAAGGTCCATAGGAAGGGTATCCATCGGTTTGAATAGCAATTTCAATAATAGAAACCCAAATCATACTTTACGCTATAATTTATCCTTCCGGGACGGTCAAATAGGAAACAGTAATTTTTCTACAGAAAACTACATAGTCTTCAGACATCAGTCAGGCGAATGGTCTGAAGTTCAGGAAAATGTTTTCAATGCGCTTCGTATATATTCCCTGGGTATCCAATATAACTTTAAAGATGAATCCAACATCTGGGTAGGAAGAAAAATCAACCCTAATTTTGCCAGTATGGGCGCGGTGGATGGATTACAGGGAGAAAAAACTTTAGGAAATTTCGCACTGGGTGGCATAATAGGTTCCAGACCTGATTTCCGATATTACGATTACAATCCTTCCCTTTTTCAAACAGGTGCTTACGTCAGACATGCATCAAAAAACCAGGCGAAATATTCAAGAACAACGCTTGGGTTTCTACAACAAATGAACAATGGAAACATAGACCGCCGGTATATGTATTTTCAGCATTCAGATGCATTACTAACCAACCTGAACTTCTTTGGTTCCTTTGAGGCAGATTTGTATGAAAACCTTGATGGAAAGAAAAAAAACGTTTTCAGGCTCACGAATTTCTTTGTCAACCTAAGGTATAGGCCATTTAAAAATCTTACACTTTCTACTTTTTATGACAATAGAAATAACACCATCTTTTACGAGACTTTCAGAAGTTATATTGACAACCTGATAGACCAGGAAACCAGACAAGGTTTGCGATTTGGTATTCAATACAGGCCATTCAGAATGATGAGTGTTGGTGTGAATTCGAATTTCAGATTTCAATCAGATGGTGGAAACAAGTCCAGAAATTTCAATGGATATTTAAGCTATAGCAAAATTCCTTTGATTGGTGTTCAAGCATCCCTGACTGCAAATATGTTGGAGTCCTCCTTTAATAAAAGTCTAAATTATGGTCTTCGGTTAACCAGAGACATTTGGGATGGAAAGATATCAGGTAGTCTCTATTTTCGAAAGGTTAAAATTGAATACCTGGTTAATGATCGGCCACCGGTTTTGCAAGATTTGGCGGAATTTTCTCTATACATTCGTATTTCAAAGCAATTCAGTCTTTCACTTACCGGAGAAGAAACCTTTAATCGAAATGATGATAATACCGGAAGATTTTATGCCAGAATAACGCAACGATTTTAGCCCTTCCTTTTTTAGAAAATTTATTATTGGGTACCTTTGCCCAAAAGCAATATAACCATGAGAAGTATTTTTAATATTTTCATTCTTTTTATATCCATTTTTGTTTTTTCCTGTGATTCCGGTCCAAAGGTGATTCAGGCAAATGAGACCGCTCCACCTATGTCCGGAGATGGCGCCATGACCAATCCTCACAATCATGCCATGACAGGAACCGGTGCAGAAGAAACGCATAAAGTCGTTGCCAAGGAAGTAATGGATACTGACAAGTATTCCTACATCCGGGTAGATGAAGATGGCAATGAGTTTTGGATTGCTATTTCAAAAAGGGACATCAAAATAGGAGATACCTACTATTATAAAGGAGGTCTTTTAAAAAAGAACTTTTACAGCCGCGAGTTTGACAAAGAGTTCGAGACAGTGTATTTGGTCTCCAATCTAAGTCAGCAACCTGCCGGAGCTCCTGGTTCTGGTTCTGCAGTCGATCAGGCTTTGAATAAAATAAATGGTGGTCCAAGCGAAGCAGCTGATCTTTCTGTAGATGATATTCAACCTGCTGCAGGTTCAGTTCCCATCTCAGATCTTTTAAAAAAATAAAACTCAATACGCTGGAAAATCAGTGAAAGTGACCGGGAAAGTTGTCAAGATTAATCCAATGATTATGGGCAGAAACTGGGTGCACTTGATCGATGCCAGTGTAGAGGAAGCGGACCTTACCATCACTACTCAGGAACCTGTTCCGGTTGGAGCCATTGTTTCTTTAGAGGGGACAATTGCTTTAGATAAAGATTTTGGCGCAGGATATCGTTATGATATCATCATGGAAAATGCAGAATTGAAATAGGGCGGAGTCTAAGAATGCCATTCATAAAGACGTAATAGCGCATCATCGTTTGGCAGTTGAACGTCCTTGACATATTTCAAACCCAATTTTTCCAACAAGCGTTGAGAAGCTTCATTGTCTTGGGTGGTGATTCCTTTTAAATAAGGTATTTTAAAAATATGAATGGCAGCAGACATGATTCTGCTTGCTGCTTCAAAGGCATATCCCTGTCTTTCAAATTGAGGTAAAAAGGCAAATCCTATGTCAATCCCTTCCACACCATCTCGATCATACAATCCACAGGTACCAATTTTCGCTCCATCCTCTTTTCTGATTACGGTATAATTGGAAAATCCCTGCCTTTCTAATTGCGGTCGCATCTTTGTATTGATATAACCCTCTGCATCTTCAACAGAATGAATATTCCTGTCTCCAATAAATTGCTTCCACTTAGGTGTATTCAGCAATTCGAAAATAAATTCCGCATCTGACTCATGTGTCGGACGAAGAAACAATCGATCAGTTTCAAATGAATGATAGCCGGTCATGGAAGAGGAATATGCGATGCGTGTTTACGGTTTACGGAAAAAAAACGACGTACAAGATAAGGAAAATTAATGGCAAAACTGATTGGGATTGTTTTTGTGTTTATATAGTTGCCTGTAGGGGCTGTCCAATAAGTACCCAAAAACAGATTAAAATTGGCTCTAATATTTCGCAGGAAATTTGTATTTTGTAAGGGTACAAACCCAGTAAAATATGGCCAAGCCGGTATTTAAGGAATTGCCTTTATCTAAGCCAAGTTTATTTCCTACTGATATTTTTGAAAGAATAGGAAAGGATCACCCGGTTCGACTGGTTGATATGTTGGTAGACAAGTTAGACCTTTCAATTTTATACAGCAGATACAAAGGAGGAGGAGCCAGTTCCTATCATCCTAAGATGATGTTGAAGGTGCTTTTTTATGCATACTTAAACAACACTTATTCTTGTAGAAAAATAGAGAAGGCACTAGAGGAAAACATCCATTTTATGTGGTTATCAGGAAATAGTACTCCTGATTTCAGAACCATTAATAATTTTAGAGGCAAGCGTTTAAAGGATATAATTATGCGCTTGTTTGGTGAGGTAGTAAAGTTGTTAAAAGACCTGGATTGTATAAGCCTTGAGGTTCAATATATTGATGGAACAAAGATAGAAGCAACATCTAACAGGTACACTTTTGTATGGAGGAAATCAGTAGAAAGGTACAAATCGGACCTTGACAAGAAATTGAAAGTCATTTTAGCGGATATAGAATCTCAAATACAATCAGATAATCAGGAAGAAAACACCTTGAGTTTGCCACAGGAGATTGATTCAGAAACATTGAAGAAAAAGGTGGATGAGCTTAATGAAAAACTTAAAAAAAAAGATCAGCCCAACAAAGAGGCAAAGAGTCAACTGAAGAAAATAAATAAGGAATTCCTTCCTCGATTGCAGAAATATGAAGCCCAGTTAGAAAACCTGGGAGACCGCAATAGTTATAGTAAAACTGATTTAGATGCGACCTTTATGAGAATGAAGGATGACCATCTGGGAACCGCTCCAAGTAAACCAGCCTACAACGCCCAAATCAGTACAGAAAACCAATTTGTAACCAATTTTACCATACACCAGACCCCAGGAGATACCACTACTTTTATAAATCATTTGCAAAACTTTGAAGCGCTATACGGTCTAAGGAGTAAAGAAATAGTAGCAGACGCAGCTTATGGGAGTCAGGAAAACTATGCGTTTTTATTTTCTCAAAGAATGATTCCCTATGTAAAATTCAGTTACTACCACAAAGAACAGAAAAAGTCCTTTAAAGAGAATTTATACTTGGCACAGAACCTAAAGTACAACAAAGAGGAAGATTATTTTTTATGCCCATCTGGACAACCAATGTTGAATATCGGAACAGGCATACGTAAAAGCTCCACCGGATTTGAAACAACTGTAATTAATTATGAAGCTAGAAATTGTGAAGGATGTCAATTGAGGGAAAATTGCCACAAGTCAGAAGGTAATCGTCAAATTGAAATAAACACCCAGCTCAACGAGTACAAAGAACATGTAAGGGAACTTTTAAAAAGTGAGAAAGGAATAAAACACCGAAAGAAACGCCCCATCGAACCAGAATCAGTTTTTGGCCAACTTAAGTACAATAATAAATTCTCAAGATTCACCTTCAGAGGGCTCGAAAAGGTGATTCTTGAGTTCGGATTGATGGTTATAGGTCATAATTTGAGAAAAATGGCCTTGTTTTACTTTAAAATCACCTTTTCATACTGTGAGCATCTATGGAGGCTGTGGTTAGAATTTTTAAAAATCCAAAATTCAAAGTCCATAAATTTCCAATATTCCTATTGAATAGGGTAAAAATGAGGGCTTATGGGACGCCCCCTACGTGGAATGATGAAATGATTACGTGGAATGATAAAATGTTCCACGTACACCGGATACAGAAATGTTAATGCATTATATTATTCCTTGTTCTTGGGAAGCCGCCAAGCATGGCGGCTCTACGGTGGGATGTTAGAATGATCTACTGTCAGCTGGCATGGGTAGGTTTTTGCATCAGATTTTTCGTTGTTCCTGGGAAGCCGCCAAGCATGGCGGCTCTACGTGGAATGATAAAATGTTCCACTTACACCGGATTCGGGCATGTTAATGCAATCCATTATTCGTTATTCTTGGGAAGCCGCCATGCTTGGCGGCTCTACGGTGGGATGATAAAATGTTCCACGTACACCGGATTCGGGTATGTTAATGCAATACTTTTTTCGGTGTTCTTGGGAAGCCGCCAAGCATGGCGGCTCTACGGTAGGATGTTAGAATGATCTTCCGTCAGCTGGCATGGGTAGGTTTTTGCATCAGATTATTTGTCTTTCCTGGGAAGCCGCAATGCATTGCGGCTCTACGGATTATTTTCCTTCAATCCTTCAATCCTTCAACCCTCCAATCCTTCAACCCTTGCTAGCTCATCCCCAGCTTCCGTTTCTTCCACATTGCTGCCAGGGACAACACAACCAAGGTAGCGGCTGAATAATATACCCAGGATGGAATCGGAACCGGATCGCCGGCAGCGTAACTGTGCAATCCGGATAGGTAATAATTCACACCATAATAAGTCATCAAAACTGAGGCAAGACCGAAGAGGGTTGCAACATTGAAGGCAAAAACTCCTCTCATACCCGGAATGAATCGCATATGTAAAATGAAAGAATAAACAAGGATGGTAACCAAGGCCCAGGTCTCTTTCGCATCCCAGCCCCAGTAGCGTCCCCAGGATTCGTTGGCCCAAACTCCGCCAAGGTAAGTTCCAATTGAAATCATAAACAATCCGCCAATTAAAGTCATCTCCGAAATCAGAGTCATTTCTTTGGTGATGCGACCTACCTTATCTAGGTTGTTTTGATTGGCAAATAGATAAAAGACCAAATTCAAAATTCCTATGATTGCTCCCAGCATCAAAAATCCATAACTACCAGCTTCCAGAGAAACGTGAATCGTTAGCCAATAGGATTTAAGAACCGGAACCAAAGGTGTGATTTCAGGATCCAGGAAACTTAGTCCTGCAACCATCAAAATCGTAGCAGCGAGTACTGTAGTTGCAGTTAATCCGCCCAAAGATTTTCTGGAGAATATCAGACCGGCCAACACAGTCGTCCAGCCTATATAAATCATGGATTCGTAACCATTACTCGAAGGGGCTCTTCCTGATACATACCATCTCAATCCCAGTCCCAAGGTATGGAACAAAAATGCCAAGCCAGAATTCCAAACATTCCCTTACTTACCATGCTCAGGTTTCTGTTAGGACTGAATACAGACATAAACAACAGGGTCAAAAATCCTAATCCCAGTAATCCATAAACTTTTCCAAGTCGGCTGAATACATTGATTTCGTTCAGGAATAACTCTGCATTGATTTTGCCATCAGAAGGAATAACCTGATCTCCATGGGTATATTGGTAATTTTTTAATTCAGCAATAATGGTATTGGCCAATTCATAATCACCGGTTTCAACAGCTGAACGCAATGTCGGGATGTAGGCCGGATAGAATTTCTCTGCAAAACCACTTGCCTTGGTAAAATCGTGTTTGTGTTCCATGTCATCAGGAGAAATCCAGGTGTTGTTTTCATCTCCTTGTACCGGAAATACTCTCATAAACCGACCTGAAAAAACCATGGCACAGATGTTTACTTTTTCATCCAGCTTCATCAATTCTTTTTCAAAAGTGCCCCTGTCCTTTTGAGGAGTATTGTACGCTTCACGAACATAGTCTTTTAAAAGATAGGTTCCACCTGGTCCAAAAAAGTCATTGTAAGCAATTAACTTTTGGTCAGTATTCAATATCTGCTGGATCTTTTCATTTTTACCAATCTTAATTAATGGGACCGCATTCCACAATTCAGTAAAGGAAGCCATTCCCAATATTATCTGATCGGCAGTAAGTCCATACAAGCTTTCTTTCCTTGAAAGTTTCCTGACAACCTCACGATTGAAGGTATTCATGGGTTTAATCCTGCCTTTGTAGTCTTGTACCAACAAATGACCAAATTTCTCTGCATGATCAGCTGCAGCAGTTTTTGTGTTGGGTTCAATGGGTGCAAAGGCAAATGCATCGGTTTGAGAAAAGGCTATCAGTCCAATTATCAATACACTCAATGCAGCCTGTCTGGATTGACGCATCTTTTTAATGCTTTCACCCACTTTCCTAAACCTGCTTTTGGTATCAAAAAAGGTCATAATCATTCCTAAGGTTAGCAAAATATATCCTATGTAGGAGATCCAGGTTCCCCAGAAGTCATGGTTTACACTTAGATAGGTTCCCAACTCATCCTGGTCAAATGATGACTGAAAAAATCGATACCCATCATAATCCAAAATATGATTCATATAAATCCTGTGGTCTTCCTTTAGGTTTTCTCTTTGGTCAATCAATGCCACTTCACTTGCATAAGAAGATGCACTGTTGGTACCCGGATACCTTTCCATTATGAAATCATACAGTTGAATGGAAAATGGCAAAACCACCCTTTTTGAACCGTAAGAAATCGCCAATTGTGTATTTCCAAAGTTGAAAACCTTTGGATTTCCTTCCATTCCTTTGATGCCATAGACCATTTGTCTTTGCTCCTGCCCATTTGACCTAACTGCAATATCCAGGGCAGCATTACTATTGCTAGCCATTTTTTGACTGCCTGCTTGCATTTCAACACTTGCCCTTTCGTGGAATTCACCCATTACAAAACTCCCAATGGAACCCGAATACAAACTCCTCAACATCAATGGGTGATACATTCCTGCTGACAAGGTGTCTTTGGTCTGGGTAGCCATCACCATCTGATTCATCACCGTATTGGTTTTGAAAAAGATGTTTTTATTTTCAAACTTGATATTAAAAGCATTTGGAACTTCCGGCTCCGAAAAATTGAACAGGATTCCATTGATGTTTTTCCTGTCTCCTTGTCGAATGTAGTACTCCTCGCGACCATTGGCGCTTCCAAAAACTACCTTCAAGGTAGGCAATCCGTTTGCCTCATCTTCCAACAATACTTCAGTCGGGTTGGGAATGAAATCCATAACTTCTACTTCCAAATTATCATTACCGATAAGGTAGGATTCATGGAAATGATTTTTTCCTAAACTTGCAAACAGAACCGGCTCATTGAATAGGTAGCGATTGCCACCTTGCATGGCCTCAAAATTCAAATAGGTTTCTGCCGAAAGAAAAGAATTGGAGGCACTTCCTTCACGAATATGCATCACACCCTCATAACCAAAGTATCGCGTTACTCCGGCCCCTAAAAGAATGATGATCATGGATGCGTGAAAAGTAAGAATAGCCCATTTTTTTTGTTGAATCATCCTGTAGCGGAAAATATTGACTATCAGTGAGATACCAAATAGAATCAACAAAAGCTCAAACCATCTGGATTTGAAAATTACTTTTTGAGCGGCACTGGTTCCAAAGTCGTTTTCAACGAAGGTGGCTATGCCAATAGCTGCAGCAAATAAAATCATATAGAGTCCTGCAGCCGAGGTAGAAAAAAAGTAGTTGGATAACTTTTTTAAAAATTTCATATCAAGACAAATGCTAACGTTTGTTTTACAATCTATAGGGTGAATTGTAGGGCTAAGGTAATGAGATACAAGCAAAGCTTGTACTGAAAGCGTTCTTAGCCGGTTTAATTGCTCCCAATAGGAATAATTTTAGGCTGAACGGGATGGTTTTGAGGTCCTTCTGTCTTAGGCTGATAATAGAAGTGTCAGTCTTCATAGTTTGAACTGCAAAGGTAAGTAAATACATAAGAACTGTATCATTTTAACGTTTTTCCAGCCTCAAGCGTCGTGTGATTTTCAGATTTTGCATCTTTGTTTTTTAAAATATTGATTTCGAATGTACAGAGCCTGTTTCCTTCTTTGTTTTCTTTTTATTTTAAAAAATGGTTTTACCCAGGAGACCATTACCCTCATGGACACCATTTCCGAAAATCATATTCCTATTTCATGGACTCATTTGTACCTTGATAATTCTGAAACCTACTTGGAAGCTTCCGCTCAAAATCCGAAGCTTCTGATAGATATGCAGTCTCAGGCATTTCTATTTACAGAAGAGTACGATCAGTCGCTTGTTGAATATCTTGAAACATTGCCAGGCAAACTTAGACTCCGTGATACCCTTATTGAAAAAGACTTGGTCCTGGAAGGTTTTACCGGAAAACTTTATAAAGGCATAACCGGCAGGGGAGAAGCTTCTGAGATTTTTTGGTTTTTGTATATCGGAAATGAAGATTTTGTATTGGACGTAAAAGGTGGATATCCTAAACACCTGGACGGTCAACTTAGTGAGCAAATTTTAAAAATATTATCGTCAGCGGTTATTCTGATTGATGAACCGGGGACCTACGATGAACTTCCTTTTTACTGCCAATCGGATTCTTTTGATTATAAAAAAGAGACCAGTCTGCTTCCCAATTCCATCGTATTAAAAAAAGAGACCGATTCACTGGAGGCAAGCGTTACCATTTTCTACAGCATCATCGACGATAATGCTGCTTCCCAAATTCAAAACGAATCTGAACCGGAATTCAAAGAAGAACTATTAATAGATGGTGCAAAAGGATTTCAATCCTGGTCTAAAGTTAAGGATGAAAAAGAAACCCTGATTTTTGAAGCTACGCTGAGAAAAGGAAATAGGGAAATTGGATTTATTGGAAGCGGAAATTATACTTCTGAGTTATTGGCTGAGTTCAAATCCATGGTCCAAAGTCTGGAGTTTAAATGATTCCTTTTATAAAAAAGTCCTTTACCAGGGACTCCTGCCAACAGGGCCTGGAAAAGCCGGTATAAAAACCTACATGTCCACCATAGTTAGGCGTCAAAAAGGTGATGTTTTTATTTGCATTAGCCAGCTCAAAAGGATAGCAGCTTTTTGAAAGAAAGGGATCATCAAGGGAATTGACTAATAATAAAGGAACTTTTATGTCGGCCATGAACCTTATCGCAGAGCACTTTTCATAATAATCATTGCCATCTTTAAATCCGTGAATCGGGCCCGTATAGACATCATCAAAATCACAAAGACTTTTAATTTTTTTCAATTCAGCCATTTTCCTGAGTTCCGGAAACTGAACTGTTTTCTTTTTCATTCGCCTGGCAAGGCTTATTAAAAAGTGTTGCTCATACACCCGGTTGAATCCTTGTCCGATTTTGATTGAAGATCCTTTTAAATCTGCCGGAACGGAAATGCTGGCTGCTGCAGTAATAGGATAGGGAATGCCTGAGCCTCTTTCCCCCAAATATTTCATGATTAAATTGCCGCCCAGACTGAAGCCGCATAGGAAAATCTCTTCATAGCCTACATGAATTTGCCTCAAGACTTCTTCCAAATCCCAACTTGCTCCACTGTGATACATTTTTATTTGTCGGTTCAATTCACCGCTGCAACTTCTGTAATTCATACAAGCCACCTCAAACCCATATTCAGACAACATTTTAGACATCCCCAGCATGTATTGGCTGCCGCTGTTCCCTTCCAGCCCATGACACAAAACCGCCAACTTTTTTGAACCGGTTTTAATCCAGTCAATATCCAGAAAGTCATCATCACTGGTGGTTATCCTTTGTCTTTCGTATCCCGGATGATCCGGTTTACGGAGCAAGGCTGTAAAGATGGTATTGAAATGCCCACTCCTCATTGGGAAAGGAGCATTATAGGCAGATTTAATTTGAGGAATTTCAATCATAAAATCCTTATGAGAATGAAGTTTGGTTTAAACCAAATGGTTTTCTTTGGGTTTTCAAAGTAGAACGAAAGCCAAATTTTCAACAAAAGAAGTAAATAAAACTTTTCCAGCGATATGATAATCCTGTTATCTCCTGCAAAGACCCTCGATTTTTCAGAAACTCCCATCGATCAATATTCCACTCCTCGTTTTTTAAAAGAAAGCAAACGCCTGGTAAATACTTTAAAAAAGAAGTCCGCCGGCGATATTCAACAATTGATGGGTGTGAGTGAAAAAATCGCCAATCTAAATGTAGACCGATACAAAAAGTTCAAAATTCCTTTCACGCCTGATAATTCGAAGCCTTCGATTCTTGCTTTCAAAGGGGATGTGTACATCGGATTGGAGGCAGAAAAATTTGATGAGCAGGATCTGGAATATGCCCAGGAACATATTCGCATCCTTTCCGGTTTGTATGGAGTATTGAAGCCCTTGGATTTGATGCAGCCTTATCGCCTGGAAATGGGAACCAGCCTGGAAACCGGAAAAAACAAAAACCTATACGAGTTTTGGGGAAATAAACTGACCAAAACCCTCAATGAAGATTTGAAAGATCTCGAAGGCGAGACCTTTCTGAATCTTGCTTCCAATGAATATTTCAAAGCAGTTCAAACCAAAAAATTAAAAGGTAGATTGCTCAATATCGATTTCAAAGAGAACCGTGATGGTGAACTCAAATTCATCTCTTTCAACGCCAAAAAGGCGAGGGGAAGAATGGCTCACCTGGTTGTCAAAGAACGAATAGAAAATCCTGTAGCTTTAAAGGAATTGGTCGTAGACGATTACGTTTATGCACCCGAACATTCGGACGAAAACAACTGGATGTTTGTAAAAGAAACAGATTAAAGAACCCTGAAAAATATATAGGATGTCAAACAAAACAGCCCTCATTACCGGAGGAACCAAAGGAATCGGACTGGGAATCGCTGAAAAGATGATAGCTGAAGGAATGAATGTGGCTATTACAAGTCGTAGTCTGGATGCTGCAAAAGAAATTGCCGACCAACTGAATAAATCCGGCAAAGGAAAAGCCATCGGAATCAAAGCCGATGCAAAGAGTTTCGCTGACCAAATCAATTCTGTAAAAGAAACCCTGGATGCATTTGGAAGTTTGGATGTCCTGGTTGCCAATGCAGGCGTTGGACACTTTGCCAGCATCGAAGATATGACTGCAGAACAATGGCAGGAAACCATCGACCTAAACCTCACCGGTGTTTTTTACAGCGTAAAAGCAGCCATTGATGCCCTCAAAAAATCAGAAGGTTACATCATCACCATCGCCAGTTTGGCCGGGACCAATTTCTTCGCAAATGGCTCTGCCTACAATGCCAGTAAATTCGGTTTGGTAGGATTCACACAAGCTATTATGCTTGACTTGAGACAATATGGCATCAAGTGTACCACCATCATGCCCGGCTCCGTAGCCACCCATTTCAACAACCACACTCCAAACGACGCCGACGCCTGGAAAATCCAACCTGAAGACCTGGGACAAATGGTCATGGACCTCCTGCACATGCACCCAAGAACGCTGCCTTCTAAGATAGAGGTGAGACCGAGTAGACCGGATAAAAAATAAATTACGAGTGACGAAATACGAGTGACGAGTGAAAAATTCGTCACTCGTCCCTTGGCCAACAGCTAACAGTTATCATATAGAAGTTCTGATAATTCACTGAAAATCTGTCGGTTATGCTATTCGGTGTTCGCTTTTCGTTTTTAAAGGCCTCGTAAATCGTAAATTCGTTTCCTTTCGACCCCATCGAGGTCACTTACTCCAACGAACTAAGACCCTCAACCTTACTGACCCTGTAGGGAGTCACTTTAAATTGGCAGATGCTGGATTCTGAACGGTGGGTGCTGGAACTCTGAATACCGGAAAGTCGTAATTATTTTATAGGGTTCTTCCGCTTCAAATAACCTGCTACAAATTCTAAATCATTTCATCGTTCCAGGCGCAGCCAACCCCTACATCCGGTAATATATAAAAGCTCAAATAAGTTCCTGATTGTCTGAAGGTTACGCTATTCGCTATTCGCTATTCGAAGTTCGCTTTTCGTTTTTAAAGACCTCGTAAATCGTAAACCGTAAATTCAACAACTCCTCCAACAAAGTTATTCACCCTGTAACATAGGCGTCCCCTTCCAAAAGCCAACAGCTAACCGCCAAAGGCCAATAGCCAAGAAACCACTCCATTACTCCAACCAAATCCATCCTGCACCGGATATTCTCCTCCACCGGCGTCCAGGTTCATGTCTTCTACATTGTATTTTTCCATCATTTTGCCGGTGTTTTGGTAGACTTTGGTGCAGAGGTCTGTCCAGCGGGTTTTGATTTGGTCAGCCAGTTCGTCGAGACCGTAATTTTTGAATCCGACATAGGCTATGAATTGGAGGGGAGCCCAACCGTTTGGAGCATCCCATTGTTGGCCGGATTGGATAGTAGTCGTTACCAATCCTCCTTCTTTTAAAAGGTGTTTTGCAGTAAAAGTAGCCACCTTTTTTGCTTGTTCAGGAGTAGCCAATTTGAAATACAGCGGGAAGATTCCGGCTGCAGTAATTGCATCAGTCCTATTATTATTTTTAAGATGATAATCAAAATAGAAACCTTGAGCCTCATCCCAAAAGTTGGCATAAATGGCAGCTGCCCGGTGTTTGGCTTTGTCTCGGAATGCCTTGGACTGTTCCAGGTTCCCATCAAGATCATATGCCAATTCAAGCGTTTGTTCCAATCCATACAACAAGCAGTTCAAATCTACAGGCAAGATGGACGTAGTTTCAATACTTGAAATTTTATCCGGATTTTTAAACCAACGGCTGGAAAAATCCCAGCCTGATTCGGCTCCGGCTCTGATGTGTCTGTAGAACTCCTCTTTATTACCCTGGTAAGATTTTGCATCATGCACGTCTTCTTTGTAAGATTCCTGCCTTGGAGTCTCAAAATGGTCCCAATACCGGTTTAAAATACTTCCGGATTCGGTTTCGAAGGTTCTCAATTGTGCTTTTTCACCTCCATCAGACCTTCTCATCCAAAAGTCGTATTCCTTTTTTAAGGAGGGCAGGTAATCTAAAAGTATTTGTTTTCCCTTAAGTTCTGCCAACAACTTCACCATTTCCGCAAAAAATGGCGGTTGTGATCGTCCCAGGAAATAGGTTCGATTTCCATTGGGAATGAAGCCTACCGTTTCAATCAAATAGGCAAAGTTTTTTACCATATTTTCTATGACATCAGTTTTTCCATCAGCCTTCAATCCTTGCATAGTAAAAAAACTATCCCAATAATAAATTTCATTAAATCGTCCACCGGGAACGATGTAAGGGTAGGGAAGTGGCAGCAAAGAACTTCCCGGAATGTGTTCGTCTTTTTCTCTTTTCAAAACATCCCACAAAATCTTAATATGGTGAATTATCGGACGATTGGTATCAGATTTAAATCCACTGGTTGGCGGGCTTGGAATTTCAAAATACTCATTTACAAAGCGCTTCAGGTCAAATCCTTCCCTGGAAGATTCCAATTGGTAAGCTTCCAATATATTTTCAGGATCTTTTTTAGGAATACAATCCACAAAGGTCTTAGAGTCTGGAAATATTTCCTGCATTTGAACGGCTTCGAACAAAGGGCCATAAATTACATCCGGAGCATTTTGCATGGTAGAAAATTTTGTTGCGAAGAAAGTTAGTGAAAAATATACAATATCCTCTTTACCTTCCAATCGTTAGATTGAAACTTTTGTTTACTTTTATTCGAAATAAAACCTAAATCCGGTATGAATAAGTTGCAGGTAAAAATATCACTCATACTTAATTATATTGTCTTTGCCATCCTTTTGAACAGCGTTGGTACAGTCATTCTACAAGTCCAGGGCAATTATGGAATCCTTGAATCTTCTGCTTCTGTGCTGGAGGCTTTTAAGGATTTGAGTATAGCCATTACCTCCTTCCTGGTAGCTTCTTTTGTTCTGAAAATAGGATATAAAAGGTCTATGCTTGCAGCTTTAGGCCTGGTAATTCTTGCCTGCCTTGCCATGACCCAATTGCCCTCTTTTTGGATGACCAAGGTTTTATTTGCTGTTACCGGAATAAGCTTCGCCCTTATAAAAGTATCAGTTTACGCTACAATAGGAATTATAACAGATGGTGAAAAGGAACACCTTAGTTTCATGAATTTCCTGGAGTCATTTTTTATGATTGGGATTTTCAGCGGTTATTTCATTTTTTCCTATTTCGTTGACGATACAGATCCTGCTTCCACCTCCTGGTTGGCTGTGTATTATGTTTTGGCAGCAATCTCAGCCATTGCTCTTGTTTTGATGTGGGTAACTCCTTTAGATGAGTCTCAGATTGATAAAGAGGATGAACCTGTTCAGTTCATTGCCAACATTGCTAACATGGTTAAATTAATATTCAAGCCGATCGTACTAATTTTTGTAATCTCAGCCTTCTTTTATGTATTGATAGAACAGGGCATCATGAGCTGGTTGCCATCTTTCAATAGCAAGATTTTACACCTCAGCAATTCTTTGGCAATTGAAATGGCGAGTATTTTGGCTATTTCTTCAGCGGCAGGTCGATTTTTGGGTGGAATTGTATTGAAAAAAGTAGATTGGTATAAAATGCTTCCTTTTTGTTTGATAGCAGCAGGTGTTTTGGTATTTGTAATTCTTCCTCTGGCCAATCCGGTAGGAACTGAAAAAATCACAAGCTGGTCTGAAGCTCCCTTCGTCGCCTTTATGTTTCCTTTGATTGGACTTTGCCTTGCACCGGTTTATCCTGCTATCAATTCCGTGATTTTAAGCGCATTGCCCAAAAAGCAACATGCTCCTATGGCAGGTTTGATTGTAGTCTTTTCAGCACTGGGAGGTACAAGTGGATCAATGATCACAGGTTATATGTTTGAGCATTTTGATGGAAAAACAGCTTTTTCACTTTCTGTTATTCCAATTGCGATAATGTTGGTAGTTTTGTTCTTCTTTAGGCGGGAGACCAAAAAGGTTCAACCGCATTCATAAATTAAACAACAAACGTTCATGAAGAAGTTCTTTCAATTAGCCCTGTTATTATTAGCAGTAGGTTTTATGACCAGCTGTGGTTCAGAAACAGCACCATCCGAAACAGAAAATGCAACCGAATCTACCGAAACCACTACAGAAGCTGGGACAGACAATGCTGCTGCAACTGACGAAGTAGATATGACCGGTCCTGAATATACTTCTGCTTATGTTTGTCCAATGCATTGTGCAGGTTCAGGCAGCGCAGAACCAGGTACTTGTCCTGCATGTGGAATGGATTATGTTGCCAATGACGCTGCTCCTGCAGCAGGCGATGGTCATGATCATGATAACCATGAAGGGCATAATCACTAAAGAGTATTTAAAATTCTAAGCTAGGGTTTCGGCATTTGTCGGAACCCTTTTTTTTAAGGAGGGAAGGAAGGATTGAAGGATTGAAGGAAGGATTGAAGGATCGTTTTTATATCCTTATTTCCTTCAATCCTTCAATCCTTTGAACCGAAAACCCCAAATCATCATCTCGAACCGCGAACGCCGAATAGCGAACCGCGAATCTATTCTTCTCCCAAAAACGGATATCTGTAATCAGAAGGAGGATTGAAGTTCTCCTTAATCGTACGGGCACTTACCCATCGGAATAAATTCAGGATAGAACCAGCTTTATCATTGGTACCGGAAGCTCTGGCGCCGCCAAATGGTTGTTGGCCAACAACTGCTCCGGTTGGTTTGTCGTTGATGTAGAAATTACCGGCAGCGTGGCGTAGTTTGTCGTTTGCCAATTGTACTCCGGCTCTGTCTATTGAGAAAACTGCTCCTGTCAATGCATAAGGTGAAGTTTCGTTCAAAAGGTCCAAGGTTTCACTGTATTCGTCATCCTTGTAAACATAGATGGTCAAAACAGGTCCGAAAATCTCTTCACACATGGTGCGGTATTTTGGATCCGGAGTTACAATAACTGTAGGTTCAATAAAATAACCTTTGGACATGTCTGTTTTTCCACCGGCTATGATTTCAACACTTTCATCTTCCTTCGCCTGGTGAATGTAATTGCTGATTTTATCAAATGCTTTTTTATCAATAACGGCATTGATGAAATTGCTGAAATCTTCCGGGCTTCCCATTTTGATAGAAGCCAAATCTTCCAAAAGATATTTCTTAACATCAGGCCAAAGGCTTTCAGGAATGTAAGCTCTGGAAGCAGCAGAACATTTTTGTCCCTGGAATTCAAAGGCACCTCTGGTCAAAGCGGTTGAAACCTGTTTTGCTTTGGCGCTTGGGTGAGCAATTACAAAGTCTTTACCACCGGTTTCTCCTACAATTCTAGGATAACTCTTGTACTTGGAAATGTTTTGTCCTATTGTACTCCACAAGTGCTGGAATACGCCGGTACTACCTGTAAAGTGCAATCCTGCAAAGTCTGCATGAGAAAAAATAATATCTCCTGCTACCGGACCATCCACATAAATCAAATTGATAACTCCGCCCGGCAAACCAGCTTCCATCAAAACTTCCATGATAACCTGAGCAGAATAAATTTGAGATTCTGCCGGTTTCCAAACTACGGTATTACCCATCATAGCTGGTGCACCTGGAAGGTTACCTGCAATGGAAGTAAAGTTGAATGGTGTCAATGCGAAAATGAAACCTTCCAAAGCTCTGTATTCCATTCGGTTCCAAATGTCTTTGGCACTTTCAGGTTGATCCTGGTAAATCTGCGTTGCAAATTCTGCATTGAATCTTAAAAAGTCACAATATTCAGCAACCGAATCAATTTCTGCCTGGAAAATGTTTTTGGATTGTGCCAGCATGGTAGCCGCATTCATCCTTGCTCTGTAAGGTCCGGAAAGAAGGTCGGCAGCTTTTAGGAATATTGCTGCTCTTTCATTCCAGGGCATGTTTTCCCAGTCAGCTTTGGCTGCAAGGGCAGCATCGATAGCCATTCGGACATGCTCACTTCCTCCCTTGTGGTATTGTCCCAATTTGAAAGAAAGTTCATGCGGAGGATGCATATCTATCTGCTCATTGGTTCTTACTTCTTTTCCTCCGATGTACATCGGTATATCTCTTGGATTAGATTTTAAAGCTTTAATCATTGCTTTAACATCTTCTCTTTCCTGGCTTCCCGGAGCATAAGACAAAACCGGTTCGTTTAATGCGGGCGGGACGGTAAAAAATGCGTTGGACATAATAATCGCTTTTATTTTGGTATTAAATTGGTCAATTAAATAGCCTCCTAAAGGCGTGAAGCGCAAATATATTTCTTCTGGCTTCTTTTAAAAGAGCGAAGACTAACAATTCTTAGAGAACATGATATTTAAAAGGGAAAAGTTTAAATTTGAAGTCAATGATTTAAATTTTTTGAAATGAAGGTGAAGGAACAATTAAGACTATTGGATGAAACGGTTTTATTTGGTGATTTTGAGAAAGCGGTTCAGTCGTTTTTTTCAAAAGACGTTAAAATAATTCATAAGGATAAGTACCTGAATGGACGAAAATCTAAATTACAGACCATTCGCCATTTCATGGATATGGTAGCTTCCATTGATGAAATCCGTTTGCATCGACAATACATACAGGCTCCTGAAACCTATTCCCTTTTTACCTTTCGATTCAGCATGCATGACCAATCCAGTCTTTTTTGGCATGAAATCATTCGCAGGAAATGGGATAATGGAGAAGTGATTGAAGAGGAGTATTGGTTGAATCCGGGAAATCAGGTGATTGAACTGTTGGAAACCAATGGCTCTCAAAAAATTGAACCTGCTCCAAAAGAAATACCGGTTATCAGCAAAGAGGCTCCTGATAAAGATTTGCCGCTTACCTTAATAAAAGGACTTGGCCCAAAAACTGCCAAAGCTTTGAAAGAAAAAGGTATCGAAGATATTCATGCATTACAAAAAATAGAATCTACCAAGCTGCAGGAAAAGCTGGACAGCCTTGATTGGAACAGCAAATATTTTGATGTGGCCTATTTAAAAACGGAAACTGAAAAAATCCTGGCAGGCTTATAATTCGATTTCCTCCGGTAAAAATGGACTGGCATCTCCGCCGCCTTTGATGATTTCCCTGACAATGGTAGATGAAATATGTGAGAATCCCGGTTGTGCAATCAGGAACACCGTTTCAATGCCGTTTCCAATGATATTATTCAATTGAGAAATGGTTTTTTCATAATCGAAATCAGAAGCATTTCTCAATCCGCGCAAAATGTATTTTGCATCAACGCTTTCACAATACTTGGCTGTTAGTTTTTCAAAATGGTTTACTTCAACGGTAGGTTCTGATTCAAAAACTTTATTGAGCCAGGCAAGTCTTTCTTCAAGAGTGAAGAGGTAATTTTTTTGAGAATTGACGCCAATTGCGACAATGATTTTATCAAAAAGAGGGATGGCTCTTTTTACCAAATCGACATGACCCTTTGTAATTGGATCGAAAGAACCCGGAAAGACGGCGATTTTCATAAGTAGCATTTTGAAATCCGGGTGAAAGGTAAATAAAAAGCGAAGGCTGTGAAAATACGGCCTTCGCTTTTGTTATTTTTCAAGAATAAAAACCATGATTACCAGCTCATATCCTCTTCCTCCGGATTTGGATTATCATCTCCATCTTCTCCATTGGCTAACCTGGCTTCGTATTCTTCTTGTCTGCGTGTAAATTCGTCGTAATCATAGTTTGGCATCAAATCAGATTTAACGTGGTTTACAACTTCCTCGAGACTGGCAACAAATCGGTTGAAATCTTCTTTGTACAAGAAGATTTTGTGACGCTCATAACCGTCACCATTAAACTTGCGGGTACTCTCTGTCAGGGTGATGTAAAAATCTTCCCCTCTGGTCTGGCGCACATCAAAAAAATAAGTCCTTCGTTTACCCGCACGAACCCTTTTGGAATACACGCTCTCAAAACGCTTGGAATCTCTCTCGTTACTCACGTCTGATTTTTTTAGATTAAAAATTTGATTGACTTACAAATGTAGGGATTTGAGCCAAAATTCAAAATATTAGGTTGGGAAAGTTAGAAGCTGCAACATAACTGATTTGGCCTTCCTTTGACCATAAGATTAATTTTCGGGCATTTGGGTCTGTAATTTCTTAATTTTATGCCTCCAAATTAAAATCCTCTCAACCACAGTGCATGAAACTTAAATTTTGGATTGCCTTAATTTTTACTGCCAACTTTTATATAGGATTCGCTCAACCTTCTAACGACGATTGTATCGCAGCGCTTGATTTGGGAGCAGTTCCGGTTTGCAAACCTTTCGATGTATTTTTTAATACCAATGCAACTGCTTCAAACATTGTAAGCCCGACCTGTTTTCAAGGAGGGGCAAATCCGGATAGAGATGTATGGTTTACCTTTCAAACACCGGCGGGCATACCTGCTAATCAGCAAAATTATATTCTAACAATTAGTGGAGTTGACAACCCGGCTTTAAGGAATCCCCAGGTTGCAGTTTACCGTGGTGATTGTCAGTCAGGTTCACTGGCAGAATGGGATTGTGCTACGGCCGTAAATGGGACAAATCAAGTAGAGTTGAATTTGAATAATATGATTCCTGGCCTGACCTGGTATGTAAGGGTGAATGATTATTCAGCTTCAGGTACACCCAATGCCGGATCCTTTAATATTTGTATTGAAGAAGCGCCAGTAGTTTTACTTATGGGCACAGATGTGTTTTCTGACGAATGCAACGGTATGATAACTGATGATGGTGGGCCGGGAGCAGGATATTCCAATAGTGCCAATCAGGTTTTTACACTTTGTCCTTCTGATCCTCATGCTTGTATTTCGCTGGATATCTCTCAATTTGCCTCAGAAAGAGGTTTGGACTACCTGCGTATCTTTTCAGGTTCAGATATCAATGGTTTGGAAATGGCTCGATTGTCAGGAATCCTCAATCCCAGGACTTTGGAACTTCCTGCTGGATGTGTTACCCTGCAATTTGTCTCTGATGGAACCGTAAGGGATGAAGGTTTTTCGATTTCCTGGACTTGTTCTGCCAATGCCTGTGCCAACCTTGATATTACCAGTTGCGATGACCCTGTAGTTGTTCCATCCTTACCATTTTCTGCTACTGAATCGACCTGTAATTCGGCTACTACTATTGATAATTACCCTTGTGCCTTGGATGACATTTACGGTCCTGATTATGTTTTTGCCTACGATTCACCGGGTGACGAATGTATCGATGTCACTATTGATGGCGCTACATTAAATACAGTTCTAAGTTTGAATTATGGCTGTCCGGAACTTGTTAACGATTGCATAGACCTAAGTTTTTCCAGTTTTTTCAATCCCGAAGTCAGTATTGAGAATGCTTATTTGGAATTACCAGGCAGGTATTATTTCGTTGTAACCAATGTTTATGATTGTACTGATTTTACAATAAATATTAAAAAGATTGATTGCAAACCAAGACTGGATGATTTATTCACCTGTGAAGGCGCATCTAATTTGAACGGTTGCGATCCATCTGAACCCAAAGTTTTCTCTGTTTTCCCCGGTGCCGGAGATTCAACCTTGTTTACTCCCGGAGTAAATGATGGTTGCTGGGAGGTAGATCAAAATCCTGTCAATTTTATCTGGCTTTACTTTAGAGCCAATGCAGATGGAAAATTTGGATTTCTAATGTCCAGTGATGATCCTAATGAAACCTCAGATCTGGATTTTCAGGTTTGGGGGCCTGTCCCAAGCAAGGAAGAGCTTTGCAACTTTGTGAAAAGTAATCAACCGATAAGAAGTTCGTATGCCCTTCCTAATGACACGATTGACCTCACCGGAATGGTAGATACCCTTCCTTTTGCTCCTTTTTATCCTATAAATGATGTATGTGAAGATGCTACTTTTACCGATGGATTTGTAAGGTCACTGGATGTCCAGGAAGGAGAATATTACATGATTTTGCTGAATGATTACAGTGGAATGTTGTATTCAGCAGAATTGCAAATTGACTTGAGTCCTACCAGCCCTGGCGTCCTGGATGGCATGGAAGAGGAATTCTCGGTGAAGATAGATACTTCTGCCATTTGTCCTGGTGACCAGGTTCAACTTACAGCTACCGGAGGTAATTTTTATGAATGGCTGCCTTCTCCCAATCTAAGTTGTACCTATTGCCCAAATCCAATGGTGCCGGTAGGCAGGGATACGGTCACTTATGAAGTTATCATAGAAAACCTTTGTAAAAGAGATACCTTAAGTATCGATGTTGCTCCAACCTTTAATGTCAATCTTGGCCCCGACATTCAGGTGTGTATCAATGAAGATCCTTTTTTAAATGCTGTCGTAACCGGAAGTCCTGTTGACCTCCAATGGCTCAATTTTGCAGACAGTATGTCCTGTTATGATTGCGCCCAACCTCAGGTCTATTTAAATAATAGCCAGGGTTTCTACATTTATGTAATTGATGCAGATTTTGGTTCTTGTATGATTCGTGATTCTGTAATCATTGAAATCATCAATTTTCTTGCGCCGGAAACTTATTTTATTGGAGATACAGTGGCTTGTAAAGGCATGCCGCTTAATCTAGGAGTTGACACCATAAACGGTTTTCAATTTGAATGGACCGATCCGGCTGGGAACGTTTTTTCAAATGACCAGAATCCTTTGGTGATTGCTGATTCAACTACTGATTTTCACATCAGACTTTTTAATCAGTTTTGTGATGTAGAAGATCGAATGCATTTAGACGTTTTTGAAATCCCTCCCTCACCCATGTTGGATGACGTCCAACTCTGTCCTGGGGATTCACTTGTATTGGATGCCATGGTCGATACCAGTTTGAATTTTGTATGGTCAAATGGCGACAGTTCTTTTTACAGCACGGAACCGAATCCTGTATTTGTTCCGGGTTCCAATTTTGAAATCATTACCCTTTGGCTGCAAAGCCATCCGGTTTGTCCACCGAAGTTTGCGACTATTTTGGTGGAAAGCAGAGATACCCCTTCTGTTAATTTGATTTATGATGGAGAAATAATTTGCCCTTTTGATACTGCAGTTGTGATTGCTGACATCAGGCCTGCCGGTGGTAGGTATTTGTGGGATAATGGCCAAACCGGACTTATCAATACACTTACTCCCGAAATGACTACCGCTGTGGGAATAACCTATATCAGTCCGTTTGGATGTGATACCATCAGAGATTCAGTGATTGTTTTGGTCAATGATTTTACCTTGGATTCCATTGGAGTAGCATTTGAAGGAGATAGTATTTATGTAGGTACAGAATTTACTTTGAGTCTTAATTCCCCTGATAATCTCAATGGTTATCAGTTTTCATGGACGCTGGACGGAATAGATACCAGAGAAAGAGGAATGCAATTCGAAACCAGTTTGTCCCAACCAGGTGAGTACACTTATACAGTTCAGGTAGTTTCTCCCTTGGGCTGTATAAAAACCATCACCAGAACCATCTTCGTATATCCTTATGAATATAAAATCCCGAATGTTTTTTATCCGGGTTCGATGAATTTTCCTGAAAACAGAGTGTTCAAACCTACGATCAAAGGAGCCATCAAAGTCAAAAAGATGCAGGTATTCAATTCCTGGGGGGATTTGGTATTTGATACAAGTTTCAGGAACGTGGACTTCTGGGACGGTACACACAATGGCGAAGAGGGGATTTCAGATGTCTATTTTTATAGAATCATTTTGGAATATCCTGATGGTTCAACTGTCCTGGAAGAAGGGGATGTGACTTTGTTGAGGTAAATGGCATTTTAATAGTGATTCCCACTTTAAGGGTGGAAATTCACTTTTTTTAATCAATATGAGGGTTAATTTGCCATTTGGTTTTTAAGTTGGGCTGTTTTCAATCACCTGATTGCCATTTATTCCCATTTTTTAAAAAATGGAATATTGAAAAGAGGATACTTAAATACTTTTTTTATCAGGGTTATTTTTTTAAAAAATAATAATAAGTGAAGCTGTTTTTAAAAAATAATACCACACCAAAGAATAGATTAGGGCTTGGTTGATTTTTGTAAAAATAAGGTTAAACTTCCTTTCCAAAAGGGATATTTAAAAAGGGAATTTCCCTTGCAAAAAATAAGACCATTAGTTTTTGGCTCAGTGTGTTAATTAGTTATTTTTGCTTGGTAAATGCTTCCTAAAAACCGAAATTAAGTGCCAAAGCAACCTGATACTCCTAGCATTTCATCAACGGAACTGGATAAACATTTTTACAAAAAGGTAGCACCTTCAAGACCCCTTTTAACCGAAAATCACGTAGATGAATTATAGCTACATGTCAATAGGTATGCGTGCTCTTCTGGGTATTTGTGTTTGTTTGCTGGGAAATGTGATCGCCACAAATGCAAGCAATTCGTATTACCATGTCTCTTCTCTGGCATGTGATCCTCCCTTTGCCTTGAATGCAAGTACTGTATCCGATACTTCCGTTTCATTATTTTGGACCTCATCCAATACCCCACAGGAAACAGAATGGCAATTAGAAATTATTCCTTTAAACGCAGACTTTACCGGCAATCCTACGCACCTAAATATTACCAGTAATCCGGTTACCATTCAACCATTATCATCAGGAACTCAATTCCGATACAAAGTTCGGGCAGTTTGTGCCGGTGTTCCAGGCCTATGGTCCACCGAATCCTATAGTTTTTATACTGCAATTACCAATTCAGAAGATTGTAATCTTGATTTACCGATTCCTGATGCCGGTTGTCCTACTCCCAATGAAATTCCCATTCAAATCACCATGGCACCAGGAACTTCCCTTGGTCCTGACGTGATTTTGGATGAAGTAAGATTAATAATAGAACATGAATGGCTGATAGACCTGGAAGGATTCCTTCGATCCCCTTCAGGAAAATTGGTCCAGCTTTTTGACGAAAACGGAGGAACCAACGATGATTTTGGAGATCCTTCCGATACTACTTGTCAAACATTTATGACACTGCTCAATGCAGTTGCTTGTGGAGAAACTTCCATTGATGAAGCCGGCCCTCCTTTTAGCGGTCGCTATCTTCCCCTTGGAAATTTAAATCATTTCAACGATGGTTCCAGCCCTATAGGATTGTGGACCTTGCTCGTTTGTGATGATGCACTAGAAAATACCGGGACAGTTAAATTTGTAGAGCTTGTTTTTAAATCTGTCAATTGCACTGCACCAACTGCCCTGGAAGTTGAAGAGGTAGATAGCACATCCGTGATTTTAAATTGGACACCCGGAAGTGATTGTAATCAAACCATTCTGGAATATGGAAGTCCGGGTTTTATTCCGGGTACGGGCACTCAAATCATCGCATCCTGTCCACCTTTCGAAGTGACCGGACTTACAGGTGGTTCCTTATATGAATTTTACGTCCTTGAAGATTGTGGAAATAATACCTTTTCAAATTATTCCTGTAATTCTGTTGAAATTGAAACCGAATGTTCACCCCCTCCTGCCACCATTCATGATCATTTCAATGGTTTAACCAGATGCCTGGTTGCCCTTTGTAATCAAACCTGTCCAGTAGAAACAGACTTTTGGTTCAATGCGAAAAATGATGAGCAAGATTGGGCCGTTAACCAGGGAAATACTTTTACCTCCTTTACAGGCCCGGGTGATGATGTAACTGGTGGCGGAAAATACCTTTTTGTTGAATCATCCAGCCCGACCATGTTCGGATGTGCTCCAGGAAGTGAAGCAGCTTTGGTTTCCAATTGTTTTGATATTGAGACAAATCCTACAGATTCCTGCCATATGAGTTTTTATTACCATATGTATGGAAGAGATGTAGGAGCCTTGCGCCTTGAAATTACATTGGATGGAATTAGTTGGGATACCATTTGGACCCAATCCGGAGACCAGGGCAATAACTGGAATCAGGTTTTACTTCCTTTGGATGCATACGCTAACAACACTGCTCAATTTCGATTTATTTCCAATAGAGGAAATGGAAACTTTGGTGATATTGCCTTGGATGAAATTGCCTTTTTTGGAACTACACTTCAAGGACTGCCTGCATTTACCTTTTACGCAGACACCGATGAAGATGGCTATGGTGATGAAGATGTTTTTATAAAAAGTTGTTTTCAAAATATCCCTGAAGGATATATCGACAACGACCAGGATTGCAACGATTCCAATCCCAATATCAATCTTGCCGGACAAGAAATTCCATGTAATGGACTGGACGAAAATTGCAATGGAATGGCAGATGATTTCTTCCTGCCTCCTCCGGGTTTAAATGATACTACCATCTGTGAGGGAACCACTGTGGCTTTGTTTGCAGAGGTAAATTATGGAGGAGATGTTGTTTGGTACAATGAAAATGGTGTTTTTATACATTTTGGAAATCCAATCGTATTATCTGGTCTGACCAGCAATGGTGATGCACCTGCAACCTATAAGTTTTATGCAGAAGAGGTGGCCGGCTTTTGTTATTCCTCCACAACTGCTGAGGCTGAAGTAACGGTACTGCCACTTCCATCCATTTCTACAGACGAACAGCCAATTATTTGTCAGTCTGTATTATATGATTTGAATGAAATCAACCTTATAGATGCCAACAATACTTCAGGTGTGATTTCTTACCATACCGGTATGCCGGCAGATTCATCCAACCAGATTTTTTCAGAAAAGGTCTGGTTGCAAGATCCTACTACAATTTTTATAAAAAGTACAGCAACAGGTGGATGTACTGATACTACAGCAGTATTTATTGATGTCATAGAATCCCCTCAGGTAGATATTACCAATGCCGGGGATACCCTGGTTTTATGCAAGGGAGAATCAGCATTTATTTCCGCTTTTGCCAGTGGCGGGTTGCCGGGCTATGATGCCTATTGGCAAAATTTTGATAGAAATACAACCATTCGTGTCGATGCAGATACAACTTCAGGTACCTTTTTTCCTGTTTTCTTTACTGCCATAGACCAAAATAACTGTCCGGGGGCTGATACCGTAATTGTCGCAACAACAGCCGGAGTAGAAGAAGTCCAACTAACCATCAATGATGTCACTATTTGTAATGGAAGAGATGGTTCCATTATCATTGAACCTTTAACCGGGGAGGCACCCTTTAGATACATTTGGTCAGGACCCATTTCAGGAAGCCAAAATAATCAGGCAGGAATTTATACAATCAACGGGCTGGAGCAAGGAAGTTACGATGTTACCATTTTTGACGGAGATCAGGATTGTGAATTTGTTTTGACCAATATTTTGGTAAACGGACCTTCTGCCAAAGTTACTCTTGAAAGTATTTCTCATGTTGATTGTCATGGCGGCAGTAACGGTGCAATCGATCTAACAGTAACCGGAAACAATCCTACCATCACCTGGAGTAATGGAATGATGACAGAAGACCTGGCAGGCCTAACTGCCGGAACCTATTCCGTTACGGTTTCAGATGGACCTTGTATGTCATCCTTAGAAGATTTAGAGGTAATAGAACCAGATGTGCTTACCGGGTTCCCACTTAAAAAAGATGTTACCTGCAATGGCTTCAACGATGGAACCATCGATGTGATGGTTACTGGGGGAAATGGCAACTTTCAAATCAATTGGAATGATTTGGGAGCTGGCTTCAATCGTGTTGCGTTGTCGCCAGGAACTTATGCGTTTACCATAGTGGATAATAAAAATTGTTCCTTTATTTCAAATCCAATCTTAGTTACTGAGCCACAGGTATTGGAACTTACAACTTCCCTGGTCAATGCAACCTGTGCTGATCGAGCCAATGGAAGCATTATGACCCAGGTTAGCGGAGGTTCAGGGTCTTATTCTTACAATTGGAGCAATCAAAGTACAAGACCAAATCAAAATGCGCTCCTTCCTGGAATTTATGACCTGACTGTAACAGATTCTAAAGGTTGTTTTTTCCTGGAAAATGATTTAACCATTAGTTCCCCACCTCCATTGACAATTCGACTTGACAGTCTGGTCAATGCTTCTTGTTTTGGAATAGATGATGCAGGAATTTATTTGACTCCGGAAGGAGGGGTTTCTCCCTACAATTTCGATTGGAACAATAACAGCCAGGATGAAGACCTCACCAATCTTCCTGAAGGGGAATATCAGGTGACCATTACCGACGCCAATAATTGCACCTTTATTTCTGATACTTTCGAAGTACTTGCCCCTAGCTTACTAAATGTGCAATTCAATGTAACTCCTCCCATTTGTATCGGAAGAACCGACGGTCGCATCATTACCAATATACAATCTGGCGGAAGTGGCCCGTTTAATTTTAATTGGGACAGAGGCGACATCGCCCAAAACCTTTTGAATGTTGGTGCAGGTTTTTACAGCCTTACCATTACCGATGCGAATGGCTGTGTGGATCGTTTTGATAGCATTAGAGTGGTCGGAACACAGGTATTGAACGACGATAACCTTATCGCTAACAATCCTGTTTGTCATGACCAAATGAATGGTCTTATTTTTTCGAATATACTTGGAGGAGTGCAACCATATTTTTACGATTGGAGCAACAATGCCCAAACTCAGGATGTACAAAATCTTTCTCCAGGAACCTACCAATTAACGGTTTCAGATTCGAGAGGCTGTGAATTGGTGACGGATACTATTACGATTGAAAATCCGGATCCCATTGAGGTAGAAGTCATCGCAATGGAACCTATAAGGTGTTATGGAGAAAGTTCCGGGTCTATAAGCGTGCAGGCAAGTGGGGGAGAAGGCCCCTATGCGTATTCATGGAACAATAATCTTTTTCAGGGAAGCGATATCGCCAACCTGCAGGCAGGCAATTATCAGGTTTCAGTACAAGATGGTTTGGGATGCTTATATCAAGCTCCAATAATTACACTGCCTGAACCTGCTGAATTAGAATTGGATATTCGGGTGATTAGCTCAAATAGTTGTCAACTTTCCTCTACGGAAGATAGCATCATGGTTTTGCCTTCTGGAGGTGTTTTACCTTATCATTATCTCTGGAGTACTCAGGATACTAGCAACTTCCTTTCTGATATTCCTGCCGGAGAATATGATGTGACTGTGACAGATGAAAATGGATGTCAAAAATCGGTTACAGATATAAAAATGCCAGAGTTCAATGGTAGTTTTCAAATTGATGAGTTTACCAAAACCGACGTTTCCTGTTTTGGAGCAAATGATGGTTCCATTAGCATAAGTTTTATGGGAGGAACGCCTCCTTACCAATATTTATGGTCTGATGGTGGTGGTGATAATGGTGGAACTACCCTGAATGAAGTGATAGAAGCCAATAATCTCCAGGCAGGCAGGTATGAATTAACGGTCGTAGATGCTACAGGCTGTGTTTTGTACTCAGGCAAAATCAATATAAATCAACCTGAAAATATGGCCCTCAGCCTGGTAAACATGTCGGATGTGTCCTGCTTCGGCGGTGGGGATGGTAAAATTAATGTTCGTGTAACGGGAGGAAATTATCCCTACACTTTCCAATGGCTCAATGCAAACAGAGATCAGGTAACCACCCTTCAAAATCCGATTGGATTGCCTAAAGGTACCTATTCATTGGTGGTGCGGGATTACCGAAATTGTGTAGATTCCATCAGTAATCTCCATCTGGATGAACCGGATTCTTTTTATATCCGGACTGCTATTGTAAACGATGTTTTGTGTAAAGGTGATTCAACCGGAAGCATCGTTCTTTCCGTAGCTGGTGGTACCCCTCAATATGAATTTACCTGGAGTAATCAGGTAAATGGCAGGGTGAACACCAATTTGGAAAAAGGAAATTATACTGTGACTGTTGAAGATGATAACCGCTGTGTTCTGATTAAATCTTATCAGGTAAATGAGCCGGTAGATAGTTTGTCAGCTATTATTGCGGAACTCAACAATCCACGATGTACAGATGATGCCAATGGAACGGTACTCTTGGATGTAAATGGTGGATCAGCTCCATTTTCTTTTGTCGTAAACGGCGTTGGAGTGGATACCAATTTTATCCAAAATCTTTCTTCAGGAACTTACGAAGTATTCATATCGGATTCCAATTCATGTAATACCTTATTAAATTTTGAATTGGTGAATCCGGAACCCCTGGATGTCAATTTCACGGTACGCCATGCTACCCAGGGCATTTGGAACGATGGTTCTGCAACGGCCAACGTTTCCGGAGGTACACCACCATATAGCTATTTGTGGGAAAACATGGATACAAGCCAGACCATAACTGATTTGACGCCGGGTTGGTATTTAATTGTGGTTAAAGATTCTTTAGGCTGTACAAAAGAAGGGGCTATTGAAATAACAACCATGACGGGCACCAAGGATACTCCGCTTTGGGCGGAACAACTTTTGTTGAGTCCTATTCCGGCAAAGGATCAAATTACCCTATCCGGTCTTCCTTTCCAAAAAGAGGACTATCGCCTGGAGATTTATGGTTCCGATGGAAGCCTGATGAAATCAACTTTTACCGGGGCTAAAGGAAATCAAAACGTTCAAATTGATGTTGATTTCCTTAGTAAGGGAATGTATTGGTTGCTGGTTCGTTATAGAAATGAATACAAGGCGCTGAAATTCACCAAAATCTAATTCTTTTGTCTAAGTACCTCCTTATCCTCTATTTCCTTCAGGGAATGATTTCACTATTTGCCTGTTCTGTTGAAAATCAGCAGAAAAATCCTGCAGAACTGGAAAAAAGCTTTCAGGATTCTATCATTCTTCCGGGAGCCTTTCAGACGGAGCAATATTTTCCATTATTAAAAGGAAAAAATATTGGGCTGATAATCAACCATACCTCCACTTTGGGCAAGACGCACCTGGTAGATACCCTTTTAAAAAGTGGCTTTGCCATTCAAAAAATATTTGGCCCGGAACATGGATGGAAAGGTGAGGCAGCAGATGGTGAATTGGTAGAAGACTCTTCAGACAAAAATCGTCAAATTGAAGTGATTTCCCTTTACGGGAAAAACAAAAAACCATCATCTGAATCCTTGGAAGGAATCGACTTGCTAGTGTTTGATATCCAGGATGTAGGAACCCGTTTTTACACGTACATTTCTACGCTGCAATATATTATGGAGTCTGCTGCTGAAAACAACCTTCCCGTTCTCGTTTTGGACAGACCCAATCCGAATGGCCATTTTGTAGATGGACCGGTTTTAAAAAAAGGGTACGAATCCTTTGTCGGACTTCAGGCAATACCCGCGGTTTATGGAATGACAATCGGAGAGTACGCTTTGATGTTAAATGGAGAATCATGGTTAGATAATGGTGTAAAATGTGATTTGACGGTCATCAAGTGCAAAAATTACGACCACAATTCTTATTACGAGCTACCGGTAAAACCTTCTCCGAATTTACCGAATATGCGGTCAGTGTTGTTGTACCCAAGCTTGTGTTTTGTTGAAGGCACAGTTATGAGCGAGGGTAGAGGCACGGACTATCCTTTTCAACTATTTGGACATCCTGATTTAAAATACTATTCCTTCACTTTTGTACCGGAGCCAAATGATGGAGCACCTCATCCCAAATTGGAAGGAAAACAATGTTTTGGAAAGACCTTTATTGACCTTCGACCTGAAGAGATATTTGAATGGAAAGAAATCAAGCTGGATTATCTGGTAGATGCTTTTCAACAATTTTCCGGTGAAAAGGAGGATTTTTTTAGAAAAGACCAATACATGGATAAATTATATGGCAGTGATGAATTGAGAGATTTGATAAAGGAAGGTAAAACTGCTGCAGATATAAAAAAAACATGGGAGAAAGACATTCAAGCCTTTCTCCCGCTCCGTAAAAAATATTTATTATATCCTGATTTCGATTAATTACATCCAAGATCCGCCTTGGCCATTGGATCATTTACAGGGATGCAATTTCCTGAATTTACACTGCTGGGTTGATATCTCAATAAGTCCGGATCATACAATCCGTCTTTAATAAATACAACAATATCATCAATTTCTGAATTACTCAATCCCAAAGGTTTGAATTGGCTTGCAAGTTGGGAATTAGGAACCCTTTCATTTTCTTTTTGAGCTCTGTTTTTGTACTCAATTACGCTTCTGATATTTCTAAAAGAAGAACCATGTCCATAGAATGGTGAATCTTTAAGGTTGTACAATTGAGGCACTTTAAATTTATAATCATCTTCCGCATTTCCGGTAAATCCTCCTCTTCCTTTGTGATCAGAAAGTCCCATATCAGCTTTGAAGACTTCTTCAGGACAATCAAATAAATCACCCATTCCCAAAGCATAAAATTCCATACTGTTCAATGCAGGTCCGGTATGGCAATCTGCACAACCTGCCTTGTCAAAAAATAAGATGGCACCTCTTTTTTGTGCCTCGGTCATAGCAGCTTTATCTCCGCTTAACCATTTTTGAAATGGAGCTCTGTTTGAAAGCAAGGTTCTTTCATAAGCTGCAATAGCCAATCCTGCAGTTTCTTTGGTGTATCTCTCAGAAGGATCAAAATCTGGGAAGGCATTGTCAAACATTTGTTTGTAGCCCAAATCGGTAACCAATGTTTCATTTACATCCTGACGGTGAACGCCCATTCCGGCAATGGCCTGAATTTCCAAACCTTCATAACCAAGCACATTGGTTTCTTTTGGCGTACCTGGTGTAAAAGCATATTCCAATCCTGAATTTAGGCCTGTTGCTCCAAATTGGCCATTCCACAATTGAACCTGCTGAAATGCTCCGTTCATTGCAGATGGACTTCTCAAGGGCTGTACATCCAATTCAGCTTCTGTAAAAAGTGGGCCAGGTTGACGGCCTTCTCCATTAAATCCAAATCCAACTCCTCCTTCACCAATGCCTTGAAATCTTCCTGCCTGAAATCCCGCTGTAGCAAAATGGCAAGAAGCACAACTGTAAGTGTTTTTGGAAAATTCCTTTTCTGGCTTTACAGCAAATCCTGATTCATGAAACAACATTTTACCCAATTGAACCTTTGAATCAGTTATCGGATTTCTGGGGTCTTCTGGTATCTGTCCGTAAGCATTGCTCGCAGGCATTTTAAAAAAGTTAATACCATCAGAACCGCCTTTTGTTGAAAGTAAATTTTCAAGTTGAGCGTCCAGCTCGCCGGCAGGTTGGTCTTTTTGACAGGAAGCCAAGCCGATAACCGCTATTATCAGGAGAACGTAATTGCACTTCATTATTAGGTTTTTTATCCAGTCAAACACATAAATTATACCAAATGTCCTGTTAGTGACCACTGTCATTTGGCAAATTTAATTCTGAAAATGTCTGTTTATAGTTAGGAATTTTTAGAAAAATAGCGCAAGTGTTTTAGTAGCTTAATTATCAATGTTTAACAGTTGGATCGCAATTATTATATTTGACCATATTCTAATATTCAATTATGCAAAGAATACTCACGCTGTCTTTTTTAATGGTACTTTTTATAAGTAAAGTGCATGGTCAGGTAGAGGTTAAGGAAATGGGAAACCTTTATATGGAAAACATACCGGAAATACCTGAAAGCTTAATGACAGACCTCGTCAATTTTCAAGGGTATCGTGATGCCGGATTGGTAGATTGGGCAGGTGCAAGAAATGGATTATTTATAACTACAAGGTTTGCTGAAACCAGTCAGCTTCATTATGTCGGGCATCCAGGTGCCTTTCGCAAACAGATTACCTTTTATGAAGAACCATTGAGTGGAATTACGCTTTCCAAAAATCCTGCTCACAATGGATTTTTATTTTTTAAAGATGTAGGAGGGAGTGAAAATTATCAGCTTTTTTTTCAGGATTTAAAAACCGGAGAAGCAAAGATGTTATCCGATGGAACTTCACGGAATTCTAATGTGGTGCTCAGCAAAAGTGGTACTAAATATGTTTACGCAAGCACCCGGAAAAATAAAAAGGATTATGGCCTTTACCTGGGATATTTGGATGGGAGAAGAGCCGAAGAGCTGGTTTTGGATAAAGAGGGTTTTTGGTTTCCGATTGATTTTGCACCGGGTGATCAGTTGCTTACCGTCCGCCATTATCTTTCTAATTTTGAAAGTGAATTGTATGTTTTGGATTTGAATGACAATAGTTTAAAACCAATTAGCGAAGGAGAAGAGGCTGCTATTTATTCAGGCGGAGTTTGGTCTAAAGACGCCTCCAGAATTTTTATCACAACCAATTATGGGGAGGAAGTAAGTCAACTTCGTGCTTACAATGTTTTAAATGGCCGTTTTATAAACCTCACCGACAAGATTCCCTGGGATATTGGAACGCTGACCCTTTCACCTGATGGAAAATACCTTGCTTTTCAGGCCAATGAAAATGGAATGGATCGGGTCTATGTAATGGACACCGACGATTATAATTATTTTCAATTAAAAAGTATTCCTGATGGAGTGGTAGGAAACATGGCCTGGAATCCTGATAACAACCTGCTGGCCATCAGTATGGCTAAAAGTTCCAATCCTTCTGATATTTATGTGGTGAACACTACCACTCAAAGTGTTAACCAATGGACTTTTAGTGAAACGGGTACGTTGCAACCAGAAAACTGTGTTCCGGCAAAACAAATCTATTATCCAACCTTTGATAAAGAAAAAGGGAAACAAAGAACCATCCCAGCCTATTATTATGCTCCAGAAAATCAAATAGGACCATTTCCGACCTTGATTTATATACATGGAGGACCTGAAAGTCAATTCAGGCCGGGGTTCAATCCTTTCTTCCAATATCTGGTAAATAAGTTAGGAATTGCAGTCATCGCACCCAATGTCCGTGGCTCAACAGGATATGGGAAATCTTATTTAATGGCAGACAATGGTTATGAAAGAATGTCTTCTGTGAAGGATATAGGAGCGTTGATTGATTGGATTACTGCCCAGCCTGAATTGGATGAAGGCAATATTGCCGTTATGGGCGGATCGTACGGTGGATTCATGGTCCTTTCAACTTTGGTAAACTATGGAGACAAAATCAAATGCGCGGTTGAATCAGTTGGAATTTCCAGCTTTGTTACCTTCCTTGAAAATACACAAGCTTACCGCAGAGACCAACGTAGGGCAGAATACGGTGATGAACGTGATCCGAAAATGCGAAAATTCCTGGAAGAGGTTTCTCCTTTAACCCACGCCGCAAAAATCAAAACTCCCCTGCTAGTAGTCCAGGGATTAAACGATCCCAGAGTACCTGCCTCTGAATCAGAACAAATCGTAAAAGCCGTCAGAGACAATGGTGGCGACGCTTGGTATCTCCTTGCTAAAGATGAAGGCCACGGCTTCAAAAAGAAATCCAACCGCGATTTTTACCAGGCAACCGTTGTGATGTTTTTGGAAAAATGGCTGGGCGGAAAGTAGGGGAGGGAAATTGATTTTTGAGGTTTGATTTTTGAATTAATCGATGAATTTCATCCTATTCCAGAACAAGACATGCCTCCCCCTTTTGAGGGGGTCGGGGGGTGAAAATTCCAGGATCTTAGATTACATGTGGTAAGAATTAGGAAATCTTGATTTTTGAGATTGGAGTTTCATGTTAATCAACCTGCCTTCTTACCACGCAAGCTACAGATAAAACAAACCAGATTGTAGAGCCGCCAAGCTTGGCGGCTCTACATCGTGGAATGTTAGAATGTTCCCACGTCACCTGTCACGGGTATGGTTTTGCATCAAATTTTATGTTGTTCCTGGGAAGCCGCCATGCATGGCGGCTCTACAAAGGCGTGTTTTAATTGTTGGATAACTTGTTTTTTAATTTCAACAGCCTGATTGGGATGCTGGCAGGTCCAAGACGAGTTGATCAAATCAAAAATCCAACATCAAAAATCAAGAATCAAAATTTCGTAATTCTTAATTCATGTCCTCTAAGATTCCGGAATTTTGTCCCCGAACCCCTCAAAAGGCAATGTCATTAAGTTAAGAGCATGTAAGGTGAAATACTTTCAAATCATTGAGTTGCGTCCGTTGCGCTTAACCTTTGCGGCCGTTGCGTGAACCAAAAATATTAGGAACTGAAATACAAAAGAATTTGAATGTCAGACAATAACACTTTTAAAAATAAATGACTCTGCTATTTTTGCATCAAATTTTGTGTTGTTCCTGGGAAGCCGCCATGCATGGCGGCTCTACAATCTGGTTTATATCACAATTCCAATCAAAATTCAAACGTCAAAATTCTAAAATCTTCTTTTCTACTTAATCCCAAAACCCAAATTCACACTTCCAATCATTCCATTTAATCCGGTACTTCGTTGATAATAGCCCAATCGAAGTTCTATGTATTTCATCATGAATACACGTTTGCTTTTTAGGAATGGTTTGGAACGGGCCAATCCGTAAACCGGATAATATTTGATTCCCATTCCCATCATTTGAGAATTTAAATCAGAAAGATCGTAGTCGGATGTATAAAAGGTCTCTGTACTCAAATGAGTCTGGTAAGCAGCAAAATAATCTGCTCCGGTCTGGGTATGATAACGGTAAAATGGAGTCATGGTCAAAGACTTGCTAACCTTGACCGGCATTTCAATTTCAGCAGTATGTGCTGTTATTCCCCAATCATCCTGGTAAAAGCGATAATAAGTACGCAAAACCAGAGGGTCAAATGGAAAAATATTAAGCCTGGCAGAAAGTGGAAATTTTATCCTGCTGGTAGGCAACCTTTCTATATCCGCTCCAGGTCTGTCAGCAAAATATACCCGGTGGAAAGGAGTGGAAAGTAGCCCGTTCATATAAACGACCTCTCCACTGAGACTCATTTGGGCCCTTTTACCCAAAACCTGAGAAAATGTCAATGAACCATTATACGATTGACGTGCTGAATTGCCCAAATTGACACTTCTTCTCAATTCGATTGGATAAATCAACTGCCATTGGTCGTAGTAGGCTTGGCTCGCCATGGTCAAAGAAGTATTGGCCTCATTCCAATCTTTGGTAAATGAAAATCCGCCATTGAAAGAAAGCACATCATATTCACCTGAAAAGCCAATCTTGTAGGTGTAGGTTTCTCCCTTCGCCAGATTGAGTTTGGTGTAAGACAAAATACCAAATCCTCTAACATCGGAACTAGATGCAGAAGAGCGATTGTTGTCAATGTTGTCCGTTGATGCTGAGGAATAATAATCAGCACCTCCGTATAGACTAACCTTTTGAGTGCTGTCTATCGGTACATTTAAAATGATGACATTGGCAAAATTGGACAATTGCTCCGTTCCAATTCCACCTGTAACAGCAGCATTATTCCCATCCTGTTCATAATACGAACTCAGGAAGTTGAATTCAATTTCCCTGTCAAAGGGTTTGGTACCCGGAGGATTTTTACCGCTTTGTGCCTGGATTTGAATGGCAAATCCAAACAGAAACAAGCCTATAATTAGATTTCGAAACATCGATTTTAATTTTTTAATTACAACCACATCCTCCACCCACTTTTCCTCCGTTGGCACCGGAAGCGCCTTCTCTGTAGGTTTGAAAATTGGTTTCAAATTGTTGCAGTTTCTGGGGCGATAATGCCATTTCACTGTCGTTGATGTACATTTTCTGGTAAGATTTTACATTCATGCAACTGCTAGCCAGAAAGACGAGGGAAATGATTCCCAGTCCGGAAAAAAGTTTTTTCATTATTGATAATTTAGTTGAAGGTTTTCAGAAGTAATTACCTCATCTTGATCGGTTATAATCAGACATTCCACCTGGTTCAAATGATTGACCAGGTAGAGACCATTTTCGGCTCCAAGTACAAATACACTGGTAGCCAATGCATCTGCAAGCTCAGCATCCGGACAAATTATCGTTACACTTTTGATTCCAACCGTAGGATAACCAGTCTTTGGATCTACTATGTGAGCATATCTTTTTCCCTCAGAAGTGAAGTATTTTTCATAATCGCCGGAAGTAACAATTGCACCTTCTTTCATACTCAACCATCCAAGTGATGCTTCCTTATCCTTAGGATCGGCAATTTGGATTTTCCAGCCATCATTTTGTGGATTTTCTCCCCAGGCGATGAGGTCTCCGCTTGCGTTGACTACCCCTCCTTTGACTCCTGGAATTTTTTCCATAATAGCCTTTGCACGATTAGCGGCATATCCTTTTCCGATGGCGCCAAATCCAATTTTCATCCCTTTTTCTTTTAAAAAGACGGATAAATTGGCTCGATCAAGGACAATATTTTCCCAATTGATTTTGGATGCAGCCTCTTGTACAATAGTTGGATCAGGCAGTTTTTGTTCCATTCTGTCGAATTTCCAAATACGATCCATGCTGGCAAATGAGATGTCAAAAGCGCCCTGAGTAAGTTTTGAAATCTTGACTGCTCTTGCAATCAATTCAAATAATTCGGCATCTACCACGACTGCTTTGATTCCGGCATTTCGATTGACTTCGCTGGTTTGAGAATTAGGTTCCCAGGAGGATATTAATTTTTCTATCCTTGAAATCTCAGCTATCCCAGCTTCTACTGCTTGCCATGCTATGGTATCATTGGTGGCAAGCGCAGTGATTTCAAAACGGCTTCCCATCAGTTTCAACACTTTCTTAGCCTTACCAGTCGGTTGGCCAAAAAGAGAAACTGAGAAAAGCACTGACAAGACTATCAGTGTGATTCTCATATTATAAATTTTCTTTACAGGTTTGGATAAAATCTGAAGGCAATTGATTGCTGAATTTGACCTCCTTTTTAAGATCCAAATCCGCATCCATTAAAAGTGCTTTGGGGAAACTTCCGTCTTTGTTGAATTTGGCAGCGAGAGCCTCATTGTGAGCAGTTTGCTCAGCGGAAAGACGATTTTTCTTCTTAGCAGGGAAGTCCAGATAAAGTATGACCAACTCTTCTTCAGCGAATTTTTCAAATTCCGGCGATTCCAAAATTTCCTTTTTAAACTGAATACATGGTTTGCACCAGTCCGAGCCTGCAAAAACCATCAAGATGGATTTACCTTCTTCGGCCGCTTTGAGTTGAGCCTCCTTTACATCGGAGAAAAATGGTGGTAGGTTGTTGGCGATGACCGGTAAGGTCACGATCCCCATAACCAGGATCAAGAGATTCCTTTTCATAATGAAAATTTTGATGTGTTATGGCGATCAAACAAATAATACGATACAAGAATACGGAAAAAATAACGGGAGGGTAGGCTATTATCGTATGTGCTGATTTCATTAAACGGGATGATTAATTTTAAAATCGTATCATATTTTTAAAAATAATTTTTTATAAGTTATTGATAATAAATTGATTAGTTTGTTTTGGGCTCTTTTTTTTACAAAGTGAAATTTTTTAAAATTCAGTTCAATCCTGACAAGGAAATGACAATGGAAAAGGGAATTTTGGATGGTTGTACCACTGTAGAGCCGCCAAGCTTTGAGGCTCTATAAGTGTGAAATTTAATTGTTATTTAGCTTGTTTTTAATTTCAACAGCCTGATTGGGATGCTGGCGGGTCAGTTCAGCAGGCCCACCTTAGATTTGATGATCGAATCCAAATTTCATGATTCTAAATTCATTTACTCTTAGATACTGGAATTTTCACCCCCCGACCCCCTCAAGGGGCAATGTCATTAAGTTAAGAGCTAAACGACTGATACATAGTTACTAAAGTGCTTCTTTTTTATTTTTTGAGTATCACCTCTGGGGTGAGAACGCCCGTCTCTTATGGGTATAATTTCTTTTAGTAATGCTTCAACGATATTTTCTACTAGATTAAATATCGATTTAGTCGAAAAGAAAAGCTCCTTCCATTTAATTTTCAAAATGGCAAGACAAGCTCTTTTATTTGGCTTATAACGATACTTCTTTTCTATTTTCTTTTGAGAAATTGGATTGTAGAAGGCCATCATTGCAAGATTATAGCCCATTATATTGGCAAAAAACTCTTGTTTGATAGAGTTAATTTTTTTGCCTGTAAAATTTTCTATTGCCAGTGCATGCTTGAAATCTTTGAATTGCTCCTCTACTCCCCAACGCATTGAATATAAGCTCTTTAACTGCTTTTTACCTATAGAGTTTTGGTTTGTCAATGTAGTAGCGAGATATTCTATTTCACCTGACTTCAAGCTTATTTTGGTGATTCTCAGTGTATAGATTTTCTTGTTAATGAGAATCTCAATTAGGCCATCTTGATGTTCACTTTCGGTAAAATCATTAATTTCTTTTAAGCTCCTTTTAGGTAATCGCATACAAAAGTTTTTTCCTGTTATAAGAAGCTGTTCTATTAATTCCCTACTTAAATAACCTCTATCAAAAAGGAATAAATCATTGCCCTTCAACCTTTTTAAATGATTTTTTGCCAAGTTCCTTTCATCGGTTTTGTAAGGATTGATAGTCGCATCCAGACAAATATTATTTAAGACATCTGTAGCATAAGAAATTTGAGCCTTAACCCAGGTTTTTCCTTTAGACAATACATTATCACCAAATGCTTTTATTGTTTCCTTATTTCGGTGAACTGTGAAAACAGAACCATCAATAGCAACCAATCGAAAACCGTGGAAGGTTTTGATATTGAAAGAGTTAGTGTAAAAGTAGTTTACCAACTTTTGATTTACTTTTTCAAAAGCTTTATACGAAATTTTACTCCTGGCCTGAGTAAAAGAAGAAGCTGTCGCGGTTCTAAAGAATTCAGAATTATTTGAAGAAAAATACTGGTCAATTTCGGTTTGAATTCGCTTGTTTAGGAACCTGGAAATAAAAAAGAAGCAAGTTGAAAAATCCCAAACCCTATTTCTGGTAAAATCACTTTTATTCCGTTTGTATTTATCAATAAAATTGGGATTATTAACGATATTTTTTACAAAATCGAAAAGTTTGGCATGGTTTTTAGGTCGCGCGATTCATATATGTAAGTGTTTGATTTACAACGTAATAATACGAAAAATAGCCGATTTTTTAAGCTAAAAGTTAAAGTAATTTCCGACATAAAAACCTTAACTTAATGACATTGCCTCAAGGGGGAGGCGAGTTAGGTAAAGGCCCTGAAAATATGCCTCCCCCTTGGGGGTCGGGGGGTGATTCATCGATCAATTCAAAAATCCAACCTCAAAAATCAAAAATCCAAACCTTCAATACCACCCGCAGGGGTGAGAAAACTCCCATCTCCTCCTCTTACCTTACATCCAAATTTGTAAATATGAAATATTCCCAAATACCAGTGATTTTTGGCTTATTGTTTTGCCTTTATTTTCAAGCAAATGCACAACTGGCGTTGGAGTTTGACATCAATAAAAAACCTGCCGGCTCCAATGCTACAGGGCTGACTCAATTCGGCAATCTGTTGTTTTTAGGTGCTGATGACGGTATTCATGGTTCAGAACCATGGGTATATGATACCCAAACCGGTGAGGCGAGGATGTTGGCAGATTTGAATCCGCTGGAATTGAGTTCCGGACCTGATGAATTTACGGTTTACAATGGGAAGGTTTATTTTAGAGCACAAGCAACTCGAATGGGAACTTCACTATATGTTTATGATCCCGCACGAGATTCCGTTTATTTGGTAGAGGACAATGACAACGATCTTCGTGGTTCCTTTCCAAACTGGTTGACGGTTTTTGATGGCAAATTGTTTTTTGCGGCAGATGTAGATCGGGATTATGGAACCGAACTTTATGCATACGATGATCAAACCAATCAATTAGAATTGATTGAAGATCTCAATCCAGGCTCAGCGGGTGGACAGCCTACTTTGTTGGTGGAGGCAAATGGGGAACTGTATTTTGGGTGCTCGACTCCTGACCGTGGAAATGAATGGGCAAAGTATAATCCAGATACGGGAGAGGTAACTTTTTTACCGGAAGGTAATCCGGGTCCCAGTGGTTTGGGAATCATTCAAGCGGCGACTTTAGGTTCAAAAATCTATTTTTCAGGATATAATGCTACGAGCAGGCAAGAGCTTTGGGAAGTAGACACCGAAATGCAAACGGTTTCTATGCTGCCTGAAATATATTTTGGAGCTGGAAGTTCCAGTCCAACCAATTTTTTACAATTTGGGGACAAGTTGTATTTCAGAGCAAAAATTACAGGTGCAGCGGAATTGTTTTCAGTAGATGAAGATGGAAACGTAGAACAAATCTCCAATATCAATTCGAATGAAGATGCCAATCCTTCCAGTCTGGTCATTTTTCAAAATGAACTTTATTTTGGTGCGCTGTCAGAAGACAATGGAAGGGAACTTTTCAAATTGGACTTGAGCATCAATGAACCTGTTTTAGTGGAAGATATTTTGCCAGGAAGTGAAGGTTCCAATCCTTATGAAATGACTGTAATAGGAGATAAGTTGTATTTCATGGCTTTCAGTCCTACTACCGATACGGAGCTTTGGGAATACACCAAATCAAACGGCGCTTCCCTTGCTTACGATATCAATCAGGTAACCCTCGGCTCAGACCCCTCTGATTTTACCGAGCATAAAGGGAAATTGTATTTCCGTGCCGAAGATGTCAATTACGGAGATGAAACCTGGGTGTACGATCCACAAACCGGTACTACTCAGTTGTTGGAAGACCTTCGACCTGGAATCAACTCTTCCCAGCCACTTGATTATTGTGATATGAATGGCACCCTGTTTTGGTCTGCCCGAATTCCGAACTATGGGCACGAATTGGTGTATCTGGATGATCAAACCAACACCATAAAGTTGGCCTACGACATCAATCCAGGCCCAAATGAAAACTCTTTCATTGAAGAATTAACGCCCTTTAAAGGATGGTTGATGTTTAGAGCAACACATGAGGATTATGACCAGGATCTTTGGGGTTATAATCCTTCAACAGGTGAAGCCAAATTGATTTATGATTTCAACCCGGGTGGAGATTCTTATGTGTCTGAATTGACCATTTATAAAGACAAATTGTACTTCGAAGCCCGTGATGGAATCAACGGTTCAGAACTCTGGGTTTTGGATGATCCGAATTCCAACCCAAGACTGGTTCGTGACTTAAATCCCGGAGCAGATGATGCCGGACCCAACAATCTTATAGTGTTTCACGATAAGTTGTATTTCACTGCCTACATCGCCAATGTCGGCTTGCGATTTTCAGTTATGATGAAAGTACTGACAATTTTTCCAGCATCCCAACAATCGCAATGTAAACCTGGATTGGCCCCATCATTTACAATGACAAATTGTTTTCAGTACACCAGCATACCTAATGGAAGTGAGAACTCCATTGCCTGGATAGAAAATACCGGTGAATTTGTGTTGGCGGCTGAATTGGTTCCAGATAGAGATGGAAGCCGTCCGGAATATCTTCAAACTTTCAATGGCTACTTGTATTTCGCAGCTACTACTGAAGAATATGGAACCGAATTCTATGAATACAATGATACCACTGGTGACATTAGGTTGTACGCTGACATCTGGCAAGGTGGATTCAGTTCCAATCCAGCTTACTTGACCAATTTTAATGACAAACTATACTTCGCTGCAACCAATGGAGAAAAAGGAACCGAAATCTGGAGCCTTGGTCCCTGTATCAATGCGTTTGTAGTTACCACTCCCGATATTGATCAAATGCAAAACGGAACAGCAGATCTCACAGTAGTAGGAGGTACACCGCCTTACACTTATAAATGGGCCAACGGAGCCACCATTGAAGATTTAAGCCAGCTGCAGGCCGGAACCTATACGGTAGAAATTACAGATGCACAAGGCTGTAAATTTGAACTTATGGTAATTATTGCTGCCTTGGATACGGATCGCGATGACGATGGGATTTTAAATGATGATGATAATTGCCCTGATGATGCCAATCCCGGACAGGAAGACAACGATGAAGACGGTATGGGAGATGCCTGCGACGATGATGATGACAATGATGGAGTTCTGGATGTTGACGACAACTGCCCCTTCGATTTCAATCCTAATCAAATTGACACTGATAGCGACGGAGTAGGGGATGCTTGTGAAATGACAAATACCAATTCAGTTTGGCAAAATAACCTGGTTATTTCACCCAATCCTGCCAGCCATCAAATTTTTATAAAAGGAATAGAACCTGGTCAGCTTAATTCCATCATTTTAAAAAATATGCAGGACCAGGTAATTTCAATTTGGGAGGAAAATGATTTGAAAGGATTAACTTTAAATGTTAGCCATTTTTCAAAAGGAATCTATATTATAATAGTAGAAAATAAAGACGGAACTTTTCAAACAGGACGGTTAATCATACAATAAAAAAAGGGCTCCGAATCATACCCGGGGCCCTTTTTCATTTTTATAAAAATAAAAATTAGTTGGTTGGACAACCTCTTCTACCACCTCTGCTTCTTCTTCTGGAACCAACCAAACCTGTATCCATAAAATTATAGGAAATAGAAAGTCCTGCGATAAAGTACCAGTCGGATGTTACATTGTCACCTCTTGGAGTGCCGGTTGGAACATTAATTGGTTCCGTATCCAGGTATTCACCGGTTCTGTTACCAAGATTGGCTGCTAACTGGCCATTTCCTGCCAACAACTCATTGTAACTGGTATAGGTTCCTCCTACATCATCTAAATAATCTGTGAAGGTTTTTCTTGCACCAAATTCAAGACCGATATTCCAAAGATCGTTGAAGGCATATTTGAATCCGATACCAAATGGAATGGCGAAGGCTACTTTACTGTAAGGGCTGTCGTTTCCTCCAATGCCTTGTCCTTCAGTACCAAGTGGCTGAAGTGCCACCCATTCGTTGTTGTATTTTGCTTTTGGGTTGAAAGAGCTGGCTGCTATTCCTACAAATAAATATGGAAGAGAATGGTCTGGAATAGGCATAAGGCTCGTAACCCGGGATGTTGAATTCGGCATTTTAAACAAATTCATAAATATTGGAACGGAAGCTTAAGTTTCTGGAACGGATGGACTCAGTTTGTGAGTTGGCATCTTCTCCTGCCACCATGGCAAAGTTGAATCCCAATTTAAAAGTAAGCCAGGTGTAGGTGTTGTATCTGGCAAAAATTCCTGCCGCCGGTCTGGTTTCCTGAATGTAAACGGTAGAGCTGTTGTTGGATAAATCTCCCATATAATTGGAAGCTCCAATCATGGCTCCAAGCTCAAGGTATTGAGCAAAAGCAAAAACCGGCATTGCAAAAAACAGGGCGAAGAAAAATCTTTTCATGAAAAGCGCTTTTGAAAATAAAAATCTAAAAAGGGGTGTACAGTTACATTAAATGAAAAAGTATGCGAAAGTAACAAACGACTATGCTAAAACGAGGTTAAAGGCAAATTTTATCCGGAACCAAACGAAAATAAGGCTGTTTGTTATGCAGTTTATCTATTTTTTACAACAATTGTCACAGCAATAAAGGTTAATTGCGTCGTATGACCTAAATTTGGCGCCCGACAGAAAATTGCTGTCCGATTTTTTAAAAGTCAATTTATAACAAAAATTAGCATATTCATGAAATTGAAATTGTCCCTATTGGTAGGAGGAATGATCATGGCTTCCATGGCCTCTGCCCAAGACAAAGCACCCGATAACTGGTTCAATCTTGATGCCGGTAAAGACAAAGTACAAGGTGTAAGTACAGAGAAAATGTACCAGGATCTGTTGAAAGGTAAAACCGCAAAACAGACTGTAGTAGTAGCAGTGATTGACTCAGGTGTTGAAGCCGATCATGAAGATTTGAAAGATGTAATGTGGGTTAACAACGACGAAATTCCCGGCAACGGAATCGATGATGACAAAAATGGATACATCGACGATATCAACGGTTGGAATTTCATCGGTGGTAAAGACGGTAAAAACGTAAACCACGACAACCTGGAAATCACCCGTTTGGTGAAATTTTATTCAGACAAATACGCAGGTAAAAATCCTGAAGATCTTTCTAAGAAAGAAAAGAAAGAGTACGACAAGTACAAGAAGATGGAAGAGGATGTAACCAAGCAACGCGAGAACGGCAAACAAAACTACGAGCGTTACAAAGGCATCCTTGAAAATTTGAACAAGCTTGAGAAACAAATGGGTAAAAGCGAAATTACTGCTGCTGACCTTGAGGGTTTCGAAAGTGATGATGAAGGATTGAATCAGGCTGCTGGTAGCCATCGCTCAAAATGCACTTTCAAAAAGGAAGCACTTTTGAAGGTTTGAAAGAGAATCTTCAGGGTGGAATTGACTACTTCGAGTCAAAATTCAAATACCACTACAATCCTGATTTCAATGCCAGAACCATCGTTGGCGATAACTATTTCAACACTTACGAGAAAGGTTACGGTAACAATGACGTAGAAGGCCCGGATGCAGGACACGGTACGCACGTAGCAGGTATCATCGCTGCTTCCAGAGGAAATGGTGTTGGGATGGACGGTGTTGCCAACAGTGTAAGAATCATGTCTGTACGTGCAGTTCCTGATGGAGACGAGCGCGACAAAGACGTTGCAAACGCAATCATTTACGCAGTTGACAATGGAGCTTCTGTAATCAATATGAGCTTTGGTAAAGGTTATTCATGGGACAAAGAAGCAGTTGACAAAGCTGTTAAATACGCGAAGAAAAAAGACGTATTGTTGATTCACGCAGCCGGTAACGACTCTGAAAACAACGACAATACCGACAATTTCCCTAATGACAATTATGAGAAATCAGGTTGGTTCAGTCCTAAAAAAGCGAAAAACTGGTTGGAAATTGGTGCATTGAGCTGGAAAGGTGGTGAAAATTCACCTGCAACCTTCTCTAACTACGGTAAAGAAAACGTAGACCTTTTTGCTCCGGGTGTAGACATCTATTCTACTATTCCTGATCAGACCTATGCTTCTTTCAGTGGAACCAGTATGGCATCTCCGGTTACTGCCGGTGTAGCAGCGGTAATCCGTTCTTACTATCCAGAACTGACTGCAGAGCAGGTAAAAGAAGTTTTGATGGAATCTGTAGTTCCATTGGAATTTGATGTAATGAAGCCAGGTACAGAAGAGAAAGTTCCATTCAGCGACCTTTCTGTTACCGGTGGAGTTGTGAATGTTTACAAAGCTGTTTTCCTTGCTTCCAAAACCAAAGGAAAAAAGAAAAACTGGAAAGACAGCCCACAATACAAAGCAGCAGGCGTAATGCCAAGCATGCCAGAAGATAAAGTGATTAAGCCGTAAGAGATTTTTAATAATATAAAGCTAAACAAAAACAGGCCCCATAATTAATTTAATTATGGGGCCTGTTTTTGTTTAGCTTGTTTTGGTGAAACAATTGTTGTTAAATGTAAGTATGTATCTTATATTTGAAAGTTTGATTTGATTAATCGAAAAATATCAGATGATTTAAGTGGATTTTAATTTTAAAGACAATTAGCCCTGCCATATCAGCCTTATACCTTGAATTTCAAAAGCTAAACTAATGATTGATTATTATCAAATTCTAGAAATCCATCCTCAAGCAAGTCCAGACGAAATAAAATTAGCATACAGGAA
>JAWKLG010000041.1:0-50852 GCA_041392845.1 Saprospiraceae bacterium | reverse complement strand
TGCCGTTATGACAAGCTGCACAATCGTTGGCAATGGCAGCATGTGCCCCATTCAAGACGTAGTATGAATTGTGATCCGGGAAAGATGCAGGCATCCAATCCGGAGCAGTTGTATGACAAGTTGCACAATCGGTTGATAGTCCTAAGCCACTGTGATTTGGATTGGCGGTATTATCGTAATCAGTTTGATGACATCCGGCACAAGTATTAGGGGTGTTGTTATAACTTCCATTATGACAAGCCGCACAATCGTTGGCAACATTTAAGTGGGCTCCATCAATAACCCAGAAATTGTTATGGTCCGGGAAGGTAGCAGGCATCCATCCTGGTTCAGTGGTATGGCAGGTTGCACAGTCATTAGAAAATCCAAGGCTACCATGATTTGGATTTTGAGTTCCATTGAAGTCCATCTGATGACAAGCTGCACAATCAGTCGGTGTTCCTGAATAACCTCCTGCATGACATTCTACACAATCCAAATCTACGTGCGCACCTGTCAATGGGAAATTGGTCAGGTCGTGGTTGATACCGGAACCAACCTCTCCCGTTGGGTGACAAGCCAAACAAGCGGAATTTTCATATACATACCCTCCTATTCCATTGTGCGCATCATTGGTTTCAGGATTGACGTGACAAACGGTACAGGAAACTTCATTGAAATTATTCGGATTCGTATGACAATCGATACATTCTGACCATTCACCCTGGTGTGTTCCACTGTAAATAGGGAAATACTGTACATCGTGGTCGAAAGTAGAAGGTTGCCAGGCTGTTTCATTGTGGCACAAGGTACAATCTGTAGAGAATTGCACAGGGCCGTGATCCGGATTACTAGTATTGTCGTAATCTGTCTGGTGACATCCTACACAAGTATTAGGTGTATTGTTGTAATCGCCATTATGACAACTTGCACAATCATTTGCAATACCAGCATGGGCGCCATTCAGTTGATAGAATGAATTATGATCCGGGAACATGGCCGGTTCCCAATCCGGATCGGTCGTATGACAACTTGCACAATCCGTCGAAAGTCCCAAGGCACCGTGATTTGGGTTCAAGGTACCATTGAAATCAGTTTGATGACAAGCTGCACAGTCAGTTGGCGTAACGGCATAACCGGATTGGTGGCACTCAATACAATCTACATTAAGGTGTTCCCCGGTCAAAGGGAATGCAGTTGTATTGTGGTCAAAAATGTTGTTAGCATCGCCAGTAGGGTGACAAGCCAAACAAGCGGAATTATTATAGACATACCCCATTACACCTGCGTGAGCATCATCCGTTTCGGGATTCATATGACATGCGATACAGGTGAATTCTGCAAAATTATTGGGATCGGTATGACAATCAATACATTCTGACCATTCTCCTTGGTGCGCTCCACTGTATATGGGGAAATGCATTCCATCATGGTCATAATTTGAAGGTTGCCATGCTGTTTCGGTATGACAACTTGCACAATCTGTAGAGAATCCTGCTGCTGTATGGCTTGGATTCATGGACATATCATAATCCGACTGGTGGCATCCGGCACAGGTATTAGGAGTATTGTTGTAATCGCCATTATGACAAGCTGCACAATTGTTTGCAATGGCTGCATGGGCACCATTTAAAGCATAAAAATTATCATGATCAGCAAAAGTAGCAGGCTGCCAATCAGGATCGGTGGTATGGCAACTGGCACAATCCATGGATAAACCTAGTGTATTGTGGTTTGGATTCTGAGTTCCGTTGAAATCAGTTGTATGACAGGATGCACAATCAGTTGGAGTACCTGCATAACCCGAAGTATGACATTCCTGACAGTCAACCTGGATATGGAATCCAGTCAGTGGGAAATTCGTCGTATTGTGGTCAAAAATATTATCAGCATCTCCCGTTGGATGGCAAGCCAAGCATGCTGTACTTTGATAAACATATCCACCTACTCCCATATGCTCATTATCTGTTTCCGGATTCATATGACAAGTCGTACAAGTGAACTCCATATAATTGGCCGGATTCGTATGACAATCCGTACATTCTGACCATTCACCCTGGTGTGCACCACTGTAAATCGGGAAATGTTCCCCATCATGATCAAAGGTGGATGGAATCCAGGCATTTTCATTATGACATGTAAAACAATCTGTAGAGAACATCAACGCATTGTGGTCGGGGTTGGTGGTTGCATTGTAATCAGCCTGGTGACATCCAATACAGGTATTTGGAGTATTGTTGTAATCGCCATTATGACAGCTTGCGCAATCATTGGCTATGGCAGCATGGGCACCATTCAATACATAAAAGTCATTGTGATTGGCAAAAGTAGCCGGTTCCCAATTCGGATTGGTGGTATGACATGAAGCACAATCGGTAGAAAGTCCCAAATTCAAGTGATTTGGATTAGCAGCCATATTGTAATCTGTACGATGGCATTCAGCACATTCTGTTGTAGTACCTGCATAACCGGTTGCATGACATTCTATACAATCGGTTGTAGTATGAACTCCTGTAAGTGGGAAATTAGTTGTATTGTGATCGAAGATGTTATCTGCATCTCCGGTTGGGTGACAAGCCAAACAGGCGGAACTTTGATAAACATAGCCCCCTACTCCATTGTGTTCATTATCTGTTTCCGGATTGATATGACAATTGGTACAACTTACGAACATAAAGTTGGCCGGATCTGTATGGCAATCCACACATTGATCCCATTCTCCATTGTGCGCTCCACTGTAAATCGGGAAATGTTGCAAATCGTGGTCAAAAGTCGACGGTAACCAGGCATTTTCAGTATGACAAGTCGTACAGTCTGTTCCAAATCCAGAAGATTGGTGATTCGGGTTGGTCGTTGCATTGTAATCTGCCTGGTGACAACCTATACAAGTATTTGGAGTATTGTTGTAATCACCGTTGTGGCAACTCGCACAATCATTGGCAATGGCGGCATGAGCACCATTTAATACATAAAAATCATTGTGATTGGTGAAGCTTGCCGGCATCCATCCTGGATCTGTTGTATGACAGCTTGCACAATCTGTAGAAAGTCCAATCGAATTGTGGTTCGGATTGGTAGTTCCATCAAAATCCATCTGGTGACAGGCTGCACAATCTGTTGGAGTTCCAACAAATCCATCTGCATGACAATCAAGACAATCAGCAGATAAGTGAGCCCCCGTCAATGGGAAATTGGTGGTATTATGGTCAAATGGATTGTCAGCATCTCCATTTGGATGACAAGCCAAACAAGCTATACTTTGATATACATATCCTCCCACACCAATATGCTCATTATCCGTTTCCGGATTCATATGGCAGGTTATACAGGTGAATTCCATGTAATCCGAAGGATTCTGATGACATTCTATACATTCAGACCATTCTCCCTGATGCGCTCCACTGTAAATCGGGAAATGCTGAACATCATGATCATAGGTAGATGGAATCCAGGCACTTTCGGTATGACAGGTAGTACAATCAGAAGAAAACATTAGTGCTCCGTGATCAGGATTGGTAGTTTGATCATAGTCTTCCTGGTGGCAACCCGCACAAGTATTAGGAGTATTGGTATAATCTCCATTGTGGCAAGCCGCACAATTATTTGCAATGGCCGCATGGGCACCATTTAAAGGATAAAAATCATTATGAATCGGGAAGGTCGCCGGGAACCAATCGGGTTCAGTCGTATGACAGGTCGCACAATCCATTGGTAGATTCAATTGATTGTGGTCTGGATTTATGGTACTATTGAAATCAGGTGTGTGGCAGGATGCACAATCTGTTGGAGTACCCGCATAACCATTGGCATGACATTCCAGACAGTTTACATCTGTATGTGCTCCGGTTAAGGGGAAATTGGTGCTATTGTGGTCAAAAACCAAATCTGCTGTTCCTGTTGGGTGACAGGCAAGACAGGCTGTATTTTCATACACATATCCATTTACGCCATTGTGCTCATTGTCCGTTTCCGGATTTTGATGACAGGTAGTACAGGTAAATGATGCATAATCATTTGGATCGGTATGACATTCAGCACAAGAATTCCAAACGCCTGCGTGCTCACCTGAATAGATCGGGAAGAATGTCGCATCGTGATCTGTATACTGGGCAGGTGACCATCCGGGATCAGTGGTATGGCAATTATTACAATTTACTGAGAAGCCTGCCCCACTATGGTTTGGATTGCTCGTATTGTCAAAATCATTTTGATGACAACTTATACAGTCTGTAGAGAGATTACTGAAGTTATTATCAATATGACAACGGACGCAATCATTGATATCGTGTCCTTTCGTTAAGGGGAAAAAGTCATGGTTGATATCCGCTCCGGGAACTGTTGTCCAATCTGTTCCGCTCATATCATGACATTCGATACAATTGGTCGAGAACCCTGCTCCGGGGTGATTTGGATTGGTGGTTGCTGTAAAATCATCCATATGACAATTGATACAGTCGTTGCCTATCCGTTCAAAAAGCAAATCTGAAGCTGAAGTATGACACTCTTTACAATCAATCGTATTGTGAACCCCTAATAATTGAAAGCCATTTTGAATGTGGATATCGGTAATATCATCCACTAACCAGTTTTGAGAAGAGTGACATCTTGCACAATCTGTTCCCACTGTTTGCTGGTGCATATCTGTATGACAAGAAATACATTCAGATTCTACCTGTTCGAAAACCAAGGTTGTATGACAACTTTTACAATCAACGACAGCGTGTTGCCCTAATAATGCAAAAGTGGTTGTATCGTGGTCAAATGCAAGTGTGGATCTGTCTATTTCCCATCCATTTGGATTATGGCAAGATGCACAATCGATCTTCAGATTGTCTCCGTGGGGTGATTGCGCCTGTAATCCAAGCGTAATCCAAAGGGATAATATTAATAATGACAGACTACGCACTCAAACGATTCAAATTTGTATTGGGTAATGACCTCATTGTTCACTACCATGGGTTTATGACAATCTTTACAATCAATCTCTGCATGACGACCTTCTAATGGGAAGGCAGTTGTGCTGTGATCAAAATTGGAAGCAGACCAATCTTCAAAGGCATGACATCTTTTACAGTCCGTCACACCATTTATTGCAAATTGATCTTTATGAATATTTTCATGACAAGTAATACAATCCATAGAAACCTCCTCGAAACCTGACCATTTCTGATCTGATTTCATCACTTCAGGTTTTCCGTGGCAATCAAGACAAGTTGCATCAGCGTGCTTTCCTTCCAATGGAAATTCGGTGATACTATGATCAAATTGAACCTCTGACCAAAGTGAGGTGGAATGACATTGGGTACATTCCTGTTCGGGATAATAAGTAGAAGCTATATACCCCCTGTGGATATCCTCATGACAATCCACACAGCGATTTCCCAAATCAGCAAAGGTCCAGGTGTCATCTTTTAAATGACATTCAAAGCAGGCTGTAGCCAAATGGGACCCTTCCAAGGGAAAATCCGTTTCCTGATGCTGTTCAACTGTAAAGAGGGTCTCTTCAAAACCAGTTACATCATGACAATCAGCACAGTCTCTAACCACCGTGTTTACCATAAAAGCCCCTTCATGATAATCTTCATGGCAGGCAGTACAAGTATTGAAAGGAAGAGGTTCTGTAAAGCTTTCTGAAACATGGCATTTCTTACAATCAACCTCTTCGTGCTTGCCTTTCAAGGCAAAGTCGGTAAGATTATGATTGAAAGCGTCTAGGTTTAGGGAGGCTGTAAAGGAGTTTTCGTTATGGCAGTCCGAACAATTCAATCCAAATTTACCATCATGTACATCTTCATGACAGGTATTACAGTCATTGACTGCAACACCTTTCCTGTCCTGGAAGACAGCTAAAGGTCCTGTGTTTATTGTATGGCATTCTTTACAGTCCAATGGTCTATGTTTTCCTTTTAAAGGAAAATGTGTTGTATTGTGATTAAATCTATTTCTTCCGACAAAATCCTGAAAGGACGATTCCTTGTGACAGGATTTACAGTCGGTTCCTAAATTATTATTGTGTGGATCATCATGACAGCTATTACAATTGGCGAAATCCAAACCTGTAAATTGCTGAAATTCACGTCCGTTTCTTATTTCTTCGTTATGACAAGATGCGCAATCGACTTCTTTATGCTTTCCAAGTAGCGCAAATTTTGATTTATCATGGTCAAACTTTGTAGCCGGATCAAATGCTTCTGTCACATGGCATTTGTTACAATCCGTTGGCAAAGTATTCTGATGATAATCCGTATGACAAGAAAGACACTGTTGATCCAATCCTAAAAAAGATTTCTCAGGACTGTCTATATTGGTCTGGTCCATAAAATCAGGTTTGTGGCATTGCCTGCAATCTGTGGTTTTATGAGCTCCTGTCAGTTCGTATCCTGTCAAATTGTGATTGAATGACTTTTCATCAAATCGTATCATTTGAAACTTTCTTCCGTGATGTTCACTGTGGCATTCTGCACATTCCTTCCCTTTTACTTCACGCGAAGAATGGTATCCTTCTTTCTGGTCTATCCTGCTTTTGATAGCCTTATGGCAGGAAAGACATTTATTATTGGAGACTTTATCTCCCAAATCATGACACTGCGTACAATTGGAAATTCCTTCCAAATGAGCATGAGCAGCGGTCAAATCTCCCGGAGAAAGCTGAGCTGAAACCTTGAAGGTTATCAGTCCGAAAATCACAAACCAAAAAATCTGCTTCCTCATCCGGATTTATCTGAACACTATTATTAATTATGCTTCTTCATGGTATATCCAAATCGCTTGGTAATTTGAATGCCGGCCTTTTCTAAAAATTTGGTTGGCAATTCACCCCCTGCAAAAATGTACACCAGGTCATTTTTTAATTTCTTCTCATCACTTGGGTCGCCATCTGTCAGGATGACCTCCTCACTGCCGATTTTGGCAACATTGGTTTGAAACTGGACGTCTACCAATTGCTGCTCAATGGCATGATGAATCTTTTCTCTATTCTTGGGCTTTATCCGGCTAAATGCATCTTTACGATAGGACAAAACAACATTGTTTTGTTCTGCTAACAATAGTGCTGCTTCTACGGCTGAGTCGCCGCCACCAACTACGAGCACTTCTTTGCCGGATATGTTTTCAGGTTCTAAAAGACGATAGGCAACTTTCTGTTGCATCTCGCCCGGAACATTGAGTTTTCTTGGGCTTCCTCTACGTCCGATAGCCAAAAGTACGCGTTTTGTCACAAAAGTGTCACCTTTTTGTGTGGTTAACTTAAAGTGATTTTCGTCATGCTCTATACTTTCAACCTTGGTATGCTCTTGAATTTTGATGTCATTTTTACCCAACACCTCATTCCAAAGGGTCAATAATTCATCTTTACTGGTATCTGTCAACTTTACTTTTCCATACAATGGTAAATCCATTGGAGATGTCATTACAATTTTTGACCTGGGGAAAGTATACACCGTTCCACCAAGAGAATCTTGCTCCAGCGTAAGGAATTTCAATCCCAGTTTTTTGGCCATCAAAGTTGCTGATATCCCGGCAGGCCCTGCACCTACAATAATCACATCGTAGCTGTCACCTCCTTTCTTCAAACCTTTTTTTACCATATTTTCAATAGCCGCCTTTCCTTGTTCTACGCTGTTTTTGATGAGCCCCATTCCACCTAATTCGCCGGCAATAAAAATCCCGGGCACATTGGTTTCATAATCCTCAGAGACGTGCGGAAGGTCAACCCCTCTTTTTTCCGTTCCGATAACCAAAGAAATGGCATCCACGGGACAGGCATGAAAACAAGCGCCGTGTCCCACACAATTGGAAGCGTTGACCAGGGTACCTTTTCCGTTGACGATTCCCAGAATATCCTTCTCCGGGCAGGCAGCAACACATGCAGCACTTTTGATGCATTTATTTAAATCTATGACCGGATGTAAAGAAACCGGTTCAAATAATCCTTCTTCTTTTGCCTTTTCAACTTTTGCCTCTGTTTCTTGCGAAGCTTTTTTAAGTTTTCGCATATAAATCAAGACAACTATCAGGCAAAGCAACCCAACTGCACCATAAATAATAACTTGTTCTAAAAGCATTTTTAAAAATTTAAAAAATCCAGCGATACCCGAAAGCAAGGGTAACACCAACATGAATCACCATGATAATCAGCATAATTACTGCAAATGGCAGGTGCGCCACGTGCCAGTATTTAAAAAGATTTTGCATGGTTTGTAATCGATTGATTTTGTTGTTTAGGCTGATTTCGTTTTTAAAAAGCTTGTTCACCTCTGTAATTTCCTTTGGGCTAAGTCCTGAGTTTTTAAGGGTTTTATGGATCTTATTAAAGGATTGGCGATCCTGCCAATATTTCTTCCAAACCCTAACCAATAAAGCTCCGGAAGCTTCTGACTTTTGGCTAGCGGATTTAAGGGTTTGCAAAGTATCTTCATTCAAATTGTAATTTTCCTGAATCGTTGTTTCGATATTATCTTTCATTCCTTTTACCTCACTAAGTGAAAGTTCCCTTCCTTCAATTGTCCTAGGTATCTGGATGTAAATGAATCTACCAATTACTCCACTGGCTACTACAGCAACCATAGACCAAAAACTCACAGAAACAATACCTCCAAACTTAAATGCGGTATGAAAAAGAATCATGATGGGTCCAAGCGTGCACAAGAAGATGTGAAATTCCAGCCAGTATTTCAGTCGGCCAAATTTAGGCCACCAGCCGTATCGCTTTTTTAAAATATAAATGCTAACTCCAATTATTATCAATAAAGTTCCAACGATACCAAGCCCATGGCCAAAGATGCCACTGGGTTTAAAATAATCGTGATTAGGATGATAAAAACGCTCTTCTAAACTGGTAGAGTAATAAGAAACACCGTGATAAAATAGAAGAATAGTAACCACAAGGACTATGGTTACAAGGCTGGAAATGTAGATTTTGTGAGCGAGTGCGGTCATTCTATTCACCGGGTATTATGCTACCTCGCCTTTTTGTGGCTAATGCTATTTATTAAATAAAGGGTTGGTCAGAATAAAATCCTGACGCCTAAAACTCTTACAAAATCCGTGATAACTTTTTCTTAACTATGTCAAAATATGCTGAACGGGAAGAATTAGATGCCGAACGGGAAGGTTTTTCTTTAATCCATTTAAACTTTTTCTAATTTAACAAAAGGTGGTTCAGGCATTTCAATCTGGATTGCATCTCCGGCTTGGATAATTCCACCTTTCAATACTATTGACATTACCCCGCATTTCCGGATCAAATTACCTTCCTCATCTTTATCCAGGACAGCTGCCATTAATCCCGGTTGCCAATTGTCCAGTTGAACACAGGGATTTCTTAATCCTGTTATTTCAATTTCAGCACCCGACGGAAAAATCAAACGAGCGCCTTTTGGAAGGTTTAAAATATCTAAGTCTTCTGTAGTAAGGTTCTCACCTAATTCACCCGGGCGGACTACAAAACCTTTGGTACTTAATTCATCCAACAATTCTTTATGAATCAAGTGAACCTGTCTGAGGTTGGGTTGGGATGGGTCTTGTCTGACCCTGCTACGATGTTTTACAGTAGTTCCTGAATGTGCGTCGCCCTTCACGCCAATTCCTGTTATGAGTTCAATGGATGATTGGGTGCTTTTATGAAAGGTGTATTCCGGGCTTAAAGAAGTCGATACTACTATTGGTTTCAAGATTCTTTTTTCTTTTTTAAAAATTAAAATCCAAATCCGAATGCTACTCCAAAATTACTGTGGCGCTTTTGTCCGACCAGCAAAGTGTAGGATCCATCTTCCTGTTCAATGTATGCTCGTTTGGGTGCATTGTCATAAAAAAGGCGGTATTGGAATGAAATGGTAAAGTTCTCTTCCAACTTTATATCAAAAGATGAAACCATATCAAGGAACCAATCATAGCGTACATCTCTAAGATTTCCCTGGCTTACTACACTGTTTGGAGTACCGATAGGTAGTTTGAAATAGGGATAAATTTTTAAACGATAACGATCTTTTGGTTGCCAGGACAATATGGGCCTGACCTCCAATCTCAATTTGTTGGTTGCATCAAATGAACGCTCCAACAAGGTATCCATACCATTGAAATTTACAATATTCCTGGCCAGTGATTGCTCCAGCTCATAATACAAGCCTACCAACATCCCGGTTCTAAACTTCGCATATTGTTTGACATTGGAGCGACGGTATCGTTCTCTGGTATTGGAAATAATTTTGGATTCAGCCTCCGTTATGCCCATCACTGAGTTTTTGACATAACATTCATTCAGGCAACGAACCAAATCATCGCCATAGACCTCATACTTTGGAATTTTGGCCAGTGCTGAAGCATTGGAGGTTCCGGATGCAGTAAGTTTTTTATGGCTGTAAAAATTAAATATAAAACCCATTCCGGTCTCATATCGCTGTTCGATTCCAAGGAAATTGTTGTTGAATCTTTTTAAAAAGACAAAATTTTCCAACCACAATCCATCCTTTTCTGCACTCGCATCCGGGATGTAGGGATGAAAATCGAAGGATACATCAATATCACTAAGATTTTCCTGAAAGGCTCCATCTTGAATAGTCGTTTGCACATTGATGGAGAAATCAAATTCATAAGGATAAGCGCCTTTGGACATACTGGCATTGGCTCCTATTTTAAAAAGACTGCTCAAGTCACTTTCGTTTCCATTAAAACTAAATCCTGCCTTACCATGCAAATCGTGCTCTCCATCCATATACTCTTTCAAAGTGCCCAGCAGTTGATGAATTTCAACCACTTCCATTGAGTCCCTTGAATATTCCAAAGGGTCGGTAGGATTCAAAGCAAAGAACTTTTGGCTATGTATCCTATCATAGGCATTGTTGAAATCCTTGTCAGTGTTTTGGGAAAATAAAAAGGTGTTGAAAAAAAGCATCGTAACCAAAATCAAGGCTCTCATTTTCCGAGTTTTAGGGTTAGTGGTAGATTTTGGGTGGTAAAATACGGAAAAATGCTAGGTACTGGATGCTAGAGGCTAGCTTCTAGATTCTAGATTCTAGATTCCAGTATCCAGTTATCTAGCCAACGCCTGTTCCAAATCCCAAATAATGTCCTTCACATCTTCTACTCCGATGGAAAGGCGGATTAGGTTTTCGGTGATGCCGATTTCGAGTCGGTCTTTGGGATCAACGCCGGCCTGGGTCATGGTGGCCGGGTGTTGAGCCAGGCCTTCGGTAGAGCCGAGGCTGACAGCCAGTTTGAATAGCTTGAGGTGGTTTAGGAAGTTAAAGGCTTCTTTTTCACCACCTTTAATATGGAAAGAAATCATGGCTCCGGGTGAGCTGTATTGTCTGTGATACAGTTCGTAAGAATCATCTTTTGGGGTTAGGAGCCCGAGATACAGCACCTTTTCTACTTTAGGGTGCTCATTGAGGAAATTTGCCACCTCGATGGCATTGTTTTTTTGTTTTTCCATTCGAACCTGTAGTGTTTCAAGACTTCTAAGTAATAGCCAACAAGTGTTTGGACTGGCCATGTTACCCAGGAAGGTTCGAAGGACTTTTACTCTTTTTACATTTTCAGCATTGCCTAAAACTGCTCCGGCAATTAAATCACTGTGCCCGCCAATGTATTTGGTCGCTGAATACAAAACCAGATCAGCTCCATGATCTAAAGGACTGGACCAAAGCGGCCCCATGTAGGTATTGTCTACTGCCAGGTGGACCTTTTGATCCTTTGCGCCAAACTTATTGGCAATTTGTCGACACATGGCGATGTCAACAATTTCATTGGTTGGGTTGGCAGGGGTCTCCATGTAAATTAAGGCAAGTTTATCGGCCTTACCCGATGCCTGGATTCTTTCTTCAATGACTTCCTGCGATTCATGGGCGTGGAAAGAAATGGCATCCACTCCAATTTTTGGAAGAAAATGATGGATAAAATGGTCTGTACCACCATAAACCGGTGTGGAAAATAGCAACAAATCTCCGGGCTTGAGAAATTCCAACATCACTGTACTAATGGCCGACATTCCACTCTCAAAAACAGCACAATCTTCAGCTTTATCCCACAAGCACAATCTGTTTTCAAGGATCTCAAGATTTGGATTGTTGATACGGGAATAAATGAGACCCAATTTTTCATTAGGAATTTGAGCTCTCAGTCCATATGCCAATTCAAAAAAGGCCTTTCCTTCTTCAGCTGTTTTAAATACAAAAGTTGATGTTTGAAAAATTGGAGACTTTACTGCTCCTTCTGACCATTCAGGCTTATAGCCGTGCGACATCATCAAACTTTCAGGAGAGAATTTATGTGGATCCATTTCGAAAGGTTTTATTTTGATTAGAGCTCTGTAAAAGTAAAGATTACAAGAAAATAATCCTATGATTACCATCATTCAAAGAATAAACCCTACAAAAACATCAATCTAAAAGATTATCTTTCTATTTTCACTTTGATAAGTAACCTATTAAAAGAAAAATATTCTTTGCAATGGATTATAAATTAGACCCAATAGACCATAGAATCCTGGAGCTATTGCAAAAAGACGGGAAAATGAAAATTAAGGAGATTGCAGAAATCCTTCACATGACCAACACTCCTGTTTTTGATCGCATCAAAAGGCTTGAAAGAGAAGGAATTATCAAAGGATATACGGCAAAAATTGACAAGGCTAAAACCGGCTACCCTTTGATGGCTTTTTGTTCTGTCAGACTGGAATCCCACCACACAGATTATTTAGAACAGTTCGTTCGAGAAATCAAAAAATTCCCGGAAATCGAAGCATGCTATCACATGGCAGGCGTTTTCGATTATCTCCTAAAATTGTACGCAAAAGACATGGATGATTATCAGCAGTTTATTACTAAAAAACTAGCCACCATCCCGAATATTGGGCGGGTTCAAAGCTCGTTTGTGATGACGGAAATTGTTTAGAGCGGGGTGCGAAGTGCGAAGTGCAATGCGGATTGCGGGACGCGGACAAAAACCGTACACCGCATAGCGCATTCCCCAAACCGCATTCTGCATAGCGCATTCCGCTTAGCGCAAACCGCCTCAAGCTACCAACTCCCCATTCTTGGCGTGTCCATTGGTTTTGGCACTTGGTTTGGGAGCAGGAAGGAAGCCTTGTTCGCGCATCCAATCGTCGTTGTAGATTTTGCTGATGTAGCGGGAACCATGATCAGGGAACATAGCAACTACTAAATCACCGGGCTTGAATAAATGGCCGTTGTTCAAAACTGTATACATCACAGCTCCGCTTGAATAACCCATCATCAAACCTTCAGTGCGGGCAAGTTTTCTTGCCATAAGGGCAGAATCTTTGTCCCCTGCTTTTATCATCATATCGATGTATTCCGTAAGGAAGTTGCCTGGGATAATCGTCTTACCCAATCCTTCTACCTTATAAGAACTGGCGATGGATTCATCAAAAATTCCTTCGTCGAAATATTTTTTCAAAACAGAACCCTGACCGTCAACACCTATAATGGTAACATCAGGATTTTTTTCTTTCAGGTATTTTGCAACGCCACAAAGTGTTCCACCCGTCCCTGAAGGTCCGATAAAGTGTGTAACCTTCCCCTCGGTTTGTTCCCAAATTTCTGGGCCGGTGGTATGGTAATGTGCTTCAGCGTTGTTGGTATCGAAATTTTGATTGAGGTAAAATGCGCCGGGTGTATCCATTGCATACCTTTTGGCTACTTCATAATAAGAACAGGGATCCTCTGCTGTTACGGAAGGACAAACAGTTACGTCTGCTCCCATTGCACGAAGCATATCTCTTTTTTCCTTAGAGGTTTTGGTAGTAACTGTCAATTTACAAGAGTAGCCTTTTTTAGCGCACCACATAGCGATGCTGAATCCAGTATTTCCAGATGTAGCTTCTACAATGGTATCCCCCGGCTTTATCAGACCTCTTTCTTCTGCATCATTGAGCATGTAATTTACAATTCTATCTTTTGCAGAATGCCCGGGATTGAATGCTTCAACTTTGGCCCACAACTGACAAGGAAGATCCTCCTCCATTTTTTCCAGACGAATTAAAGGCGTGTTACCTATGCAGTCAAGTATGGAGGATTTAGCGTTGTTGTTCCTCATGGAAAGTGTTTGGATTTGTTTTATCAAGTTCTTTTTTTAAAAAATTCAAACCTTATAAAAACATAAAAACAGGTTCGATCAAAAATTGGCTAGGGGAAACCTCTTATTTTAGGAATCGGCCTAATTACTGGAAAAATGATGGATTTACAAAAGTTTTTTTTGAAATTATCATTTCATTGGGAATTAAAAATCCACTTTTAAAGCCCAAATTTTTATTCTAAGAAGTTGATATTCAATCATCAAAAGGCAGGAGATCCGGTTCCAGGAATTTTTCTTTTGCCTCTGTTGAAATATAGATATCAAAACCATAATGCATAGCCATCAATTCCTTAAAATTAGAATTTAAACGCGGATTTTCAGCTATGAAACCATCAAAATTATCAGAACCCGATTTATCCATAAAATGTTCTACAGCTCTTATAGCAGCAATGGTAAGTGTAACATTAAACTTTTCTTCTGCGCCTAACTTTTGGACATAAGATTTTAGCTGATTGCATACATTGTTTATGGCTTCCTTTCTTCCATATTTTTTCAAATGGAGGTAAGCCAACCGCAAATGTGCTTCATGATTGAACAGGGAAACCGGGAATTCCCGATCTTCAAATATTGACTCGAATTCATTATCAGAGTAATCTCTGTGTGATTTCATTTCAAAGCATTTTTTCACAAAAGAAGGGAAAATTATAAGACGAGTCAGCTTGATTTGGGTGAAATTTCTCAAATTAATGGCAATGTCATTCAGTTAAGCAAGAAAAGAAAACCGTCTAAGGCGGGTCTCTTGGAGAGGACCCGCCGACTCCAACAGATTCATTTATTTTTAAATGTGTAATTGCCTGATATTCATATCCTTTTGTATTTCAGTTCCTAATATTTTTGGTTCTCGCAACGGCCGCGAAGGTTAAGCGCAACAACCGCAACTCAATGATTTGAATGTATTTCAACTTTCATTCCCTTGACTTAATAAAATTGCCCGAAGAGGACACGCCGACTCTAGCAGATGGATTCGTTTTTTTAAAAACGTAATTGCATAAAATTCAAATGCTTTTGGATTTCAATTCTTAATATTTTTGTTTCACGCAGCGGCCTCAACGATTTTACACATCGGACGCAACTAGATTCTGGCTTTAGAATAATCTTATTACTAATGATACTATCTCAAAGAGAGCATTTTGAAGTTTACCCACCACCAGGCAAAAATTAGATTGGGTACCCAACAAAGCCAGGCGACAATGGGATAGGCTATTTCAAAGCTGCCGGAAATTCCAATTAAGATTGGCATCCAAAGACGAAGGGTTACAGCGGCAAATGTTGCAGCATAAGAAAACACCATGAAAATTTGGTGTTGTTGGATTTGACCTTTTTTTATAGTCAAAAAAGCTGCAAGGGTAACTCCAAACCAGATTATCCCCAGCGTAATAAACCCTAAAGAAGCTATCAAGCCTGTACTTGCAAAAAATCCGATATAAATACCTGCTAAGGCACTGATTAGAACAGAAATCACATAAATTTTCCCCAGTGATCTATGAAGGTTTAATTTTCTCTTTCTAAAAGATGGTAAAAACTGACTCCACCCGGAAAGTAGACTCAATCCACCAAAACCTATATGGGTATAAAAAGCAAAATTCCATATTCGATCCGCCAAAAGGCTGGCTGGCTTGCCGGAAAATAATCCTATGGTTTCATCAATGAATAAATAAACCAAGGGATACAACCCTATGGAAATGGCCAAAAATGCAAAGAGGTAGATGATAAACTTCAACTTCATACTATTTCTATTCACGTTAAATAATAGGTACAAAAGAAGGCGCTTTCTCTACCCTATCCATTAACATTTGATAAAAAGTCAGGTACTCAGTTCTTTTCTCAATCGACTTAGACTAATATTGGTAATACCCAGGTATGAAGCGATGATTGGATGCGGAATCATATTCTCAAGGCCGGCAAAATCATTTCTCAACTGAAGCAACCGTTCTTTGGCAGGAACAGAAGCCAAGTAGATTTCTCTTTTGATTTTATTCATCAACTCTTTCCTTAAAACTCCATTTCCAAAATCCCTGATTGGTAAATGATCAATCATCAGCTGTACAAAGATTTCGGCATCTATTGCTGCCAAATGCACTTCAGTTAAGGTCTGATAATTTATCAATGATTGATTTGATGCTGTCCTTGTTGAATGAGGCGAAATAACATCCGGTCCTTGAAAAAGAGACAAGGTAATTTCTTCACCGTCAGGATTGATCACGTAAGATCGAACTACTCCTTCCAACAAAAAGTATTCGAAGGAATCTGGTTTTCCTTTTTTTATAAAAGTAATGGCCTTTTCAAGTTGGATTAATTGCAAATTTGAAAAAATCAATTGCAGGTGACGAGAAGATAATTCTTCAAAAGAAGCAATGATTTCTTGAACCTGCCTTTCTATGATTGATTTTTCCATTATTAAAATTTAAGATACAAAAGCTCCCAGGCAATTTATCCAGTGTTAAGAACCATTTAATTTCCCAAAATTATAAATCCAATGAATGAATTATCATAAAAACCCTGGATGGATTAATTTTTCCTTTCCACTCGCTCTTTCAAAGCTTCATTCATTTTTTCGAAGCCGGGCTTGGTATCGTTTAAAAGCATCTTTTTAAAAACGGGCACCAGGATTCCAGCAAAATTTTCTGCGTGGATAAATGTGGTCGTGCCGTCCTGGTTGTCAATCAAGGTAAAAGAATGTTCTCCATCAAACAGGCCTTTGAAAAACAAATGGCCCAACCATCTTAATTCTTTATTGGTTTCAAATTTCAAAACGAGGGGCTTAAAATTCATCCCTGGCAAGGCAACTTTAATGACTTTTCCGACTTCAACTTCTCCCTCCAGCTTTTTTACAAAAGGATTCCATTCAGGATAAGCTGAAAAATCGGTTAGCACATTCCAAACCTTTTCAGGAGTGGCATTGATTTGAATTTCGGTTCTGATTTGCATGATAATTTGTGATTTGTTACTGCAAATTTGAACCAACGCACTGACGCTTCACTTGATCTGGATCAAGAAGTGAGTTTCTTTCGAATTCTGCTTAAAGTTTCCGGAGTCATACCCAACATGGAGGCAATGTAATGTAGAGGAACCTGATTAAACAGCTCTTGTTTTTGCTGGACAAATGCATAAACCGCTCTTCAGCTGTCATGGACAAAAAAGTATATTTTACACGGTCTTCCAGGGTTAAAAAACATTTGGCAATGAAAAGCAATTCATTCACTGGGGCACCACTTCACCAAGCCTTTGATAATTTTCTCTTTTAAAGTATAAAATTCACAATCGATCAGGCTTGAATGTTCCATCTTGCAGGAGTTGAAAAAACAAGACTGGATAGATCAGCTACCGAATTCCCCTGGAGAAGCCAACCATTGTGTCACTTCTTTCCCATCTGAATAATTAAAAACGCGCAGATGCTTGAACGAATAAAACTCAAATGTAACGCGCTTTCCAACCTCGGTGAAATACTCTTCCTTTTTAAAGTGTGCTTTCAAAAGGTCTGCCATTGCTTTTAGATGAGCCGGATTGATGCCGAAATAGGTGTTGATGTAATTTTCGAGTTCGGACATGGGGAAGGATTGAAGGGTTGAAGGAATGAAGTTGAAGGTTTTTTAAAAATCCATTGTAGAGCCGCCAAGCTTGGCGGCCTTGCAATAGAAAGGTTTATTTAATACAGTGGAAACGTCTAGCATTTCTACTGCAAGGACCACTAGGCAATTTTTAAATTAAGCGTTGAAGAGCCTTCTTGCATTTTTTTAAACCGCGTTTCGCTTTTCGCTGTTCGCCTTTCGCTATTCGCTATTCGCTATTCGTTTTTAAAGCTTCCGTAAATCGTAAACCGTAAACCGTAAACCGTAAACTCCACTAATTGAAATTGAAAAACCCAGAAAAAAAATTACTCACAATGTAATAAGTGAACTTCCCCTTTATTTTAAATAAAACAAGGCTTCAGCGAATTTCAAACCAAGGTCAACATAACCATTGCTATTATAATGAGCGGTATCGGAATAACGATAGTATTTTGTCGTCCTTACTATGTCTGCATTTTTATCGAAGCGCACAAATTTCTCCTGTGCCGCTTTAACTACATCCCCATAATCCCAAACCAAGCCATCGTAATCTGACCAGGAATCGGAAATCTTTCCTAAAATGATTGGCAAATTATCATTTCTGAATGCTGCACGCATCCTACCCATTAGCTGTCGAAGGTTTTCATAGTAGCGAAGTGCAACTTCTTCAGTACCTGCATCAGACTCTCCCTGCATCCAAATAATTCCACCCGGAACCAATTTATCCATCTTTCCGTCTCCATCAATATCTGTTTCTGCCATCGCCAACCGTACTGTTTTTAAAAAATGGTCGTACTGATTGATCCCGTTATTGTCTTTATATTCCGGATCCCATGTACCATACTCAGGTGCTCCCAAAGAATCAATACTCGATCCTCCTTTGGAATATTTAATGATGGCAATTTTTTCGCCTGGATACAATTCCTGAAGTCTTTTGGCAAAAGAAAGTTCCGCACCAAAGCGATCGGAAAGGACATTGTCATTGCCGTCAAACTTAAATCCTACTCCATGACCGGGAGTCAATGGAGCCCATTTCCCCAATCCTCCTGCCAGGTTTCCATCATCAGCCGGATTGCCATGAAAAATAAAAACAGAGCGAAAGGTTTTATTTAAAGAGGCTGGCAAATCGCTATTGTATCCGTATCCATCCATATTGGATTGGCCACCGAGATAAAAAAGGCGAATGGTATTTTCGTTTTGAGCCGAAACAAACAGGAAAGAAAATGCCAAAAAGGCACTACAAATCAATCTTTGAATCATAGTCAAATTTTTCAAATATAGAAGTTCGCCTAAAAGTAGAGATTCCTTTCGAATTGAAAAAAGTTTTAGCTTTTCAAGAGGTCGGAAATACCATGAATGTGGTCAATTTCAAAGTGGGGACGAATTTCGGTTTCATTTTGTTTTCCATGATTTAGCCAACAGGTCTGGATTCCAAAATTGATACCTCCCTGTATATCGGAAGCCAAATTATCGCCAACTATTAGAATCTCTTCCTTCTGTGGAGGCTGAGGAATAGACTGATATACATGCTGAAAATAGTCAATATGTGGTTTGGCAACTCCGATTTCATCCGAAACCACCACACTGTCAAAATGCTTCATCAAATCCAATCTTTCCAATCGAGGTCTTTGTACCTCTTTAAGCCCGTTGGTTACGATGCTGATTTTGTATTTGCTTTTGAGTTCTTGCAAAAGTTCCGGCACACCTTCGTAGGTTTCGCTTGTTTGTACAATATTTTCCAGGTACCGTACACTAAATTCTAATGGAGAAAGCCCGGTTTCTTCTATTTTTTCAAATAGCAATTCAAATCGTTTGGGACGTAAATCTTCAGCCGTAATTTTTCTTTGTTCAAAATCGGCCCAAACCTCAGCGTTGACATTTTTATAAATGGTATAAATCTCATCCGTACAATCTCTGCCAAACTGTTCAAAAGTAAGCCAAAGGGAGTCTTTACTGGCTTTACTAAAATCGAGTAAGGTATTATCCGCATCAAACAACAACCACTTAAACATATATTTTAAATTAATTGCCTACCGGCACTTTTTGAAACATTTCAATTGTGTAATCCAATAATTCAACTCCGCCTGCATCACCATGGCCCGGGATAACCACCTTTATTTCTTTGCCCCATTTTTCTTTTACTTTTAAAATGGTAGCGGACCAGGCATCCGGATCCGCATCAGACAAATTTCCTTTTCCGGATTTCAGGGACTTAACTGCACAGCCTCCAAATAAAGTTCCATCTCCAGGTAAAAAAGAGGCAATATTATCAGGAGCATGGGCTTTTCCGAAGTAACGATTTTCCACCTTTTTGCTACCGACACTTAAAACAAGAGATTCCTCAAAACCATTTTTGGGTATTTCATAATTTTCTTCAGCTGCCAACTTCAAACCTAAGTTCTGAGCATAAGATTGGATTCCTTTTTCATGAAAAGCCTTCAATCCTCCCAGACAATCATAATGGAAATGATTGACAACAACTCCTTTAATCTCGGCATTTTGTACTTCTTCAATCCATTTAATCAATTCATTGGAGACAGAATCATAAGATGGGGTGTCAAATACCAAAGCTTCGCCCTCGTCAATTACCAGCATTCCATTGCAAGCGACTTTTCCCCAATCCTGCGTGTGAAGCCAGGTGATATGCTGGTAAGCATGCGGACTGACCTGGATAATGGTCAAATTATCTGTTTGGTAAACCTGATTTGGGAATTGTGCAAAGAGTCCAATGCTGATTTGGAAAAGGAAAATAAAAAGAGATGGTTTCATTATCATATTTAATTTCACGTAGCGTCCGTAGTGGTGAAAATATTCACCGCTATGGGCGCAACGGACGCTACGTATAAGACATAAAATTAAGTACTTTAACTCAACAACGAATATTTAATCATCAGTTTTCCATCTTTCCGCCACCGTATCCAACCATCCCCATTCTTTTTAAAATTATTATTTAAAAGAATCACCTTCGCCCAGTCGTCTTTGATGAGGACAGGTTTTAAAAAGTCATATTCCTGGTTGACTGCTGACACTCCCTCTAAAGGTTTGATGAGAACTTCTGTTTTTTCTTTATTCAAAGGTTCAATTGAATTTATTTGAAGGAGAAAATCTGTCCAGGAAAAATATTCACCTTCACTTCTATCGACATAAACCACCTTGCCGTCTGCCTCATTTCCAATAAGCCCCAGAAAATCTTCTGAAACACTTACAACTTTGAAATACAAAAGATCATAATCGAGCTTCATATGCACAGGATTCAACCAGGGCGGAGCCTGATCGATCAAAATTCCCATACTCCGTTTCAATAAATAGGTCATGGAATCCTGTGGAAGGTGTTCGTCCAGGCTTTTTTCAAAATTAGGTTGATTGTAAAAATATAAGGTACCCGAGGCATTGAAATTGGGTTTAAAAAATCCCATTCCTGCTTCTTGCTCATCACTCAGGACTTGGGTATTTTGAATAAGAATAGGTTTTGGAATAATAGAATTGATTTCTCCTTGTCTGGAACGCTCACCGGCCTTTGAGAAAATCATCCAGGCAGAAAGTGCTGCTAAAACAATGAAAAGTGCTCCAAGGATTTTATTAGCCGTTTTTATAAAATTCAGGTTGGTAACAATGGCCAAATAAATAGCAACCACTAAAGCGAGGCCTGCTCCTATAATTCCATAAAAAAGGACAATAGCACCTCCGGCAAGTCCCTGGCCTTCACCGGCTCCGGTAATGCCAGCCAGAAATAACCCAAGAAGAAAAAAATCAAGAAGTGCCAACAAATAAAATAGAAAGCTGGCAGGTTTTAACGCTTGGCTCATGGATTAAAAATTAACGGTTTTTTCTATGGTTTTTTCTTTTTGAATGGACACATCATACGTCTCCACTTTCCCACCAAAATCTTTGAGTCCCTCAACTCTGACCGAATATTCTCCCATAACTAAAATGAATTTTTTGGGATTGCTGGAAGAGGAGGTGTACGTTCTCCTAGTCGAAACCACCTTTCCAGTGTTTTTGTCTGTAATTTTGACGAGTGCGTCTACCAGACCACTGCTACTATTGGCTCCGGCCATCAAAATTCCGGTTTCGTACTCTATGGTATAAGTTTCATTTTTTGCCGCGGAAACCCGAATGTCCGAGGTTCTTTTTAAAAGATTATCACCTTCAATTACCATAGGTTCAACAGTTACTTCATATTCTCCCGGATTTACTTCAAAGACTTCTTCTTCTCCATAGGTTCTTCCGCCTGCAACTGTTTTTTTATTTCCTTTTGGAAAAACTTTTACCAGGGCATCCCAGCCTTCCCCATTGTTTAAGACCTTGACTGAAATCTTGCCCCCGTCAAAGGAAAAGGATTTAAAATACTCCTTTTCACCACCAACTTTAAAATCTGATTCATACAGGGGAGCCAAATCTGTATTTTCCAGCGCAAGAATTTCGAGATCATAAGTTCCGACAGGTAAATACATTTTTGCTGTATCTCGGTAGGTCCTAACAGCAGCAATTTTTTTCCTGGTCCCTGCCGTATAGGCCTGAATCATACCGTCGATTCCTTTTCCATTTTTTGAAGTATAAAAAAGAAGATTCCCTGGGGGTGCATCTACAGTGTTGGTAGTAACCTGGTTCAAAACATCTGAAAGTCCTTCGGAATCCTGAGCATCAAAATAAGAACCATCTCCGGCTTTGGCTGCACATTTCAAGGCATCGGTTTCATCGTCTTTTAAACCAAATCCCACAATGTGAAGTTTAAAAGGAATTCCTTCTTTCCTCGCAGCTTTAATTACCTCACAAAGATTGCCTCCACAAGATTCAACCCCGTCTGTAATTAGAATTATGGTGGCTTTTTCCTTGGATTTTCGAAGTTGGTCGATGACTTGCAAAGCTGAAAATGCCAAGGGAGTTTTCCCAAGTGGTTTGATGCCATTTAAGGCTCCTGTTACCTTATCTTTATTTCCTGAATCCACTTCCACCAGGAATTCAACATCCTCACAATCGCCTTTTTTCCGATGTCCGTACGCTACCAAACCCAACTTTTGTTCTTCCGGTAAATTCTGAACAGTCTTTGAAAGCACATCCCTGGCGATTTCCATTTTGGTAGAACCTTCCAATTGTCCCCACATGGAACCACTGGCATCGTAAATGAAATAAATAGGAGACTGAGCTAAAAGAAAGGAAGTGATTCCAAGCCAAATGACTGGAATTAAAAATAATCGCAATGGTTTCATCTTTAGGGTTTTAGATGTCTAAAGATATAAAAATAAGGGTTTTACGTTGCGTACTCAGCGCTCGTAGCGGTGAATTTTTTCACCACAACGGACGCCACGTAAGGAAAAATATCCCAAAGACCAAAAGCCAAAGACTAAACACCAACTTACAATTCATACTTCAAACCATCCACTTCGTCCTGGCTCAACTCTCTCCATTGTCCAACTTCCAGTTTTCCGAGATCGAGGTTCATGATGCGGATGCGTTTCAGAGTCTGTACTTTGTATCCCAGCACTTCACACATGCGTCGGATTTGGCGATTCATTCCTTGTGTAAGAATAATTTTAAAAACGAATTTATTGACCGCATCCACTCTGCAGCGCTTGGTTACCGTGCCCAATATTGGGACTCCTGAGCGCATTTTTTGAAGGAAAGCATTGGTGATTGGCTTGTCGACTTTCACGACATATTCCTTTTCGTGATTGTTTTCTTCTCTTAAAATTTCATTTACAATGTCTCCGTCGTTGGTCAGCAAAATCAGACCTGAAGAAGCCTTGTCCAGTCGGCCTATGGGGAAAATCCTTTGTGGATGATTGATGAAATGAATGATGTTGTCCTTGTCCTTTAAATCGGTGGTACAGGTTATTCCTGGAGGTTTATTAAGTGCAATATAAATGGGGCGAGGTTTTCTTAAAAGGGGTTTACCATCCAGCGTAACTGTATCTCCTTCATTTACCCGGTTACCTTTTACAGCTGTTTGTCCATTCAGCTGCACCCTTCCCGCATCGATCATGTTATCTGCTTCTCTTCTGGAACAGATTCCTGTACTGCTGATAAACTTATTGAGGCTGATGGATGAATCGGACATAAATAAATTTTATGCCGCTAAGGTAAGACGAATCTTTTTTAAAAATACTTCAACCAGTTTTAGAAAAACCTGATGCAAATCATATTACCTGATCACTCTTGTCATAAGGATTTTACTTTCTAGCATCTACATTGCTATTACAATAAGGCGATAAAGGAAAGGGGGCGTTTGAAACGGCAATCGGGGCTGGAAACCTAAGCCGTTTTGGCGTCCCCGATTTTTTATTTCAAATGGATTTGTATTTTTAAATAATGAAAATCGACAAATCCATTTACAAACGCAGCTTCCTAGGCTTCATCTTTTTTCTGGTTGCTGCGCTTACTGCCTTTTGGCCCAGCTATTTCACCCATTTGGGAAAGCCTATTGATATGCACTTCCATGCACATGGACTTTCCATGACCTTATGGCTGTTGTTACTCATCAGTCAGGCATTATTGATCCGGTTTAAGTTGTATAAATTCCATCGTTGGTCGGGTGTATTGTCCTATATTTTGGTGCCCATTGTAGCGGTTTCAGCTATGAAATTGATGCATTTCAATACAGGATATGCTGCCCAATATTCCAATGGACATTTTTACTTTTTTGCATTGGTGAGCAATGCGATTCTGGTCTATCTTCTCTTTTATGGCTTGGCGATTTATTATAAAAACAAACCAGCTCTTCACGCTCGATGGATGGTTTGCACTGTCTTTCCATTGGTGTCGCCTGTCACAGATCGATTGATTTATCGACATGCCAGATGGATTTTGGAATACGTTCCCAAAATCGACAACATGCCGATTGCTCCGGCGGCAGGTTTCTTTCTGGTTGATGTTATTGTAATAATTCTTGCAATCTGGGATTACCGATCAACCGGAAGATGGAATGTATTTCCAGTGGCATTGTTTTTCCTGCTTTTGTATCATTGGTCTGTTTTGTACATCTATCAATTTGGTTTTTGGCAAAAGCTGGCGACCTGGTATTTTCAGTTGGGGGGTTAATAATAAAAAAGTAGAGCCGCCACGCATGGCGGCTCTACTTTTTTTATTGGTGTAAGAAAATCGAATTCGTAACGGGAAATCGTCTTATTTCCTACCGCGCTACCATAAACTTCCTAGACCCTAGACCTTCAACCTTCAATTCATAAAAACCAGGGGTCAAACCCAGGACAGGGATATTGGATAATTTTTCCGGAAAGGCAATCCAGGAATGATAAATTACTTTTCCCTGGGTATCGATGATTTGGAGTCTGGATTTTTTCTGTGGTAATTCATGATCGTAATAAACATTTAAAATAGATGATACCGGGTTTGGATAAATGGTAAAGCCTGCATCCGGGTTTTCAAGGTTTACTGTTCCAACCGGCTTGACATACTCTACTGCCCCTACATCGGGTAAGGTACCCTGAGGACGGACATTTCCATAAATATCAGTTGAAGGGTAACAACAGGGATCCGCAGCATCAATTAAAACAGATCCGGGTTTCAATCTGAAGTCATATTGACGATAGTCTTCAAAATTATCCTCATAATCCTGATAGTTTTTGAGTACTATATTGTGACTCAATTCAGCATCAGCGGAAAATGAATTGGCAACATTATTCTTCACCTCACAACGGGCACTTGGGGTGCCATTTTTATTATCCGTAATTCGAATCCAGGAAGGTCCAGGAGTTAAATCAGGAGTGGGATCGATTACAGTGTTGTGGTAGATTTTGCAGTCAAAAGCTCCATAAAGGGAGATTCCATGCCAATGATTTACGGATACTATGTTGTTTTCAATCAACCAATTATCGAAAGGACCATCAAAACACCCGATGCCTTGCAAAGGCCCAAGGAGATTTTGATTTGGATCGTCATAATTTAAAATGACATTGTTTCGTATGGTAATATTTCGAACGTCATAAGTTCCTAAATTGAAACTTTGGATGCCATCGTCGTGGTTGTCGTCTACCTTGTAACAATTTTTAATAAGATTGCCTTCAATGAGCTGATTGGCGCCTAGCGCCCTCATGCCATCCCCTGAAAAATTAATCACCTGATTGTTCAAGGCAAGCATACTGTCCCCAACCAGGGATATTCCCATATCGATGTTTCGGATCACATTGCCTTCTATCCTCATATTGCTCCCTTTTAAGTTCATACCTGAACTTACATTTGACAACCAATCTGATTCATTCCAGGCACTTATATCCATGGCACTATACACAAAGCAATTGCGGATGTCAATATCATGAACAGGACCTCTATGGCCATGAGATTCCATATACACCAAACTACCAGGATAATAATTTCCATAGGGTTCAGAACTGATATCCAATCCTTCGAAACGCCACTTTGAACCAGCACGAATATGAAGGTTGGCAATTTGGACAGTTGCATCCTTTGCTGCTAAGACAGTTATCCACTCCTGATTAAAATATTGGTCCAGTTCGATGCTACCATGTTTGCCCTCCATTAAAATCAAGGTATCGCCCCCTTGGATGGGAGCACCTGAATTTTTGATTACAAGTTGGCTTGTCTGAGGATTATATGGAAGGTTGTTGTAACGATAGGATTCTATCAGGTTGGCATTGATGACCTCTTTAAAAGAAGGAAAAGGATTGGAAAGTGATCCATTATTTGACAAGGATCCATTGATGGGATCCAGGTAAAAAGTAGTGCCCCATAAAGGGCAAAAAGCAAGTAAAAAGAGAAAAACCGGGTAAATTGTCTTCAAGGTCATTGGATTTGAATACTAAAGTAAACCTTGTTGGAACAAATTTCCAGAATTCTATCGAATACTTACTTTTCAACGATTTCGTAAACCTTATTCTTCACTACCTGAGCCCAGGCACGAGGATTTTTGCTTTTATCGAAGGTTTGGTAAGGAATGGGGTTTCCAAATGAAACCGTTATCGTTTCGGGCTTTTGTCCTAGCAAGGCGCGTGGAAGTAATAATTCCTCTGCTCCATATTTGATACCCAAAGCTTTTCTCAGCTTGGAAGCCATGTAAAAGTACTCCGGATTTTTTCCGGTGATATGAACTGGCACTACATCTCTTTCGTATGCTACCGCCTTTTTTATAAAATGCGGATTCCAATCCAAATCGCGGACTTTACCATCGATTTTTCTGGAACAGGCTCCGGAAGGAAGGATACAAACCTGGGTATTGCTTTTGTACAAAGCATCCAGGTTATCTACATAGCCAGCCTTTTGTTTTTTGTAGGTATTAATCGGTGTAAATACCGGATTCAGATTTTCGATGATGGTCAAAACGTCTTTAACGATGACTTTGAAATCAGGTGTGATTTCATTCATCGCTACGATGAATGCCATCCCATCCAGACCCGCTGAAGGGTGATTGGACGCAAAAATATACCGGTTATTTTTATCGATATTTTCCAGTCCTTTGGTTTCAACTTTCAAATCAAACTCATCCAGGCATTTCCGGGCAAAGTCAACTCCCTGATAATCAGAATATTTGGTGTAAATTTCATTGACACGCTTCAAATTGATCACCCATTCCAGGAAGTTCAATTTCCACCCATCCAATTTTTTCAACAAAGCGGGATTCTGGTCGTGAATCACCTTTCTCAAATCGATCATCGTACTCTTTATAAAAGTGAAGCGGCAAATTTAGAAAAAGGAAGCGGATTCTGGAAACTGGGTGCTGGGGGCTGGGTGCTAGGTTCTGGGTTCTGGGTACTGGGGGCTGGGTGGATTGGAAATTGCTATTATATAACAGCTCGAATAAATTCCTGATTGTCTGGAGGTTACGCTATTCGCCATTCGACGTTCGCTTTTCGTTTTTAAATGCCTCGTAAATCGTAAACCGTAAATCCCACAAATACCAGTTGAAAAGCTCCTCCACCTGTTATTCTACTTGTAATATGGGAAATTCCCATCAAGGAACTAATAGCTATCGGCCAATATCAGGCCTTCGAGCTGGAATCTGGTTATGCAATCTAGGATGGATAGTGAAGTTCATGTTTTTTTTTGAGCATTTTACCCTTATATTTTTTGAAACATGAAGGAATGAAGGGACATGAAGAAGGCCATTAATTTGGGTGCTCGTTGGAGAGTTGGCTCGTTTGTTCGTTTGCCCGTTGAAATAAATTTCTGGGAATAAAGCCTAACCATTTTAAACAACCAATAAATTAAACTGAATCTTTCCATATGACCCCCATCGGGGTCATTTATCCCAACTAAAGAAATATGCTTGCTCCACTCTGACCCCATCGGGGTCACATATCACGCTAGGAAAAGCAACAAAAATTAGCCTAGCAAAAAATGAATGATTTTTAGAGTCTGAAAACCATTAGTTTCTAATCATTTAGTGATTCTCTAACCTTCTGATAAATAGTTTTCAAGCGTTTTTAAAATGCGTTTCTCGCTTAAATAGATATCATCTACTGAATTAATAAGAATTTTTTCTTCGTTTTTATCTTGATCAAATACGCCTAAATATTTTTTCCCTCCATTAAGATGTAATCTGCAAATAGGTTTTCTGTTATTATCATCTAAAAGAATTCCAAAATAGGATTGAGTGTCTCTATGGAAAATCCTTTCTTTTCCAATTTTCCTTCTCAAGATGGCAACTACGATTCTATAACCTTCCAATTCTTCTTCAGTAGTCTCCACTTTTGAAATTGGTTCCTCTTCGATTTTCTCCTCTGCTTGTTGTTGTTCTACTTCTTTATTTAAAGCTGAGGTTAGCCTATCATTTACTTTTTCACTAATAAATTGATTTAAAGCTTTTTGAACCAATTCTTTGAATTGTTCCATAACCTTTTCGGTCAATCGACCTGAATAAACTTGAGAAGCAAAATGTCTAATTAATTCTGGAGAAGCATCTTGAAATTCAGAAGAAAGAATCTTCTTAATTTCCTTAGTGTATTTTAATGAACTGGCATTTGTTACGATCTTTTCAACATCAAAATTCGATTTATGGAATTTTGAAATTTCATTAATGGTCTGATCCTTTAACGAACATATACTAAACTCTAAAAATGGCTTTTCATCCATCTTGTTTGTCGCTTCAAGATCTGAATAAAACCTGTAATCAACACCATTGGTCAGCAATGCAAACCTAGTTTTTGTTACATGAAAATATCTGAACAATTGGGAGTTATGGACATTCAAATCCTGATTCCAATGCTTACATTCAATAATTAATATCGGGTCACCATTTTGAAAAATGGCATAATCGACTTTTTCACCCTTCTTAAGCCCCAAATCAGCTGTAAATTCCGGAACAACTTCAGTTGGATTAAAAATATCGTATCCTAAAAGATTAATAAAAGGCAAAACAAATGCTGTTTTGGTCGCCTCTTCAGTTTGAATTTGATCCTTTAATTGGGTAATTTTATCAGCAATAGCTTTTAGTTGGTTTTGTAGTTCCATACTTCTGTGTTTTATTGATTATCAAAAAGTTACGGAACTACATTTACCTTTGTTTCATTTTAAAGGGTTTTGTTATAAAGTTTTTTTTAAGAAATAGAATTTTGAACTTTCATCAAAATCACCTTTCAATATCACTCTTACCTATAATTGGTATTAATTGACCAAATCATTCCCATTAATAGAATCGAAAGAAAACATCGAAGGATTCTAGCGTTATAAAATTTTTATCAAATTTAATTCATTCCAATCTAGGACCTATCGACCTCCTGCCAAATCCCATTAACCCCGCGTTTTAACGCGGTGGTGGGAAATGGAACTAAAAGGACTTTACGGTTTTAACCGTACAAAAAGGGTCTTTTCACGATCCACACGGTTAAAACCGATAAGCCCCTGGTCTGCAAACTGAAAACCACCGCGTTAAAACGCGGGGCTAGGATTTTTATATTCGCTGTTCGCTATTCGGTTTTCGACGTTCGCTTTTTAAGAGTCATGCTATGAAAACACTAAAAATTTGAATTTAGAAGCAGAAATGCATGTTACACTTAAGGTATCACTACCCTTTAAAATAAATAGTGGAAGTTATTTTTCATTTCGGCGTTCCAGGGTTGGCGCGGCCAACCCCTACGTCGGTCAATCCCAGCTATGGTGGGCTGGTTTGAGAATCTCAAGAAAAATAAATGAATGGCTCATCTACCTTCAAGAAAAACCGTTTACCGCATTCCGCACACCGTATTCCGCATCCCTCAATTATCCATATGCACATCCATCTGTGGAAACGGAATAGAGACGCCTTCTTTGTCGAAGTTTTTCTTGATGTGTTCGTGACAATAAAAATATACGGTCCAGTAATCTTCTGGTTTGCACCAGGGGCGGACTACAAAATTGACAGAGCTGTCAGCCAATTCGCTTACGAAGATGTCGACGGGTTTGGTTTTTAAAATTTGCTCACAAGCATCGACGGTTTTTTGAATAACTGCTCTAGCTTTGTCGATATCGTCACCATAACCGATTCCGAATGTCATGTCTACCCTTCGGTCGTCCATTTCTGTGTAGTTTTTAATGACGCCGGAAGTCACCACTCCATTTGGAATGATGATGCGTTTATGATCTAGCGTATTGATGTGGGTATTAAAAATTTGGATGGCGTGTACATTTCCAACTTCCCCTCCCAATTCGACGAGATCGCCTACTTTATAGGGTTTTAAAACTAACAACATTATTCCGCTGGCGAAGTGGCCCAGGCTTCCTTGTAAGGCCATACCAACCGCAAAGGCAAGGGCACCGATAGCCGCGACAAAAGAAGTTGTTTCTATTCCAAAAATTCCGGCAACACTGATGAACAGCAAGACCTTTAAACTAATGTCTAAAAGTGATTTTAAAACAGGAATAATGGTGTTATCTACATTGCCCTTTCTTAGGGTTTTGTTGAAAAATTTGGTAATGATGGATATTACCCATAATCCGACAACAAGGGTGATGATTGCTAATAAAACACTTGGAGCGTAGTTTATTACCAAATCTTGAATTTTCTCTAGCCAGTTTTCCATTTTTTAAAAGGTATTAGAGTTTGAGAATGATTTTGAGTTTAGGGGATGGGGTGAACGGGGGTTGCTAAGCGAAAAAGAATAAGTGCTTATCGCGCAAAGGGTATTCTGCCAATCCCGGGGTTTTGACGTTACAATTATTAAAATGGTCACGAAATGTGAACTTTAAGGTAGGGAATAAAAGATAAAAAATATCATACGTTGCGTCCGTAGCGTCCGTCGCGGTAAAATATTTTCACCGCGACGGACGCTCAGGTCGTGATTTTTTAGTGGTTACCACGATCCTTACAAATATATTTTCACCATCATGCTGAACTCGAAGGAGGTACATTCCTTTATTCTTAAAAATAGCGGCCGCCAGTAAAGTAGAATTTGAAGCTTGAGATATGGATGCTGAATGGATCATTTTGCCATTCAAATCATAAACCTCCACTTGATCTCCTTTTTTAAAAGGAAGATGAATTTTTACATTTTCGGAAAGAGAAACCGGATTTGGAGAAATTTTAAGAGCTTTATTTTTAGAAGCAATAGTATTGTCCGAAACTATCGCACAAAGGTCGTACTTATTTGCAAAAAATACCGCCATCCGATGGGTAACGTCCTCGTAGTTATGAATGGCGTGACCGGTTAGGTTTGGATCCAAAACCTGTTGGGCACAATTGGCATTGTTGGTGGAAATATATTTTTCATATTCAGGCGCCGGGAGACCATTGGATTTTCGATTTTCTATTAAATCAACCATTCCATTCGAACCGTAAGCATAGGGCCGATTGATGATGTTGGCACAATTGAACGGAAATTGAGTTGCACAATAATTGTACCCTGCAAATAATCTTTGGTGACCAATCGGGACAATTAAATCTGCAGGCTGGTGATAAGTGAATAAACCAGGAATGAGTGGCTGAGAAGAGCCAAAGATATCATTGAAAACTGCACCATAAAGGTTACCCACTGCTCTAATCAAATAGTTTCCAGGCTGCGCAGGATTTAGTTCACCATCAATACCTCCCAAATCCGGCCTGCTCAAATCCATGCTGGCAATGGAAGTGTCCAACATAAAATCGGGATGCTGGATACAAGGACTTTCGTAAATAGGATTAGGAGGCAAAACATCCGGCATTGCGGAGGTTAATCCAGGCAATACCTCATTTGCTTCATCCAGGTATCCCAACCCAAGAGCTACGAATCCGCCGGCGCTTTCACCTATTGTAAATACATTACTATTGTCTAAGTTATATTGGGCTTGACTAAGTAAATACCTGATTGCTCCTTTGGCATCCTGGACGCCACGGTACCAGGCACGATACCATTCGCTGGAGTCTGTCATATTGAGACAATCCCATTGCAAACCAAGATTGGAGGCATTGCAATGAATGGTTTGATTGGTTTGAAACTGCCCAAGACGATAATTAAGGGTGGCAACAGCATATCCTCTTTTGGCAAAATCTTCTCCCAATCTTTGGATGCCTGCATCGTCTTTTGAACCGGCTAAAAATGCACCTCCATGAATCAGTAACAAAAGAGGTCTGCCACATTCCGGAACGGAATCACCTATTGGTTGGATTAGATTTACTTTTAAGGTCCTTTCATTTCCTGCAAAATCAGTTGAGACTCCATATTCGATGTCATATTCTGTCTCGACGTCAAATTGCTTGTCGACATACATTTGGGCATAAAGGTTTTGTCCCACGAGACAAAAAAGTATCAGTGCAGAAATGGAAAGTTTAAACATGGTCGGGGCTGTTTACATTCTTTATTAAATCTGAATATGAAGTTAGCAGATTTTATTGAAACAGCTTTGAAATATTAAATGGTTCATTGGATTTTGACGGCCATTAAACAGAATAATATTTGCCAGAAAGGCTTGAAATTCCTTGCTTACTAAATATTGTATTGTACTTTTGCGGCTTCTTATGAAAAAAATACCCATGCATATTGCCTATTTGAAGTTCCTGTCGCACAAATCTGAGCAGGATCATATGCAAGAATAAGCCCTCGCCTTCTACACCTAATCACATTTATTATAATTGTTTCGATGAAGAAGTACCTGAATCTTTTTGATTTAAGTCAAAAAGTAAATTATAAAAATGAAATCCTATCCGGATTGACGGTAGCCATGGCCTTGATTCCGGAAGCAGTTGCCTTTGCTTTGATAGCAGGATTGTCTCCCCTTACAGGATTGTATGCTGCCTTTGTTATGGGATTTGTAACTTCTATACTAGGTGGTCGTCCGGGAATGATTTCGGGAGCTACCGGTGCAGTTGCGGTGGTTATTGCTTCTCTTGCCATGGATTATGGCGTGGAATATGTTTTTGCAACTGTTATCATGGCTGGTATCATTCAGGCTGCTGCCGGATTTTTGAGGCTTGGCAAACTGATGCGTCTGGTACCCCACCCTGTTATTTTTGGATTTGTAAATGGTTTGGCCATCATCATCTTCATGAGTCAATTGGACCAATTCAAAGACGATTCAGGTGCATGGATGAGCGGAAATTCACTTTACATTTTTACGGGATTGGTCTTATTGACCATGTTGATTATTTGGGGATTGCCTAAATTAAGCAAGGCCATTCCTGCATCCCTCGTAGCCATTCTTTCCATTTTTGGAATTGTATTGGCTTTTGGTCTGGATACCAAAACAGTGGGTGACATGGCTTCCATTTCAGGAGGATTTCCTCCCTTCCACATCCCTCAGGTGCCGTTTAACCTTGAAATGTTGCAGATTATCACTCCATATGCTTTTATCGTAGCAGGAGTTGGATTGATTGAAAGTTTGTTGACCTTGAATATTATTGACGAAATCACTGAAACGCGAGGAAGAGGAAACAAGGAAGCGGTAGCACAGGGAACTGCCAATATTCTATCAGGTTTATTTTCCGGAATGGGCGGATGTGCCATGATTGGTCAAAGTTTGATCAATATTTCTGCCGGAGCAAGGGCCAGACTTTCGGGAATTGTTGCTTCTGTTATGTTGTTGGTCTTCATCATGTTTGGAGCCAACCTGGTTGAAAAACTTCCCATGGCAGCATTAACAGGACTGATGATCATGGTTTCGGTGGGTACCTTCGAATGGGCTAGTTTGAAGACCTTCAATAAAATGCCCAAGTCAGATATTTTTGTAATGGTTTTGGTTACCGGTGTAACAGCTGTTTTGCACAACCTGGCTTTGGCCGTTCTTATTGGTGTAGTTATAGCCGCCTTAGTTTTTGCATGGGACAATGCCAAGCGTATCCGAGCCAGAAAACATGTAGACGAACAAGGCATCAAACATTACGAAATCTACGGCCCTCTTTTCTTTGGTAGCGTCACCGTTTTCAATTCAAAATTTGATGTCTTAAACGATCCGGATGAAGTCATCATCGACTTTGCTGAAAGTCGTGTAGTCGATATGTCCGCCATTGAAGCGCTCAATAAACTTACGGAGCGCTATCAGAAAGTAGGTAAAAAGGTCCACTTGAAACATTTAAGTCCAGATTGCAGAAAACTACTTCAAAATGCGGAGGAAATCATCGACGTGAATGTTTTGGAAGATCCGAATTATAAGTTGGTGGTGGATATTTGATTGGCTATTAGCCGTTGGCCGTTGGCTTTTGGCTATTTGTTCCTAGATTGGAATCTCCCATATTACGAGTTGAATAACAGGTTGGAGAAGGTTTAACCTAGGATTTATGGAATTTACGGTTTACGAGGGCTCTAAAAAAACGAAAAGCGAACGTCGAATGGCGAATAGCGAACAGCGTAACCATATGATAATCAATAACTTATTCAAGCTATTGTAGGGGTTGGCTGCGCCAACCCTGGAACGATGAAATGTTTTAGAATTTGTAGTACATTATTTGAAGCGGAAGAAGCCTATAAAAGAATTACGACATTCCGGTAATTAGAGTATCAGCACCCACCGTTCAGAATCCAGCATTCTGCCAATTTTAAGTGACCCCTACAGGGTCAGTAAGGTTGATGGCCTTAGTTCGGGTTGGGATAAGTGACCCCGATGGGGTCAAAGGGAAACGAATTTACGGTTTAAGAGGACTTAAAAAACGAAAAGCGAACGCCGAACAGCGAACAGCGTAACCAACAAATATTCAGTGATTTATCTGAGCTATTATATGATAGCTGTTGGCTATTTGTATGGGGTAGGCTTTGTCAACCACGGAATGGACACAGAATGAAATGGAGATTTTTTTCAAAAAAGATCGGTTTCACTAGAAAAGAACGGAAATCCAGCCTTGAATTTCATTTGCCAACAGCCAACAGCCAACAGCTATCTAATAAATTGATTTGCCCGAATATTTCTTTCTGCTTTTTCGGCTGTTTCAAGGATACGTTTTTCCCTTGTTTCAGGCTTTTTTGCATTTAAAATCCATTCCAGGATTCCTCTTCGGGTGGATGGTGGAAAGTTGTTCCAGTTTTCGATGGCATTTTTGTATTTATCCAATTCAGCTTGAAGATCCTTTGGGACTATTAAATTTTCGACATCGTTGAGGGCATCCCAGGTTCCGATTTCTTTGGCTCTCTTTACCATTTCCAAACCAGAAGAATGCATTTTTCCCTGGTCAATTAACCTTTGGATGGTTTCTTTATTTTTCCTGCTCCAATTGCTCTTTTCCTTTCTTTTTGCAAAGAATTGGTAATAACTTTTTTCATCCCTTTTATTGGGTTTGCTGTCAATCCAGCCAAAACACAAGGACTCTTCCACTGCCTCTTCATAATCCAAAGATGCTACCCCGGAATCCTTTTTAAAAATGATCAGCCAAACAGATTTGGCTTTGTCATGATTTAATTCCAACCAACTCCTCCAGACTTCTGATGACGAAGCGGTGATGGATTGGACTCCGTCTTTGATTTCTTTTTCTTCAAAAGCCATTTTGGGGCGGTTTGCGGTTTGCGGAATAAAAATATTGAGAACCATTGGTGTAATAAAATTGACCTTTTTTTGAGAAAAAGATCAATTTACGAAATAAAGAGATTAAAAAATCCGGATTTGGATTATTATCGGTAGCGGCGGGCCGAGCCTGCCTTCCAGCAGAGTGGATCAATCAGTGAGGGAATGAAGGATTGAGGGATTGAGGGATTGAGGGATTGAAGGATTGAGGGAAGGAAGGATTGAAGGATTGAGGGATTGAAGGGTTGAAGGATTGAGGGAAGGAGGGAATTTAGATTCAAAAACCATCGGATATCCATAATTGCTCAGATAATCTACTGCAAAATTGAAGATAACACCATTTGTTTTCGTTGAATAACTGGCCTGGGTAAAAAAAATATTCGACCCTTCGGGTCTTAATAATTTTCAAGCCCCGTAGGGTCTCATCTCCGTAGCAAAATGAAGGTGATAATAATCCGACCCCGATGGGGTCAAAGGGAAACGAATTTACGATTTACGAGGCCTTCAAAAACGAAAAGCGAACGTCGAACACCGAATAGCGTAACATACAGACAATCAGAAACTTATTCGATCTGTTAAATGATAGCTATTTCAAAAAGCCAAAAGCCAACGGCCAACAGCCAACAGCCAATAGCCAATAGCCTTTTACGTCGTGTACACCGAATTAAACATAACATAATCGGTGGTTAGATCAGCTCCCCAAGCGGTTGCTTCGTGTTTTCCCTCATTCAGGTTTAAAACAATTTTTAAATGAGGATTGCGGAGCATTTTTTTCATGGCATTCCGATTAAATTCTACCGGATTTCCATGATTTAATACCTGAACCTGATTGTTGATATCGCCGATAAATAAATCTACCTCATGGTAATCAAAATCCACTCCCGCGTTGCCGGCTGCGCAGATAATTCTTCCCCAGTTGGGATCACGTCCAAACATCGCAGCTTTAACCAATGTAGAATCTGAAATGGCACGAGCCAGAATTCTGGCTTTTTCCTTAGATTTTACTTTTTCAATATGATATTCTACAAACTTAGAAGCACCTTCTCCATCGCTGACAATCAGCTTGGCGAGGTGGGTCATCATTTCCATCAATTTTTCCTTAAAAACCTTGTAGGATGGATCTTTTTTACTTTTGATTTCATCATTTTCAGCCATTCCATTGGCCATTACAACCACCATGTCGTTCGTAGAAGTATCACCATCAACAGTTATCATATTAAAGGTGTCATCTGCACATTCTTTTACCAGATTTTGCAATAACTTTTTATCAATATTGATATCGGTCACAATAAAACCAAGCATGGTTGCCATGTTGGGATGAATCATACCTGAACCTTTGGCGATTCCTGCCATATTCACTTCATAACCATCCACTTCAAATTCCAGAAAACCTTCTTTGGCGAATGTATCTGTAGTAAGAATAGCATTGGCAACAAAGGCACCCGCGGCAGCCTTTCTGGATAGCTTACTTACATTTTCCTTGATACCATTTACTATATCCTCTGTTGGAAAAGGCTCACCAATTAATCCGGTTGAAGCAACCACAACATCTTCAGGTTTTATACCCAATTGTTCAGCTGTAGCATCAGCCATAGCTTGTGCTCCTTCTGCGCCTTGTTTTCCTGTACAGGCATTTGCATTTCCTGCGTTGCAGACTATTACCTGAGCAGTATTGTCTTTTAGATGTTTACGGCTCAATTTTACAGGTTCTGCTACAACTTCATTCTGGGTAAAAACAGCTGCGGTGGCAGCTGGAACTTCCGAATAAATGATGCCCAAGTCTCTTCGCATACTTTTTACGCCGGTATGGGCTCCCCAGCATTTGAATCCCCTTACACAGGTGATATTCTTATTCATTTCTTTTAGATTATTTTGATTAGGGTTTTACAGGACTTACTTCAAGCCCCAGGGTTTCTTTTAAATTCAAGGCAATATTCATATTCTGAACGGCCTGACCGGCAGCTCCTTTTATGAGGTTATCAATTACACTGATTACTATAATTCTATTGGTTCTTTCGTCGTAGGTCGGATATACATCACACATGTTGGTACCGCGCACATATTTGATTTCCGGCGCTGTATCTCTTACGCGTATAAAGTGTTCATCCTTGTAAAAAGTGTGGTACAAATCCTGCAACTTTTTTTCTGTCATGGAACCTTTTGGCGTCGCATAAGAGGTAGCTAAAATTCCACGATCAACCGGTAACAAATGCGGTGTAAACTGTACGGTTACTTCCTTGCCGCCTGCATTGGTCAAATTCTCTTCTATCTCCACAGTATGACGATGGGTTTTTAGACCATAGGCCTTAAAATTGTCGTTTACATTGGAGAAATGAGTAGTGGCACTGGCTTTCACACCCGCTCCTGTTGTTCCACTTTTGGCATCTACAATGATGGATTTCTCTTCTACAATGCCGGCTTGCAGCAAAGGAGCCAAACCTAAAATGGTAGTAGTTGGATAACATCCGGGATTGGCAATCACTTTGGCACCTTTTAGGTTTTCCCGATACAATTCCGGCAATCCATAAGGTACTTTTGGCACCATTTCAGGAATCACATGTTCTTTCTGATACCATTTTTCATACACTTTGGCATTTCCCAATCGGAAATCCCCAGACAAGTCAATTATTTTAAAATTTCTGTCCTTCCATTTTTCTACAAATTCCATGGAAATTCTATGCGGGAGAGCCAAAAAACAAACATCCAGCTCATGGTTGTCAACTGCTTCAGCAGGTTGTAAAACCATATCGCAGTATCCCAAAAACTGAGGGTGGATGTCAGAAAATTTTTCACCTGCCCTGCTGTTGGAAGTTATTAAACTGATCTCTACTTCAGGGTGGCGGTATAAAATACTTACCAATTCAGATCCGGTATATCCTGTAGCACCTACTATCGCTACTTTTATCATTTTATTTATTTTGAAATTCGGGAATGGTTTCTTCTATTACGTTTACCAAATGGTCAATTTCTTCTTTTGAAATAATCAAAGGTGGAACGAGTCTCAATACGGTATCAGCCGTAGCATTGGCAATCACGCCTTTTTCCAACATCTTCATCACCAATGATTTGGCTTCGAAATCAAAATCGACTCCAACCATCAGACCTAGTCCTCTTATTTCTTTGATGCAATCAAATTTGGCTTTTAAGGCAGACAGCTTTTCTCTCAAGTAAATTCCCTTCTCAGTTACCTCTTCCAGGAATTCTTTTCGAGAAACAGTATCAAAAACAGCAATTCCCGCTGCACAGGCCAGAGGATTACCACCGAAAGTAGTACCGTGATCACCAAAATCAATGGCGGAACTTACGCGTCTGTTTGATAAAATAGCACCGATGGGTACTCCGTTTCCAAGTGCCTTTGCCAAAGTCATGATGTCCGGTTGAATTCCAAAGTGGTCTTTGGCAAACAGTTTTCCTGTCCTGCCCATTCCACATTGTATTTCATCAAACATCAATACAATATTGTGTTCATCACATAAGGCTCTCAATTCTTCAAGGTATGCTTTGGTCGCTACATTGATTCCTCCTTCACCTTGCACCGGTTCAAGGACTACAGCAGCAACTTCATCAGAAATTTCATTTTTAAAGGCTTCAATATCGTTGAACGGAATTTGTTTGAATCCTTCGGGCATGGGTCCGAATCCTACCTGCATTTTTGGTTTTCCTGCAGCAATGGCAGCCAGTGTACGTCCATGGAAGGAATTTTTCATGGAAATAATCTTTCCTCCTCTACCATTTTTATGGGCAAATTTTCTGGCAATTTTGACTGCCCCTTCGAATGATTCAGTACCACTATTCGCAAAGAAAACATGTTCCAAACCCGAAGCGGAAGTGAGCCTTTCAGCCAATCCGACTTGCGCTTCCGTTACAAAGAAATTGGAAACATGAAGCAGGTTTTCTGCTGCTTTTGAGACTGCTTTGGTCACAGCAGGATGGGCATGACCCAAACTGTTCACAGCAATTCCTGCGAGTGCATCGAGGTATTCATTTCCGTCGACGTCCCAGAGTTTGCAGCCTTCACCTTTTTTAAAGGCAATTGGCATCCTTCGAAAGGTTGGCAAATAAGTTTGTTGATCTTTTTGGTGTAAAGCTTGTGATTTGTCTGTCTTAAGCGACAATTGTAGTTCCGACATCTGTCTGATTTATTAATTTTTCTTTCAGTAAATAAGGTTTGGTTCCGTTGATAATGGCTGATTCATTTGCTCCTTTATCCAGCGCTTCGATACAAGCTTCAATTTTGGGTATCATACCACCTTTTATGGCATCGCCAAATAATTTCTCAACGGCTTGTATGGTAATTTTATCAATATGGCTTTCTGGATCTTCTACATCCATTCGCAGCCCGTCTATATCTGTAAGCACCAGAAAATGATCTACTTTCAAGGCTCCGGCAATGGCACCGGCCATCATATCAGCATTGATATTATAATCCAAACCATTTTTATCTGTTCCGATACAGGCGACCACAGGAGTGATTTCCTTGGACAATAAATCTTCAAGGAAGGCGGTATTTACAGTTTCTACATCGCCTACCTGGCCCAGACTAATATTTTCATGGCTACCATCTTCTAATACACGATGGTGCATTCTTTTTTTTGCGATAACCATCTGGGCATCTTTACCGGAGAGACCAATGGCTTTACTGCCACATTGGTTGAAAAGACTGACCAGTTTTCCATTTACTTTTCCTTTCAAGGCCATTTCAACATGAGGCATGGCTTCAGTGGAAGTATATCGGTGGCCATCAATAAATTCAGATTGAATACCAGCAGTTTCAAGCTGCCTTGCGATAAAAGGCCCACCGCCATGTACAATGATTATTTGAATTCCCTGTTCTTTTAGGGCTACGATAGATTGGACAATTTCTTTTTGGAGGTCGTCATTCAACATCGCATTACCTCCGTATTTAATTAAAATTTTTTTCATTAAAATTTTGTTGCGGAGCCTTTGAGGCAAATCCGGAAAATGGGCCGGATTAAAAAGTGGAGTAAAGAAATCAAAAGGAAAGGCTTCCGGTTCGATGTTTTGATTTCGGCAAGAGGGAGGATAATCAAATTATCCCGTATTCACAAAATTCCTGAATAAATAGTGGGTTTTGACCATTATTTAAACACTCCACATTATAGGAACCATGAATTTTAACAAAATGTTGAGGAGGAGGCAGGAAAATTTACCAGACCTCCTCCTCAACATTTAACATATTATATCAGAGTTCTTTAGCTATTCAATAAGATAGTTTATCCAAACCGCTGATGAAAAGATTTATTATTAAAATCATAAAAAAGACAAAACCATTTTTGGTCTAAAAAATCTTGATAATTTGATTAAATAAAGAGTTTTCCGACTTAATGACCCTTTTTTATAATTCCGGTTAATCCATAAAAACGACAATCTAAACCTGACAATATTCTTAATTTTTTGTACTTTACCAGACATTTTAACAACTGCCGCTATGCTACAAATCATGAAAACCTGAACCATTAAATAATGTGAAATTTAACCTAACACAATACATTCAAAAATTACAACAGCCAGAGCAGTGGGTTTTCCACTGCTTTTTTTATTATTCAAAAAGTAGAATGGGATCTAAGTTTGTTCTTGACTAATTATCAACCTACTCTATTTCAATACCATATTTAAACAATAATCCAGGCAATCCATCTTTGCTAAAACGGGCTCCCTTGATTTGATTTTTTTCAGGATCGATGATGTACCCTCTTGCAGAAATAAAATCACAGCCCTTCAAGCTGGATTGATCAAAAGTAGCTCCACTCAGATCAGTATCTTCAAAAATGCTTCCGTCCAGTACAGCCTCAGTAAAGTCAGATTCAATTAATTGACAATTTTTAAAATGGGTATTTTTTATCTCTTTTTGATAAAAGGAAGAAAAATTGAGCTGACATTCGAAGAAGGAAAATTCGAGCAAAAAAGGATTGCAAGATTCAAAGCGCAGGCCTAATAGTTTGCAGGAATGAAATTTCACATCTCGAAAAGCAGTGTGATTCAAATCCACCATACTTAAGTCACAATTTTCAAAAAGACAATCTGAAAATTGGAAATCTGCGAGGGAGATTCCTGAAAAATTACAATTGTTGAAGTGGCATTGATCGTATTCTCCTTTCGTCAACTCTTCTTCAGAAAAATCTGTTTTATCAAATACCTTATCGTGAAAATATTGGGAAGCCATTTCGGGTATTTTTCTGCTAAGCTAAAAACCAATTTACTTTTTCCCTTTAAAACTCCATTTAATTCCCAGGTAAAATTCTCTTCCATGATTTGGAGCATACGCATAAGAAGTATCAAAGTAAGGACTAAATCCCGCCGGATTCCCAGGGTCGTCAAAACCTACTAAAGGACTTCCTGACTGCCTGTAGTTGGTAAGATTCTGAATGCCGCCATATATGGAAAATCCGTCTTCAAAGGTTTTATTCACCTGCAAATTCATAATAGCAAAGGGTTCGCTGGTCGTCGGCCTTGGAAAGGGCAAGGGTTCTCCGTTTGCATCCAAATCAAAGACTTCAGGTAATTGCATGACTCCGGTAATGCGGGTAGTTAAACCAAAATTTAAACCAGCTTCCTTCCATGTATAATTAAGGTTTGCAATTCCTGTCCAATTTGGAGCAAATTCAATGGATCGTGGTGTAAATCCATTTCCGTCTGGTTCAAATTCACGAGCGGACTGGAGGTTGGCGCCCAGATTGAAAGCGAATGGAAATTCAAAACGGTGATCGATGCTCAATCCAATTCCCTTGGTTTGGGCATATCCATCAGCATTGGCGTAAATGATCTTTCCCGGTGTGTCGTAATCCGGAATAATTTTATTGGTAAAATGCGTAAAAAATCCTTCAAGGTCGATGGTACCGGTACCACCCAGGGCTGCATATACATGATTCACACTAAGCGATAAATTGTAAGATTTTTCAGGCATGAGCGATTCCAGAATTTCCACTTCACGTTGGCCGGTGACGAAGGCATGGTCTTCAGTAAATAGGTTAACAATACGAAACCCGGTACCGAAATTGGTACGAACTGTTGTCCAGGTTCCCAGATCCACTTTGGAACTCAACCTTGGTGTTAGAATCCAACCATGGTCATCATAATGGTCGAGTCTGATTCCGGGTAATAGAATCCAGTTTTTTAAAATAGAATATTCGTCCTGAACAAAAATGCCTGGGATAAACTGATTATTTGGATTGTTTACTACACTATTGCCTTCCATTATTTCGGTAGCCACACTATTGTCATCATAAGCATTGAAACGACTGGTAAGACCAGCAACAACATCGTGCCTGCCCCAATTTTTATTAAATATCAAATTGGCAAATGCAATGGATTGCTGTGCTAAATAATGATCTGCACCATAATAAGAATCCTGATCATGATGAGAAAGTGAAAAATCCAATTTTAGGTCAACGGGAAGATTGAAGGCATAAGTCCCAAACAACTCCGCTCTATTGGTATAAATGCTTTCTCCATAGATGCTGTCACTTCCTCTTATATTTTTATAATTTCTATTTTTCAAAAAAGCTTCCACACCATTCCTTCTGTCTTCATAATAGTATTTGGCTGCCAATTGAAAGGGCTTGCCACTTTTTCGATGGATATCCCACTTTGAAAAGAGAGAGAGCCTGTCAAGGTTGATACCATCGCCAAATCCGTCGTTGTTGGCGTCGTCAAATTGATTTACATATGCATAATTCAATCCGACAAAACCGGAGGACTTACCGATTTTCGGAGCAAAGGCCAGGTTTCCAAAACTTTCAAGGTGGGAGGTACCCATGATATCAACTGAAAATAAATCCTGATCTGCCGGGTCTTTGGTTATAATATTAATAACCCCTGCCACGGCTTCTGAACCGTACAAGGTACTATTTGGCCCTTTTATCACCTCAAATCGTTCGATGATCATATTTGGAATACCATTTAAACCATAGACGGAAGCAAGGTTGCCATACAACGGCATACCATCCATAAGTACCGCCGTGTAGGCGCCATCCAGTCCATTTATACTTATACTATTGGTATAACAAACCCCACAGGCGGTCACTTCCTGCACTCCGTTTACCAATTGTATATTTTCAATTATGGAGGACGATGCTGCCGGTAGAAAAACTTCCAATTGTTTGGCAGTGATTACATCAACCTTTACCGGAGATTTACTTACATAGGTTGGTTTCATAGTACCTGTCACAACCACCTCTTCCAATACATCTTCATCTTCGTGCAGTTCGATATTGATATGAAGGGAATCGCCCTGAAGGAAAACAAGTTTTTCTTTGAATTCTTTATACCCCAGATAAGAAACTTGAAGCAGGTAAGTACCTTCCTGAATGCCGGTCAGCTTGAATGTTCCTTTCGCGTCGGTATTGGTTCCGTGTTTTGTTTCGCCAAGTTGAACACTTGCAAAGGCAAGGGCCTCCTTTTTACAAAAAACAGTTCCGGTTAAGATCCCCGTTTGGGCTTGTGAAAATATAACTACAAAACAAGTAATGACTGCGCTTAGAATTTTAGGTGCGCTGACCGGCATAATCCAGGTATTTGGTTTTTTAGATGGTGCAAATTTAAAAAGTTAGATGCGTCTAACAAATTTTTCGTAGAATATTTATATCTTTAAGAATCTGAAAAATCATATTATGCCTTCTCAGACTAAAGAAAACTACCTAAAAGCACTTTTTTCTCTTTCAAAGAAAACCCAGGAGATCAGCCTCACTGATTTGAGCAAGGAACTGGAAGTTAGTATTCCCACTGCGAATAACATGGTCAAAAAGCTCAAAGAACATAAATGGGTTAATTATCAGAAATATAAACCTTTAAGCCTTACAGACGAAGGGCGAAGAATGGCAGCCATCATTGTAAGGAAACACAGGCTCACGGAAATGTTTCTGTCGAGACTCATGGGCTTTGGCTGGGAAGAAGTTCATGACATTGCCGAACAAATGGAGCATATAAAATCGGAGAAATTATTTGAAAGAATGGATGAATTACTGGGTTTTCCAACAGTAGACCCGCACGGATCTCCCATTCCAAAAAAAGATGGGACAATTGAAGAACGGAATTATAAGAAGCTTTCGGAATGTCAGGAAGGTGCTACGGTAATACTTAAAGCCCTGGAAAATAACAGTCAGGAATTATTGCACTTTTTAAACAGGAAAAACTTGATGTTAGGAGCAACCATCCGCATTTTAAGTATCGAACCATTTGACCTAAGTATTTTCGTATCCTATTATGGAAATGAAGGAGTGATGCTCAGCAAAGAGGTAAGTGAACGCTTACTGGTGGAACAATTAGACTAAATCCAACATTTAATTTTCACGAAATTCACCTTTTTTAGGAAAATGTGCATTAATCAGGATGAAATTTAGAAATTCACATAAAAAAAACTTTTTAATCGTAATACATTTTCTTTAAATCGTTTAGATATTAAATTTAAAAAAATGTCTTAGCAGGCATCAAACCAGCCTCATTTTCTTCAAGATTGCATGGTTTTTGTCCTAATTGATTCATACTAATTAAAAAGAGATAGCAAAGAAACTGTTTGGAGCTAAAACTACTCCTTCAGCTTCTTTGCTATTTTTTTTTGCCCCCCTTATGGTCTGAACCCCCAATGGTTTAGTTAAAAAAACGGTCTCATGGTAAACTGGTCTCACGTTCAGACCCTTTTCTATATTGGAAGGGGGAAAAAGGCATTTTTATTGATGTTGATATTGGGCTTGGTAAGTTCATATTGCGAAGCACATTTTTCACATCTGGCAATAAAAAATAATGGCCTTGAGGTAAGCAGTGATTTAAACTCCTGCATGACTCATTCTATCAAAAATTTTGCTGTAGTTTCAGCTGATGATTGTTACACTGCATTCCCGCTCAATGTCAGTGCTCCGGGTAATTGCAGTTTCGAAATCGGATCTACTATAGGAAATACCTATTCCACACCATTCCCCTGTGCCTACAATGGAGGAGAACAATACTTGGATGCCTGGTATATTTTTGTTGCTCCCTCAACTGAAATCACATTCACTTCAGGTACAGGAAATCCGTTTGCCGTAATTTACAACGGAACTGATTGTGGAAATTTGACTCCATTTAGTTCAGGATGTATCCGGGGAAGCGGAACCGTAACTGGATTTAATATCGGACAATCTTATCTTCTGCAGGTTTTGACCCCAGGAAATGTTGGAATAAATTATTCCTTTTGCCTAGAAGGTTCTCAATCCGCTCCTACTAACGATGATTGCGCAAATGCGACACCTGTGACGCTGGGTGATCCCTTTACCTTTGATGCAAGTTATGCAAGGGTAGAATCAACCCCACCATGTGTTCCTTTCGCAGGTTTAAATCTTCCTGATTTATGGTATTCATTTACTGCTCCTGAAAATGGAGATATTTCATTTTCTAATCAAAGCGGTACCGTTTTCCTAACCATCTATTCAGGAAATTGTGCTTCATTGAGTTTGGTTACCTGTGCCATACCTATTGGAAGCGCGCCTACGGATCTTACTCCAGGCGAGACTTATTATGCCCAATTATCACTGGCCGGAACTGAAAACAGTACTGAGGAAACCATATCAGGACCCGGAAATTTCACCTTCACCGGAGCCAATAGCAACAACTGGAGTGATGGCACCAATTGGCAAAGCGGAACTCCACCACCCGGTACTCAGCCTGTAACTTTAAGTACGGGAACCAATTGTACCATGGATGTCAACGTAACCATGAATTCTCCTCTAAACCTGGAGGCAGGATCCTCTTTAATTATAGATCAAACCCTAACTTTAAATAACACTTTAACCAACAATGGAGATCTGGAATTAGCCGGAACTCTAAAAGGAAACGGAACCCTGGTCCAAAATGGTACCCTGTCCAGCACCGGTACCTTAGCTCCCGGCTTAAGCCCCGGAACCTTAAACATCACAGGTGATTATGATATGAATGGCACAACCTATGATTGTGAAATCAACGGTACGAATGCCGGAACAGAATACGATGTTATAAATGTAAGTGGAAATGCTTCGCTAACCGGTGGCACCTTAAACGTAACATGGGGATTTACTCCCGGAAACGGTCAAACCTTTGATATCCTTAGTTGTGGATCCAGAAGTGGAGCATTCTCAACCGTAAATATTGCTGCCGTTCCAGACAGAAGTTTCACGGTAAATTATTTACCATTTGGAGTTTCCATTTTATCTCAATCTACGTTGCCAGTTGAGTTTTTGAACTTTAACGGAGCTGCAACAGAATCTGGTGAAATAAAGCTGGATTGGCAAACCGGTACTGAAGTTGACAACAAAGGATTTGAAATTCAACGCATGGAAAACAACAAGAAATGGGTAACAATAGGCTTTATATCCGGATCTGGAAATAGTACAACAACCAGAAATTACGAATTCATGGATTATGAACCTTTACCAGGGAATAATTACTACAGGATACAACAAATTGACTTTGATGGAACCAACTCTTATTCAAAAACCATAGCTATAAAAGCATACCTCCAAACAGAATCCTTATTGATTTATCCCAATCCGGCAAATAACCTGATCTCCATTGAAATGCCGCAAGAGATGGAAAATAAAGGAATTGTTAGTATTTTGGACATTAATCAAAAAAAGTTACAGGAAATTTCTTTGGATAGCAGGAACAATTCGGGGAAAAGGGACATTGACCTAACAAACCTTCCCTCCGGAATTTATTTCCTGCACCTTGAAACAGCAAACACTAGCTTTACAAAGAGACTGGTTGTTCAACATAACCAAAATTAAAAACCCAAAAAAACCTCGAAAATGAATGACGCTATTATTGTTGTGATTGGAATCGTTTGCATGATACTCATGCAACTTCCGGATGCAAAACAGCAGGAAGAGAAACAAACTCCTTAAGAAAAATCAACCTAAATTTTGAGAATTGTGAGTCTTGGGTGTTCGTCAGCAGGCGGATACCCATTTCTTTTTAGAACAAAGCCAGACGCTGAAGGTAAAAATGTCCTTTTACTGTTTCAACCTTTACAAGGAAAAGTCCTCTTGATAAACCTTCCAGATTTATCGTACTGCCAATGCTCTGATTTTCATTTAATGTCTTGACCAAATTTCCATTCAAATCAAAAATTTCTATCGCATCCAACTTTTCTGCACTTTGGATTTGAAGCACGCGATCAGCACTGGGATTCGGATAGATTTTAAATTTCTCCAAGTCTTCCACGATTGGAACATTGCTGTATTTTTTGACTTCGAAAGTAAAAATCGAATCATTCCTAAAATCCTCCCTGCAAATTGAAAAAGTGTCAGCAACAATTCCCTGGTAATTCAATACATAAGTTCCAGGATCTAATTTCCCTAGAGAAACCGTATCATAATAAACATCCGATTTGTCCAATGGAAACATAATGTAACACTCCTCAACATAAATGGTGTCTGCACTTTGATAAACATCTTGTGAGTAGATTTCACTCAAACGGAAAGTACCAGTAATCTTAAACAACTTTGTAACCACACTATCATTTGGAATAGCAGGTAATATTTCCATTTTATAAATAACAGGACAACAATACTGGCCATTTGAAAGAAATGGTAAAAAAAGAAAGGGAAGGGTAAGCAGCTTTTTCATGTTTCAGTTTTTCTTAAAGATAAAATGTTGAGAAAGTATTTTTATAAAAAAAATGAGAAATGTAAAACAGCATTCAATTCTGCTAAGACTGAATCTTTTGTAAAACCGGATTGAATGCCTTGGAAGCAACCAATACCTTATCCCCTGGATTAAGACCCTGAATTTCAGATTCTTGTGCAATTATTTTTACAATATTGGTCCCAATCAATAATGTCACCACAAAAACTACCTCTTCCCTCTGAATCTCCAACACTTCTCCGGTAAACTGAAATTTGGAACGCACCTGATTGACTGTAAAGACCTCTTTGGGACTGCCTGATTTTTGAATTTTTCCGTTTTCGAGCACTAAAACCTTGTTTGACAACTTTAATATCTCGCTTACATCATGGCTCACCAAAATGATGGTAAGTTCAAACCTTTTGTGAAGTTCTTTTAAATAATCCTGCAAGCGGATGCGCATTTTGGTATCCAAAGCAGAGAGCGGTTCATCCAACAAGAGTAATTTTGGTCTTTGCACAATGGCTCTTGCAAGCGCTACCCTTTGTTGTTGCCCACCCGAAAGGGTATCAGGCTTTCTGTTCTGAAGTTCACCCAATTCCATGGTCTCAATCAAATCGTCGACCATTTCTTTTCCTTGTCCTTTTTGAAGCGCGAAGGACAAGTTTTCCTTCACAGTCAAATTTGGAAACAAGGCATAATCCTGAAATACAAATCCTACTTGACGCAATTGAGGTTTTAAAAATACATTCGACCTGGAATCAAACCATTTCTTTCCTTCCCAATCAATCAAACCGGCATCAGGTCTCATCAATCCGGATAACATTCTTAAACAGGAAGTTTTACCTGCACCGGAAGGACCAAATAGTGTCACGAAGTCTCCTTTCTGCAATTCAAAAGATATATTCAAAGACATGCTACCCTCAGGAGTATCCAACTTTTTATGAAGATCTACCTTTATCATGTTCCCATTTTTTTAAAATAGCCTCCATTAAAAAGATAAACAACCAAAAGAATGACGAAGGTGATGATGAAAAGGATGAGAGAGTACGTATTCGCTGTATCGTAATTTAATGCTTCTACTTCATCATAAATGGCAATGGAAGCCGTCCGTGTACTTCCACTGATATTTCCACCAATCATGAGCACTACTCCAAATTCACCAATGGTGTGGGCAAAAGAAAGCACCAATCCGGTAAGAAGGGAAGGCTTGATATTCGGTAGCAAAACCGACCACAAGGTTTGAAATCTTGATTTACCCATCACATAAGCCGCTTCTTTAAAATGTATCGGCAGGCTACTCAATCCAGATTGAAGTGGTTGAACCATAAATGGCAAACTATAAACAATGGATGCCAAAACCAATCCTTCGAATGTAAAAATCAATTTTAGGCCCAGAGCCTCATTTAGCCATCCTCCAAAAGAATTGGAAGGGCTGAATGCTACCAACAGGTAAAAGCCTAAAACGGTTGGAGGCAAAACCAGCGGCATACTTATGAGTGTTTCTAAAACTGGTTTGAATTTGGACTTTGAAAAGGCCAACCAATAAGCAATCGGTATTCCTATAACCAGTAAAATCATGGTGGTTATCAAGGCCAGTTTGAAGGTCAATATGAGGGGTTGCCATTCCATCATTCGCCCAGCATTATCTCATTGGTTTTAATCAAAGCGGTTACTTCTTCCCCCGGAAATGCCTGCAATCGCTCCACAGAATTACTGGTGATGATGGATTGGATTTCTCCAATCGGTGTGTCCAGTGTCAGTTTAGCAATCAAGGAACCTGCTTCTACACTTTTCACGATACCTTTGATTCGATTTTGTAAACTGATTGGAGAAACTTCTCCTTTTGCGATGATGACCTCCGTCTCCTTGAACATGATTTGAATGGATCTCCCCACCTGCAGGTAGGTGCCGCTTTCAGGCGTTTCGATTTCGATGGATTTAAAAATGAGCTCCCCTACCCTCGTTTGAACCAGGATTAAATTTCCACTCACCTCAACTTTTTCAATGGTACCTTTTAAAATATTCATCCATTTGGAATTCCGTAACCATATTTTTCTAAAACAGCTTTTGCCGCTTGAGAAGACATAAAGTTAAAAAAGGCTTTTGCATTTTCGTTTTTGAGCTTTGCTTCCTCTCCTTTTTTTGGATGATTTAAAAGCAAAAGCGCCTGAGCAATGGGTGTATATTTTTCTTCATCGATTGCTACCCAATGCCCTTTATCTTTCCAATCCGGGGACAATACCACAGACTTTGAAGTGAATCCAGCCTCAGCTGCACCGGTGGTAATGAATTGATTGGTTTGTGAAATGGATTCTCCCAGCACCATTTTTTCCTCCAGTGCTGCAAGTAAATTTTCGTTTTCTAAATATTCAAAGGTTGCCTGACCATAGGGCGCAGTTTTTGGATTGGCGACAGCCAGGTGTTGAACGGTTTCCTCTTTTAAAGTATAAATTGAAAAAGAATCGAGCGTTAAAGACCACAAGACCAATTTTCCAAAAGCATAGGTAAAAGGTGGCTCCTGAGACATTCCTTCTTCAAATAATACTTGAGGATATTTGGTATCTGCCGAAACGAACACATCGTAAGGAGCCCCTTCTAAAATCTGAGCAGTTAATTTGCCGGATGAACCTAAAATTATTTCACATTGAATTCCGCTTTGCGCTTCAAACTCTTTTTGAATTTCGTCCATCGCATATTGCATGTTCGCCGCCGTTGCAATCATCAATTTTTGACCTGAAGGCTTTGTACAGGAAATCAGGAGGAAAACAAAGGTGAAAAAGGTAAAAACAA
>JAWKLG010000040.1:0-51590 GCA_041392845.1 Saprospiraceae bacterium | reverse complement strand
CTGGTCAGGTTTTAAGAATACCCAAACAGTAATCAAGAAATAATAAAAAAGGTGGTCAAGTTTGACCACCTTTTTTATTTATACTAAATCCTTATCCGACCAATTTCTTGGAATTTCCTCCAGGTTCTTTTCTTTGCTTTTCTCTTTTTTCAAATCAGGTAAGGGCTCTCCACCACTTTCTAATTCTTTATAAGGAGCACCATTTTTACGAAGTTCTTTTTCCATTTCTTCATCTTCCCAATCTTTTGATAGGATTCCAGAACCAGGAAAACCGAATACAGAAATGTAATGAAAGGCCAAACCAATACCCCACGGTAACCAAGGGCCATCACCTCCTGAGCTTATCAATATAAAGGTGTTAATTATAATGTATGCCGCAAGGTGTTTGTAAAAGCCCTTTTTCTTTTTAACATTTTTTCGGGCTTGTAAGTAAGGATCAGAACTCATGTATAATTTTTTCTACAAGTTACGATTATGAAAAATTGAAATCCATTGAATTCTATAAAGTAAAAAGAAGATTAGACCAAAGTAACTTACTTTAAAACAGTTGGTCGGATGATTCCGGCAATGGAACTGCCAATTATTCCTCCCAACATTCCGATGATTCCTCCTAAAATGCCTGTTATTAAAATAAGTTGCGCGGAGGAAAGTTCATTAAATAGAAGTCCAATCTTTGAACTGAGGATTTGCTCATTTCTTACATCAATGTAATAAGCATAAGCTATCCAAATGGCCAATCCTGACAGAAATCCTATTAATATTCCTTGCCAAATACGGGCTCCGGCAAACAATGCACCCAATGCTACCAATACAGGGAATGACCACCAGGGTAGGAAAAATTGTATGAAACCTCCCAGGATTATGCAAACTAAAAAAAGTATGATTAGCTTTTTCATTTATTTAAAATTGATGGTTTGAATAATGTTTGGATCTTCCTTAGGTGGAGCATTGTAAAAATGTAAGTCATAATAATTCCCTTGGGCCCAATCATCAATGAAATTATCATAAAACGGGCTACCCGGATTTCCTGATTGCCCACCCGGGTAAATGCCAATTCCCTTAGGTTGCTCACTTAGTTCTACAATCATTCTCCAGGAAGGCCCTGCTGTTTTTTGAACAGCATTGATCGATTCTCTGTAACCGCCTGTAAAAATTTCCTGCCTGGAAAATGCGGGAATCAATGCCAAATGGTTGATGGAAGTGCCTTTGTATTCTGCCCAATTGAATTCAGTATCATCCAGCTTGTCAGATAATTCAGATACGGCTCTTCTGAAAGCCATGGTAACAATTGTCTGGGGAGTTTCTCTTTCAGGTGTTTCCCTGATGTCAAAAAAAACATTGAGTGGATCATTCTCGATCAGGTCTAGTGTTCTCCATATTTCAGGTTTTCTTGCGCTTCCTTTTCTTTCGATGGTGGCTATTTCGTCCCATATTAAATCCATTGTAGTATTCATCCAGGCTTCAAAAATGGCAGGAACTGGATTATCTGCATTAAATTCAAAGTTCCATGAATCCAATAATGAAACGAGTCCGGCTTCGGTTGTATTCAACTCGGTTTTATCTAAATGCTTAAGCAGGGTGGGGAGGGCTTCTTCAGCCAGAATTGAATAATTATTATTCTGCATGGATTTCATGTCTTCAACAGTAATATGGTTCATACTGTCTAGCAGACGGTTAATGTATCTTCCACGGTAGTCATTGAAATGGCCACTATAATAAAATGGGTAGTTAGGATAAGTACTATGCTGGTTAGCTGAGGATACGAATCCTCTGGTTGGATTAAAGGATTTGGGATTTAAACTATCAGGAACGAATCCGGACCAGTCTTCCTGGTCGGTGGTGCCATCCATAATCCAATTTCCATTATTTTCAGACTTTATTGGTATCAATCCACTTACTTTTAAGCCTATATCTCCTTTCGTTGATGCAAACACAAAATTTTGAATGGGATGACCAAAAAATGAAGCAGCCTTGTCAAAATCTTCAAGGGTTTTTGATTTGTCGAATTGCCAAATCGTTTTCCATACAAATGCTCCACTGGTATCATTTGCAATCCAATGCATCGCCAAATCCACTTCCTCACCCTGGATTTCATAGGTAGAAACAGGACCTAAATTGGTATATTTTACAGTATCGATAATATCTTCTCCACCTTTTACCTTAATGGTTTCAATCCTTAGATTTACGGGGATGTCTTCTCCATTGAAGCGGTAGGTGGTTTTTTCTTTATTGGTCCATTTTATTGAAAACCAATCTCTTACATCATGACTGCCATTGGTGGAGCCCCATGCTGAATTTTGATTAAATCCTATGATAATTCCCGGTATTCCCGGAAAGGATACTCCATATGCATTGAGCTCTGGAGCAACCAATTGAACTTCATACCATATAGATGGAAGGGAAAGACGAAGGTGAGGATCATTACAAAGAATTGGAGATCCTGATTTGGTCTTTTGTGGTGCAACTGCCCAATTATTGCTTCCCAAGAAATCAGCATTCGTTTCATCATTCAATTGCCCACGTTTATTTAGTCCTAAATTTTTGTTAAAATCATCGGGAATTTTAAGTTTGGCAGTGTCACGGATTTGGGTAGATATTGAATCATATGTATCAGGAATAACGGGAGATTGATTCGGGTTCCATTCCGGGAATAAATAATTGTAAGTCTCTAAACCTAAGGCTGTTATAATATTTTGATTTTCAATATCAAAGGCCTTTCCGTTCAGCGTTTCTTCCATGGATTTATAAAATTGAGCTGCTTTGAGTGCCGACCAAGGCTCAGGTTTGTAGTTCAGTAATTTGAATTCAATAGGATAATCTTCAGGAGCCAAATTCTCAATATATTTATTAGCGCCATCCACATATGCTTGAATAAGGGCAAAGCTGGATTTGTCTTGTTTCCAGTATTCTACTGTTTTTTCAGCCGCCCAATACAATCCATTTCTTCTTTGTTTGAGGTCCCTTTCGATTAGATCCGGACCCAGGATTTCAGCCAGTCTGCCGGAAGAGGCTCTGGTAGAGATATCCATTTGCCAAAGTCTGTCTTTTGCTGTGAAATAGCCTTGGATGTAAAATAAATCATGCAGGTTTTCAGCAAAAATATGAGGAACCATTCTTTCGTCGAAACTAACTTGAGCAGGGCTAATTAGCTGTAAATCCTTTACCGTAAAGGATGGGTCAATTTTTGTTGGTGGAGCATTTTGCCAAAATCCTGTGAAGGGAGAAAAGAAAGAAGAAAGAGGAGGTATTTGTTTTCCCTTAATGGTGATGGATTTGTTTACCAGATATAGGATTCCCAGGGAAATAAGGATCAAAATCAATAAAATTATCCTTCTTTTCATACAGATTAGCTTTGTGAAACTTGATTATCTCAAATATTTCACGCTAATTATGAAAAAGTTACTATTTCTTTCAACTAATTGAGTTTTATTTGCTTCTCAATGAGTCAATATTCATAATTATTTGACTTATTCTGAAAAAATATAAAATTTTGTAAGTGATTAAGTCGTCTTTAAAGTTTTCTGGCGAGATATGTCACAAAATTTAAATTAAGGTCCGAAATAAAGTTTGGTTTAGTTTACAATCAGCTTATATTAGTGGCCAGAAAAATAAAGTAGTTTTTGTGTTTATTTGTTTGGGTTAGAGACCCTTGTTCCTTTCGAGGAGCAAGGGTTGTTTTTTTAAAAGAAAAAAGGGTTAATCCGATAACGGACTAACCCTTTTTGATTAAGTTTTAAAAATATTAATTGTTAAAGCTGTTTCCGCTTTTCGCAGGAACTCCAGGAGCTTCTTCTTTTTTGTTTACTTTTCCTTTGATGGTCAAAACTCTTGTGTTTTCTCCATTTTCATTTGTAGTCAAAGTAACTCTTTTAGTAAAAGGACCAACTCTGTTGGTGTCATATCTTACTTCGATTGCACTGCTTTCGCCTGGCATAATTGGTTCTCTAGGCCAGGTTGGAACGGTACAACCACAACTTCCTTTTGCATTTTTAATAACCAAAGGTTCGTTTCCTGTATTGGTAAATTTGAATACTCTTAGTGGTTCGCCTCCCTGCTCAATGGTTCCATAATCAATTTCAGTCATTTCAAACTCCATCATCGGGCCTGAAGTTGAAGGAGCTGTTGGTGCTGCATCTTCCTGAGCAAAAGATAAAGTTGCTGCAAAAAGTAGCATTGAGAATAAGGTGAAGAATTTTTTCATTATTTATTGTTTTAGATAAAAGAAGAATTTCTTGTTACGCTTACAAAATAACGGAATAGATGAAGTTGGTGTTGTTAATCAATCGTTAATCAATCACAACTATATCTAAAGGGCATAAAAAAAGCACTTCTCAGGGAAGTGCTTTTTTTATGCCCTTTATCGGGGACTCATTCTCGATTGTAATTGATTTAAGTTCGGCGCTAAGTGTTCATTACTGACCGGATTGCTTTGATTGCTGAATTTCGCACGTCCAGTTTTTTGTGTTTTTTGGCGAACGGAATTCGTTATTTTAGTTATCAGCCCAATCAGTTTGCGTGAATCTTTATTATTCATAGGTCAGTTGGTTTATGCCTGACAAAAGGCTGGTTAGTGAATGAATTCAACTTGTGCTATGAATATGAACATGGTATATCGAAGGTAAAAATAAGTTCATACAAACAAAAATTAACGAAAGAAATAATGTGACAGGAATTATGAATTTTTTCAAATTAGGGTGGGGAGGGGCATGTGATTGTTTCAAATGTTTATAAATTAAGAAAAAATCATATTAAAGATTGAATTAAAGTGTCAAAAGGCTTATTTTTACAAAGATTTTTTAAAGAATGTAAAGGGAATAGTCTGAATTTGGAAAAAAATAAGTCTTGTGACCAAATCACGGTAAAAATTGAGTCCATCTTTTCCACTTATTCCCACTTTGGCTTCTGAAATATTTCATTTAGCCATTTTTTCCCACCGATTTACTAAGTTGTTTTCATTTTAAGGTTTTTTACCACGGAATTAAATTGTTTTGAATGGTTCAAGCGATTAAGATTCCCATTTAATTGACATTTAATGTTTTTGTGATTAAAAATTTGAAGCATATAAAAAGACGTGATTATTAGGAAAATATAGTGTTTATCACCCTCTCCAATCTTTCTGAAAACTTTTTTGGAAAAAAGTGGGCAAATGTGGGAATAGGTGGAAAAAAGTTTATACTTTTGACCTATTGAATCACAATTGACCCATTAAATGCAAAATCTCCGCGAGAATAAAGCTTGTTCAGTGGACGACAAGGGGCGGTTTCGCCTCCCCGGTAGTCTGGTGAATCAGTTGGGTCAGGAGCATTCAAAGTTCTTTGTCTTGCAAGAGGAACGTGTGGTGCCATGCCTCACATTGTATCCTTTGTACGCGTGGGAAGAAAGAGTTGAAAAGTATAAAAAGGTTAATACTGAGATTCCCAAGTTTAGAACCTTGGTTGCAATTGCCCTGGGTGGAGCTTCCGATGTTGTGTTGGATGGTTCTGGAAGGGTGCAGATTCCACGTCAACTTTTGGAAAAGTACAAATTAGAGGATAAGGTGTTGGTGAATGCTTATGAGAATTATATTGAATTGTGGAATGAGGAGGAGTATCCGAAATATAGAGGAAGCGAAGCTGCCTATGAAGGCTTTGATTTTGAAGCAGTATCTCAGGAAGCTTTTGCAAATCTGTAAGTGATATGTCGGATAATGTTTACCATAAGCCTGTTTTGCTGTCTGAATCCTTGGAGTATTTGGGTATAAGTCCTGAAGGTGTTTATGTGGATGTTACGTTTGGTGGCGGGGGGCATTCCAGGGAGCTTTTGAAAAGATTAGGTGAGTCAGGGCAGTTGATTGGTTTTGATCAGGATGAAGATGCAAAGCAAAATATAATAGAAGATAAACGATTCAAATTTGCTCCGGCAAATTTTCAATACCTAAAGCGGTATTTAAAGTTGTTTGGCATAACGCAAGTGGATGGCATTTTGGCTGACTTAGGAGTTAGTTCTTACCAGTTGGATCAAGAAGACAGAGGGTTTTCTTATCGGTTTGAAGCTGAACTGGATATGAGGATGCATCAGGGAGAAGGGATGACTGCAGCCGACCTTTTAAATAAGTATGAGGCAGGGGAACTTCAGAGGGTATTCAGTGAATTTGGTGAAGTAAGGAATTCCAAAACACTTGCAAGCGCGATTGTAGAGGCCAGAAAAGTCCGGCCTTTTGTTTCTACATCTGATTTTTTATCAGTTTTAGAACCATTGATAAAGGGGAACAGACTTCGTTATCTGTCACAAGTTTTTCAAGCATTGAGGATAGAAGTGAATAAGGAGATGGAGGTTCTTGAGTCTTTTCTGGTGCAGGCCTTAGAAGTTTTAAAGCCTGGCGGAAGACTTGTGGTAATTTCATATCATTCCCTGGAAGATAGAATGGTTAAGAACTTTCTGAAATCAGGGAATGTGCAAGGTCAGGTGGTCAAAGACTTTTATGGAAATATTGAAAGGCCTTTTGAATTGGTAACCAGAAAAGTAGTCGAAGCTACCAATGAAGAGTTGAAATTAAATCCCAGGGCTCGAAGTGCTAAGCTTCGTGCAGGTGAGAAAAAATAAATGAACATGTCAGAATCACAAAAAACCAAAGAACAGGGCTCCATGGGCACTAAAGGTGCGAACTGGATTCTGCAAAACCTGAAGTTTGTCTTTTTTCTGGTGCTATTGGGAGTTCTTTATATAGCAAATGCACACATAGCCGAGAAAAAAGTTCGGGAGATTCAATCCTCCCAAAAAGAATTGGTACAGTTGAGATGGGAATATCTCAGCTTGAAATCAGACATGATGTACGATTATAAAATGTCTGAGGTCGCAAAAGCAGTTGAAAGTAAAGGATTGAGGTTGAAGCAACCTAAAAGGATCATTGTTGAAGATTAATTTTTTATGGCTAAGTTTTTCAACAAGGCGGTTAATGTAAAGAATGAGGTGCTTGTCAGGGCTTACATTGTACTGGCAATGGTAGTAGTAACTGCAGTTGTGATTTTTACCCGAGCCGTAAATATCAGTGTTGTAGAAGGGAATAAGTGGAGGAGTATGGGTGATAGCCTGTATGTAGACATGCGCCCGGTAGAAGCACAAAGAGGTAATATCCTTGCTGCTGATGGGAGTTTCTTAGTCACTTCTCTTCCCTTGTATGAGTTAAGGGTGGATTTGAAATCTACCGGCATGTCAGATGCGGACTTTAATAGCAATGTTGATTCTCTTGCCTGGAATATTGCCACTTATGTTCAGAGGAACTATACGCCACAGGCGATGAGAGAACTTTTAGTGCAGAAGAGAAAAGCAGGAGATAGATACTGGTTGCTAAAAAAGAATGCGTCCTATGAAGAAATGAAGAGAATAAAAAATTTCCCTCTTTTCAGATTGGGGAAATTCAGAGGCGGCTTGATTGTATTACAAAAAAGTGAAAGAAAAAAACCGTATAAATTGCTGGCTAACAGGACGTTGGGCTATGTGAGGGACAATGCCCAACCTGTTGGTCTTGAAGGTTATTTCGATAAGGAGTTGGCTGGTAAAAAAGGGAAACAATCCATGTTGCGCATTAACAGTGATATGTGGATTCCTATCAATGATTTAAAAGAGATTGAGCCCCAGGATGGGCACGATATCCTGACTACTATAGATGTAAATATCCAGGATATAGCTGAAAATGCATTGTACAAAGCGATGAATTATCATCAGGCCGAAAAGGGTTGTGCAATAGTGATGGAGGTTGAAACTGGTGCGATTAAAGCAATTGCAAATCTTGGAAGAGTAGGGAATAATTATTTTGAAAATTATAATTACGCTATTGGTGCAGCAACAGAGCCGGGATCAACTATGAAGTTGGCTTCAGTGATGGCAATGATGGAGGATGGGCTGGTAACACTGGATGACACAGTTCATTTAACCGGTGGAAAAACAACCTTCTATAAATCTGAAATGCGTGATGCTTCTCATCATGGTGTAGACACGGCCACTTTAAGGCAGGCCTTCGAATTCTCATCCAATGTGGGAATTGCAAGAATGGTAAATAAGTATTACGGGAAAGATGAAAAATCAAAGGAGCGCTTTGTAGAACGATTGAAAGATTTTCATCTGCATTTGCCTACAGGGATAAGAATTGAAGGTGAGGGAAAGCCTTATATCAAATCTGCAGGTAACAAGGAAGATAACTGGAGTGGAACCACTTTGCCATGGATGGCGATTGGTTATGAAATGACAATTACGCCGCTTCAATTGTTGACCTTTTATAATGGTGTAGCGAATCACGGTGTGGTAATGAAGCCATTTTTGGTATCAGAAATTCAAAAGTTTGGAGAAACGCTTGAATCTTTTGAGCCGGAAATTATAGACAATAAGTTGGCTTCCAGAAAGACAATAATGAAAGCCAGGGAGTTGCTGGAAGGTGTAGTTGAGAATGGAACTGCAAATAACTTGAAAACTTCTCAGTATAGATTCGCTGGGAAAACGGGTACAGCCCAGTTGAATTATCAGCGTTTGCAATCCAGAACAAGTGTCGGCGGTTACCAGGCATCTTTTGTAGGGTATTTTCCGGCAGAAAATCCAAAATATTCCTGCATCGTGATGATTGCAAATCCACAGAGCTACGGAATTTATGGGAGTGAGGTAGCAGGGCCGGTTTTCAGGGATATTGCCGATAAGATGTATGCATCAAGACCTGAATTGCAGACGAATTTTGATGAAGATCCCAAGCCTGTATTTGCAAGTAATAAGATGCCGCAGTTTATGGGTGGGCATGAAGATGAGGTCGAGTTTTTGTTACAAGAATTGAAAATAGATTATACAGATTACGATGATAATGAATGGACTTTATTGAAAGCGGAAAATGATTCTTTGAAGCTTTTACCCAAACGGATTTCAGATAATTCCATTCCAAGTGTAAAAGGTCTTGGCCTGCGGGATGCAGTTTATATACTTGAAAATTTAGGTTTGAAAGTTGAGGTAGTGGGAGCCGGGAAGGTAAATAGACAATCGATTTTACCTGGCACAAGAGCAAACGGCCAACGCATAAAAATATATTTAAGTTGACAATTATAATCCTTTGAAATTAGCGACCCCCACACTATGAACAAATATCCAAAACGGCTTGAAAAAGCCAATTGCTTTAAAAAGGGGATGACCCTTTAAACTTTGAAATTGTGAATCTTAGGTTAGTTGTTAAGAAAGCCGAAATACTGGATGTCAAGGGAGAGCTTGAAAAAGAAATCTCTGACATCAGTTCGATTCACGAAAAAGTAAGTCCCGGAACTCTGTTTTATGCCACAAAAGGCACTCAGGCGGATGGGCATCAGTTCATTGACATTGCGGTTGATAAAGGAGCTACAGCCATTGTTTGTGAGGTGTTTCCAAAAGAAATTCGTGAGGGAATAACCTATATCAGGGTTGGCGACACAAAAGAAGCTTTGGGATCAGGAGCGTCAGAATTTTTTGGCAATCCTTCCAGGCAACTTAAAGTGGTTGGTATTACGGGGACAAATGGTAAAACTACCTGCGTTACCCTTTTGTATCAGTTATTTACCGGTCTTGGTTACAAATGTGGCTTGTTATCCACCATTGAGAATAAAATTGGGGAGGAAGTTATTCCTTCCACGCACACAACACCTGATGCAATAAGTTTGAATGCTTTGTTAGCGGAGATGGTTACTCGTGGTTGTGAATTTGCTTTTATGGAGGCTAGTTCACATGCTATAGACCAGCGACGGATAGCAGGAATTCAATTTTCGGGTTGCGTGTTTACGAATATTACACACGATCATTTAGATTATCACAAGACTTTTCAGAACTATATTGAAGTGAAAAAACGCCTTTTCGACGAGCTTGGAAAGGAAAGTTTTGCAATCGTCAATGTAGATGATAAAAGAGGTAGTGTCATGGTTCAAAATACCAAAGCAAGGGTTAAGACTTTTGCCTTGAAAAGACCTGCTGATTTTAAAGGAAAGATACTTGGGAATACTTTACAAGGGCTTCATTTACAGGTGAATGGCATTGAGTTGTTTACCAGGCTGATGGGAGCATTTAATGCTTACAACCTGTTAGCAGTTTATGGGGTAGCCTTAGAATTTGGCTTTAAAGAAGAAGAAATCCTAACCCAGTTAAGCAGTTTGAAAGCTGCAGAGGGAAGATTTGAATACATCATTGAACCTAAATCGGGAGCTGTAGGTATTGTTGATTATGCACACACTCCCGATGCACTTGAAAAAGTTTTGCAAACCATTTTGCAATTCAAACAACCAAAAAACCAAGTGATTACAGTTGTAGGCTGTGGAGGGGATCGGGATAAAACCAAGCGTCCACTCATGGCTCAAATTTCCTGTTCATATTCCGAAATGGTGATACTTACCTCAGACAACCCCAGATCCGAAGACCCTGAAACCATCATCAAAGAGATGGAGGAAGGAGTACCAGAGGAGCAAAAAAACCAAATTTTAAGTATCACCAATCGGGAGCAGGCAATAAGGACGGCTGTAAAGCTGGCCAAAAACAATGACATCATCCTGGTGGCAGGCAAAGGCCATGAAAAATACCAGGAAATCAAAGGGGTTAAACATCCTTTTGATGACTTACTGATACTAAAAAATGCCTTCGGGCTTCTATAAGGAAAAAGCCGATAATGGTTTTAAGATACCATTATTATTTCTCATTCTCAGATTGATGTGCAGCCTTCGGGGTGCTTTTTCGCGCCTCGTTGGTCTGCAACTTTTTAGAATGAACTTACAAAAACAAAAACCAGAACTTAAAAATGCTCTATTACCTATTTGACTACATCGAAAAAAACTTTCAATGGTCCGGAGCGGGCTTATGGTCATTTATTACGTTTAGAGCAGGAGTAGCGATTATCATCTCTTTGATTATCTCCTTGATTTTCGGAAGTAGAATTATTCGATATCTGAAGAGGTTACAAGTTGGTGAATCCATAAGAGATTTAGGCTTAGAAGGTCAAAAAGAGAAAGAAGGAACTCCAACAATGGGAGGACTCATTATAATTATGGCCATTCTAATTCCATGCTTGTTGGTGGCAAGATTGGATAATGTTTACGTTCAATTAATGCTGCTAGCTACAGTCTGGATGGGAGTCATCGGATTTATTGATGATTACATTAAAGTTTTCAGAAAAAATAAAAAGGGTCTCAGTGGTAAGTTTAAGGTTCTTGGACAGATTGGCCTTGGGCTAATTGTGGGAGTTACCATGATAATGTCTGATCAGGTGGTTGTTCGTTTGCCTGCTGAAAAAGCGGAAGCAATGAATTATGAAGTAGTCGATTTAAAAGTCGATGAAGCTGGTCAACAAGAATGGGCCTATGTTAAGACCACTCTTACAAATGTTCCTTTTTTTAAGAATAATAATTTTGATTACAAACAGCTTCTTTGGTTTCTAGGTGACAATGCAGCCACCTGGGTCTGGTTGGTGTTTGTGCCGATAGTAATTTTTATTGTGACCAGTGTATCCAACGCTGCCAATCTCACAGACGGCGTTGACGGTCTTGCTACAGGAGTATCTGCAATTATAGGTGTGACGCTTGGAGTCTTTGCCTATGTTTCAGGTAACTTCATAGCAGCAAATTATCTTCAAATAATGTTCCTTCCCGGAAGTAGTGAGTTGGTTATTTTTTCAGCCTGCTTTTTGGGCGCTTGTATTGGTTTCCTATGGTACAATGCCTATCCTGCTCAGGTTTTTATGGGAGATACCGGGAGTCTGACATTGGGAGGAATAATCGCTGCAATGGCGATCGTGCTTAGGAAAGAATTATTGATTCCTATTCTATGTGGAATCTTTGTAGTAGAGAATTTATCTGTAGTTATCCAGGTTTCATACTTCAAATACACCAAGAAGAAATATGGTGAGGGTAGGAGGATTTTTCTTATGTCACCCTTACACCACCACTTTCAAAAGAAAGGATTTCCTGAACCTAAAATGGTAACCAGATTCTGGATTGTAGGGATTCTGCTAGCCGTATTTTCAGTACTAACCTTAAAAATCAGATAGGATGGAACTGGTAGTCATACTAGGAGCCGGAGAGTCCGGGGTTGGTGCAGCATTGTTGGCCAAGGAGCAAGGGTTTGAAGTTTGGGTTTCTGAAAAAGGAAAGATTCAGGACCACTATAAAAAAGAACTGGAAATTAATCAGATTCCTTTTGAAGCGGGCATGCATAACTGGGAGAAGATTAAGAATGCAAGCTTTATTATAAAAAGTCCTGGTATTCCGGATAAAGTTGAAATCATACAAAAAGCAAAAGCCATTCAAATTCCGGTCATTTCCGAGATTGAATTTGCTTCCAGATATACTCAATCCCTTATTATTGGAATAACCGGTAGCAACGGGAAGACCACAACCACCAATTTGTGTTATCATCTGCTAAAAAATGGCGGTTTAGATGTGCAAATGGGCGGAAATGTTGGAAAAAGCTTTGCAAGGCTTTTGACCGAAGGAAATGCTGCAGTTTATGTCCTTGAGTTAAGCAGTTTCCAATTAGACGACATCGTTGACTTTCGACCTCATATTTCAATTATCTTGAATATCACTCCTGATCATTTAGATAGATATGATTATGAGTTAGAAAAATATGCAGATGCCAAATTTAGAATTACTGAAAATCAAAAATCAGACGATGTATTCATTTACAATGCTGAAAATGAAGTAATCCTAAACGGTATAGCAAAAAGAAACATTGGGTGCCAGACGATAGGAATAAGAGTACCGGAAAATGATTTTGAACTGGAAGAATTCGCTTATTCATTCGAGAAAACCCTATTAAAAGGTCCTCATAATCGATTCAATGCAGCCTGTGCGATTACCATTGCATGGTTGATGAATATTGAAAAAGATAAAATTCAGGAAGGATTAAATTCCTTCATACCGGTTGCGCATCGAATGGAATTGGTTGCGACTGTTAATGGTGTTGAATACATCAATGATAGCAAAGCCACTAATGTAGATGCAGTTTATTTTGCCTTGATGGCAATGGACAAACCTGTAGTTTGGATTGCAGGTGGTCAGGATAAGGGCAATGATTATCAACCGCTAATGAGATTAGTTGAAGAAAAAGTAAAGGCAATAGTTTGCCTTGGAATAGATAATGAAAAGATTAAGGAAACATTTTCAAAATTGTGTAAACCCATAGTTGAAGCGGCCAGCTCGGCGGCTGCGGTTAAGCATGCTAAAGACCTTGCGCAAGAGGGTGATGTAGTGCTGTTGTCGCCGGCCTGTGCCAGTTTTGATCTCTTTAAAAATTACGAAGACCGAGGAGATCAATTCAAAAAAAATGTAAACGAACTTTTAGAAAAATAACATTAGCAAAAAAGGAATTCATGTTTTCAGCCAATAAAATTCAGGATTACCTAAAGGGCGATAAGATTATATGGAGCATCGTGTTGGTGCTTGCGCTTATTTCCATTTTGGTAGTGTACAGTGCCACCGGGACTTTGGCGTATAAAGACAGAGGCGGTGATACGGAATTCTTTTTGGTGAAGCAATTGTTCTTGTTGGGAGCAGGATTGTCAGTAATGTACATTATCTACAGAATGCATTACATGCGTTTCAATTCAGCCGCGCCGTTTTTGATTTTATTGGCTGCTCCAATGCTCATTTACACATTTTTCTTCGGTGCAGATATCAATGATGCTAAGCGATGGATCATGGTTCCTATTTTGAACCTGACCTTTCAGACTTCCGATTTTGCCAAGCTTGCATTGATAATTTATGTAGCAAGAGAGATTACGAAAAAGCAAGAATATATCAGGGATTTTAAAAGAGCCTTTTCGCCGATCATCGTTCCTGTTTTGATTATCTGTGGATTGATTGCTCCTTCAGATTTATCTAGTGCGGCCATGTTGTTTGTGACCTGTGTTTTAATGATGTATGTAGGAAGGGTTGCAACCAAGTATATAGGACTTTTATTAATCCTGGGAGTTTTCGTTTTCACCATGCTTTTGACGGTGGGGCATTTCTTCCCTGATTATGTAAGGGTGGACACCTGGTCGTCAAGGTTAGAACAGTTTGCAGGGGAAGAAAATGGCGGCTATCAAATTCAGCAAGCAAAAATTGCTATTGCAAATGGTGGTGTAATAGGAAGAGGTCCGGGTAATAGTATGCAGAGAAACCACCTTCCGCAAGCCTATTCTGATTTTATCTACTCAATAATATGTGAGGAGTATGGAATAATTGGAGGATTTCTGATTCTTGGAATTTATGTCCTGCTCATGTTTAGAACCATTCGTCTGGTAACCTTAAGTCCTAAAGCTTTTGGGGCTATGTTGGCCATTGGGTTGACCATTAGTTTAGTCGGTCAAGCATTGGCAAATATTGCAGTGAATGTTCATTTGGTTCCGGTAACTGGTTTGACTTTACCGATGCTGAGTATGGGAGGAACCTCTGTGATTTTTACTTGTATCGCATTCGGAATGATACTAAGTGTGAGCAAGTACATTGAAGATTTAAAAGTTAAACAGGACCAGCAAATTGTTGGCTCATGAGAATATTGATTTCCGGAGGCGGAACGGGTGGACATATTTTTCCTGCTCTGGCCATTGCTCAGGCATTAAAAGACAAGGATCCTAAAAATGAGGTGTTGTTTGTAGGTGCCAAAGGCAAAATGGAAATGGAAAGAATTCCAAAAGCGGGATTCAAAATTGAAGGTTTGTGGATTAGCGGTTTTCAACGCTCAATTTCTTTTAAAAATTTACTCTTTCCATTCAAACTGATGAGTAGTTTGATGAAGGCAGGAGGAATTATTAAAAGATTTAGACCGGATGTGGTGATAGGGGTTGGAGGGTATGCTAGCGGACCTACACTAGAAATGGCGGTAAGAAAAAATATTCCGACGCTTATTCAGGAGCAAAATTCCTTTCCCGGAATTACTAATCGTTTACTGGGGAAGAGGGTGAATAAGGTTTGTGTTGCGTTTGACGGACTTGAAAGGTTTTTTCCTAAAGAAAATCTTGTGATGACAGGAAACCCTGTTAGAAAAGATTTGGGAATAAAATCTTCGGGAGAAGGCAAAACCACGGCATTTAAATTTTATGACCTGGATCCTGAAAAAAAGACCATCCTGATTATGGGTGGAAGTTTGGGAGCAAGGAGTTTGAACATCGCCATGAAAAATAATTTTGAACTGCTGAAAAGCAGAAATGATATACAAGTTCTTTGGCAAGCCGGGAAAATTTATGTGGACGAATACAGTAAAGAAGAGGTTGCTCAATTGAGCAATGTCAAAATACTGGGTTTCTTGGAAAGAATGGATTTTGCTTACCAGGTAGCTGATGTGGTGATAGGAAGAGCAGGAGCGTTAACCATTTCAGAACTATGCCTACTAGGCAAAGCTTCGATACTGGTTCCATCTCCAAATGTAGCTGAAGATCATCAAACTAAAAATTGCATGGCCCTTGTAAATAAGGATGCTGCAATTCTGGTTCCTGATAGCCAATCAGCAGTTAGTCTTGAAAAGGCTATTGAAATATTGGATTCAGAATCCAAAAGAAAACAGTTGGAAGTTAATATTCTGGAGCTTGCTTTTCCAAATGCTACAGAATCTATAGTAAACGAAATCTATAAGTTGGTCAATTAATCATAATGGAAGGAATTAAGCGAATGTACTTTTTGGGAATTGGTGGAATCGGCATGAGTGCCCTTGCCCGATATTTTCATAAAAGAGGAGTGGAGGTTTTCGGTTATGATAAAACGAGTACGGAATTGACCAAGCAGTTGGAAGAAGAAGGAATGGATATTCATTATGATGATAATCCTGAAAAGATACCCCATAATTTAGATGTTGTTGTTTTGACGCCAGCCATACCAAATGAAAACCTTGAAAAAAAATGGCTGGTAGAAAGTGGAATCCCCATTAAAAAGCGGGCTGAAATGCTAGGCCTTATCAGTCGCAACAAAAAGGCGGTTGCCATTGCCGGGACGCACGGCAAGACTACCACCAGCAGTATTACTGCACATTTGTTACGAACAGGCGGCATCGACTGCTCTGCTTTTTTGGGGGGGATTGCTGCGAACTTCAACTCAAATTTTGTGGATGGAGATAGTGATTGGGTAGTAATTGAAGCAGATGAGTACGATAGAAGCTTTTTGCAATTGCATCCTGAAATAGCTGCAGTTATCAGCATGGATCCCGACCATTTGGATATATATGGAACGGAAGAAGAAATCCTCGCTGGTGGTTATTTGGCTTTTATAAATCAGGTAAATCCAGAAGGAAGAGTAATTGTAAACGAACAATTTGCTCATTTGATTGAAATTAGAACCATTGAGACTCTTGGTTTTGGAGGAGGTAAAATTCAAATTCAAAATGTAAAAGCTGAAAGCGGATTCATGCATTTTGATTTAAAAAGTGATGACTTTGAATACCACGGATTAAAGTTCCCACTTCCGGGAAAGCACAATGTCTTCAATGCAAGTATTGCTGTCTCAATTGCCAGTCAATTGGGAATAAAAGAAGATAGAATTCGAATGGGGCTGGAGAGCTTCAAGGGAATCAAAAGAAGATTTGAAATTTTGGCAAATTCAGAGGGTCGGGTTTACATCGACGATTACGCCCATCACCCGACAGAATTAGAAGCTGCCATTGATGCTGCCAGAATGTTTTACCCCGGCAAAAAGTTGACGGGCATTTTTCAACCGCATTTATTTTCCAGAACCAAAGATTTTGCCTCCGGTTTTGCGAAAGCGTTGGATAAAATGGATGAAGTTTTACTGTTGGATATTTATCCGGCAAGAGAAAAGCCGATTCCCGGAATAACAAGTGAGACCATTTTTGAACTGATGCAGTTAAAAGCAAAAAAGTTGATAAAAAAGGAAAATGTGGTGACGGCTGTCAAAGAAATGAACATAGAAGTATTAATGAGCCTTGGAGCAGGTGATATCGATACTTTACGAAAACAACTGGCTGATACCATTGTGGAAAAATATTACAATTAAATACCATGAATAAAGACTTAAAAACTTCTGCACAAAAAATACTTTGGATAGCTTTGCTCTTCGGAACAGCTTTCATTGTGGTTTCTGCCGTGGAAAACAAGAGTGTCGACACACTTACCGAGATGGTAATCGAAATCGATCCTGTTGATGGCGACAAGTTCTTTATTACAGAGGGTGATGTTAAAAAGATTGTCAAATCCGGGTTTGGATTGAATCCTGTCGGTGAAAAAATGTTGGACGTAGATGCTGAGGCCTTAGAAGATGTTTTGGAAAACGAAGCCTTCATCAAAAAGGCAGATGCCTATTTCGATGCCAACGACAAGATTCATATCAAAATTCGTCAAAGGAAACCATTGCTAAGAATTATGGATTCCAATGGCTTGAATTATTATCTGGATGAGGAAGGCGTGAAAATGCCTGTTTCAAAAAATTATACAGCCAGGGTAATGGTGGCTACAGGTTCGGTTCAGGCTTATGCACCTGATTTTTTGAAGAAAGAAGGCCATCAGTTAAAAGACTTGTTTGAATTGACAAAGTTTATTCACGAAGACGAATTTTTGTTTGCAATGGTGGAGCAGATCCATGTGCATGACAAAGAATTTGTTTTGATTCCAAAAATAGGCAAGCAAAAAATACTGCTTGGCACCATCGATGAATTACAGGATAAAATAGACCGATTGAAAATATTCTATGAAAAGGTAATGCCAAGAGAAGGGTGGAATACCTATAGTAGAATTGACCTCAGATTTGAGGGACAAGTAATCGGCGGTAAGTAAGGAAACAAAAACCATAACATACTTAAGAACACAACAAAATTGGCAACATGGAAAAGAATCCAAAAAAAACGGCAACTGTTGTAGCAATTGATATTGGTACTACAAAAGTTTGCGCAGTTGTTGGTAAGAAAAATGAACATGGCAAATTAGAAATCCTGGGATTTGGTAAAGTAGCTTCTGATGGAGTATCCAGAGGAGTTGTTACCAACATCGAAAAAACAGTTAAGGCTATCAAAGATGCAGCGACGATAGCCAGAAATCAAGCAGGGGTTGATTTTGAATGGGTACATGTAGGTGTAGCCGGACAGCATATCAAAACCCTACAGCACCGGGGAATCTTAACCAGAGACCACGGTCAAAGCGAAATTAACAGTTCAGATATCGAGAAATTGATTTCCGATATGCACAAACTGGTATTACCTCCTGGTGATAAAATTATTCACGTAATTCCACAGGAGTTTACCATTGACAACGAACAAGGAATCTGTGATCCAATTGGTATGTCTGGAGTAAGGTTAGAAGCCAACTTCCACATCATCACTGGTCAAATCACGGCTTCCAACAACCTGGTTCGTTGTGTAGAGCGTTGTGGTCTTCATGTAGCCAATATGACCCTTGAACCCATTGCTTCTGCTCGTGCAGTGTTGAGCGATGAGGAAAAAGAAGCAGGTGTAGCACTTGTAGACATTGGAGGCGGTACAACCGACCTAACCATTTTTAAAGAGGGAATCATCCGTCATACTGCTGTAATTGCATTTGGTGGAAACGTCATTACCAAAGATATCAAAGAGGGATGCAAGGTAATGGACGCTCAAGCAGAAAAATTGAAAATAAAATTCGGTTCTGCCATGGCAGCCGAGGTATTTGATAACCGCATCATTTCCATTCCCGGATTGAAAGGAAGGGAACCAAAAGAAATATCTGAAAGCAACCTTTCCAGAATTATACAAGCAAGGGTAGAGGAGATTTTGGATTATGTGATTTGGGAAATTACCCGTTCCGGGTATGAGGACAAATTGATCGGTGGTATTGTTTTGACAGGTGGAGGTTCCTTATTGAACCACATCGATAAATTAACCGAGTATCATACAGGATTTGAGACCAGAATTGGTTATCCGGTGGAACACCTTGGCCATGGCTACAGTGAAACCATCAGCAGCCCTGTATACAGCACGGTTATCGGATTATTGCTAAAAGGAATCGAAGACGTAGAAACCGGTCAGGTTAACTACGACGACAAACCAGTTCCCGATGCTAAAGAGATCGAGGAAGAGGAAGAAATCGATTTGTCAAGAAATGGATCCTGGCTGGATAACATATTCCGCAAAACAAAGGAATGGTTTGAAGCAGAACCAGATTCAGAATTTTAGTAATATTACGCGCAACTTTAGAACATCTGAAAAAACCAAAACCACTCATCAAAACACAACATCATCATGATATTCGAATTATTAAAGTCCGAGGCACCTATTATTAAGGTTATTGGTGTCGGAGGAGGCGGAAGCAACGCAGTCAATCACATGTTTCGACAAGGAATCGTAGGAGTTGATTTTGCGATTTGTAATACTGACGCTCAAGCTATTGAAATTTCACCAGTTAGTACCAAAATACAACTGGGTCCAAACCTTACTGAAGGTAGAGGAGCCGGTTCAAAACCTAATATCGGAAAGTTGGCTTGTGAGGAATCCGTAGAGGAACTTCGCAGGTACATGGAGAACAACTGTAAAATGTTGTTCATCACTGCCGGAATGGGTGGTGGCACCGGTACAGGAGCTGCTCCAATCATTGCTAAAACTGCTCAGGAACTTGACATTTTGACGGTAGGTATCGTTACTGTTCCTTTTTTCTTTGAAGGAAAAAGAAGATCCCTCCAGGCGATAGAAGGTCTGGATGAATTGAAAAAGAACGTAGATACCCTTATCGTTATCAGCAACGATAAATTGCGTCAAATTCATGGAAATCTTTCTATAACAGATGCCTTTGCCCAAGCGGACAATGTGTTGACCACTGCTGCAAAAGGTATTGCTGAAATTATTACAGTTCCAGGTTATGTAAACGTTGACTTTGAAGACGTGAACACTGTTATGCGTAATAGTGGTGTAGCCATCATGGGTACCGGTATGGCTGAAGGTGAAAACAGAGCAAAACGTGCAGTAGATGAGGCATTGAATTCTCCGCTTTTGGAGGATAGCAATATTCGTGGTGCACAGCACATCCTTTTGAATATTACTTCCGGAAGTCAGGAAGTAACGATGGATGAAATTTTTGAAATTACAGAGTTTGTTCAGGAAGAAGCAGGGCATGGTACCGATTTGATTTGGGGTAACTGCTACGATGAAAACCTTGGAGATGCGCTTGCAGTAACTGTAATTGCTACCGGTTTTGACAGAGAAAAAACTGTAATTGCAAAAGAAGAAAAACCTGAAAGGGTAGTGGTTGGATTGGATGATGACCAAAACAACCAAAAAACTCAAAATAGTTTCATGGAGGATTCTTCAGGATCCTATGGTAGTGGAAACACCATTGAGTTTGATAATTTGAACGAGTCAATTAGAAATATAAATAAAGCTCGTAATCCAAATTTTTTTGAGCCGCATGTAAAAAACGAGGAGATGGCCAAAGCGGAGATGGATAGAAAAAAGGCTCAGGAAGAAGAGTTTCGCAGAAAAGAAATGATGCGAAACAATCAGAAGAACCATACCAATCCTAAAACTGTAGCTGAGTTGGAGAAAATTCCGGCTTATTTGCGCAGAAATGTAAGATTGGATAAGGTGGAAGACTCATCTGAATCCAAATTGTCAAAATGGACAATTTCCGAGGGAGATGAGCCTCAAATGAAGGATAACAATACCTTCCTTCATGACAATGTTGACTAATTACCAATGCTGGTTTTTAGGATAGATTCTTAGCCAAATTTGTTATTTGAAAGGTCCGTTGATGCTGCATTGACGGACTTTTTTTTATTTAACCATTCAATTCAAGGGGAATTATTTACAATTGAAAGGTGTTTTTATCCCGTTTGGAAGAATACATTTTATTGATAAAAAAACTTAACAGAAATTTAGGATTGTTAATACAACGAATTCTTCGATTTGAGAGTTTTATTAGCACAACGAGACGAATAACAATCACAACCGACTGAACATGAACACCAAAAAACTTAATCTCGATTTAGCCCTGCAGCTGGTCAACAAAAAGGTGGAACCGATTTCCCTTTTGGACTTTCAGCAGTTTATGAAAAATGTAAAAGAAGCAGGCGAATTTATTAATACAAGTTTGAAGGAGAAAAGAATTGGAAAAGACTGGTTGAATAGCAGTTTCTCCCTTCAATATGAAAATTGTACCGTAAATGTTGATTTCATTGAAAATGAGATTTCTAAACAACCGGTACTTAAATCATTCAGGATAATCTGAGTTTTTTCAATACCAAGTTTTCCGAAAGGGTAGCAGGTTAAAAAAGCAAAATCCCCAAAAGATCAAAGCTTTAATCTGTTACCCTTTTTTAATAGTATTTATTTGGAATAGGATTGTCTTTTTTATCCTTAGTATTTTCTTCCCATTCTGACTTTCCGAAAATAAATGCCAGTCCTACTCTCACCGAACCTTTTTTCAAATTGTCACCATTCGTTAGACCCAGTAAACCATCAACCCCAAGATTGAATTGGATTGGACCTCCTCTTAATGTTGTTCCCAAACCGAAATCCTGACCAAAAACAGAACTATGGCTAAATGAACCATCCAATTGGAGCCATTTGGCCGGACTGAAATGGTAGACAAGTGAAAGGTGATGAATGGATTGGATATTCGGTTGCCTTAAAGCATACAATAATGTGGCCGCATGTTTTTTTGATTCTGAAGTATAAGTTGCTGTTGCAAGATACATGGATGGGAGCTGGGTTCTCACCTCTTCAAAATTCTTTTCTAATTCAAAAGTTTCTTCCAATTCCTGTTCAAAATTCTCCAATTCTGTTTCAAAATCAGATTCATCGTCAGCAAGACTTGCCTCGAAACCTGTAAATTCAATTTCACCATCTCCGGCAAGCTGAATTCGCTGACCATACCTTTCAGGCCAGGTTATCCAGGCTGCAATGTTTTGACCTGAAAGAGAAAACCTCCAATTTTCATTAAAGTTATATGCTATTCCAAGGTCAAATCCATATCCTGCACCACTTGAAATGGCATCTCGGAAATTGAAATCTTCAGCCCTGGCAGAATCCAATAAGATAGCAGCTCCACCACCTGCTACTGCTTCAAAATCCAAACTGGCAGTGGTGGCATAGGCAGGAACAGAGTTTTCATCCGTAAATAAACTTGCTTTCCATCTTGTCAATTCAAAATGGTTGATCCCCTTTATTGCCCGAAGCCTTGTTCCGAAAACAAAATCAGAAATCCGGACATTGTATCCAATGTGGTAGCTGTAATTTTGATTCAAATAAAGCCGCTCTTCCGTAAAATTGACCTGTTGATTGATGTACGAAGCATTTCCGTTTCCGAGATAGTTTAGAAATTCTCTCGAGAAATTTCCGTACGCATTTGCTCTATGATCTATTCCAAAAGTCAGGTAAGCATTTTTATGAGGTTGGAAACCGACAAATAAAAGGTTGATTCTGTTATCAAGACCGATTTGATTGAAGTTGCCTATGCTTCCAAGGAAATTGTTGATGTCAATTACCTTCCCGGTTCCGTTGTCAACAATTAAATCGGTTGGTTTAATGGATGAAGATACCCCTAATTGCAAACCACTGATTACCGGCATTCCAAACATTAACCGGATGTCGGGCTGATAGGTTGGGTCAGCCTGACAGGAGAAAATATTTTCTCTTGCTCCATAAAAGAGGAAAGAATTCTGAGTATATCCGATTGAAATAATCCCTCCTAAGGCAAAAAATAAAAGTGTAAATATCTTTTTCATGTTTGGGATTATTTAATGTTTAATTGACTTCTGATGGCCAATCCAATTTGAATTCCATCTTCGGTATAAATTGAAACAAATTTATTTCCTGCTTCTGCAGAAGACACTTCAACCTTGATCTCCAATTGATTCGAGGTGAATAAATCGTTGATTTGGTCCCGGCTAAGTGCAATTTCTCTTCTGGTGGCTTTCGTTCCGGTTACTTTTCCTGTATTGTCAGTATCTGCTGCCGGAACAGTTAAACCAGACAATATGACTTTACCTCCTGGATTTGAATCACCTTTTCCCGTAAGCGTAAATTCACTATCAAAAGGTAAATCATTTAGGAAGTCAATAACCAAGGTTGCACTTTCCACTATTTCCGGGTCATCGCCAATTGCTTCAGTAGTAAGTGTATCAGAAAATATCAAAGAACTGGCCTTTAACTCCATTGGTAAGGACATTTCGAATCCTACGGTTAGTTCACTTTCGGGCGTTACAAAATGAATTTCCTGTGGGCTATTAGGTTTTACTTTTACATTTCCTTTGTAATTGATGAAATTTGGATAAACCGAAAGGAAATCAACCAGGTTGGAATTGTTTTTATTGATATTGAAATTTCCGGAAATGGTTTGACCCAATTGATTGATGTTTGGATAGTCTAAAACAAATAAAGGTGGATTCAAGGACGAAGAATCATTGAAAACCCCATAAGTTTTTACATCCAAACTTGCTTCCAAAGGAACACCAAAGGAGTTTTTATAAAAATATCGATTTCAGGATTTTTAAAAAAGATGGCTTTTGATTCTTCATCCAGGAAAGATAAATCCAATCCGAAATCGAATGAATTTTCTTCCAGGTCATAATCAGTTGCACCCAGATTTCCTCTCAAACTATTGAAGTCCAAATCGACCAATTCGATGTGCAATCCAATGCTGTCGGATCCATTGAAATTGGTCAGCTGATTGGTACCGGTACTTCTTACACTTGATTTTACTTCCAGACGATTGTAAGGAATGATAGGGTCGAGTGTAAGGTCTATTTCTGCACCGGCGAAGTCGATGGTACCTGTAGTTGAACCATTGAATGATATGGTTTCTTTAAACGAAGTTCCATTGATTAAAATACCCGGAAACTCAAGGTCTATTTCAAGTGGCAGATTAAAAGCAGATTGAAATTCATAATTTACTTTTCCGCTTTTGATGCTTGCACCATAAATCTTGTCCTGGTTGTTAATCGATAAATCGACAAACTGAGCAATTGGATCAAATTCATAGGCAGGAGGTCTGATTCTTCCTCCGGATATTGAAAGGTCCTCTAAAGTTAGATCCAGTTTTAATTCACTTTGCAGATCAATATTCACTGCTCCTCCTGTTCCATTGGAGGAAAAAACCTCGACAACGGTCGCGATTCTATTGCTAACAGTTTTTCCTGCCAAATCATTGGTTTGGCTGATAGTTTGACCAGGATTTATTTGGGCAACAGTAAATCGTGTTACTTCAGAATTATCAGTCCGGTTTCGGATGATCATCAACAAATTTTTCAATTGGAAAGGATATTCATTGGTGACATCCAGGGTAAGTTTACCATCTGCAATGTTAATCGAAGTGAATTCTGAAAAATCAGGTAGATTGGAACTGAGATTTACCATTTGATTGAAAGCCGGAACGGCAATACTGTTTCCATCATTGTTGAGAAAGAATTGTTTGATGGAGCCATTCATCTGGCTGACAAACTGCGAAAGTTTGATGCTTCCTTCAACGGTTTGGTCATCAATGCTGATGTTGCCGATGGCCTGAGATTCATCAAATTCCAGTTGCCAATCGGAGGCAAGTTCATCAATGAAGGTGCTTAGCTTTAAGCTTGTTGCACTATCTTTTTTATAGGATAGTTGAAGCAATCCATCCGGATTGACTTCAAACAGCGTGTCGTTTTCCAGCAGGTCTTCAATTTTGAAAGTTACCTTACCGATGGGTAAAGCAATTTCAGGTCCCGCCTGGGTCCCGTCAATATCTGTAAAGGTGTCTTTTAAACAGGAAGAATTAGTTAAACATAGCACTGTGAAAAGGAACACCAGATTCCTAGTTTGGTAAAAAGCAGTCATCACCGGTAAAGTTTAGGTGTAAAATCCAAAAAATATGCCACCGGACTTAAATTACTCCAATGCCAGAAACTTTAACAACCTAATATTTTACGTAAGTCAGGATTTTAGTTTCAAATTTCGAATCCTTTTGGGCCCCCACCAGAGCCAGGTCCCTGTGATGATCATGACGATTAAACCTAATCCCAGGTAATTCATGCTCAGCCATTTGAACCATTCTGCGATGATGCTTCCGTCGTGCAACTGTTCAATCCAGTCGCTATGTCTTCTGGAAATAGAGTAAATCTCTCCGGATTGTCCGTCGATCTGAATTTCCCAATATCCATTTTCAAGGAGAACTTTTGCGATGCCTTTGGAAGGTCTGACATCGATTCGGTCAATAACCGGATTGGTTTCCGGATATTTTGATTGGAAACCTTTTAAGGAAAGACTTGCGATTTCTTCAACCGTGAGCCAATCATTTAAGGATTTTGCAGCACCTTTTTGCGTAGGAGGTTGAAGGATGTCAAATTCTTTTTTCCAGGATAAAAGGATGCCGGTCAGGCTGCTGACCAGGATGAAAAACACCAAAGACAGGCCGATAAATTTGTGCCACTTCCTGTAATTCCGCAGTAGGTGAACTGCTTTTTTGATTGCCAAAGTCTACTCGTTTACTTTGTTCCAAATATCCAAATAAATCTTCCAAACACCCTCTTTGTCCTTTTTCCAGATGACTACATATTTCCCTTTCCAATCTGAAGTTTCTGCAGGTGCCATTCTTTTGGCAGAAGTTCCATAGTAATAACCATAATCGATGGCAGTGTCTTCATTCGGAAGTGTAATTTCTTCTGATTCGAGTTTGTGGCTAACCAATCTCCATTTTGAATCAGGATTCGGCGCCCAATAAGCCATCAAAGAGTCCCTTCCTGTTAGAATTTCTTTTTGGTCCGGAAAAATCTTGGCTTCATCATGATAGATATCCAATAGTTTTTCAGTTTCTCCCTCAACTAAGTATTGGGAGAAAAGCTGATTTTGAGTATTGATTTTTTCGATTTCGGTTTGTCCGAAAACATTTAAGCATAAGAGAATAAATCCAAATACTAAAAGTAGATTTTTCATTTTCAGGTGATACTTGTTAATTATTAAAAATCATACTCCTCGAAGCTACAATCTGCCCATCTATTTCTATACTGTAAATAAAGGTGCCGGTTGCATTATAACCATGGGTGTATAAAATTTCATGGAATCCGGGATTCAAATCTGCACGTTCCCTTTTGATTTCTTTTCCATTCAAATCTCTGATGACCAGCCAGCCTTTTCTTCCTTTGAAGGATTCTTTCACATTGTAGGTAATGTAAGTAGCTTCATCAAAGGGATTGGGAATATTTTGTAGCAACTCCAGCGAATCGTAGGTGTTTTCCTCTGGTTCCTTAGTGCCGGAAAGGGTAGGGCGCACCTCTGCAGTAAAGCAGCTTTCTATTCCATTTGCATCTACTCCGGCTACACTTACAAAAAGAAAGGTGGTACCGGATGCCGGAATCGGGAAAAGGAAATTGTCATTTCCCTGAAAAGTATAAATGGTGTCAAAATCATTTTCACGACTCCTTACAGCAACTCGATAGCTGTCATAGTTTAATCCATCGGCTACATCTATTATTACGTTTCCATTTCCAAAACTGGTTTCAAATTCCGGTACGGGATTTCCTTGAGCTATGCAAGCTGCTGCATTTCCATTGATGACTGCATTTCGAGCCAGATAGTTGAAATCAACAAAAAAGCTGTCTACTTCGCCATCGTTATCGGTATCTGCACCTAAGATGTCATCCATTGTATGTTGTCGGTCGGTATAATCCGGGTCGGGAGCTCCATCTCCATGTTCATTTGCAGAAGTGAAGCGCATGGCTGCAAAGTTTTTAATTCTAAATGGAATATGATCTCCACCTCTGCCTGCACGGTCTTCAGAAGACATGATGGTCAGCATCATAGGCACCTCAACCTGGTTCAATAGTTCTTCCTGGTATTCCAATTTTATATAACGGGCCAATTGTTTGTGTTTTGAAAAAAGTGATCCGCTTGAAAACAACCTTACCTGTGTGCTGTCTATTTCATTTTCACCCGGACAAGATGGAGGTGAGGATGTTTTGCCACAAATGATTCCACCAATTACATCATTGTTCAAGACTGCTTTTATCGGTACGTTGTTGTCAAAGCAATAATCAGCAAATGCCGTTGCACCAATTAAGCCTTGTTCTTCTCCGGTTGTAACCATGAAAACGATGGTGTGTTTGTAGGCAAATTTGCTCATCACTCTTGCCAATTCCATCACCAAAGCCGTTCCCGTAGCATTGTCTTCAACTCCTTCTGCAACACAATTGACATCACAATTGTCTTCACAACGGCTGTCCATATGTCCTTCGATAAGTACTACTCCATGGTTTTCAGCATCCGTACCCGGCAAAACTGCCATGATGTTTCGATGGTGTCCCATCCCACATACGTCGCGGTCAAATTGCAGGTAGGATGGAATCAGTCTTAATCCGTTTTCTGCACTATATCTTTGAAATTCACGGTAAACCCATCTTCTGGCAGCGCCCATTCCTTCTGTAGTGGACACCGTATCAGAACCCGTGTTTCGATTTCTAAATCCTGCTAAATGGATGATGTTTTTTTTAAGCGAATCCGGATGAACACCGTTTTGAATGGCAGCAATTATGGTCTTTGGATTACTTTCTTCTCCTCCGTTTAAATAATCGGAAGGCATAAAATTACCGGCTAAAACTGCCGCAGCATCGGTGTTGGTAACCTTGATATTGGTTTGGCTATTTAAAAAGGAAAAAGAAAAGAGACAGCAGATAAGGAAGGCAAAATTTTTCATGGTAGTAGGTTTGGTTGCAAACAAAAATACCATCTGATAGTCACAAAGCCAAAGCTTTCTTTTTCAGCAGTATTAAGAAATCTCTTTTTGTCGCAAAAGGTCGCAGCTTACCCGCTTTCATTCTTGCATTAATATTACTTTAGCGACTCAAACCAAAATCTGGATGGAAAGAACCGATACTTTGATTGTAGGGGCAGGCCCCGGAGGATGCAGTACCGCTCTGAAACTCAACAAGCAGGGAATGTCCTGTATTTTGGTGGATAAGTCGGACTTTCCTCGCGACAAGATTTGTGGAGATGCTATCAGCGGAAAGGTTTTGACTGTCTTGAATCGGGTGGATCCTGAAATCATCAAAAGATTCAAGGCAAATTGGAATCCTCAGGATATTTGGGGCATTCGATTGGTTGCTCCCAATACAGTTTCTTTAGATGTTCCTTTTAAATTTTCTTATAAAAAAGGCGAAGAACCGGCACCCGGATATGTATCAAAACGTGTTGATTTTGATAATTTTTTGATTGAAGAGGTGAAGCGATGTGAGCTGGTGGATTTGAGATTGGGTGTGGAAGTTGGAGAAATCGAAAAGACGGAAGATGGGTTTATAGTTCAGGTGAAAGATGGAGACCCTATTTTCTGCAAGTTATTGATAATGGCCAATGGTGCTCAATCTGCTTTTTCAAGAAAGTATGCCGGAATTCCCAAAGAGCCGGCACACTATGCCGGAGCCGTTAGGGCTTATTATTCCAATGTGACAGGATTTCATGAAGACGGGTTTATTGAATTGCATTTTATCAAAGAATACATTCCCGGATATTTTTGGGCTTTCCCCTTGCCGGATGGCGGTGCCAATGTTGGTTTGGGATTAAGGACGGATTTTATTTCTAAAAAGAAATTGAATCTAAAAGCCAGCCTGGAAGACATCATTCAAAATCATCCGATTATTAGTGAGCGATTTAAGGATTCGAAATTGGAATCAAAAATTGTAGGCTATCCACTTCCGCTTGGTTCTAAAAAGTATCCGATTTCAGGCGATAACTTTATGCTGATTGGAGACGCCGGTCACCTGATTGATCCCCTTACTGGAGAAGGTATTGGGAATGCTATTTATTCGGGTTGGATTGCTGCTGAGCAAGCTGAAGTTTGTTTTAAAAATGCAGACTTTTCAGCAAAAACGATGAAAGCTTACGATGTAAGAATTGCAAGGGTGCTGGGGGCTGAAATGCGGTTGAGTTATCAACTACAAAGGTTGCTGGCTTATCCCTGGTTGCTGAATATGTTTGCGAAGCGATTGAACCAGAGTAAGAACCTGATGAATATTTTATCCAAAATGTATTTGGATTTCGAACTTAGGAAACAGTTGGTGAATCCGGTTTTTTGGTTTAAAGTATTGCTAGGAAAAACGTGAACGTATTTACGGATTACGATTTACGATTTACGTGGTTTGTTGAGTTGAGTTTTTAGAGTTTAGCCCAGTTGGAAGGGACAGCGTTCAACAATTTTTGTGTGTAAGGGGAAACGCTTTCCTTCATCACTTTTTTGGTGCTGTTTATTTCTTCTATTTTCCCTTCATTTAAAACCAAAATTCTGTCAGAGATGTATTGTACCACCTGGAAGTCGTGGCTGATAAAGAGGTAAGTAAGCTGAAGTTTTTCCTTTAAATCCATTAAAAGATCTAAAACCACCTTTTGGATGGTTACATCGAGTGAAGAAACCGCTTCGTCCAGTATCAGGATTTCAGGTTCCAGGGCAATAGCTCTGGCGATACAAATTCGTTGCCTTTGTCCACCGGAAAATTCAGAAGGGTATCGAAAAAGGTGCTCTTCTTCCAAACCTACCATCTTAAGTAACTCAATTGCCCTGGTTTCCGCTTCATTTGAATTTTTAAAAAATCCATGTACCAGAAGTGGTTCTGTTAAAATTTGGCGGATGGTCATTTTGGGATTTAAAGAACTGTAGGGATCCTGGAAAACGACTTGTATGTTTTTTCGGAATGACCTGAATTCCTTTTCGTTTAATTGATTCAGATTTTGATTCTGATACATGATATTTCCTTCGACCTCATGGATCAATTTTAAAAGTGCTTTCCCTAAAGTTGTTTTGCCACTTCCGGAAGCGCCGACAATTCCAAGGGTTTCTCCTTTGTAGACCTTGAAATTTAGCTCCTTTAAAATTTCAGTTTTTTCATTTTTAAAAGAAAACCATTTCCTTGAAGCATAGGCGGCTTTCAAATTTTCAAAAACCAAAACCGGTTTTTGATTTAGACTTTGGTCTGCTTCTTTTTTAGCTGGTAGCTCAGCTGCTGCTATCAGTTCTTGAGTGTATTCAGACTTCGGGTGGATAAAAATATCAGATGCTGTTCCTTGTTCTACCAGTTTTCCATTTTGAAGTACGATAATGGTATCCGCAGCTTTTTTTACGATTTCCAAATCGTGCGTAATGAAAAAAACCGCCACTCCGGTTTCTTTTTGAAGTGATTTTATCAGTTTAATGATTTCAAACTGAGTAATAGTATCCAGGGCAGTAGTAGGTTCGTCGGCTATCAGAAGTTTGGGCTGGCCAATCATTGCCATGGCAATCATGACCCTTTGCCTTTGGCCACCTGAGAGCTGATGTGGATAAGCATTGAATATCCTCTCCGGATTTTCTAATTGAACTTTTTCAAACCAATTCAAGGAGGATTTCCTTTTTTCTTCTGTTGAAATGTCTTGGTGGATGGCTTCCATTACCTGCTGGCCACAAGTGAAAACCGGATTCAAAGAGGTCATGGGTTCTTGAAAAATCATGCTGATTTTTCTACCTCGGAACTGATGTCTGGTATCTTTTGAAAGAGAAAAAATCTCATTGGAATTCAATTCCATGCGTCCTTCATCTATGCTTGCGGAAGCAGGAAGTAAATCTAAAATAGAAAGGGCAGTAACTGACTTTCCTGAACCTGACTCACCAACCAGCGCCAGGAATTCAGCTGTATGAATGATTAAGTTTAGCTGATGCAAAACGTTGTTTCTTTTTCCACCTGATGCCGGAAAAGAAACGGATAAACCATTTATGGAAAGTAAAATCTGATTTTGCACAGCAGCGGGTTTAGCTGCTCAAATGTAACCTATTAGCCTTCAAAATGGAAGGAAATGGTAAAGGTCCTTGAAAGGATTTTCTCTAAAACATTCGATTGTTCCAGGCTGTCGTCATAAAGCAAGACGTTTCCAAGTCCTTGTGTAATTTTAAATTCAGGGGAGAAAATAAAATATGGAAGGAAAAACTGGACACCTGCACCATATTCAATACTAAAATCAGTAGGAGAAATTTTTACCAATTCATCTGCCTGCCTGGATTTGGAGTCACTGGCAACATCAAAGGCATATTTAACTCCGGCGATGACAAACAAACGTTTGTCATTATAAGGTGCAGATTTATACCTGACGTGAAAAGGAAATTCTACAAAAACTGACTCCACTTTTCTTTGAAATAGTTCTCCACCACTAACCGATTTGTATTGAAGGTTTCGTTCTGCAAAAGACAGCGTAGGCAAAAATCTAAAGTCAAAATAATCGCCAATTTTCAGATTGGAAACGATTCCGAGATTGAAACCCGGACCGGTAACTGAATTGGCTGTCAAAAAACTATCGTTGAGGATGAAGTTTTTTGAATAATAAACCCTGTAATCGGAAGTATTGTACCCCAGAGTGATTCCAAAGAAGTAAGGTTTTTGTTCAAAACCAAGGAAGTTGTAATTCCCTCTGGAAGTTTGTGCATTTGACGAACCAAGGAATACAAAAAACAGAGCCGCAAGGGCCAGGACTACTTTTCTGCGTAGTAAATGCTGCAAATTCCAAGCGTCAAAGCTGTAGTGTGAGTGCATTTAAATCCAATTTTTTCCAAAATTTTTTCGAACCTCTCGCCATCAGGAAATGCCTGAACACTTTCATAGAGGTAAGAATAGGCTTTGGGGTCTTTTGAAGTTATCCTTCCAACAAGTGGAAGTATATTTTTAAAATAAAAATTATAAAGCTGTTTGAAGGGAGGCATTTTTGGTTTTGAAAACTCCAAAATGACTACTTGTCCGTCCTTTTTTAAAACACGGAACATTTCCGACAAACCTTGTTCCAAATTTTCAAAATTTCGAACGCCAAATGCAACGGTAACAGCCTCGAACGTATTGTCTTGAAATGGTAATTTTTCAGAATCACCCTGTACCATTTCAATGACCTGGTCCATATTTCGGGATTTGATCTTTTTTCTGCCCACTTCCAGCATCTCATTAGCAAGATCCAATCCGACAATTCTTTCAGGTTGCAGTTGTTTGACCATCTCGATGGCCACGTCGCCCGTACCTGTTGCAACGTCTAAAATGACCTTAGGTTTCCTTTCTTTGAGTAAGGCAATGGCTTTTTTACGCCAGTAGATATCGATTCCCAGAGAAAGAACCCGGTTGAGGAGGTCGTAGCTGGGTGCGATGTTGTCAAACATCTTTCCAACCTGCTCCTTTTTGCTTCCTTCGCTGTAATATGGTTTGACCGGTTGAGACATAATTTTTGAATTGGGCTGCAAAGATAGAATTTTGGTATTATTGCAACGGTGTATATGAAAGATACCTTAAAATAATTCCTTCGTGGATTCAGTTTCCTCAAACAGCCACCTGTGCTTTTGGTTGTCCAAAATTTTTAAAATGAAACTTAAGCCATTATTTTTCTTAGCCCTGCTTTTTAGTATTCAGTTCATTTTTTCTTGTAAAACAACGGTGACAGGGACCTATCTTCTTGAAGATCAGGTTAAAACGATGGACCTTGCCGACGGTGTAGGAAACAGGAGATCTGCCTGTCATGATTATTTGAATTATGCGCCTGACACCAACCATCTTGAATTCACACCTGTGAAATATATCAGGGTGAATTTCCATTTTATGAATTCCTCTGATTCCAGCCAGAATTATACCGGGCAAAAGGCTATTGATTTTGCAAATACCATTTTGCAAGGAGCGAATTACATGTTCAATAATAATAAAAAAGCTTATTTGCCCAGAAACAATGACATACCGGTATTACCGGTTCGTATACAATATGTTTTGACGCCAAGAGATAATGATCCGGACGATGATGGGATTTATTTTCATTATGACGATGAGTGTTATTATATGGTGAAGAAAGGCAAGAACTCCACACTCACCCACAAAACTGCTTTTGAAAGATATGGAGTAATGAAAGACACCGTTTTGAATGTTTTTCTAATACCGCATCATCCGGATAGTGTGAAATCTCCAACTTATGGAGCTTTCTTAATGGGAATTGCCATGGGCGATTTTGTAAAAGTAGCCTGGAATTTCAATACAACGGAAGAGCTGGACGCCATCCAAATGCGGGGAACCTTCAATCATGAAGTAGCCCATATTTATAGTCTGGTGCATGCCTGGGCTTACAATGACGGATGCGATGATACACCGCTTCATCCGCTTGATACACTTTCTAACAACATCATGGATTACCGTTCACAGCAACTTTCGCTTACGCCTTGCCAGATTGGCAAAATGCATTGGAGGATGTCGACACCCAGGGCTACTGGCAGGAAGTTTTTGGAACCATTATGGTGTTTTAGAGATCCTAATAAAACCATTTTTATAAAAGATTCCATTGAGTGGATGACCCAAAAGGATTTGGAAGGAGACCTGGTGATAACCGAAGGGGCACAGTTGAGAATTGGATGTAGGATTTCAATTCCCAAAGACGGGAGGATTATAGTAGAGCCGGGAGCAAAGTTGATTTTAGAAAATGCGCAGTTGCACAATGATTGTGGAGACAAATGGCAAGGTATTGAAGTGCAGGAATCCAAAAAGGGAGTAGGGGAAGTCATTAGCATTGGCAAGGTGAAAATTGAAGATGTGGAGTTCCCATTGAATAGAGATGCAAGTGGAGAAAAGCCCCGTACCTTTAAAAAGAAGGCTAGTTAAAGTTCCACCGAGCCTGTAACCTCAGGTCTGTCCTGGTATTACCATCTATAAAATCATTACCTGAACCTATTCCTTGTTCTGTTCTGAAGGTCTGGGCATAACGCGCTTCCAAGGTCAGTCCTCCTCTAAATTTATACCTAAAGTTGGCATAAAACCGCGTTCCTGTGCCAAAGTAAGATGGAATAGAAAATGCATAGGCAACATCATTTTCGTAAGCATAAATTCGTGCATTGTAACCATCTGTAGCAAAATAGGCCAATCGAGTTGTCACTGACCAGGGAGAATTCATAGGTTTGATGATCAGGTCCTGATAAATCAGGAATCCCTTTTCAGGTCCGTCTACAGTAGTATCATCATAAAACGACCATTCTGCTCTGGAACGCCATCTTAGGGTTTTGCTAATCGGATAATCCAAATGAAGTCTGTAATATCTTCGAGTCACCGGTACCAAAAAGTCAAAAGCAGTAGCGTTTTCCGGAGCATTTTTCTCCTTGATTTCCTCCCTGACCTGCACATACACTTCCGGACCTTTTCTGATTTTATAACTCAATTTGGCCAGCCATTCTCTTCCTCTCGAAGGAGCATCCACATTGAACCGCAGCCAAGGATGACTCCAAAAGTCAAGGTAACCTGAAAAATGAATACGATTGGTGGGTCGGAAAGTCAGACCGGAATAAAATCCTCTTTCATTTTTGGTGACCCTTGTTTCAGAAAATGGTCTTCCTCGTAAGGTTTGAAATTCTTTGGAGAAGTCACGATACAAAAGGGAGAGATAGGTGTATTTTCCAAGACCGGTCATCAAGCCATGCAAGTTGGCTAAGCTTCCATTTTGGTCTACTGCACTTTCTCCATAAAAATGAAAATTATTAATATGGAAAGAGTAATCAATGGAACTGTTCCAAAGCTGGGAACCTGAAAAACGATATAGATTATAAGGCTCAGACCTCGGACTAAAGGAATTGTCAAATTTGTCATAGACAAAGTTTCCTCCAATCTCCAACCTTGAAAAGGCCTTTTTAATAGTTGTACCGAAGGTGGTTTGACGAATGGTTTTTTCATCCTCCAGTTCAGAACTGGTGCGGTGAAATCCGGAAAGTAACAAGGAGGAAAACAATTCTTCATCCTCCACTGGATCAAAAGTGTCCTGTTCGATAAGGTTTCCATCGATCCTTCTTGAACTTCCGAACGCTGCAATGGTCCAATTGTCAGGCAAAGACAATTCAATGGCCCCACCACGGAGGAAGTCTACTTCATTTGCAGAGGTATAGGGTCGAAGGGTTCTGCCTCTCCTTTTAGCACCTGTCACATCGGCTCCTTTGCCTGGGGCAAATCCTCCAAAGAAGATAAGGCCTTGTCCCATCGCAAAATTGTAATCGCCCAGGATGACATCTTCGATGAAATTGGCAGGTTTGTGCAAGGCAATGTGACCCGAATAAAAATCAAATCCTTGAGGGTTGGAACCGGTAAAAAATGCTTCGCCTCGATCTTTTTCTGCAGTCAAACCAACACGGACTGCATCAGCAACCTGAGCCCTGAACCGAAACAATAATTGATAAGGATCGCCTTCATAATTATCTTCCAAAAATCCGCGAGAATCTTCTAAAATAGTGGAAGCACGAAACAGATATTCCATCCTGGGAGTCCTCCAGGATTTAAGCTTTTGGCTGAATTTTTTTCCTTCATTTGCCCTAATGGCCACATAAGGAAGAATCGTTCTGATGGTTTTGATATCAAATCCCGGGATGGCCTGCAATTCATAAATTTCCAATAAATCACCAACCGTCTGCCGATAATTCAAAAGGTTTGAAATCTGAATAGGGGAGAGCAGACCAAATGATTCCAGCTCGGACGCAGTGGCATCATTCAAAGAAAGCGGTTTGTCTTTGTACGTTTCCAGATAATCGAAGAGTCCGACATAATCGAAATCGGAGGTTTCATCTGTATTGATATAAAAATCTTCCAATTGCTCTGACAGATCCTCTTCAATGCTACCCACCGTGTCTATCTGTGCAGACACAAAAAGAGGAAGGAAAAAAAGCAATAACGGAAGTACCTGTTTTAGCATATAAAATCTTTACGAGGCCAAAATAAGGAAAATGTGGGAAGCGCAATGCGGTTTGCGCAATGCGGTTTGCGGTTCGCGGGTAAAGTTTACACATACAACCATTCTAACCTCGACCCTTCAACTATTAAATCAATCCTTCTCTCCTTCAATCCCTCAACCTTACTAGAAAGTGTAAAATCTACGCTAAATCAGGAGTTTTCAGACTTTTTCCACATTTTGTGGATATTTTTTTTGAAAAAATAATTTTAAATCTGAACCTAATAAAAGAGAATGAAAAGCGAATTTTAATGAAAAGAATATGGATGGAGGCTTGAAATCTGAAATTTTATTTTGAGTTTACCGAATTTTAATAATCGCTTCATATTAAATAAAGTGGGCTTGTGTGGAAGGGGTATTTGGTGGAATAAGTTTTTGCCATACCTTTGCACAAACAAATTAAAGTAGTGAAGGACAAGAAATTAAATTTTACTTTTTAAAAATATACGGAAGCGGCCAGTGACCCAGAGTCAACTGGCCGCTTTCGCTTTTTAGTAAAAATTCTAAACCATATTTCTTCTTAATTTTCAATTAACCTAACTAATTTTTCTTCAACATGGCTAAGTTTAAATTTGAGTACATTTGGTTGGATGGTTACAAACCAGAACCGTCTTTGCGCAGCAAAACCAAAGTTTTGGATCTTGATTTCTTTCATGGAGACACCAGAACATTACCTATTTGGTCTTTTGACGGTTCTTCTACGCAACAAGCAGAAGGTAGCAAATCAGACTGCCTTTTAAAACCAGTTACAGTTTATCCTGATTCTGCCAGAAAGAATGCATTTTTGGTAATGTGCGAAGTTTTGAATCCAGATGGAACTCCACATGCAACAAATACTCGTGCACCATTTGAAGATGATGAGGATTTTTGGTTTGGATTTGAGCAGGAATATGTTTTGACCAAAGACAACATTCCATTGGGTTTCCCAAAACAAGGTTATCCAAGACCACAGGGTCCTTACTACTGTGCAGTTGGATCTGACAACGTAGCAGGTCGTGATATCGTTGAAGAGCATTTTGATTTGTGTTTGGATTGTGGTTTGGATATCACGGGTATCAATGCTGAGGTATTGCTTGGCCAGTGGGAATTCCAGGTATTGGGTAAAGGTAAAAAAGGTGGAGATGACCTTTGGTTGGCTAGATATTTATTGTATAGAGTAGCTGAAAAGCATGGTGTGAAAGTTGAATTCCATCCTAAGCCTATCAAAGGTGACTGGAATGGTTCAGGTTGTCATACCAACTTCTCTAATAAAGAAATGAGAGAAGTGGGAGGTAAAAAATACTTCGAGGATATCCTTGAAAGATTCAAATTGACCCATGCTGAGCACGTAGCTGTGTATGGTTCTGACAACGACCAGCGTTTGACTGGTTTGCATGAGACTCAGAGCATCAAGAAATTCAGCTATGGTATCAGTGACCGCGGAGCTTCTATCCGTATTCCTGTATCAACTGCTGAAACCTGGAAAGGATATTTGGAAGACCGTCGTCCTGCTTCTCACATGGACCCATACGTTGTTATCAACAGAATCATGAAAACCGTTCATGGCGATGTTGACGGGCCAGCAGAGAGCAATGGCAAAAAAGCAACAAGCAAAAAACAGTCTGTAAATAACTAGTAAGTGTTTTTTGAAAATATATTACGGTCGGATTCTGAACGAGTCCGGCCGTTTTTTTTTGTTTTTTGAACAGGCTAGGTTTAAAGGTGTTTGATAATCAGTAAGTTATATTTTATAATTCAAATATTTTTATCATCTTTGATCCAGAGAACCTAAAGTCTATGCACCGTCTGCTTCTGCAGTACTTTTTGTTGGCGACCCTATTCATTTCCGGCTGTTTTTCACAGCAACCGGCAGACATAGCAGTCGCTCCCAAATTGAAGCCAGACGCAGTGTCAAGCGACCTTTCCAGTCCTTACAACAAGACGGGAAAAATCTTTCCTCCGGTTCAATTCAAGCAAGTCTATCTTACTCAGACCCTCGATACTTTTCCACTGCCTGTTATTGACAATAGCATTGTAACTGCTATTCAAAACAATCTTCGTTTGCTGAAAAGCAAAAGGAGAAGGAATGAACTAAAGGCAGGAAACCTTGCCTTTAGTCAGGATGATCTGGAATATGTTTCCAAGTTGCTTTTGGAAAATGAATACACTTATCCTGCAGACCTTTCTCAATATTTGGATGCCCATCAGATCAAGGGAAGAGATGGAAGAGGAAATGTGTACTTCACCGGTTATTATACCCCGGTGTTGGAAGCCAAACGAGAGGCAGACGAAAAATTCAAATATCCTATTTACCGATATCCTGACGATTGGGTAGGTCCACTTCCTAGTCGAATGCAAATAGATAGAGAAAAAGCATTGGCAGACCGAAATTTGGAATTGGCTTACACGGAAAGACCTGAAGATATTTACTTTATGCAGGTGCAAGGTTCCGGTTATGTAGAGTATCCGGATGGTTCTAAGCACTATCTTGGATTCGATGGTACCAATAGAAAGCCTTACAGAAGCATAGGCCGTTTTTTGATGAAAAGTGGATTCCTGGATAAAGGAGCCAGCATTTCCATGGACGGTATCAAGTCTTTTTTAAAAGAAAATCCTCAATACCGGGACACGGTTTTGTTCCACAATCCTTCCTATACTTTTTTCCATGACAAAGGCGACAAACCCCTGGGTGCCGGAACGGTCCCTTTGACTGCCGGAATTTCTATTGCAGTCGATGAAAGGTACATTCCTTTAGGCTCAATCCTTTTGGCATCTGTACCTGTCATCAACAGCAAAGGCAGGGTTATTCGACACGAACTCAAGTTCCTCATCGCCCAGGATGTCGGCGGTCAAATCAACGGCCCAGGCCACATCGATTATTACTGTGGCATCGGCGCCCGCGGAAGAGAGCTCGCCAATAAACACCATCATTATGGCAGGTTGTGGCTGTTGTTGCCGAAGAAGCAAACGTGAGTTGGCTTTTGGCTGTTGGCTTTTGGCCATTGGCTTTTTGGGGCTTCGCCTTATTTTCTTTGGAAGGAATTATACATGGTGGTAGAGCCGCCATGCTTGGCGGCTCTACCAGGTGAAATGTACCCATTTGTGGTTCCCTGATTTCAATTTAAATATTCAAGAATCCACTAAATAATTTTGGTAAAACCTTGAAAATCAATTAATCATTGTCAAATGCCAATGGCCAACGGCCAACAGCTAACGGCCAATAGCCAAAAACGATCCCGGTGCAACACCCACCGTATACTCATCTACCATCGTTCCATCGGTTTGGTAGCGGATGATTTTTCCTGGGGAAGCAAAATCTCCGGCGTCTCCTACGTACAGTAAATCTTCTTCGGCATCATAACCAAGGCCATAGAAAGAACCGGCTATGATTTGGGAATAGACTGGTAGTCCGCCGAGGCTGCTTGAGATGGTACCTGAATAGACTCCGTCGGAGCGGAGGAAGAAAAAGTCGGTGCTGGCTCCGTTCGTTTTTCCAAGGATGAATTTATCTGGATTGTTGTTCAGGGTTTGGTCTGCTTCCAGGACATCATTTGAGATTCTTCCGAATCCGCCATCGGTTAAAGCCATGATGGCAGGATCGTACACGCCTTTTGAAAGTACGTACAAGTCTCCACCTACTTCACGAATGAAAGCAGGTCCTTCAGAAACCGTAATCGTTTTGCTGATGGTTTTGTCAGCCAGGGCAATCACTGAAATGGTTGAATCCATTCCAAATCCACCGGAATTGGCTACGTACAAGTTGTTGTCTTTAATCAGCATATTTTCTGGACCGTTTCCTGTGGTAATGGTAGAGGTAACCGAAAAGTCATTCAGATTGATGAATGCAACACCTCCGTCCAGACCATTGTCAGACCAATAGGAAACGGCTGCTTCGTCATTGGAAATAGGCTTAAAATACCGAGGAAGATCAATACCAGTGATGGTAGCTTTCTTTTCCATGGTTTCTACATCCAGCACTTCGATTTTATTGGAATTGGATACCATGATGTAGAGGTTGTCATTCCATTCGTAGACGGATTGTGCCAGGGTACCCAGTAGTTCACCTGAATTGTTGGTAGAAAAAACCTGATTTCTAACCAGTAGGCTGTCTTTGAAAAAGAAAGACAGGCTGGAAGGCTCCGAGAAAGTTCCTTCGTTGAGGATGATTACTCCGTTGGAAAAGTCATCGGTAGGAACCAAAGTCGGTTCATCCGGATCACAGCTAGTGATGAAAAGGGTAAGAACGGCCAAAAGTAGGCTCCATCCTTTCAATTTTTCTAAAAAAGTCATGTTTTAAAAAAGTTTGGTGGTTAAAAAATCCACCGGGAAGGAAAAGGGTAGGGAAGCGCAGGGGAAGGAAATGGATGTATTCCTCCATGGCTTCAAATGGCCTTTATTCCCGAAGGCAAATGAAATTGCGCCATGGCAGGTCTTCTGACTTTCCTCTTTTACGGCGCCTTCCCATCTCAGTCAGCTGACTGAATAACAGTGGCTTTGCCATAAAAACATGCTGAGGATTACAGCTGCGGGTACAGTTCCTGATTCACACAGGATTCCCTTTTAATTCCGAAAGATCGGAAACCGAAGGCGCCGCCAAGATAGGAAAATTTGGCTATTGGCTGTTAGCCGTTGGCCGTTGGCATTTTGTAGCGGCGGGCCGCGCCCGCCCTTCCAGCAGAGTGTATTGTTTGGCTATTGGCCCTTAGCCCTTGGCCATTGGCTTTTGCCGCGACTAGAAAGCCACCAAAGCACAACGCGTCATTCCGGCCTCCGAGCCGGAATCTGGTTACGTTACCTAGACCATATTTTTAAAAGAACAAATCAATGTAGGCCCTCATTGAATGAGGGCAGGATTGGGCAGGCCAAGAAAAACGGAATGCCCCTAGTACCAACTAAGGAAAATGCTACTTCGCAACTAATATACAAGCTCTGAATGGCTATTGGCTGTTAGCCGTTGGCCATTGGCTTTTGGTATTTTGTAGCGGCGGGCCGCGCCCGCCTTCCAGCAGAGAGTATTATTAAATGCTGAGTAATCTTCGCACGGGTGCCTTCGACAAGCTCAGGCACCCGGTATTTAGGCTTCGATTTTCACTTTTCTTGAATGTCAAATATCCCCCAATGCACAACGCGTCATTCCGGCCTCCGAGCCGGAATCTAGCCCGGCATGCTAGAATGGATAAATGAAAGGAACTAGTTGTTTTTCATTAAAATAGCTTGTCGCCTATACTAGGATCCTTCTCGTCGCCTAGGAGATTCCGGCTCAAGGCCGGAATGACGCTTACTATTGAGATGGAATGTCTTTCTCCATAAAACAACGCCGTCGGCTGAGCTTGTCGAAGCCAGGTTGCAGGGAGCAGAAGGTTTAAATGAAGGGAAGGAATCTTCGCTCGGGTGCCTTCGACAAGCTCCTAATGGCTATTGGCTATTAGCAATTGGCCGTTGCTCATTTATCCTGACTAGAAAGCCCCCAAAACACAACGCGTCATTCCGGCCTCCGAGCCGGAATCTGGCCCTTACGTTACCTAGACCATGGATAATTTAAAAGAAGCAGATGTTTTAATTTAAATAGCTTGCAGCCTATACTAAGTTCCTACTCGTCGCATAGGAGATTCCGGCTCAAGGCCGGAATTGACGCTTACTATTGGGATGGAATGTTTTTCCATAGAAACAACGCCGTCGGCTGAGCTTGTCGAAGCTCAGATTGCAAAGCAGAAGGTTTTAATGAAGGGAAGGAATCTTCGTCCGGGTGCCTTCGACAAGCTCAGGCACCCGGTATTAAGCTTCGATTTTCGCTTTTCTGGATGTCAAATTTCCACCAAAGAGAAACGCGTCTTCCGGCCTCCGAGCCGAATCTAACCGGCATCCTAGAATGGATAAATGAAAGAAGTAGCTGTTTTTAGCTCTAAATAGCTTGCAGCCTATACTAAGTTCCTACTGTCGCATTCTGTAGGAGATTCCGGCTCAGGGCCGGAATGACGCTTACTATTGGGGTGGAATGTTTTTCTTATTAAAACAACGCCCTCGGCTGAGCTTGTCGAAGCCAGATTCAGTGAGCAGAAGTTTTCAATGATGGGAAGGAATCTTCGCTCCGGGTGCCTTCGACAAGCTCAGGCACCCGGTATTTGGCCGAATATCGCATTTTTGAAAGTCAAATATCCACCAAAGCACAACACGTCATTCCGGCCTCCGAGCCTGAATCTAGCCCGCATCCTAGAATGGATAAATGAAGAAGTAGATGTTTTTAATTTAAATAGCTTGCAGCCTATACTAAGTTCCACTCGTCGATAGAGATTCCGGCTCAAGGCCGGAATGACGCCTTGGGATGGAATGTTTTCTCCATAAAACAACGCCGTCGGCTGAGCTTGTCGAAGCCAGGTTGCAGGGAGCAGAAGGTTTAAATGAAGGGAAGGAATCTTCGTCCGGGTGCCTTCGACAAGCTCAATGGCTGTTAGCCCGGTATTAGCCCTTGGCCATTGGCTTTTGTTGACTGCTCAGATAATCCCCCAAAACACAACGCGTCATTCCGGCCTCCGAGCCGGAATCTAGCCCGGCATGCTAGAATGGATAAATGAAAAGAAGCCGATGTTTTTCATTTAGATAGCTTGTAGCCTATACTAGGATTCTACTCGTCGCATAGGAGATTACGGCTCAAGGCCGGAATGACGCCTACTCTTGGGATGGAATAAAGATAAACGGTTGCATATACATTGCATCACAAAATTCTGGGATCCCCCGACAAACTCACCCACCCATTTTCTCCAACATCCACTCCTCCCCATCTTCATCAATAAATCTCAGGGAAACCTGGTCCGATTCTTTTGTGATCTCCACTTCCCGTTCTTCAAAATGTATAAAACTGGAATTTATGGGGATATTTGGCAGGTTCTTTTTACTTGTTTTTTCATAAATAATCTGTGCTTCCGTTGTCAGGATAATCTTGCTATTCTCTATTTTATAAAATCCTTTTTCTAATTGGATGGGCTTTCTTTTGAAATAGGTAATGAATGAGAATTCATTAGAAGATTTAAGCGCTAGCTGATAGTGTTTTTTTGTTTTCCATTTAGACGTCTGGTAAATGCCATGAATACTTTTTTGATAGCTGAAATTTTCGCAATCCACCTTTATAATTTCAATATGGTTCGAGCTGATGCTGCTGAGGAATAATTTTTTAATCAACTGGTTTTGGGAATATAATTCAATAACTGAGTCAGGATTTAATTTCCATTTGAAAGCATAGATTTCGTTTTGGAATGCTATTTCAACTTTGTCTTCTTCAAGAAAATGCCAGGTTCTGGACATGGAAGGTTTCATGAAAGTTCTTGGGTCTAAAGCTGCTAAATATGAAGTGTCTCCCCTAAGGTAAACAGACGACGATTCTTCCCAAGGTTTTGAAATTAGTAGCTTTTTTATGTCATGATAAGTTGTCAACTGATGGAAATTACCATACAAAAGACTATCAGATTTTTGACTTGCACCGATAAAGGGAAAAAGAAGGATGATAAAATTAATGGAATGCTTAGAAATCATTTTTAAGCTTTAATACCCGCAAAAGAAGGGATGTCAATATTCCTTCAAATCTAAACTAAGGAAGATGGCACTAACTAGAAATGGAGCTAAAAGATCAATTTTTTAAGGTAATAAATAAAAAATAATTTGTCTTTTTAAAGTTATTTAAAATAATTGTAGAGTTTAATTTTTTATCTCAAGTTTAAGAGAATGATTTCTAAAGACATTATAGTTGAAAAACCATTTCACTAAATTCTTTAATGGAAAAACCATTTTTCAAACTCATATTGTTATCATTTTGATTAAAAGCAATGGGCTTCATTTTTAAGTAGCTTGATACTAAGTTTTGGACTTCATTTTTATTTATATTATACATCAATCCTCTTGCGCCTATAAACATACAGTTTAAAGCTGCTAAAGCTTGGCCATACTTAACAGCATTGGTAATTTCATTTTCATTAATCCCTTTAATAATATTTACATGGTTTTCAAAGAAATAATTAATAATTCCAGCGGAACACCAATCTCCGGCGCCCGCTGCATCAACTACTTTTGGAACATTATAGCTAGGACTTGAAATCCATTTTCCTCCAGAAATTCTGAATCTCAGACCTTCAACACCCAAAGTTTGAATCTCTAATAATATATTCTTATTTTCAAAATTGCTTTTTATTCTTTCATTTGAATATTTAACAATATGAGCTATCTCCAAGCATTCATGATAAATCTTTTCATCTTTAAAGGATGATGGTTCGAACATAATAATTGAACCCCTTTCTCGACAAATTTTCGCTAATTCAATTGATGCTCTATTTGCCCTATCAAAAAAGAAGAAACCAATTTTTGGAGGAATCTTTGTTTTTATCGTTTCGATATTTTTCGCTAAATATGGTTTGAAGTTTGGAAGCCATTTTCCAGAATAGGGATCTTTAAATTCAAATTTGTGCTTTGGGTTTCCATTCTTGTCCTCAATGACCCTGTGAATAATAACTGGCGTACTTCCTGATTCACTAATAGAAATGAAATCAGTATTAGTTCCCCATTTTTTAATATCAGCAAGAACTAAAGATGTTAACTTATTCTTTCCAAGTCGAGCAATTGGGTAACTATTTTTTCCTAAAAATGAAGTTATCGTTAATACATTTCCACATGTGCCTCCAGCGAAATATTTAGGACTATTTAAGTCATACTCGAAAATAACATCTAAGGAGACAAGGCCGGATCCAAGGATAATACTATTTTTTTTCACTTTAACTTTTATATGGTTTTCCAGTGAGCCAAATTACAAAAAGTTCACTATGCTGGGTTATTGAATCAAAATTATTCTCTTCCTCGATTTTATAACCTTGCGAATCTATATTTAAAATTGCAACATTAATTTCTGAATTAATGCTTTGTGTTATTGAATGCTTAAAATCATAAGCAACTAAAAAAGGACCCTAATGACATTAACTTACTTGATAAGTTGGTTATGACAACATTGCAACCTCAAGGATAGATAATGAATCATGATATTTCTCAATAGTCTTTTTGATAATTCTATATGCCTGAAAAGGGTCTTGTTCAGGAACATAAATTATATTTTGCGATTCAATTTGATAATCTTCAAAAAATTGAAAGTGTTCATTAAAAATATCATCTGAACGTCTTGGATTTTTTGAAGGGAAAGGTAAAATTGGACAAATTTCACTAGGGCTAATAAATTGAATAGCTTTTTGTAAATGATTGAGTTTTTTTTCTCCAAGAATTGGGAACCAGATAATTGGTGCAATGGTTGATGAAAGAACTTGTCTCCCACCAAACCCTTTAAGGTATCTTAAATCTTCATCAATTCCTGATTCTGTAATTTTGGAATCAATTTCTGCATTTTCAGAAACAAGGATTAGAAGATTAGGGGTATTGTACCCCATATACTTATCAATTATACTAAGGATTTTTCCTATTAACGAAAAATAAATTCCCCTCGGTAAAGCACTAATGTCAATTATTATATAGGAATATTTAAGAAAGTCATTTTGGTCTTTAAATAGCTCAGCTGCCTTTAGGTCTCCAATTCTGCTTTTTTTACCATTTACGGTTTTCCAAAGGTCAATAGTTCTTGTATGGGTTTTTGGGAAAAAAATGGTATTCCCCAATTCAATTAAGTTTTTTTGAACAAAATCATCGTAAATTTGAGATGATGATTCTCTACCTTCATTAAATTCAATAAGACAAAGTTCAAGATTAACAGCTGGATTTGAGTTTTGAATCATTTTTATTCCCAAATTCATTCTTGGATCAAAACCTTTACCTAAAATGTAAAGTATATTGTCATTATCATGGATTTCATTTTGGAAAAATAATTTTAAACTGGAATCCTTTAGAGAGATATAATTTTTCCATCTCATAGCTCTTGTTTGTTTTTAACCCATGAAATTAATTTTGAAGGCGGTAACTTTTGCCAACCACCATAATGCAATGGCAATTGATATCTGAGACAAAGCCATCTATTCAAATAATAAACTTGCCATTTTTGGCCCTTTTTTCCCTGAGAAATTTCCCTAATTTCTAATAGGTTAAAATTTAAGCAGTTTTGAATTGCAAGTCTTAGATTTCCATAGTTGGAATCAACTACCCAATTTTCTTTATGGATAAGTGCTAATTCATTTTTCTGATAAATTGCAAAACCAGTTACTCCAGGTGCATATGGAGCATTTTTTTGATAAGTTTTCTCTCTGCAAAAGGTGGCTAATGAATGTATGAAATTTAAAGTTTCTTTTGCATCAGGCAATAACGTTTTTAATTCGTTCCATTTTTTTTCTGCTACTTCCGCTAAAATTTTTTCTTGAAGATTTGGTTCTAATGATATCGATTTTCTTGAGACCTTATTGGCTAATATGCCTTCAAATAATTCTGAAGAAAATGAAATAAATTGTTCTACATTATTTGAGGACAATGAAACTAATACATCAAATCCATAAAAAAATGGAATTTTATTTTGCACGCTCAAAAAAATTCTGGCCGCATTTTGAATGTTTGAGTCAATCTTATTTTTCAATTGATTTAAATCAATTGAAAAATCGAATGATAATTGCTTTTGATTTATTTCCCTAGATATAATAATTTCAAAGCATTTGAGAATAATTGCTGTTTCAAGATTTGGATTTAAATATGATTGGATTTCATTAAAAATATTTTCAAATTTAGGATGGAAATTTGCTATCTCTTTTATTCGAAGTTTACTGGAGTTAATGGATTTAGAGAATTCTTGTGAATAAAGTTCTTCGTTAATAGTTTCAATTAAATGCTCTTTAAAAGTAGTAACGTCATCTGAAGATAAACCAGCTCTTTTTTGAGCAATTTTACTAAGCAAAAGTTTAAATTTTGATAAATTTAAACTCCAGTACTTTTCTAAATTAAATTCATTATAGTCACGCTCAAGATATGATTTGAAATTAGAAATTCCTTCTAGCCTTTCAGAAATCCAAATATTTGAATTATCCCTTTTTTCTACTATAAAATCAAATAGGTCTTTTCTTTGGTTTGCTGATAATTTATGAGCATCATCTATTAAGAAAACTATTCTTTTGATAAAAAATTCGTCTTTGATTTTAATAGAGTTCGGCTTTAATACAAAGAGTGAGAAAGGAGTATTATGTCCTTCAATTGAATCTTGAAAATCTGGAATGAATGAATCTAAAAGATCATCGATTTGATTTTCAATTTTTGAAGCCCAATAAAATAGGATTTCACCATTACAGCGATAAGGAAAAGATTTAGAACTATTTTCATTTTGATCAAATTCGAATTCAATTTTATTTAAATCTGAAGGGAAATTTAATTCTTTTTTTAACTCAAATAAACTACTCAGGGTTGAAATAATGACCTTTGCATTTAAAATAGAATTGAATAGCCTTTTTTTCTGAATTGGAGGGAAATTAATTTCTTCAAGGGCATCCAAGTTTTGAGTACATCGAATTAAAACTCCTAGAGTATTTACTCCATTATCATCAAATACATCAAATTTTTTTAATGAAGTAAATAATTCCTTATATTCATTTTGAGACCTTGAATTGAAAATGGTTGATAAGGGACCAGGTTCCAGAATTCTTAATAGTGAAGATTTGCCTGCACCAGGTGAGCTTCGGATAAATAAAGGGCTATTCCATAGTTCAATTCCCTTTTCTTCAAATAATAAATCAAGAACTTCAGGGCTAAATAACTTTAAAAAATTAATATCGGATTCAATTTTTTCCGAAGCCCTGATTTTAAACGGATTTCTAAACTTTGTGCTCATTCTTTGTGTCTTGTTACTCTTGGAAAAAGCCCAACATACTTTTTATCTTCAGGCATCCAAAGAATTGGTAAAGAGTTGTTTGGAGTGTTATGATTCAGGATTAATGGTAGAGCACATTCATTAAATCCAAAATAAGGGAAATTGTGGTTTCCTTTTTTATAGTGCATGTCTATTAATTCTGGGTCAAAATATTTCTTTAATAGATTCACTAAATTTTCATCTGATTTTAAAGAATCTGTTATTTGTTGTCCTAGAATTTGAATCGCATTTACCAGTATATTTATATTTGATTTTTTTTCAAATTTCCATTTTTCAATTGAACTTTTAATTGAATCAATAGCGCTTTCTGTAGCTATATAGAATATTATTATTATCGTTAAATTCTTGAAATCAAATAGTCGTGTAACTTCTGAGTTAGAACTGTTAATATATTGATTTAAAAATTTTGGAATTTTTCCTTTTTCTTCCTTTCCCTCTATTCTAAAATAGCTTTTTCCACTTGCTGTGAAATCATCTAGTAGAAATACAGTATTAAATGTTTTATAGTTTATTTCTTTTTCAAGTTGAATAACTAAATCAGCTGCTTTTTCGTCTGAAATTTGGTAAGTAGGATAAACCTGTTCATTACTTATTCCACTAGATCTTCTAAAGTAATCAATTTTCGCTCCATCACTCAATCCAATAAATAAAGCTCTTCTTTTATTAATTGAATACTCATTACTTGAAACTATTTTCGATAATAAGTAGTCACTTATATTTAAATCTTTAGCAGTTAATTTTTTTATTAATGGATCCACAACCAAAGGATATGCTAAAGAAACCAGATGGTGAACTTGTTCGTTTGAAAAAAAAATCAAATTTTTTTTTAAAAAATTATAAGCAAGTTCTTTTTCATCCTTTCCATTTATCTGTTTTAGCCATCTCCCTAAGCTTTCTATAAACCTCATACCTGGGGTAAATTGTTGATAGTTATTATACTTGTAAAGTGATAATGCTTGTATTAATGGCCTTTCTTCACGGATTCTATCTGGGGACCATTCCATTATTTTGTAAAGTAATTCTTCAGCTAATATTGTACGCATTTTTAAATTTTGATATGAAATCCATTATCGCCAAAATTAATGGAATTAAGGTATTCTAACAAAGCTTCCGTGTTTTTTTTACCTGGAGAAGCAATGTTCCAACATTTATTTTTTGAAAGTGACACTTTATCTACGCTTAAGGAGAAAGAATTATTGAGCAATGCAAAATCATTTCCAGGCCAAAGCCCTCTGTCGCCAATGAAAAGTATATTTTCCGGAAGTTCCTTTACATTTAACATTTGTGAAAAAAATGGGATTATTTTATTCTTACCTTCATTATATGAAATAATATCCACGGAATGACTTGACTCTAAAATTTGGACAGGCTCTATTGATTTCAGACTAATTAAATTAGCAATTTCATTTTGAAGCCATTCTTTTTGTTCCGTATTTTCTAAGGTTAATGTCAATTGGTCAGCTCTTAGTTTTGCATCGATTTTTTGAACATCAATTTGACTTACAACTAATTCATGTATTATTTCACAGCGACCTTGGTATTGACTTGCTTCTATTTGGCCTACTGGTATCATTTAGCTTTCCAATTTCACCAGAATTATAATATCCAATTAAAACATTATCCCAAAATTCGTTTTCTATTACTTGACGAGATCTTTTCTGATCGATTTTCCTCGCCCTGTTGCAAATCCAATTGGAATCCCTTTATTTAATAAATTATTTAAATGTCGTGATATTTCAATAGAAGGGCCTTTGAAACGATTCTCTTTTTGAGCAGACAGTACCATCATAATCAAAAATAATTCCTCCAAATGGAGTTTTCTTTAAATTTGAAATAAATTGACTGTGTGCTTTATTCCAATCCATCAATGTTTTTAATTCAAAAAGATTAAGTGGTTTAAATTTTAGTTTTCGCTTTGTGTAATAACCCTCGTTTAATTATTTATTCTCATCATTTGAGTTAATGTCTTTTCGAAACTTAAATTATATAATTTCCTGCCAAATTCAGGAACTCCAGGTTTTCCTGGATCAATTCCAGCTATTTCTCCTAATTTGTCAACTAAGAAAAATGATTTTATAATAAGTTGTAGAATTCCACATTCGTCCTCATTATCGGTCTCAAGTGTTAATATAGGAATTTCGATGGGAATTTGAGAAATTGTTTTGATTGATAAATTCTTTGACTCTTTACTCTCTATAAATACTATTGCTGACTTTTTTTGTTTGGCAACCCAATGATGTCTTCCATGTCCAAAGTTCACTTAAATCTGAAATTAAGTGGGAAATAATGCAGCTTCGGAACATTTGATTCTGTATCCAATAGCAATTGATTTCTCTGAAGGCCCAAACAATATTAGTAAAGTATAACCATTTGAAATCTTTTTGCTAAAGGCTTCCAATTTATCATGAAAAAGTTTGTCTTCTAAATGAATATATGGCTTGTCAAAGTTTAAAAGACTAAAGGACCTCCGAAGTATATTAAACAGGGCAAGTAAAGAATTTGTAGCGAGAAAGCCATCTTTTCCTAAGGGATTTTCAAATTCAAAAAAATCACAGAATTCATTTCCTGAAACTAGTTTTTTTAGTTTTGAGTTTTTATTTAGACAAATACATATAATCTGATTTGGTTCTTCTTTTAAACTTTCTTTAAATGCAAAAAGAATATCCTTGTTATTTCCACTAGAGCTAATAATTATAATACTAGAATTATGTATAGTGTTTTTTAAACTATACAATTCTAGAGGAGTAACTGCTTTAGCAATTCTACCTAATTTTGAAGCTAAACTCACTCCATAATTACAAACACTTAAAGAGCCTCCAGAACCTACGAAGTAAATAGGGTTTGAATATAGCAAAATAGACATTTTGAGTTTAGAAATATCTAAATTATTACTCCATTCTATAGAATAATTAAGATTGCTTAATTCTTGCTTAAATGGTTTTCCCACTTTCTTTAATTTGAATTCTTTAAATTAGGTTACAATTTATTAAATTGTAAATATTTATATTTTCAATCCAAATAAGAATATATTAATAATTTTTAACAAAAAAAGCCCCAGCACTTCGTGCCGGGGCCTTTCACCTATATATTATGAGAACTTCTGTTACTTCTTGTCGTTCACTTCTTCGAATTCTACGTCGGTAACGTCTTCTCCCTGGGTGCCATCACCTGCGCCGGCATCCTGGCCGCCTTCAGCGTTGGGTTGTCCCTGGGTTGCGTTGTACATGTCCTGGCTGGCAGCCTGCCATGCGGTCGACAATTCGTTGGAAGCGGTTTCGATGGCGTCCATGTCCTGAGCCTGGTGGGCGTCTTTCAGCTTTTTCAAAGCTTCTTCGATAGGCCCTTTCTTCTCAGCCGGAACTTTGTCGCCGTATTCGCTCAACTGCTTTTCGGTCTGGAAAATCAAACTGTCGGCAGCGTTCAATTTGTCGATTCTTTCTCTGGCTGCTTTGTCGGCATCTGCATTGGCAGCAGCTTCGTTTTTCATCTTTTCGATCTCTTCTTTGCTAAGACCTGTCGATGCTTCGATTCTGATGCTCTGCTCTTTGCCGGTAGCCTTGTCTTTTGCAGACACATTCAAGATACCGTTGGCATCGATGTCGAACGACACTTCAATCTGTGGTACTCCTCTTGGCGATGGTGGAATTCCATCGAGGATAAATCTACCTACACTTCTGTTGGCGCTGGCCATCGGACGCTCACCCTGCAAGATGTGAATCTCAACAGATGGCTGATTGTCAGCGGCAGTAGAATATGTCTTTGACTTCTTGGTAGGAATGGTAGTGTTGGCTTCAATAACCACGTCGTACACTCCACCCATGGTCTCGATACCCATTGACAAAGGCGTAACGTCCAACAACAATACATCCTGTACGTCTCCTGTTAGTACTCCACCCTGGATGGCTGCTCCGATGGCAACTACCTCGTCAGGGTTTACACCTTTGCTTGGCTTCTTGCCGAAGAACTCTTCCACAGCAGACTGGATTCTTGGAATACGGGTAGAACCACCTACCAGGATAATTTCGTCGATTTCATTTTTGGAAAGTCCTGCATCCTGCAATGCTTTCTGACATGGCTCCAATGTTCTTTTTACAAGGTCGTCTACCAATTGCTCAAATTTTGCACGAGACAATTTCAATACCAGGTGTTTTGGAACACCGTCAACCGCAGTTACATAAGGAAGGTT
>JAWKLG010000004.1:0-1528 GCA_041392845.1 Saprospiraceae bacterium | reverse complement strand
AAGCAGCTGCTTTGGGGTATGTTGATGAAATCATCTATCCGAAACAAACTCGCTTTAAAATTGTCCAGGCATTGGATATGACTCAAAATAAGGCAAAATCCCATCCCCAGAAAAAGCACGGAAACATACCCCTTTGATCAGGCCTTTGCTGCGTCTTCGTTTTGGTAGAGTTTCTTGTGAAGTATTTCTTTTTCCTGTTCTACCTGTTTTATGGCTTCGTTCAAAGTTGTGTTGATTTTTTCTACCAGTTGGGGAACTTCATCCAGGTTTATATTATCCCTTGTGTTATTCTCAAGTCGTCTGATATCTTGTTTAATATCAACGATGGCAAAAATGTCAACAGATGATTTTAATTTGTGGGCGAGTTTACTAACACCTTGTAAATCGTTTTTCTGATAGCATTTATTCAGTTCATTCAGACTTTCGGGTGTGGCTTGTAAAAAAATCTTCACCATTTGGAGGATGGCCTTTTTATCATCCCCAAGCATCTCGTTTAAATTTGTCAGATCAAATAATTTTTTTGATTCCATTTGTTCGCAATTGTTAGGAATTAATTGACTATTAAATACTTTGAATTTTAGTTTTCTGTTTTGCAACTATTATACCATTTAGCAAAAGCGCTGTGGATAAGTAGTTTAGCAAAGTGAGCTGTCTCTAAATGAAATTGCAAATTTAAAAAATGGAAAATACTCGTATTTCCCCTATGATATTTCCTTTTTTAATTTTACTTTTTAACAATTTTATGTTTAATTCACTAAATTTCATTGTTTTTGATCATTCGGTAGATGGTTGATTTTCCTATATCAAGTTTTTTGGCAACAACCATAACATTGTTGTTGTATTTCTGTAAATAGTATTTTACGATTTTTCTCACATATCCCTGCAATGTATCCTCTTCAAGTAGAAAATCACTTTTGGCATTGGTTGAATTAAAGGTAACATGGTCTTCAGTAATCGAATTGGTATTGGTAAGTACGCACGCAAGCTCCATCACTGCTTTTAGTTCTCTTACATTACCGGGGAATGGATACTTTAATAGTTTTTCCTGTGCAGCAGAAGTAATTTCAAGTTTGGGAAGTTTATTCTCTTTACAAAAATCATCAACAAAGAATTTTGCAAGGATCAGAATGTCATTGCCCCTATATCTTAGGGGTGGAATTTCAATGGGTAATCCCAGTAAACGGTAATACAGGTCTTCCCTGAAATTCCCGTTTTGAACCTCCTTGGCGAGATTGCGATTGGTAGCAACAATCACCCTTGCATCAAACTTAATCGGTTTGGTGCCACCCACTCTGTAAAGTTCCTTTTCCTGGATAACCCTTAGCAGTTTGGCTTGCATATTCAAATCCATTTCGCCGATTTCATCAAGGAAAATCGTTCCCTTATTGGCTATTTCAAATTTTCCTATCTTTCGTGAATTCGCCCCTGTAAACGATCCCTTTTCATGGCCAAAGAATTCACTTTCGATAAGGTCTGTAGGAATTGCAGTTACGTTTATCGGTACAAATGAATACTTTACACGTGGCGA
>JAWKLG010000039.1:0-51678 GCA_041392845.1 Saprospiraceae bacterium | reverse complement strand
TTTATAGCCAAAAATGACGGTGATGTTTCCTGGATGAATACAAAAGGGAATTATCCAAGTGGCGTGGATTTGACGGAAGAGGATATCCAGGCTTTCCTAGAAAGGGTAGATTGTTATGTGATGGGTTCAAAAACCTATGAAAGTGCTTTGAATCTAGGTTGGCCGTATGGAGATAAACCGGTTAAGGTTTTGACCTCGAGGGACTTGGATACAGAAAAGGAATCTGTTGAATTTTTAAATGGCGACCTTGCTCAGGTTGTAAAAAGGCTTAAAACAACATTTAAAAACATTTGGATGGTTGGCGGATCTGGAACTACAAAATCCTTTTTACGGGAAGGGTTGGTTGATGAAATTGTGATTTCAATTTTGCCGATTATTCTAGGGGACGGTCTGTTGTTTTTTGATACTATAAAAAAGGAAATTCCTTTGGAGTTGAGAGAGGTGAAGGCTTATAAGGATGGGATGGTGGAGATGAGGTATGTTGTAAAGAAGTGATTTTTTTATGATTGAAATTTTAACTCGTTATGAGTTATGCGTAATTTTAATATAACATCAATAAAATATCCTTTTCAGATTGGTTTTGAAGGAAATATCAATTTTAATAAAGCATATGAAATCTAAAAATATTATCCTTTTAATGGTAGGATTTTTATTCTATCCAACTTCTTGCAGAGTAGAAGAAAGACATATACCGGAACCACATCCTGATTTGTCTTTTACCGAGTATACCAAATATGTAAAATTGCTTGATTCTGCCTATGAAAATGGAAATCATCTGGATGCTTCGCTTCACTTAGCGAATTTGAAAACGGAGAAGGAAATAATATTTCAAACACTGGAAAATGCTATAAGGGAAAATCCTGAAAATTGTAGCAAAATTTATGAGTGGTATTGGATGTATGATAGACATAATTTTGCTATAAATCTTGTTAAATCCGACACCATACTTTTCAAATCGGTAGTAAATCTTTGTGGGAAATTGAATCCTGGTTTCTCCTACTTTACTTTTTTACAAACAAAACAACTGGATGAGGGTAATCATGAAGAAAATACAGAAAAGGAAGACAGCTCAAAATTCGACTTGATATTGGTAAGGCAATTAAAACAGATATACAAGGATGACCAGGCAATCAGAAATGGGTTAAATAAAAAAAATATTAGTCCTGAACGCAGAGACAGCTTACTAACTGAAATGGAAATAATTGACTCGATAAACCTGGAAAAAATTGACCTGATTTTCAAAGAATACGGGTATCCATCAAAAGATTTGGTTGGAAAAGAAGGCAATTTTACTCCAGCCCTGATTATCCACCACAATAAACATCTGGAAACTCGTTATAAATACCTGCCACTTCTTGAAAAAGCAGTAAAGGATGGGATTCTATTTGATGGTACTTTAAAAATGATCAAGCGAAGGATGGAGGAAATGGAAATGAAGAACCTTGAATAAAAATCATTTCTTTATTAATGAACAAGTAACTATTCATTAAATGTATTTTTTCAAAAAAATAATTGAGATTTACACCAAGATAATTATTAAACTAAAACATCAAATGAAAACGATTTCCATCTCTACCCTACTCCTAATTTTCTTCTCACCGATTTTTAGCCAATCCAATCAATCTCTGGACATCATTACCGGTATTGATTTGTCTTTTCGATATCTGAATCAAGAAGGTGATGGCCAACAGGTTCAAAATGTATTGGAAGGCCGAAATGAAGGTGAAACACCAAAGCTTAATTGGCGATTTGGATTTAATTATAATTTGAAGGTATCCCAAAAACTATTTATTAAATCCGGTTTACGTCTTGCCAGCGTTGGATATAATGGAAAGAAATTAACTGGTTTGAAGTGGGGATCTGAATACGATGGTATGGGTGGATGGATTCACGATCCCAGTCTTCCTCATGAAATTCAATTCAAATATGATTATTGGTTTTTGGAAATACCGGTAGCACTCCGATATGAAATAAAAGAATCGAAATGGTCTCCATATTTCGAATTGGGAATTGCTCCTTCGTTTTATTTAGGTGAACTGGTTACCAAAAAAACCGATATTGGAAAGGAGGTTGAGTTTACGGACAATTCCATATACGATTATCAAAAAATTCATCTGGTTGGATTGATTGCTTTTGGTGTAAATTACAACCTAAGCCAAAAACTGCAATTGTTTGGACAACCAACATTCAGGTATCATTTTACAAAATTATTTGAAGCTCCGATTGAAGAGTATTTGTACAATGGGGGATTGGAAATTGGTTTGAGGAGGAGGTTTTAAAAAGAGGGTTTAAAGTACATTCAAAATCAATTCACCATTAATTCCAAATGATCCTAAACTTCTATATTCTCATCAAATGAAACTATTACGATTACTTATTCCATTCCTTTTCATCTTACTGTTCTATTCCTGCGACCCTCAATCTTGCCGGGAGTGCGGAACCTTTTATTTTGATATTACCAATTGGAGTATAATGGATGATACGATTAAAAATGAATACATTTTTTTAAATAATGATTCCAATACGGTTATTCTCAGCCACACTGAAACTGCTTTTTCCGAACCAGGAAAGGTTTGTCAAATTGCTGAATCAGAAGAATGGGTTGGTTGTACGCTTACCAAGAAAATCACTTATGCTTCGAATTCACTTCCTTATGATCTGATTATCTCCTATGAACATTTCGAGGTACCTGGAAATAATCCTGCGACAAACAATTGCTACTACACACTCGAAACCAAAAACAAATTGGATGGAACCCATTTGATCACACCTCAAATGGAAATCTTTACCGGTATTGATTCTGTCACAAGGCTAATTAGGGTCCCCGTTTTTGATCAGGCGAGCCAAAGCTACTCCAATGTGTTAAGAATGGATGTAGGAAGTATGATAGAAGCATCTACTGTAAACTCTCCATTTCCAATTCTTGCAACACCTACCATAAGGGAAATTTATTTCAAACCACCTAATGGAATCATCGGATTATTGCTGCAAGACGGAAGGACTTTGATTTTAAAGATTTAGTCAAAAAAGCCATCCCTTTTTGCTTTATAGCCTTCACTTCATTTGAATTATTAATGAATAACATTTTTAAAATTATACTAAAATTAGAGTTAAAAATTCAATAATTATTTGCGAAACCAAATAGTTGCGCATATATTTGCAACCAATCGGTTTCTCTTTTACTATTTAGCGATAATAGAGGGTTCCAAAACTCATTTTCACCATTCAAACCAAACCAATGAAAAAGGAATTATTTTTTGAATTTGAAGTCAACAAAGCGACCAATACCATTGAGATTACCAGAGAATTCAATGCTGAAAAATCACTTGTTTGGCAAGCCTGGACACAGGCAGAAATTCTAGACCAATGGTGGGCACCCAAACCTTTTTATACCGAAACAAAATCTCTAGAGCTGAAAGTGGGCGGCAGATGGTTGTATGCAATGGTAAGTCCCCAGGGTGATAAACATTGGTGTAAGGCAGATTATAAAAAAGTTGAGAAAGAAGAGGTTTTGTCCTGGCTGGACGCTTTTTGCGATGAAAACGGAAATGAAAACCAAATCAAACCACGCTCCCTTTGGAACAATGTTTTTAAAGAAAAAGATGGTTTAACTACCGTTTCAATTACTTTAAAACACGATAAACTGGAAGACATTGAAGCCATGATTTCAATGGGATTCAAGGAAGGCTTAAGTATGGCATTGGGTAATTTAGATGAGTTACTTTTGGTTTTAAAGTAATTCTTCACTCCTTGTTGGTTTACCGGGAACTTGAAATTGGACTTTCCGGTTTACGGGAGTTAAGAAAAAAATTGGAGCAAATATCGAATACTGAAACATCAAGTTATCCTTGGATCATCATCCAGAGGTCGGATTGAATTAATGCTCTTCTTTTAAAATATTTCAATAGGAACAATTCAAGATTTTCATTCATCAGTCTGCGACTTTTTAATGCTTAGAAAAAAAGCCCTACTTTGGAGGGCTTTCTTTTTATAAAAAATAGAACCGGAATCGACGAAACGTAAAATGGACCAAGCAAAATCTTCATCCTACCCCTCCAAATCCATTGCCGTTCTTCCTTTCGTCAATATGAGTCCGGATCCTGAAAATGAGTATTTCAGCGATGGAATTACGGAAGAAATCATCAATGCATTGACTGGAGTTGTAGGTCTGAAAGTGATTGCCCGCACCTCTTCTTTTGCGTTCAAAGGGAAAAATATAGATGTAAGAACCATTGGCAGCCAACTGGGCGTGCAATCTATTCTTGAAGGGAGTGTGCGGAAATCAAAAAACAGGGTCAGAATAACTGCACAGTTGATCGATACAAAAACCGGTTTACACCTCTGGTCAAAAAATTTTGACCGCGAACTCGATGACATATTTGCTACCCAGGATGAAATCAGCCTGCTTATTGCTGACCAGGTCCGGGAAAACTTTGGGCATTTTGATATCAAAGACAAACTTTTTGAAAGTCATACCCAAAATGTTACGGCCTACAATACTTTCCTTAAAGGTCGCTTCCATCAATTGAAATGGAACAATGACAGTTATCATCTTGCGATCAAGTTTTATAAAGAAGCCATTTTACTTGACCCAAGATACCCCATGCCGCACATTGGCTTGGTTCAATGTTATACTTATCTGTTTTTGTGGCGTGCCATTTCAAAAAGCGAAGCCAGAGAAAAAACTGATTTTCATTTAAATGCTATCAAGAATATCCATCCCAATTTGGCTGAATATCATCTGGCTCAATCGAGTCGTTCCATTATTCTTGATTGGGATTTAAAAAAAGCACATCAGGAATTAAATAAAACACTGGAACTAAGTCCAGCAAATACCGATGCACTGGAAGCTTTGGCCGGTCTTTATATTGTAATAGGCCAATTTGATGCGGGCATAAAATCAATCGATAAAGCCCTGGAGGTGAACCCCTTATCTGCCAATCATAGTTTCATGAAAGGCAACTTATTGTATTATAAAAAGGATTATAATGAGGCTATAAAATGGATGGACATAGCCCTTAAACTTGAACCAAACATGTTGTTGGCTCAACAAGTAAAAATGGCCGCTTTGCTTCAGTCAAAAAAACAAAATGATTTGGCCAATTTAATTAACAAAAATCAGGAACATCCCTTTGCAAAAAACTTTGAAACGCTTCAAAATCTCATGGCTGGCAAGTCTGACATCTCGGTGCCTGAGGGAGATTTTGAAAATGAATTCTTACCCTGGGAGCTTTATTTTTCTATTTATAAAGATGAATCAGACCTGGCTTTTTTGCTTTTGAAAAATGGATTAAAAAATCAAATTGGCCAATATTTCTGCTTTCGACATGACCCTTTTTTAAAACCCTTGAAAAAGGATAGCAGATTCCAAATAATTGAAAAATCTTATCCCGACTTTTCCCTTCAATTACATGAAACCAAAGAAATCCAGGCTCCCACTGAGGTTCCTAAAATGGAGTCCAGGGAAATTGAAGAATATTTATTGGAATTGGCTAGGCTAATGGAAGGAGAAAAATGCTACCTCGACCCTACCCTCTCGCTTAAATCACTTTCTGAAAAGATCGATTTGCATTCCAATAAATTATCCTGGTTGATCAATGAGCAGTTGGGAAAAAATTTCAATGAATACATCAATTCCTTTCGCTTGGAATCTTTTAAATCCAAAGCACTGGATGAAAAAAACAGCCATTTGACGTTGTTAGGTTTAGCCTATGAAAGTGGTTTCAATTCCAAAACTGTTTTCAATGCTTTTTTTAAAAAAACAGAAGGAAAAACTCCCAGGGAATGGATGAGGGAGAAATTGAAAACTTAGGTACATTGGCTCTTTAGGATAGGAGAATTTACGATTTACGGTTTACGTGCTGCTTTTTAAACAATGTCATTAAGTTAAGAGGATGAAAGTTGAAATACATTCAAATCTTTGTGTTGCGGTCGTTGCGCTTAACCTTGGCGTCCGTTGCGTGAACCAAAAATATTAGGAATTGAAATACAATAGTATTTGAATATCAGACAATTACGTTTTAAAAAACAAATGACTCTGCAGGAGTCGGCGGGTCCTCTCCGAGAGACGCGCCTTAGACGGTTGTCTTTTCTTTCTTAACTTAATGACATTGCCTTTTAAAAGGATTAAAGGATTGAAGATTTGGTCATCTCATCCGATATATTTAAAATTTTTAAATTCGTTCCTTCTTTTCTTAACAATATGTCGACTCACGACTGGAAAATGACCGTAAAAAACCTTTAATTGAATCCTTTTATTGGTAACCAAAGGCAATTCAGCCTAATTAATCCTTGCCCTTTGAAAAAAATTTTATTCTTCATTGCCATCTTTTCTTCCCAAATAGCATTTTCGCAAACCTGGGAAACCAACAAAGCAAAATTACAATCGGACGGTTGTCTTACCTACGAAGCCGATGCCAATCAAAATCGTATCCCCGATTTTAGCAATACAGGATATGCGGGAGGAGGAGTTGCCATTCCCAATATTCTGGTTGTAAAAACGATTTCACCAATAAATGGCGATAACACCAACCATATTCAAGCTGCCATCGATGAAGTAAGTGATTTGACTCCCGATAGCAACGGATTTCGTGGGGCAATTCTTTTAAATCCTGGTACTTATCCAGTAAGTGGTCAACTCTTTATTCATACCTCAGGAGTAGTCTTAAGAGGATCCGGAGATGGAAGGGACCATCCCAATCCAAGCATTATTTATGGTACTGGCAATGTGCCTGCTCAAAGAGATTTGATCATCATGGGGGGCAATGACAACAACAAATGGGAAGGTCAGATCCCTGGAACACGACAGGATATAGTCTCAAATTTTGTGCAGGTTGGAAGCCGCCATTTTGAAGTAGCAGATGTCAGTCCTTACAACATTGGCGACAATATTATCATTTACCATCCTTGTTCAATACCCTGGTTAGAAGCCATAGATTATGGAGGTACCGGAGATGACCCCGGGTGGAGGGAAGATCAGTACCCACTCATGTACAATCGTTTTATTACCGACATACAAGGAAATGAAATCACGATAGATGCCCCCGTTTTTAATCATTTGGATCGTTCCCTTTCTCAATCCTACATATATACCTACGATAGAAAAGATCTGGTAAGCAAAGTAGGCATTGAAGACCTAAGAATCGATATCGAATCTTTGGGCGGCAACGACGAGGATCACATTTGGAATGGTATCAATATCTATCATGCAGAAGATGCCTGGGTCAGAAATTTAACGGTAAGTGGATTTGGTTTGTCTGGCGTGCAAACCAGCAATGCCACCAGGGTGAGTATCGTAAATGTTCATTCCATCGATCCGGTAGCAGAGGTAACAGGTGGTCGAATGTATAATTTTCATGTCTCCAAATGGTCCAATCATATTTTAATAGACAACTGTTATGCAAGAGGAGGCAGACACCACTATATAACCAATGGGACAGGCACCATTTCAGGTATAGTCGTTTTGAGAAGTCAGTCTGAAAATCCATATGCTGCAAGTGAAGGTCACCGACAATGGTCCACCGGAATTTTATTTGACAATCTAATAGATTTTGGAACCTATCCTTCTAATGAAAGAGTGCTGGGATTCTATAACAGAGGTTCAGGAGGAACCGCTCATGGTTGGGCTTCAGCGCATTCGGTGATGTGGAATTGTAGTACAACAAGACCTGGCAAGGATGCCGGAATTTCATTAGAACAACCTCCCACTGCTCAAAATTATGCCATTGGATGTAAAGGAAAAGTTGGTTTGCCCGGATCATCTGGGCATCCGTTAGGTTATATTGAAGGAAGCAATCGAGAGGAGGACCTGGTTCCTGCTTCGCTTTATGAAGCACAACTGTTGTGCAGAACAACAAGTGTGATTAGTGATTTTAAGGCATCATCTACATCGCTTGCACCAGGGCAGACTACAATTTTTAGCGCATTGGCACAAGGAAACATTAGCGATTTCCAATGGAAATTTGGAGATGGCGCTTCCCCTTCCTCTGCTAATGGAGCCGGACCCCACAAAGTTTTCTATAACACAACCGGGGTCAAAACAGTAAGTCTGACCGTCTCTAACGGGCTTGAGGAACATACAGAAATCAAAACAGCCTATATCCAGGTAGACTTTCAACAGTTGTTTGCTGTAGATGATTATGAAAACCTTTTTGAAGATGATTCTACCTTCACTTTTTTCTTACAAAACGATATTTATCCTCCGGAAGAAGAAAATTTTGCCCTTTCTTTTGATGGGATAGATGATAATGTCATTTACGAAGCGGAGCCAATTCTAGACCAATATCCATTCACCATGATGGCCTGGATTAAAACGGAAAGCGATAGTGCTCAAACCATGCTTTACCTCGGAAAACAATCTTCCAATTTCACCGGCAACAGCATCAGTATGGAAAACGGAATGGTACAATTGGAAGCCTGGAGTTATGATGGGAGTTCTATTAAAAGGAACATAAATTCGACAGTACCCATCAATGATGGTCAATGGCATCATATTGCCGGAGTATTCGAAAGCCCGAATTCAAGGTATCTGTATATTGATGGTCAACTGGCAGGAACTGACACTTCAACTTTAAACAATATTGGAGAAAATCTTTATAGAATAAGTGTCGGAAATAGGCAAGATCGAATTCCCAATGGATGGTTTGAGGGGGAGATAGATGAGGTAAGATTTTATGCCGCTGCACTTTCCCAGCAAAATCTTATGAACCTAATCGACGGAATGGATTGCAGTGAAAATGAAAAGGTACTTTATTGGAATTTCAATGATACCATTGGGCAGGAAATAAAGGACCAATTCAATTATTTTGATGGAAAAAATTTTGGAGCCATTCCGGCAAAATCGGAACTTGAATTGAGTAAACTGAGCGCTTTTATTTCAGAATTCCCCAAGCACGGTTCAGCTATTTTTTCAAATGATTTTGAAATAAAATACCTACCTGAAACAGGTTACTTCGGCCTGGATAGCCTTCAATATGTGCTTAGACAAGGCGAATGTGATTCCTCCGCTGCCTGGATACATTTTTTTATTGATGAATTGGTTGGCTTACAAATTATTTCACCTGAAGAACTTCGTCTTTTCCCGAATCCAAACGCTGGGAGCTTGTTCCTTTCTACTGAAAATGAAATAGTCAGGATAGAAATATTTAGTGCAGATGGAAAATTTATCCGAAATTCCCTGGCAAATGGATCACAATTAGACATTAGTGAGCTTACTCAAGGATGGTATGTTTTTAAATTTTGGACTTCAAAAGGAAAGTTGATTATTAAAAAAATACTGGTGCAGTAAAACTCAATACCTGGCCTTTTTTCTATTAATTTTATTTTAAAAAGGTCTTTACAAAAACAAGGAAAAAACCGATTAAAAATGAAAAACTGCCCATTCACTTTTCTATTTCTTTTCCTTTCACTCTGCATCTCCAATGCACAAATTATTACCATTGGACAAACCGGAGATTTCCCCAATCTGGCAGCAGCTGCAAGTTCAGTGCAGGCGGGAGACACTTTGCTCTTGCAAGCTCAGGTTTTTTCTAATGGAACTCAGTTTTTGGAAAATCTGAATGGGACTCCCAATGCCCCCATCGTCATTTTAGCTGAGCAGGAACATCAAAGTATTTTCAGAGGAGGCACCGAGGCATTACATCTCATCAATTGTACTTTTTTGGAAATCAATGGCATTGTTGTAGAACAACAAACCGGAAATGGAATCAATATAGACGATGGTGGAGATTACGAGACCCCCGCCAAGCACATTATTGTGCGAAATTCCATTTTCAGAGATATGGCGGCAAGTGGGAATAATGACCTGCTCAAAATGTCGGGAGTGGATAGCTTCTTAATTGAAAATTGTCAGTTTTTGAATGGAGGAGCAGGAGGTAGCGGGATAGATTTTGTAGGCTGTCATTGGGGTACCATTCAGGATTGTTATTTTGATAATCCGGGTACTAGTGGCATTCAAAACAAGGGAGGCACTCAGTACATTCGCATTCAAAGAAATATTTTTAAAAATGTAGCCCAAAGAGCACTGAATCTGGGTGGAAGTACCGGATTGCAGTTTTTCCGACCGCCTTTACCCAATCCTATTGTCAATGCTTTCGAGGCGGCCGATTTGGATGTTTTTTCCAATATTTTTATAGGAAGCAGGGCGCCGATTGCCTACGTCGGAAGTGTAAGAGTCAAGGTCTATAACAATACTTTTTATCAGCCAGATAATTGGGTCATTCGCATTTTACAAGAAACAACTGAGCCGGGATTTTTGCCATGCAGTGACAATGAATTTCGCAACAATATCATTTACCTGCCAAATGACTTAACAGAAGTAAACATAGGTCCAAATACGGAACCTGAAAGTTTCATTTTCAGCAACAATCTTTGGTTCAATGCTTCTGAAAATAATTGGACACCTACTCTTCCGGTAACGGATCAAAATCAAATTATTGCTGACCCTATGTTTGAAAATCCAGGCAATGAAAATTTCCATATTCTGCCAGGTAGTCCCGCTGTTGGAGCTGGTATTTTTTTGCCAGAACCATCCCAAGATTTCCTCCAGTTTCCCTTTAAAAACCCACCTTCTATTGGTGCGTATGAAGGAGACAAAACTGTTAGTTTAAAAGAGAATGAAAATCAGCAAATTCCATTCATGGTTTTCCCCAATCCGGCCTCTCAAATCATCCATGTGCAAAGTAATTTTTCGGATGGATTTTTTCAGTTATTGAATCTCGATGGAAAAGTGCTGAAGACATTTGATGAAGCCTCCCGATTTTTTCAAATGGATATCAGCCAATTTTCTTCCGGAACCTATTTTATTATTTTAAAAAATAAAAAGGGAGAAAAAATCGCCAGCCAAAGCTTCCTAAAAAATTGAAGCCTTATTTTTTTCAATTGAAAAACCTGATCCTCAAGACTTGAATTGCATTTCTTAAATAATTCATTTACAGCAACTATTATAAAAACAAAGGAATTTGACGCTTACGAATAACGACTGACGCAGAAAAAGATGCATGGCTATTTAATGCTTGCAAATGTGACATGCATTTTTACAAATTACTTTGTCTCCATTATACTTTTTTTAAATTTTTATTTTAAAAAAAGCCTGCCATTAAAAACTCGAAATCGGAAGGAGGGTTACACTTCTATAAACAAAATAACAATATATGAGAAGTACAATTCTTTCCTTGATTTTTGCATTATCGCTTATTTCATGCGACAAAGATGATGTAATCATTCCGGCAAACAACCTTAACGATCCGGTTGTAACTTTTCTAACTCAAAACAATGGATTGGTTATCACTAAATTTATTGAAGACGGTGAAGATGAAACCAATTATTTCAGATCATTTGTATTCTCTTTCGAAACGGATGGCACTGTAATCGCTTCAGGAAATGGCCTAAATATCAGCGGTTCTTACCTGATTTTCAAAGACGACAACCGAACAGAGCTTAAAATGAGTTTCCCTGTAACCAACAACTTCAATGAGCTGAACGATGATTGGTATTTCATCTCCCAAGATGCTAATTCCATCACTTTTGATGACGATGGAGACCTTCTAATTTTTCAAACGAATTAAAACATTCATGCCATGATAAAATCAAATCGTATTATTTCGGCGCTGTTTTTTCTTGCTTTTTCTATCCTGCAATTTTCAACTTTTGCACAGTCGGATAATGATGCAAAGACACTTTTTGGAGACAGCCCAAAACTGGATGTAAGCAACATTGGCTTTTTTGTAGCCCCTGCTTTTGGTGTCACAAAAATGGATGGAAGTAATGCAGGTCTTTTTAATATTCGAGGGGGCCTAAGTTGGAAAGACCGGATATCTTTTGGAGGTTTTTACAATACCTCCCTCAATCAAATCAATCCGGAAAGCGAAACGATTCCAAACATTTACATGGATTATTGGTCAGCTGGTGGATTTTTGGAATACACACTTTTCCCGGATAAATTGATTCACCTGACCTTTCCTTTACAAATTGGCTATGGTGAGGTTCAAATGGACAATGAAAGTGGTGAAACAGGTTTGGGCGAAGCAAATTTTTTCCAACTGGAACCTTCGGCTTTGTTGGAAATAAACCTTCATAGATATATCCGATTCAATGTGGGTGCAGGATATAGGATTTTAGGAGATATGAATTATCGCAATTTCAATCAATCTGATTTATCAGGGCTCACCGGGCAAGCCGGATTAAGAATTGGCCTGTTTAGATAAAATCAATTTTTCTATTTTAAAAAAGCGTATTTCTAAAGTTTAGACAGTAGATGGGAATATCCCAAATAACAGGTGGAGGAGCTTTTCAACTGGTAGATGTGGAATTTACGGTTTACGGTTTACGTGGGCTTTTTAAAAGCTAAATGCAAATGTCGAATACCGAATAGCGAATAGCGAATAGCGAATAGCGTAAACCTCAGACAATCAGGAACTTATTTAAGCTGTCAAATGATAGAAATACGCTTTTTTATAGCAAAAAAGTAAGCAATAGAGAACCTTGGAAATTTCGTTTCTAAAAGAAGCTTCAAAAAAAATCTAGTTTTAGACCTTCCTTATTACATTTGAAAACTAATTGAGAAGAAATGCTATTCAACAAAGCAATAGATTATGAAAACACAAATTACCCTCTACTTCGTGCTCATCCTTATATCTCTTTCTTTTAAAGGAAATGCAGTCATTGAATATAAATCATCCGAAGAAATTCAACAAGCTCGGGTAGAACAGGAAGCGAAAACATGGACCAATTCTTCTGAAACTAAAACCTCCCTTTTTAAAAAACGCGATAAAAAGAAATTTCGAATTGACTGGTTTAAAAAAAGAGCTACAGAAAAAGAGGACGAAAAAGTGAATTATATTTTGGCCTGGTTGGGACTTTCTTTTAGTTCTGCAAGCGCCATACTTACCCTTGCCTTGATAATTCTAAGTCTTGGACCTATGTTTTGGATTCCTATCCTATTAGCCGGAGCAGGACTTACCCTTAGTATTATTGCCTTGCGACGGTCAATTTTGCTTGGAGCCAGTAAAGGCAGAGGGCTGGCTTTAGGTGGATTGATAACCGGAGGAATTGTTTTGGCTTTTTGGCTTTTCCTTTTTATTACAGTGATTGTTATTCTGGGTATCATCTTTTAAAGGGCATTAAAAAAAATGGCTTGATTATGGAGTTTTGAAAGATCTTTCCATCAGGTATTAATCAAACCCCGAACATTTATATGAAAGGCACAAGATTACTCGTCATTTTGCTTTTTGTAGCCATTTATTTATTCCTGCACTTTTTCCTTCCAAGTGAAAAGGAGCAAGAAGAGAAGAAGTTAGCAAAACTGGAGTTTAGGAATGTGCTTGAAAAACAACTGGTAGGAAAATGGAACTTCAATGATTTCCCGGCCGGGATGGAAGATGGAAGATGCTATCACCTACTCAGCGCAGATGGCGGTTATTATTATAGAGGATCGGATAATGGTAAATTTCACGGAGGTAAATGGAAGGTCAGCCTTAAAGATTCCTTGCTAAACATTTTGTCGGGTAGTCCTGAAAAAACCACTACCTATAAAATCAAAAAGATTGAACCAACTCATCTAATCCTAAGAGAAATCAAACCAGATAGTCTCACGAGGGACTCAGAATGGTTCCGACATAAAGAATCTGTACTTTTGGAAGGATACAAAGCCAATTAAAAAAAATTTTACTTCGAATTAGTTTTGCATATTTGGCGCATCAAAACTTAGCACATCATGAATGTCCAACTTGTCCCTGTAGTAGAAATCGAATTCGAATTTGAAGATTTGGAAGCACCGGAGGTGTATCCAAACGCTGAAAATGCGCCAATTTGGGATGCTTATCACCAAAAATGCCTTCAAAAAGCCGGATTCGAAGGTAAAATCACTCCTTTTTTTCCAGGAGCCACTTTGTATTCATTGGATGCTCTGTCAGATGAAAACCTTGCAAAATTGATTAAAATCCACACTTCCGAATTTCGGGATGGCGAATACGATAGAGAGGAAACCTGCGGATTGTTTGGAGGCTTTGTTTTGAAGGTGGATGGAGAAGACAAGTTTTATCCACAGTGTTGTGGTGAATTGAGCGACATTCATTATTGGGAACGATTGGCGAATGCCGAATACACCATTTATGAAGGCCATCCTGAGCCAAGAATTGAATTCCAAGGTGAGGACGACATCGTATTTGATTTTACTACCAATTCTGATGAAGAATTATTTTATCCGGAGCCTACCGTGGTTTACCTTAACCTAAAAAGATCCGATCTTAAACAAGCAGTTGAAAATGCCAAATTAGACCTTCAGAAAATTGAAAAGCGATTTGAAGCAATCAATGAAAAAGAAGGACTCGGCATTGAAAACATTGGCGGATTGTTGATTTGGGACAATCCGAATTATGAGGACGATTAGGAGCTTTCAATTTACGAATTACGAATTACGAATTACGGTTTGCTTTCTGTGTGGATTTAGATAGCCACCAGAGGAGTCCAAACACTGCATTTCTACCTTTAACTTCACTTTTTTATCCTCTTTTAAAAAAATAATCTCATTCTATTTTAGAAACCAAATGGTTGCATTATATTTGCAACCAAATAATTGCATTATGGAATCCAGAAGAGATGTTTTTCAAGCGATTGCTGACCCGACCCGGAGAGCGATTATCGCTTTGATTGCTTTAAATGCGATGACTCCCAATGCCATTGCCGAGAATTTTGATACCAGTCGTCAGGCAATTTCCAAACACCTTCGCATCCTGACGGAATGTGAATTGGTAAAGCAGGAGCAGCAAGGAAGGGAAATTTATTATTCTTTGGAAGCGGACAAACTGAAGGAGGTTGATCAATGGCTGGAGCAGTACAGAAAGATTTGGGAGATGAAATTCAACCAGTTGGACGATGTGCTTAGCAAACTTAAAAAATCAAAAAAATGAATCCAGATTTAATGTTTGAATTTAAGGTCGACAAAGAAAACAAGACCATAACCGTAACCAGAGAATTTGATGCTGATTTGGCCCTGGTTTGGGAATGTTGGACCACACCCGAAATTTTGGAACAATGGATTGCACCAAAACCATGGCGCGCAGAAACCAAAACTATGGATTTCAGAGAAGGAGGTTTTTGGCATTACGCGATGATAGGTCCCAAAGGAGAAAAGCACTGGAGTCGATACGATTATCAAAAAATTGAATTTCAAAAAAATATCACTGAACTCCGTGCTTTTAGCAATGAAGAAGGATCAGTGAATCCTGATTTCCCAAGGACCAATTGTTCTAATGATTTCAAAGAGAAGGATGGAAAAACGATGGTTGTAGTAACTGCCATTTATGGCAATCTGGAAATCCTGGAATTTATGGTCAAAAATGGTTTCATGGAAGGACTTTCAGCCAGTTTGGAAAATTTGGATGCTATTTTAAAATTAAAAAAAGGTCAAGAAAGCATAAATTCAAAGCCATTTTAATAAACCTATTTAAATGGATGCTAAAACCAAATCAATCTTACAAAAATTCGATGAACCGAATTGTTGGGAAACTCCCTCACAATTTGACTATAACCAACTGAAACGAAAGGTCGAGGAGCTTGTAAATGCATTGAATTCATTTTTCAAACAAGACTTTGAAATTGACGATCAAATTCAGGATGCCAGTTACTATTTTGATATAATGATTCCTTCAGAATTGCTGTATTCCCCTAAGCCGGATCTTTGTATTTCCATTAGAATTAGCAATTTCGGAAACCTTGCAACTTTGACTTTTCAAAATGAATATTCTTGGCAGGTGAGGCAAGACCTTATTCGTCTAATAGAAGCCCACCATTTCACTTTTATGGATGAGGATGATTTGATGACTCCGTATGATGGAATCCTTTTAGCTCAAAATGGAGATCCAAATTACAATTGGTTCAGCAGGTATTTTGATTATATTTAAAAGGAAAATTTCGAAATGAATACCTTTTAAAAAACCAATTCCTCCCCCACCCTGTTTTTATTGCTTCAACTATTTATGCCTTATTATAACCTTCATAATTTCCATTTTCAATGAATAAACTATTCCATATTTTCAAAATCGGAGTAGAGGATGCACTTCAAATCGCCGAACTTCCTGACGAACCGCATAACCACGATTTTGAAGAGCTGTTAATTGGAATTGAAGGTGAATTGGAACATTTCATTGACTTTAATACCGCCTCCATCCAGGCTCCATTTGTGAGTTTTGTAACCAAAGGGAAAGTGCATCGACTGATTCCAAAACCTTTAAATGACAAATGTGAAATTTGGGGCATTCGATTTAAAAGTGAGTTTATCCCTGAGACAACCTTCCAATTGTACTCGCTTTATCACAATCAGGCCAATATTCAATTGGAAAAAGATGTTTGTTTCGACCGACTGGTTACGATGTGTGAATTGATGGCAAATGAAGCAGGGCAAACGCAGGTGGATTATGCTGTGCTTCGACAACTACTAAGTGCACTGCTGACCATGATTGAATCAGAAAGGAAAAAGCACTGCCAAATGATGAAACTTCCCACAAAACTCAACACATTTCCTTTGGTAACTTTTTAAGTATACTCGAAGAAAACTACAAAAGACCACTGGGAGTGGAATTCTACGCTGAAAAACTGTTTATGACTTCGCGTAACCTGAATCTCATTTGTCAAAACATTCTCGAACAAAGTGTCTCTGAAATTATTGAAACCAGAAAGCTTATCGAAGCAAAAAACCTGCTCATTTCAACTGAAAAAACTGTCTCTGAAATTGCGCATGAATTAGGATACAACGAAGGTTCCTATTTTTCAAAAGTCTTTAAAAAGAAGGCGGGACAATCTCCCGGAGAGTTTCGGGAAGAGATGAAAAACAGCTTGATTTCCTAAAATTACCCTAGCTCTTCCGATAAGTGTAAAAGTTCAGACCATAAAGGTGCTCATCTTTGCAATGTTAATTTTTTAATCAACATTCAAACAATTAAAATGAGTACCAATAAAATCACCACAGCCACATTTATCGCTGTCTTTGCGACCATCATCGTATTGTTAAGCAGCTGTTCAAACAACGAAGCCGCCCTTCAGGCGAAAATCAACGAACTTGAATCCGAGTTATCCGCTTACAAAGAAGCAGAGGCACTTACTGCAAAAAGATTGGTTTCGTTTGACACCCTTGATTTCGAATATTACACCAATCAAAAATGGGATCATTTCAACCATAGCCATGCTGATGACATTGTTGTATATAATCCTGACGGAACTATTACCAATGGATTGTATCCGGCCCATATCGACGATTTGAAACCCATGTTTGTATTCGCTCCTGATACCAGAATCGAACAACATCCGGTAAGCTTCGGAAATGGCGATTGGACAGCAGTAATCGGTGAATTGGAAGGAACCTTCACTGAACCCATGCCAATTGGAGAAGGAAAAACCATTCCTGCTACCGGCAAAAAATTCAAATTAAGAATGGCCACTATCGGACATTGGGACGGCGAGAAAATGACCGAAGAATATCTTTTTTGGGACAACCAATCCTTCATGAAGCAAATCGGATTGGCACAGTAAGCTCCCTTTTTAAATTAATATTTTAAAACCTTTAAAATTCAAAAAAATGAAAATAGGAATAACCGGAGCAACCGGAAAATTAGGAACCTGGGTATTGGCAAAATTGAAAGAAAGAGTAGCTGGAGATGAAATCGTTGCCTTGGTTCGTAATCCTGAAAAATTGGAAGACAAAAGCATAGAGGCCAGAAATTTTGATTACAATCAACCTAACGCATTAGCAGCCTCTTTACAAGGTATCGACAAATTGCTTTTGATCTCCGGAAACGAAATTGGAAAGCGATTTGAACAACACCAGGCAGTTATTCAAGCTGCCAAAGAAGCGGGTGTAAATCAAATGGTGTACACCAGTCTTTTGAATGCCGATGATTCTTCCCTTGTTTTGGCACCTGAACACCTTGAGACTGAAAAAGCTCTAAAAGCTTCCGGAATCGATTATACCATATTGAGAAATGGATGGTACAATGAAAACTACACCGAGTCCGTACAAGGTGTTTTAGAAGCAGGAAACCTTTTTGGTAGCGCAGGAGAAGGTAAAATCTCTTCTGCATCCAGAGAGGACTTTGCAGAAGCAGCGGCAGTAGTTTTGGCTGAAGGGACTCATAAAAATAAGACCTATGAGCTTTCAGGAGATCAAGAGTTTACGATGCAAGACTATGCCAATGAAATTTCAGAAATTTCCGGCACAAAAATTCCATACGTAGATTTGTCGGAAGGTGAATATAGCAATGCCTTGGTTGAATCAGGATTGCCTGAAGGTTTGGCTGGTTTTCTGGCCGGCACCCACACCGCTACCAGAAAAGGAGATTTGTATGATGCAGGAAATGACCTTCATAATTTAATTGGAAGACCAACTACCAGCATTCGACAATCTCTGTCAAATGAATTGAAGGGATAATTTTTTAAGACAAGTTTTAAATTTGAAAGGTCAGATGAAAAGAAAGACTTTTTTAAAATCGCTGGCATTATTGCCAATAATAGGAGCAGCCATGAAATTGAAAGATCTTGATAAAATGACCTCCTCCATGAGTAGCACAGGCAAAATGCCTGTGTTATTCCTTGGGCATGGAAGTCCCATGAATGCCATTGAAGAAAATGAATTTGTCAGTTCTTTTAGGAAATTAGGCAAAGAACTGACCAGACCCAATGCCATTCTTTGTATTTCAGCACATTGGGAGACCAAAGGAACTTATGTAACCGCCATGCAAAATCCACCAACCATTCACGATTTTGGTGGATTCCCTCAAGCATTGTTTGATGTCCAATATCCTGCTCCCGGCAGTCCGGAACTGGCCAAAGAAACACAACAGCTGATTAAAAAAACAGAAGTTGGTTTGGACGACAAATGGGGCTTGGATCATGGAGCCTGGAGTGTAATCAAACATTTGTATCCAAACGCTGACATTCCGGTTATTCAAATGAGTATCGACTTTTCCAAACCTCCTCAATATCACTATGAATTGGCTCAGGAATTGGCTGTTTTGCGTCAAAGAGGAGTCCTAATAATTGGAAGCGGCAACATGGTTCACAATCTTAGGATGGTGGCGTGGAATAAATTAAACGAGGAATTTGCATTTGATTGGGCGACAGAAGCCAATGAAAAAATGAAGCGCTATATCCTGGACGGTGACCATCAAAAACTCATCAATTTCAGGTCACAGGGCAAAGCATTTGATTTGGCCATCCCGACACCCGAGCATTATCTACCGATGATTTATGCTTTGGCACTGAAAGACAATAAAGAAGAAGTCTCCATTTTCAACGACAAACCAGTCGCTGGTTCATTGACGATGACTTCGTTGAAGATAGGATGATTTTTTTTGGCCGTTGGCCATTGGCTTTTGGCCGTTGGCTTTTTGTAGGGGCGGGCTGCGCCCGCCTTCCAGCAGAATGGATCGTTAAATTCTAGAAACGAATTAAGAGCTTGGATCCTGGATATTGGCATTCCCAAAAGGTCTCGTCATTCCGGCCTCCGAGCCGGAATCTGGAATAAAACCCTTGTAGGGGGCGTCCCATAAGCCCTCATTTTTACTCTATTCAATAGGAATATTGGAATTTTATGGACTTTGAATTTTGGATTTTTAAAAATTCTAACCACAACCTCCATAGATGCTCACAGTATAAAAAGGTGATTTTAAAGTAAAACAAGGCCATTTTTCTCAAATTATGACCTATAACCATCAATCCGAACTCAAGAATCACCTTATCGAGCCCTCTGAAGGTGAATCTTGAGAATTTGTTATTGTACTTAAGTTGGCCAAATACTGATTCTGGTTCGATCGGGCGTTTCTTTCGGTGTTTTATTCCTTTTTCACTTTTTAATAGTTCCCTTACTTGTTCTTTGTATTCGTTGAGCTGGGTGTTTATTTCAATTTGACGATTACCTTCAGACTTGTGGCAATTTTCCCTCAATTGACATCCTTCACAATTTCTAGCTTCATAATTAATTACAGTTGTTTCAAATCCGGTGGAGCTTTTACGTATGCCTGTTCCGATATTCAACATTGGTTGTCCAGATGGGCATAAAAAATAATCTTCCTCTTTGTTGTACTTTAGGTTCTGTGCCAAGTATAAATTCTCTTTGAAGGACTTTCTGTTCTTTGTGGTAGTAACTGAATTTTACGCAGGAATCATTCTATGAGAAAATAAAAACGCATAGTTTCCTGACTCCCATAAGCTGCGTCTCTGCTGCTATGTCTTTACTCCTTAGACCGTATAGTGCTTCAAAAGTTTTGCAAATGATTTATAAAAGTAGTGGTATCTCCTGGGGTCTGGTGTATGGTAAAATTGGTTACAAATTGGTTTTCTGTACTGATTTGTGCGTTGTAGGCTAAGTTTCTTGGAGCAGGTTTTCCCAGATGCATCCTTCATTCTCATAAAGGTCGCATCTAAATCAGTTTTACTATAACTATTGCGGTCTCCCAGGTTTTCTAACTGGGCTTCATATTTCTGCAATCGAGGAAGGAATTCCTTATTTATTTTCTTCAGTTGACTCTTTGCCTCTTTGTTGGGCTGATCTTTTTTTTTAAGTTTTTCATTAAGCTCATCCACCTTTTTCTTCAATGTTTCTGAATCAATCTCCTGTGGCAAACTCAAGGTGTTTTCTTCCTGATTATCTGATTGTATTTGAGATTCTATATCCGCTAAAATGACTTTCAATTTCTTGTCAAGGTCCGATTTGTACCTTTCTACTGATTTCCTCCATACAAAAGTGTACCTGTTAGATGTTGCTTCTATCTTTGTCCCATCAATATATTGAACCTCAAGGCTTATACAATCCAGGTCTTTTAATAACTTTACTACATCACCAAACAAGCGCATAATTATATCCTTTAATCGCTTGCCTCTAAAATTATTAATGGTTCTGAAATCAGGAGTACTATTTCCTGATAACCACATAAAATGGATGTTTTCCTCTAGTGCCTTCTCTATTTTTCTACAAGAATAAGTGTTGTTTAGGTATGCATAAAAAAGCACCTTCAACATCATCTTAGGATGATAGGAACTGGCTCCTCCTCCTTTGTATCTGCTGTATAAAATTGAAAGGTCTAACTTGTCTACCAACATATCAACCAGTCGAACCGGGTGATCCTTTCCTATTCTTTCAAAAATATCAGTAGGAAATAAGCTTGGCTTAGATAAAGGCAATTCCTTAAATACCGGCTTGGCCATATTTTACTGGGTTTGTACCCTTACAAAATACAAATTTCCTGCGAAATATTAGAGCCATTTTTAATCTATTTTTGGGTACTTTTTGGACAGCCCCAGGATTGGGAATGATTAAAATTACGGGAACATTTTTTTCAACATGAAGGAATGAAGGGACATGAAGAATTTGAACCTGGTTTCCGGACGCTGGATACGGACCTTGCCAATGGCCAAAGGCCAACAGCCAAGAGCCGATCAGCCTCCGAGCCGGAATCTGGTTACGTTTCCTAGAATGGATTATTAAAGGATTGAGATAGGTTGGTTCGGCTACTCGCATCTTTGTAAAGGATGCTGAATGCTGAAATTAAACCCTTGTAGGCCTTCATTGAATGAAGGCAGGATTGGGAATGATTAAATAATTCGGGTAAACTTATCTTCATTTTTTTCAACATGAAAGAATGAAGGAACATGAAGAAATTTTGAAATGACGAGTGACGAGTTGCGAGTGACGAATTAACAATTCATGCCTCATACCTTTTAATCCTTCAAGTTCAATTCTTTTTTTTAAAAACGAAGAATTTTTTAAAAACGGCATTCTTCCAGAATCCAGAATCCAAAATCCCTGTACCTATTTCAATCTTGGATCTATAGGTAGTTCCAGAAATTCAACAATTTCCACTTTCCCGAAATCTTTGTAGAGCGGATTTAAAATGTAATTGTTTTCGATACCGATTATGGAGGAAGGAACCTTTAAACCGAAAAAATCACGACTTTTTGCCAGCTTAGTAAAAATTCCGGTGGTGCTTGCAGTGTAAGGAAATTTGTCCCAATCTTCCGGTAATTCCTCCAGTTCATTTATTTTAAAATCATCCGGGATGAAAATCTTTGCTAGTAAAATATTCTTTGGAAGCGTAGCAATATTATCCGAGTGGATATAATATTCTAAAAAGGCCAAGGCAACATTTTCCGAACAATAGACTGCTCTGGTCCCGACTTCATTCCATCTTCCACCTACTTTTTCCGCTCCAATTCCTGAGATGGTTAACTCCTTATATTTTTTATTTGCAATTCTGTAAAGGAGCATTAGCTGTACACGTTGTATTGAATTCTTATGATTTCATTCTGAACCATCTCGAAACCAAAACTACTATCCAACCATTCGAATGGTTTTTTACCACCAAGTGCTTTTGATGGTGACATCAACCATTCTTTGAAATCATCTTCAGAATCAAAAACTTCATAGCCAAGTCCGAAAAGGCGAGCCAATTCATAAATTCTTTCTGAGGTTTCTTTATTGTAAACCGCATTTTTCTGCAAGCTGCTTACAGAAGAAGGTAAAACAAACTCCAACTCCTTTTCAGTATGACCAATACTATGGATCAATTGTTTCCAATCCGTTTTGGTAACTCCTTTTCTAATTCTATTGATGAGTTCTATTTTGTACCCAGGCGCATCCTGAGGATGCATTACAACCCAAGTAGGAGAAAATCTGCTTATCCTACCAGTCTTAGAACCGGATGTTGATTTTTGCTTTTTAGCAGCTTTTGCTGTGGAACCCATATCGATGGTATTTTTCTTATCGAACGATTATAAAAATACAATATTATAAAATGAAAAGAAAGATGGATGGAAAAGAATTTAAGAATAATTAATTCTACAAAGTCCTTTTAATTATATTTAAAAAAAATCTTATGTGACACCTGGAACAGAAGAAGAAAAAAGAAATCAAAAATCAAAAACCTAAAATCCAAAATCTAACATGCCTTCCTACCTCTTCCAATCTCAACGCCTGGGATTCAGAAATTGGTCTGAAAAAGATCTGGATGAATTCGCAGTGATGAATGCTGACCTAGAAGTAATGAAGCATTTTCCCAAATCCCTAACAAGAGAGGAAAGTGCATTGGCATTGCAAAAATTTCAAGCTTTATTTGAGGAAAAAGGATATACCTATTATGCCACAGACCTATTGGAAACTGGAGAGTTTATAGGTTTCATAGGATTAGCAGACAAAGATTTTGAATCTGATTTTACACCTGCTGTAGATATTGGATGGAGACTAAAAAAAAGTGCCTGGGGAAAAGGGCTCGCAACCGAAGGAGCAATTCGGTGTTTGGAATTTGGATTTAAAACCTTGCATTTAAATTCCATAATTTCACTTTGCCCCATCGTAAACACTGGTTCAGAAAATGTGATGAAAAAGATTGGAATGAAGAAAATGAAAATCTTTAAACATCCACAATTAGGTGATTTTCCGAGGCTTCAAGAGTGTGTATTATACCAAATTGAAAATAATGAAATGCACAAGTGAGTACTTTTCTAAAATTCCAATTTAAATTACAGTATCAGGAAAACACTTCTAAATCCACCATAAATGCCACAAGATCTTACCCAAAACAAAGCCAACGCCATTGCATTTTACAAAATGGCCTATGAAGGAAATCCTGCTGAAGCGGTCAAGCGATACGTAGGTAATGAATACATTCAACACAATCCCGATGTGGCCAATGGAACTGAAGGGTTTATCGCTTATTTCGAACGCATGCAAAGGGAATATCCTCAGAAATCCATCGAATTTGTGCGATGTATTTCCGAAGGAGATTTGGTTGCATTACATACCCACCAAATCTGGCCTGGCAACGACCAATATGTCACCATGGACTTCTTCCGCTTCGATGAAAATGGCAAGATCTGCGAACACTGGGATGCCATTCAACAAATACCTGAGAAATCTGCTAATCCGAATACGATGTACTGAGGGAAATGACGAGTGACGAGTGTGGAGTGACGAGTTATTTCTCCTTGATCAATACTTTATTTTAAAACATGAAGAAATGAAGAAACATGAAAATGCAGAAATTGAAAACCTAAAACCCCTAAAATCTAAAAACTAAAACCTCCTTCCAGATTACGCGCTGGTTTTCCGACAAGCGAAATCGCCGAACTTCAAAATGGCAATCCTTATAGTTTTTTCATTAATTTTGACAAAATCGACTAAGACAATTATTAATGAAAAGAGAAATAATTTGGAATAGTTTGTTGATACTTTTAGGTATCCTTTCCTTTCAATTTTATATAGGCTACCTGCTTTCTCCACAAAATCAAAGCACATGGAATTCGATCCTCGGTTCGAAGGAATATAAAATGTTTTATTTCGTAATTGGATTGGCATTTGGCCTATTTTTGATCATTTTGAGATACATTTTGAAATCGATTTTAGCCATCAAAAATCCGGATGGCAGAATGATTGCTTTAATTTTATTTCACTTTATTCCCCTAATATTGATCATCGGCCTGGTCAATTCTACAATTCCTTTCCAAACATCTTATGATGATGAACTTTACCTAAATATTGAAAAACTTAATTCAGAAGTAAATACGATGCGGCAGCTTGGGTTGTTTAAATCATTTCCGAATCGAACAGATCAATTTGTTACTCAACTTATTATCGGAAGAACTGTGTCCGAACATGATGGTTATGTCGGTCAGGATGGATTTCCGGATTTATCTAATAAGATGGAGCTCATGCGACTGGATTACGAAAAAGTACTGCCGTATTACGATACAGAATTTGTAGTCGAAGGAAACAACAGCTATGTGGATGTAATAAAAGAATTGGCACATATTTCAGAAGGTAATTTTCTTGCTTCCAACATTAAGGAAACCTGGATTAAAAGTGATAGTATAGTTTTGTCGTTCACTTCCAATGAAAATGTAAAGCATAGCTATTCCCCATTTTTCATGAAAGATTGGGCTGACATGCATGGTCTAATTGGCTACATCAATTGTGAAATATTGTCGGATATAGACTATAAATTTTACTACGGAGAGGGAGGTGACTTTTTTGTGATTGGAATGACGGAAGAAGAAGAAAAGAAGATAGCAAAATGGTCTTGTATTGAATTTTGGGAAATACTGTTAGAGTAAAACCCAGTTTATAATTTGAATTCTTAAATCCTCTTTAAAAGTTATTTTTAACCCTTTCTTTCCTATAAAATGCTTTGAAAACATGGATTATTTAAAAAAATTAATTGCTATTATTTTCATTTTTTCGTTTGGATGCATTGAGCAAAAACCACCTGTTCCAAATCCTGGAATGAAAGAGGAAATTGAAAATTTAACTACAGAATCCAGTAGGAAATCTTTTTTGGAGCAAATCCTAAAAGACGATCAAAAGGTTAGAGGTGATGAGAGACAAAAGTTGTTGCTAAAATATGGAAATGATTCCAAAGAAGTAATGGATTATACCAAATCTCAATGGGCTATGGATTCCATCAATCTCTTAAAAATAACTGCATATCTTGAGGTTTTCGGATATCCATCAAAGGAGGTACTTGGAAAAGATGCTTCAACTGCACCTTGGATCGTTGTCCATCATTGTACAGACCCTTATACCAGAAATTATTACTTTGAAGCCTTGTATAAAGCCTACTTAAATGAAGATTTAGATTACAATCAAATGTCCCTTTACCTGGGAAGAACCTATGATTTTATTTTCAGAAAAAGTTTTGAAATGGAAAGCCCGTTTAAACCTGATGATAAAATCAACGCTTTAATCGAGGCATTGGATTTAAATGAGCGGAAAGAAAAAGTATTAGAAACCGTTTCAAATGACGAATGACGAGTTGCGAGTGACGAATTAACAATTCATGCCGCATACCTTTTAATCCTTTATGTTCAATTCTTTTTTTTAAACATGAAGGTATGAAGAACATGAAAATGCAGAAATCGAAAACCTAAAACCCCTAAAATCTAAAACCTAAAATCATTCCACTCTTTTCGTAGCTTAGCCCTTCATCCTATAATTTGTTTTCAAGATCCTCGTAAATCGTAAACCGTAAACCGTAAATTTCATTGGGCTAAACAAAATTATTCTGCTGGTTCCATTGCGCAGTTAAATAACTGCACTTATATTTGCAGTCAAATAGCTGCATAATGGAATTAAGAAGAGATGTTTTTCAGGCCTTAGCCGATCCGACCAGGAGGACCATTATCACTTTATTGGCACTGAAGGCAATGACACCAGGTGCCATCGCTGAAAATTTTAACTCTTCCCGTCAGACTATTTCTAAACACATACAAATTCTAACTGAATGCCAGTTGGTGGACCAGCAGCAAAATGGCCGGGAAATTTATTATCATTTGAATCCCGTCAAGATGAAGGAGATTGCTGACTTCATTGAACCGTTCCGCAAGTTTTGGGATGAAAGATTCAATAAACTCGAATCGGTCATGAAGGATTATCAGGCTAAAAACAAAAAATAATGGAGTTGAAGACACAAGTACATGCTGAAGATGGCAAACAGGAATTGACCATCACAAGGCAATTTGATTTACCCTTGGAATTGCTTTTCAAAGCATACATGGAACCCGAAATCGTAGAACAATGGATGGGAACCAAGGTGCTGAAACTGGAAAATAAGAGCCACGGGAGCTATCGATTTGAAACCACTGATCCGATGGGAAACAAGCACCTTTTCCATGGAACCATCCATGAGTTTGAATTGAATACAAAGTTTACCCGAACTTTTGAAATGGAAAACACTCCTTTCCCGGTTCAATTGGAATTTTTTGAATTTGAACGTCTTGGAGAAAATTCAAGCAAACTGATTATGCATGTCATTTATAAATCACTAGAGGTTCGAAATCAGATATTACAATTGCCATTCAAACAAGGAATCAACATGGCACATAATCGGATTCAGGAATACTTTACCAAATCATAAACGAAAATGTCAAAACGAAATAAAATCATTTATTGGATCGCCACCATTTGGTTATCCTTGGGCATGGTTTCAACCGGAATAGTTCAAATTCTCAGATTACCGGAGGAAACGCAGTTTGTTATTGACCTTGGATTTCCAATATACATTTTGCCATTGTTGGGCGTATGGAAAATACTGGGGGTACTTGTAATTCTGATTCCCGGATATTTACTTTTGAAAGAATGGGCTTACGCCGGATTTTTCTTTACGATGACCGGAGCCTTGTATGCTCATATTTATTCAGGTTCTTCCTTGAATGAAATATTTCCAGCTATTTTACTATTAGTTTTGACCTTATTATCATGGTATTTCAGACCTGAAAGTAGAAAGATAATTCCCTCAAATAAATAATTCGACCCAATGGATACATCGATAAATTTTTTCTTTGAAAAGGATTCCAAGTGGAAGGAAGAATACAAGCTTTTGAGGGATATTATTCTGGAAACCGGTTTGGAAGAGGAGCTAAAATGGGGGAAACCATGTTATACATTCAATGGAAACAATGTCATATTGATACATGGATTCAAGGAATATTGTGCGGTGCTTTTACACAAAGGAGTCCTTTTAAAAGATGCAGCTGGAATCCTGATTCAACAAACACCGAATGTTCAGGTAGCGCGACAAATTCGCTTTACCGGTACAAAGGAAATTTCTGAATTATCGGAGACTTTAAAAGAATACGTTTATGAGGCCATTGAAGTGGAGAAAGCAGGTATTGAGCCCAAAATGAAAAAGACATCCGAGTTTGAAATGGTGGATGAATTTAAATCTGCCCTTCAGGAAGACCCTTCTTTTAAAAATGCTTTTGAAAGTTTAACTCCGGGAAGACAAAGAGGATATTTATTGTACTTTTCTCAGGCAAAACAAAGCAAAACAAGGCAAGATCGAATTGAAAAATACAAGAATGCCATTATGAACGGTAAAGGATTAAACGATTAAAAATGATTTAAATGGATTATGATTTCAATCCGGAAATTGACAATTATCTTTCAGAAGGTTGTGGCCGCTGCCCTTTGGGAGGAACACCTGATTGCAAAGTTCATAAATGGACTAAGGAATTGGAAATGTTGCGCTTGATTGCTTTAGAATGCGGCTTGAAAGAAGAATTGAAATGGAAAGTCCCAACCTACACTTTTCAAAACAATAATGTTGCGGTAGTGAGTGCACTAAACGATTATGCTGTTTTGAGTTTCTTTAAAGGGTCTCTACTCCAGGACGAACATCAAATCCTTCAAAAACCAGGACCCAACACCCAATCAGCCAGAATCATTCCTTTCACCGACACCAAACGGATCGAAGAATTGAAAACCATTCTTAAAACCTATTTATTTGAAGCCATCGAAGTGGAAAAAGAAGGTTTGAAGGTCGATTTCAAAGCCAAAAACGAATTGGAATATCCTGAGGAATTGATTCAAAAAATGGAAAATGATCCTGAATTAAAAGAAGCGTTCGAAGCACTCACACCCGGACGGCAAAGAGGTTATGTACTATACTTTAACGGAGCCAAACAATCCAAAACCAAGCTGGATCGAATAAATAAATATCGCAGTAAAATTTTGACTGGATTGGGTGTGCACGAGCGATGAGGTTCGGTAGCTTCCTTCTTTAGAATTCCTTACGATTAGTACAGTAAATGAAAAATCGAATTTTAGGTGGATGTTATCCTAAAAATGGATCCTGGCAGATCAAAAATTGTTACCTGGCGATAAAAATATCTTGGACGAATACAGCAAAGTAGACCAACCCTTCTAATTTGCTTTCCCCATTAATCCCTTTACCTTTGTCCAAAATCTATCCGAATGAAAAGGAACAAAATGATTTTACCATTAATTGCGGGATTAGGGTTAATCGGTTTGACACAAATTATAAATCACTACCATCCGCTACCAGATTTTGGCTGGGGAGTTTTTATAGGAATTGGTATTGGCTTATTGATTGTTTCTCTTAGAGGGTTATACAAATTGGCCTAAAGAGCAACTCCTGGTCAATAAGTATTTGCATTACTTTTCAGGAATATTGGACATCCCAGTTTGCTCCTGTACCTACCAAAGGGCAAATAATAAAATTAGCTCTTTGCCAAATCCAACTTTTCCAAAACAGGCTTGTTCCATATATCGCATACAGAATCCTGATCATGAAAAACACACTTGCTCTTGTATTTCTATTCTCCGTTCTTCTCTTTTCCTGTGCTAAAAATGATTGTAAAATCAACCTTGTTTCCGAAAAAGTAGAAGGACTGGATACTGATGCCATCGTTACCATCCACGGATTTCAGGTGGGTGAAGTAGAAAAAGTTGAGCCTATAAATAACGACAAAGTCAACATTCAAATAGACCTTCACAGGGACCCTGCCATTCCAGCTGATTCCAAATTCAGAATAGAGAATATGGATTTTTTTGGAACCAAAGGAATTACGATTGAATTGGGTTCAGAAAAAGAAATCATAGAGTCGGGAGATAAACTGTATGCTGTAAAGGAAAGAATTCCCATGGATGACAAATTGCGAAACAGAATCAGCACGCTCCTTGACCATATTTCAAAAGAAAAAAGCAATGACTCCCTGATTTATGAGTTGCAGCGACTCAATGATAACCTGGAACATTTCAATCTAAAGAAACTTTAGGTTCCCGATGCATTAAAATCCTTTTACCTGAAATACCAAAAATTCGTTCAAATTGCAAGAAGAACAATTGGCTGAGATTTTACCTGTCCTTTTGTATGCCTTGGTCTGCTTCTTGTCAGGATCCTTAACCGTCAAACTACCATAGCCTGAATTGTTATTTCCAGATTTAACCTCAGGCATTTTGATGGTCATCAATACCGGCTCAAAGTATTTAGCGGTTACACATTTTCTTTCTTTGGATGGTGCCAGATCATTTGGACTATCTTTTATTTCCAATTCAAGGCAAATGGATTTATTTGCCTGGTCACCCAGGTAAACAATGTAAAAAGACCACTCCTCTTTAGAAGATGCCTCATAGCTCCCGGCGATGGTAGCCCCGGTTCCTTCTGCTTCAGAAGCTTCTATTATGGATGAATATTCGCTATAAAAAAGTGATCTTTTAGCATCAAATGAACCGTTGGTGTGCACCTCTTTCTTATGCGCTTCATAAAGGGATTTAAAAATCGGACCATCTATTTTTTTGGGATTTTTATAAACCTCATAAACCAACTTCATCGCTTCTTTACTTTTAAAAATCCCACTCCATATGTTGTCTTCTTCCATTAAAACGCTGGCATTTTTTGACTTTTCAAGATACCTGGGGAAGGCCACCTGCACAGGTCCATTTGCAACAAAATCTCCATTTTCAATCTTTATATCTCCCCAAAACTCCAACTCTCTAAAATCACTAGAATAGGTGAGAATGCTACGGTCTTCTACCCCATCTTTGACAGGAAAACTAATTAAACCTCCATCAACCTTATATGAAACAACACCGTCTTCATAGTCTTCCAGAGAGGTAATACCCTTCATGGTTCCTTTGTAATTTTTATTTTCACCATATATTTCATGGGTCAAGGTAGCAGATTTAAGAACTTCCATTTCATTCATTACAAAATTCGCGAAATCGTCTAGCTCTTTGACTACATTACCTTGCTTATCCAAAACCTTCCCATGTTTCAAAAGTCCGTCCTCCCGAAAAACAGCGTCGATGGTATAGGAGCTAAAAGTTTCTGAAATGATTCCTTTTGATGCTTTTCCATTTAAAAAATGACCTTCAAATGTCAGGTAAGGCAAAATCAATTTTCCTTTCCCATTTTGGCAGTCCCCTTCCGCACATATTCCATGCTTTGAGGCAATATAAATTTGGTTGCATTCAATGAGTTGATGCTCTACCGGAAGGGTAAAAATCTCCTTGAACTTTTCGTATTCATCCTTGGTCAACTTTTCTAATTCAGCAAGAGGATGTTCAATATTAAATTTATAATCTCCTTTCCTTACATATTCATCTGCAACCAGCTTTTTAAAAGTTTCGATTTCGGCGGGAGAAAAGTCCTTCAGTTTTTCTTTGTTTTTTTCAGCATACCAGCTAGCATAATTTTTTTTAATAATCTCCTCTAAATTTTCCTTGTTCCTTTCAGTTAACCTGGGGTATTTAACTGAAACATCCGGAATGGAAAATGTAACTCTGTAAAGCAAACGATCCTCTTTTCTATCTATGTCGAAAGGGTAATCCAGCTTAACCCTGCCCCAATTTTCTTTAATATTGTAAAATTCCGTCTTCACACTTATCAATGAATCCAAATAAAAATCAGGCGCATTTTTAAACAATCTTGAAATGGGATAATCGGCTAAATTTCCTTCCTCTAATGGTAAAGCCAAAGGTGCATAATATCCATGTTCAACTACGTTTCCAAAAATCTTTACAGCTTTGATATGTCCAACCCCGTTGTATTTATAGTCATGGTTGTAATCCCGGGTAACCTCATAATAGCTGTCCTTATTGATTTTTTGAAGCGCTTCAGGCAGTCTGGAATCTATTGGAGCACCTAATGCTTCCAAAAGTGCCTCATTGAATTCTTCCTTGGTAAGGTTTATTGGAAATACAGGTTTTCTTTGAGCTAAAATTGAAGAGGATATAAAAATTAAAAGGAGTAGAACTAAATTTGAAAAACGCATGTGGGTAGCAGAATCTTAAAATTGTAGAATAGGGTTAAAAATCTTGAATATATAAAAAATATAATATTGAAGAAATTACTGCATACACCCTACCAATTTTAGTCCTGGCACAGAATTACTATGTTTTTTCGGTTATTTTAATAGGATTTAAAGCCCATTTTCATTTATACGAAATGAAATTTCACCACTCCGTCATATTTTTTGGAAAATCAGGCTTTGCTTAATTGATCACCTTTATCACAGGCTTCAACAAATAGTTTCCATTTCCTTGTTCCACCACTGATTTTTCGGCATCAAAATCAATTAAGAGATTGTAGACATCCAGATCGCTGACATCTTCATGGACGTTGATTTTCAAACCTGATTGTTGGGCACTTGGTGTTTTAAGATCATGAATGGTACTGTCTACCATAATGGTATTTTCTTCTCCTAAAACGAGTCGAATTTGTTCGATTCTCAAAGCATTGATGGTTGCAGAACCAATCAAAGTATCTAAATCACCCTGATAATCAAGAAGATTATAAATTCCGGCATTTGCCCCGATGTCTGCGGAATCTCTGCCATCATCGGTAATAACTATTATCGATTGAAGGTCAATATTAACTTCTTGTACATTGGCCAAAGGATCGTCTGTCATTCTGACATTCAACCTGGTTGTAGGATTATCCTCATCGTTACAAGCAGTAAAAAAAACACCTGAAATAATTGATAGAAAAAGGAAGCGGATCATTAATTTGTTGGACATTGGTCTTTGAGTTTATTTACAAAATGGATTATAATTTATCTTTTTTCCTATACATTGCTTAACTCCAACTTCAATAATAGGGTTCAACCAAGAACCAAGGCATTAAATAATAATTGTGTATTTTCATCTTATCTTTTTAAAGGTAAAATCAATACCTGGTAACTATTTTCAAACAAAAAACCATCACCTATGCACCCTATTCTAAGAAACATACTCGCAGGAATCGGTGGCTGGCTTATTGGTAGTTCAGTCAATATGGGAATCATTCAATTAGGATATAAGCTGAAACCTCTAGAAGGAGTTGATACAAATGACATGGAAGCCCTTGCCGCAGCCATGCCAAACTTAGATGCTTCTTATTTTATATTTCCATTTTTGGCTCATGCCTTGGGAACCTTCGTCGGCGCATTGGCGGCTGGTTGGATTGCCGGAACACATAAGATGATGATTGCCATCGCCATTGGTGTGTTGTTCCTAATCGGAGGAATCATGGTAAGCTTTATGCTACCAGCTCCAAGCTGGTTTATCGCCCTCGACCTTGTACTTGCCTATATTCCGATGGCTTGGCTGGGTGGAAAAAGCGCAATTAAATTATCTGAAAAAAAACTTACTGCTTAATTGCAGGACCTCCAGGCCATTTAATTTTCTGAACACAAAAAATTGGAGGGTTCCTGATAGGTAATGTCATTAAGTTAAGGAAATGAAAGGTGAAATACATTCAAATCATAGCGTTGCGGTCGTTGCGCTTAACCTTAGCGGCCTTTACGGAAACCAAAAATATTATGAGTTGAAATACAAATGTATTTGAATATCAACAAATTACACTTTTAAGATCAAATTACTCAGCTGGAATCGGAGGGTCCACCCCGAGAGACCCGCCTTAGACGGTTGTCTTTTCTTTCTTAACTTAATGACATTGCCACGATAGGTGATCCGCCATTTCGGTAAAACTTCCCTTTTAAAATTCTTTTTATTCCTTCATCCAGTAAGCCGAAAATCATTTGTAATTTTTTCCAATCCGATACGCTCCTGAACCTTTCCCGCTCCCTTGCTTTAAATTATCAGAACCTATAAATACATTTAAAAGCATGGAGAAATTATTTGATACAAGTATTGAAGAATTGATGCGGGTTATTTTTTCTGCTCTTATCATTTACATTCTAATCATCACATTTATTAGAATTCTGGGTAAGCGTTCTACTTCAGAACTGAATACTTTTGATTGGATAGTAACGGTATCGGTAGGTTCTATTTTTGCTTCCACAATTGTATTGGAAGATGTTTCCATACCTGAAGGTGCCCTCAGTATTTTGGCACTTTTTCTTTTGCAGTTTGCTATTACAAAGATGATGTTTCATTCAAGCAAAACAAGAAGACTTGTGAAATCAACTCCACGATTGTTATTATTTGAAGGCAAATTTTTAGAAGAAAACCTAAGGAAAGAACGCGTATTAAAATCTGAAGTATACGCTGCCATACGCCAGGAAGGATTGAAATCCATTTCTCAGATTTACGCTGTGGTACTGGAAACTAAATCAAGGTTGAGCATCATACCCAATCACAATCCCAAAGAATTAGGCCATTCTCTAAATGATGTACATGGACTTCCGAATAGTCTTATGGATGCACTCGAAAAAGAAGCCGAAGGGGAATTGTCAAAAAAGGATTAGGACCCAAAACGATATACTTTAAAGGTTAAAATTCTGAGGAAATTATCTAATTGTTCTTATTTTGGGCCAAACTTGGAAACAGAAAGTTACCAATGAAAAAGGCTGTGATCACCTGCCATTCTATAGGTTCATCCCTAAAACTTCTTTTTTACATCAGCCGGAAAAAATTCAAATCAAATTCCAGTTTCAAAATCAGGAATGGAATTTCAACGATAATGGGTATCCAGCCCTATTTTCCTTGGACGAGTAAGCTGAAAATCGAAAGAGTAGGCACTTAAAAACAAAACGTTATGATTAAGAAATTATCCATTTTCGCGTTACTATTTTCATTTGCAACATTCCTGGGAGCACAGGATTTGTTGTCACCGTCTTTCACTTTTTCTCATAAAAAGCCTTCTTATGTAACATTGCAGGATGGTACTACCATTGAAGGAGAAATCAAGGACCTTGACCGTAAAAAAGGTTTGATTGAGGAAATCAAAATCAAAGATACCAACGGTAAAAAACACAAACTTGAACCAAAGGAAGTAAAGTACATGTACCTTCCACCAAGTGGCATCGATAATTTGAGCAAAAAGATGAACTTTATGCACGATGCAACCAAATGGAAAAATGACAAACTAAATCAGGACTTCCTTGAAAACGGTTATGTTTATTTCGAAACCGTTGATGTGAAAATCAAGAAAAAAACAATGCCACTTTTAATGCAATTGTTGAATCCAGATTTCAGCAAAACTGTAAAGGTTTACCATGATCCACTAGCAAAGGAAACTGCTTCTGTAGGAGTTGGTGGAATTAAAGTTGCAGGAGGAATTGCTAAATCCTACTTCATCATGACCGACAAAGACAAAGCAGCTTATAAAATTGAGAAAAAGAAATACAAAGATTCATTCTCAAAAATGTGGTCAGATTGTAAAAACCTTTCTAAATCTGATGACATCAAATGGAGTGAATTGACCAAGCATATAATTACCTATACTGAGTGTAATTAAGCAGGATTTTTATTTACGGTTTACGATTTACGGTTTACGGATACATTCCTTTTATAATTAATTTACATCTTAAAAATGTTATAAAAGCATTCGTATATCGTAAATCGTAATCCGTAAATTCCTCATACAGCGCCCGATGAATATTTCTAAAAAACTGGATCAACTTCATTATGAAGTTCGTTCCAATAAATGGATGGGACATTTTTCCATCTTCACCCGAATAGTTCTCGCCCTAGGATTTTTGCCATCCGGATTTGTAAAAATAATGGGAGAACGTTTTACTGATCTTCATTCCTTACACCCACTCGGCCAATATTTCGATGCCCTCGCTCATACCGGATACTATTATCCTTTCATCGGTGTCATGCAAATGCTGGCTGCTATTTTGTTGCTGATTCCCATTACCGCAACATTGGGAGCTGTAATTTACCTTCCTATTATTTTAAATATTACCATCCTTACATTTTCTACCAGATTTGATGGTTCTTCGTTTACGGCACCTTTAATGTTACTTGCCAATCTATACCTCATTGCCTGGGATTATCACAAATTCAAATGGATTTTGCCTCTCGAGCATCAAAACGCAAAATCCATGCTTCCTTCAAAGGAAGAATTGACCTCTAAATTCCCGTTTAAATTTTTTGCTGCGGTGGCAGTTACTTTCGTATTGGTAGTCTTCACCACCTCCCACATGTATGAGTTATACCCTCGAAATACCATTGCTCATTGCAAAAAACAATGTGAAGAAAAAGAAAACAAAGATGCCTGCCTCGAATTTTGCGAGTGTATTCATACCAGTGGTGGAACTGTGAGTGATTGTGTGGATGCTTATGAAGGATTGAAGGAGAGAAGGAGAGAAGGATTGAAGGAGAGAAGGATTGAAGGAGGGAAGGATGAATAGTTGAAGGGTTGAATAGTTGAATTTTGAATGGGGGAATTTAATGTAGCGGCGGGCTGAAAATGTCGAGTGACGAATCATTGAACTATCCAGAATCCAGATCCCAGCCACCTAGAACCTAGCACCCAGTACCCAGCACATGTAGCGGCGGGCCGCGCCCGCCTCCCAGCAGAGTGGATCGTGAATGCTGGCGAGTATTCCTCTTAATAACAATGTATCCTTGGATTGAAAAAAGAAAATTAATCTTCAAACTCCTAATCCAAACCACCAATTCTGGTAGGTCAAGGGCATGCCCATGACCTACCAGAATTGAATTGTTGATTAAATCATTCGACACTCGTCATTTCACGATCTATTCTGCTGGAAGGCGGGCGCAGCCCGCCGCTACAAGTTCCTAATTCAAAAAATTCCAGCACCCAGTACCCAGAACCTAGCACCTAGAACCCAGTACCCAGTACCCAGCACCTAGCACCTAGCACCCAGTACCCAGCACCCAGAACCCAGCACCTAGCCCCCAGAAACCATCCCCCTTGCCACCAGCCTATACCCTACCCCTCTCACGTTCACGATCTTTAAATCAGGATCTGCTTCTAGTTTTTTGCGGAGTTTGGAGATGAAAACATCAAGGGTTCTTCCTACATAGTCGCCTTCATCGCCCCAGACTTTTTTTAAGATGTCATCCCTTTCGAGGGTAGAATTGGTAGATGAATGCAACAACATCAGAAGGTCGGCTTCTTTTCCGGATAATTCAGTAGTTTCATTTTCGCGACTGAGGAGGAGGGTACCTGGATTAAATTGGAAAGAACCAATGGTGACGGTATCTGGAGATAATATTTGTTCGGGTTTAGCTGTGGGGTTGGAATCGCGTTTTTTCCAAAAATAAAGTGTCCAAATTACCAAGGCAAGGAATAATACTGCAAGAATACTGGGCAGTATCCAGCTTCCACTTTGCTTCTCATTATCTTGATTTTGCCCAGGTTCAATTACAAATTGGTCAAGTGAAGCAAGCGGATGAGGAGCTTTTAATATTTGAAAAAACAGGTAATAGCAATCTTCAGGCAATTCCCTTCCCTTACAAGGAATAATTTCTCTTTTGGAAGGTTCATACTCATAGGCATGGACTACCTCGTCACTCGAACACTGGCGAACCTGAACTACATAATGACTAGCCAACTCTGTTTGTTGAACTACTTTGTCAATTTCAGCGACCAGGGCTCCAGGTTCAAAAGCAAAACGAGTGTCGGGTTTTATAAGATATCCTCCTTTTTCTTTTTCAATAGGCAAGACCCTTGAAGTACTGTCGCCGGCCCAGAGCAAAATCTGATGTCCAATGGTACGAAGTCCCACTTCAATCTGAGCTTCGGTTTTTTCTTGAGCATGTGAATAAAGACAAGCCAAAACCAAAAAGAAAACCACAAAAAATTTGGAAGCCATTGCATTTGAATTCATCCCACAAATTTATCCCTTTCTGATTCCAATTGAAACGTATTTTTCGCCAATTTACACTAATTTACATTCCTTAACCCAATACAACAGGGCTTGCCAGTAACTTTGAAAGAAAAAGAAAACTCATGAAAAAATCGTCTATTTTCCTTGCTCCCTTAGCTGTATTAATGCTTTTCTTAAGCCTTTTTTCCTGCAATGCCCAGGAAGATGCTACCAATCAGAAGGATGCCCAGGTTTCAGAAGCTACCATAAGAAGTTCTTTTATACTGGACAGGTTGATGGATATCAACCCCACCAAAGAAAAAATTCAATTGCCTGAAGAAGATGATCCTGCCAACCAGATTGCACCTTATGTTAGAAGAATTTTTGAAGACCACAATGGCCACCTCTGGTTTGCTACCAATCAATATGGAGCAGCAAGATATGACTCCAGTTCCCTAAGATATTTTATAAAACCTGATGGCTTGGCTGGTAATCAGGTGACTAATTTCATGGAAGACAAAAACAACAATTTATGGCTCTCAACAAATGGTGGTGTCAGTGTATTTGATGGAGAGAAATTTAAAAATTACACTACTGCCAATGGATTACCCCACAATTGGGTTTGGAGCATTCATCAAGATAAATCCGGTAGAATTTGGGCAGGGACCAATGGTGGCTTGGCATTTTTATCAGGCCCTCAATTTATACCGTTTGAATTGCCTTTGGCAAAAATTGAAGATTCTCAGGTTCGCTTTTCTCCCAAATTGGTCCGCTGTATATATGAAGCAAAAGATGGTACCCTCTATTTTGGAACCGACGGTGGAGGTGTGACTGTTTACGATGGAAAAGATTTCCGGCATATCACCAAAAAGGAAGGACTTTGCGATGATAACATCGTATGCATCATCGAAGACAAACAAGGAAATCTTTGGTTTGGATCCATGTTTGGCGGAGTAAGCAAGTTTGACGGAAAAAACTTTACAAATATCTCAACAGAAAACTTCATTGGCAACAATGAATGTTGGAATATCTTCTGCGATTCCAAAGGAGACGTTTGGTTTAGTTCTGAAGGATTTGGAGTATACCGATATGATGGAGAAAACCTGACCAATTATAGCACCGACGAAGGCTTGGGTGTCAAAGCCGTTCAAACCATTTATGAAGACAGCAATGGCATCCTTTGGACCGGAGGCGGTGGCGGACTTTACCGCTTTGATGGAACTTCCTTTTTTAAAGTCGTGAAGCGCGGAAAGAGAAAATACAGTCTTTTGCCCATGGGAGATGGATGTTAAGCAGAACGAGTGACGAGTTGCGAATTACGTGTGACGAGTAATTAATATCCCCTACACTGAGTCTAAATGACAGCAACGTTTTAAAAAAAGATCCCGTCTACGGAGGGTCTCTCGGACAGGACCCTCCGACTCCAGCAGAATGATAAGTTTCTAGAGTGGGAATCTGATGTCAAATTCAAATACTTAAGCCTTTCTCAATTCCTAATATTTTTGGATTCACGCGACGGCCGCGAAGGTTAAGCGCAACGGACGCAACTTAGAAGCTTCGTGATATACCTAAAGGAAAAGATCTCGTCTACGGCGGGTCTCTCGGAGAGGACCCGCCGACTCCAGCAGAATATTAAAATCACATCAGATGACTATTTGTAGTTGCATGCTAAAATTTGGTCTTAAAAATCGCATGATTTAATCTTCAATTTGTACCATTGTCCTTCATTTTTATATCCAATGAAGGTTTATTTCAGACTTCAATATTTACGATTTGAACGATGGCTGCAGGAGTCAGGTGTACATCCATTTTTAGGAATGATATTGATGGCAATTGCATTTATTGGAGGGAGTGAATACGCCTATTATAAAACCAGTTATGCGCCCTGGATTCTCTGTTTGATTGCAATCAGTTATCTTTTTAAAATAGGCGCTCAGGAAAGAACCGAACAACTAAAAGCTATCTTCTCGAGGGATTTATTTATAAAAATTCGACTTTTAGAAAATGTACTGATTATAATTCCCTTTCTTTTATTATTTGCATTGAAAGGCTCCTGGATTCCTGCCCTATCCTTGATCCCAATTGCACCATTGCTTATTTTTTGGAACCAGGGATTTCGCTTTAATCGTACCATTCCAACTCCGTTTAAAAAATTTCCTTTTGAGTTCATTATTGGATTCAGGAAGTCATTTCCAATAATTTTGCTTGCATGGTTTTTGGTTTATAAATCCATAGATGTAGACAATTTCAATCTTGGATTGGCTGCTCTGGGTCTTGTCTTTTTAAATAATATGTCATTTTTTCTAAAACCTGAATCTCCCTACTTTGTCTGGATTTTTTCCACCACTCCTTCTCAATTTTTAAAAAGAAAGGCTTGGGTTGCAATGATATGCAACTCGATTTTGACGGTTCCAATTCTTGTTGCACTATGTATTGGGTACCCTGAAAATTGGTGGATTCCCTTGTTGATTCAGTTTGTCGGGTATGTTTTCCTCGTTTCAGTGATTCTGGCAAAATATTCTGCTTATCCTGGTGAGATAAGCATTCCTCAAGGCATTTTATATGCGCTTAGCCTTTGGTTTCCGCCCATGCTATTGTTGGTGATCCCACTTTTTTACAAACAATCCATTAAAAATTTAAAGCCTATTTTAAAATGATTCAGCTAGAAAACATCACCAAATCCTATGGGACCAAAAAGGTTTTAAAAGGCATAAATCTAGACCTTGAAAAAGGAAAGGTTTATGGAATCGTTGGTGAAAACGGGGCGGGAAAAACTACTTTGTTTAAATGTATCGCCGGCCTTGAGCCTTTTGAAGGGGATTTGAATTCAGATTTTCAACCCCTTAAGAATCACCTGGGCTTGTTGGAGACCAATCCGGCCTTTTTGAGCCGCATAACCGGTTGGGAATATTTTGAAATTGTTATGCTCCGCCAGAGGAGTAAACAGGAAGATTTTGAAGCGCAAAACATCTTTGAGTTACCATTGGACTTGTATGCAGAGTCTTATTCTACCGGTATGAAAAAGAAGTTAGCTTTCATGGCCATCCTACTCCAAAAAAATGAAGTCTTCATCCTGGACGAACCTTTCAACGGGGTGGATATTCAAAGCAATATTTTAATAACTGAATTGATTTTAAAATTGAAATCATTGGGAAAAACAGTAATCATCTTCTTCCCATATTTTTTCTACTTTAAGTGATACCTGCGATGAGATTTTCCTTTTAAAAGAAGGTAGTATTTTAAAAAGTGTGAGTAAAAACCAATTTTTGGAATTGGAAAATGAGATTAAAAATCAAATTCGAACGAAAAGTATTGATCTTATCGATTTAGAATAACTTTTTTCCTAATAAAATACATCCTCCTCGGCACCGGCAACATCAGCAGAACTTATGTAAATGCGATCCAACAAATGCCTGGAAGCGAGATTGTCGGATGCATCAGCCGAACTGGAAACAAACCTGAAAATTTAAAAAACATACCTGTTTGGGATTCCCTGGGCAAGGTGGATTTGGATTTTGATGCCGTTATTATCACTACTCCCAATGGCAAGCATTGTGAAGGAATTCTACAGGCCGCTGAGTTGGGCAAACATGTGTTGACAGAGAAACCCCTTGGGATCAATCTTTCTGAAGTGGATAATGCCATACAAGCTTGTAAAGACAAAAATCTCTGCCTGGCTGTAGCCTATCAAAGAAGGACTGCACCGGATAATCTTGCCATCAAAAGCTTAATCGACTCCGGTCAGTTGGGAAGAATATTTGCCGTAGACCTAAGCTGCAAGTTTTATCGGGATCAGGCCTATTATGACAGTGCTGCTTATCGCGGCGGATTCGATATTGATGGTGGAGGACCTTTTATTCAACAAGCCAGCCATAATATTGACCTTTATTGCTGGTTTTTTGACCGACCCACAAAGGTTGTTAGCATGATGGATACTTTCGTTCACAAAATGGAAGGTGAAGACCACGGAGCAGCAATTCTTCGGCATGGTGATGGAATGATTGGAACCATCGTTGCTTCCACAGCTACCAAACCAGGTTTTGCTGCAAGGATGGAAGTACATTCTACCAAAGGAAGTTTTACTCTGACCGATGATGTCATTTCCAATTGGGAAATAGAAGGGGTCGAAAACCCATCAGATTCCGGTTTCAGATACCAACATGCCGGAGCAACAAGTTCAGCTGTAAGTGATGTAAGCGGTCATTTAAAAATTCTTAAAAACTTTGAAAAGGTGATAAGTGAAGGTGGAGAACTTATTTCAGATGGAGAAAGTGCCAGGCTTACCAGTGAAGTGATTTTGGAGATATATGATTCAAGGGTTTAAAAAATTGTACGTATTTTAAAGCCAACTTTCAACCTAATACCCTTTAAATGAAACTTCTCAAGTGGTTTGCCTATAGTTTGGCAGGCTTAATTTTGATTTTTTTTATTACTTTAAAATTTGCTCAATTTTTTGAATCCAAAAGCTTAAAATATTTAAGCCCTTCTGAAATCCCCAATTTCCAAAACACTACTTATTTAATAAAGAATGCCAATCTCGTAAGTATGACTTCGGATACCATTTTGGAAAACCAAATGGTGTTGGTCCGGAAAGGAGAGATTATTCAAATTGATTCTTTAATTGATGATAAAGGATTGGCAATTCTGGATGCCCAAGGAGCATTTTTGAGTCCCGGATTGACAGATATGCACATGCATTTGTGGGACAAACACGAGTTGGGACTTTATCTTGCCAATGGAGTGACCAATGTTAGAAGCCTTCTGGGCATGCCCTTCCATTTAGAAGTAAAGGATGAAATTAAAAACGGTCTGATTGCAGGTCCGACATTTTTCACTTCCTCTCCACAATTCAGTGGAGCCGAGGATGGCGATATTTTAAAAAAGCCGATTGAAAGTCCTGAACAGGCTAGAAAATTGGTAAAAGAATACAAGGAGGCCGGCTATGATTTCATAAAAACCTACAATCTTCTACCTAAAGATATTTTTGACGCCGTTTTGGAAGAATCCGAAAAGGAGGAAATACCGGTTGTAGCACATCCCAGTTTTAAAGTAGATTACAATTATCATTTTGACTCCAGAATTTCAACTGTTGAACACACCGAAGATATTTACCAGCAGCCATTAAATTATGAATTCAATTATGAAAAATTGGATTCTGTAGTTGCAGCATTTGCAAAAAGTGGGCAAACACACTGCCCTACCCTGTCGGTATTTTATCAACTTACAGAAATCTACAACAAGGGCGAAGCCTACCTAACAGCCGATGCTACCAAATACATCAATCCCTTCATCAATTTCGCTTCAAATGACTTTGAAATTCATATGGGAAGAATGGCTGAAGATCCAGACGCAAAAGAGCGGATCAATCGCCAACACCAGTTTCATTTGGAGATTGTAGGAAAGCTACACAAGGCTGGAGTAAACATCGTTTGCGGAACCGATGCGGGCATCGTAAATACTCCTGCAGGATTTTCCATCCACCAGGAGTTGGGTTTTTATAAAGAAGCTGGCATGAGTAATTATGAAGCTTTAAAAACTGCCACAGTTAATCCTTCAAAATTGTATCCACAATTTGCATCTTTTGGAACCATTGAAAAAGGAAAAACAGCCAATTTGATTTTGATTAAAGGCAATCCTTTAGAAGACCTTGCCTATTTAAAAGAACCGAAATGGGTGATGGTAGGCATTATGCACAGGGAATTTTGGATATTCAAAACAAATGCTTACGAAAGAAAGAACTTTTTGTAAGCATGTATAATGTCATGCGTTATGCATTTTTGAAAATAAACCTATGCCAAATAGCTTTCATTTAACTTTATGGGAAACTAAAATCACATGAAAAATAAAACAATTCTTCTTACTATTTTCCTTGCTGTTGGTTTCTCATTTCAACAATGTATAGTACCTGAAAATGATTGCATTTGCCCACCATTGGAAGGTGAATTTTACGACATTAAGGGGATGGAAGCCTTTCTATCCAGAAAATCCATATGGAACCCCATGGCGTCTAGAATCAAATGAGAGTGTTTCTTCAAACAACCTTGAAGAATTGCCATTTATTATTCCATTGGGTTTGTTAGTGAAAATGCCTTGAAAAATTTCCATTTTCATTTTCTCTAATGAATTGGCTTTGGCATGTGACTGTTTTTATAGGTTGGCGTGGCGCCAAAGATGAGAAGGTCGAATCAATTGAGGTAGTTACTCAAAGGATTTTGATGAAACTCATCCAAAAATAGTTTACTCAATGACCGATTGGTAGTAAAAGGACGGCAGTTGAATTGGATGAATACCCAATCAAGAAAGTTAATAAACAGTCGGGATTTATTGATTTCCTCTACCATCGAAATAATTTCTTTGCAAGCATGTATCGAACTTTAAAGTATGCTTTTTGGGAATTATAGTTCATATTTAAATTCGAATTAAATTTAAGTATAATATAATAGTGTATAAAAACATGTTAAATTATTGAGTTAAGTGGAAAGCAGAAAACCATTTCCTCTTTCAACCACCCTGGCACAAAACCCGCATACATCATTTCTTGACCTGCCAGCTTCATCATTTGATTTTCCTTTTTTTGATGAAGGTGTAAGACAATATTTAAATGGTGGTCACGATGTAACTTTCAGGGTTTTAAATTCAAATCTTGAATATGATTCCCTGCTTCCTGTCAAGGGATTTATTTTTCATTGTTCTCACTGTGGTTCGACCCTTTTAGCCCGTATGTTGAATCAGAAAAAAAATCTGAGAGTAGTCTCCGAACCAGAAGCGATAAACGGGCTTTTGCTTTCAAAAATATTATTTGACCTTCCTGAAAATGAGATACTTCCTCACTTGGAATTCATTATCAACTCCTTTTGTCAAAAACTGGATTTTGAAGATGGCGTGGTTTTCAAACTTACATCCTGGAATGTATTTTTTATAAGATTCTTTCAAAAGTTGTACCCTTCTGTGCCTTTCCTTTTTTTAAAAAGAGAACCACAACAGGTTCTGTCTTCCCTTCTAAAATCTGAGCATGGATTTCAAACCTGGTGGGACCTCCCTGACCAATTTCTATTAAAAAAGTTTCTTCCCGGTTTAGAATTCAGAGACAGACAACATTTTATAAGCTTGATGGTAGAAAAGCATATTGAAATTGGTGAAGATGCAATGCAGCATTCCGGAATGATCGTCGACTATCAAAATCTCATTTCTGACTTTGAAAAAATTACTTCATTTTTCGACTTAACTTTAAGTCCTGAGGAAAGAAAATCAGGCTTGGAAATCACCAAATTCAATTCAAAAAAATATCCCGAAATGGAAGTGTGGGAATGACCATTTATTGATTTTTCAGCTCCAATAGTTTTCTACTATTTTTAATTTATTTCTAAAGATTTTATAGAAGTTAGATGAAAATGAAACCTAAATACTTGTTCCTATTAGTTGTTTTAACCTTTGCTTTTTCAACCCATAATTTTGGACAATCCATTTCTCATTCTCCTAAAGAGAAAGCCCTAAAATTGGTACTTGAAAACAATTACCAGGACGGTTATGAAGCCTTTTTAAATCTTATTTATAAAAATATAAAGTATCCTGAGGAGGCAAGAATCAACTGCGGCATTGGGGTACTCCGCACTAAAGTTACCATCGGCGCTGAAGGAAAATTAAAGGCAATTGAGTTTTTAAACAACTTTGGATTTGGAGTAGATCAGGAAGTGGTCAGAATTTTAAAAATGACCGAAGAAAATTGGAAAAAATCTGAAAAGGATTTCAGTTTTGAATTAAGCATCGCCTTTCAACTTTCAGAATATCCAAATTTCGAATCGATGATAAAGGTCATAGCCTATGGTGCGGGTGGCGATAATGGAAATTCCAATTGTTTTGAAGACCAGGTGTTAATCGATAATCTGGTTTACCATTTCAAGAAAAAACACAAGGAAGATGTAGAATACTTTTATTTTGAATTGATCAGAAGAGGCAACCAATCAAAAGAATTTCTTGATTTTAAAAAGGAGAACGAGGCGAAAAATTCTGAAGAATACTCTAATTAGGTTTTTCCTTTCAAGATAAACACCCATTTTAAATAGATTTAATTTCCTGGTAATCCTGGTTCTTGCTATCAGGAGCCAAACTTTCAAAAATGAGATATTTAATTTTGATTATATCACTTGGCTCTTGGCATTCTTTCCGGCCAAAACCCTATTCCTTTACCAAGTGGGCCGGTTGTTGAATTAGAAGCTGCACAGTCTCCTGTCACTTCAACTATCATGGTTGCAACAAGTGAGCGAAAAAACTCCTATCTCAAAGATTTTTCTTTACAGAATAGAAGTATCATCCAACGATTGGGTGTTGGGTTGATTCAATATATCCCGAAGGATCTGGGTCTAAGAAATCCCTGACCCTACCGTAACGGTAGACGATGAGGGGAATTTTTATTTGGTTATAATGAGGGTTTCCAAGCCCAGCGGTCCATTTCCATGGCGTGCGAATCTGAATATTATAAAATCTGAAGACGATGGAAAATGGTGGAATGGTTTGAATGCACCACATTCAGGAGACGGATTGGCAGATTATCCACAGCTTATTAGTTCAGGGAAAAACCTGTACCTGGTTTATTCCCATATCCATGAATTTCCCATTCAAACCAATGCAAGTTTTACCTTTAAAAAATCGGAAAACGAAGGCAGTCGATGGTCATCAGCCATTGTTTTAGATGCGCCCAATCTATCTGCCATAGGACCCGACATTACAGTTTGGGGTCAAAATAAAATCCTGGCAACCTGTGGTAACCGCAATTCAAATTATCTCTATTGCTTTGAAAGTTCAGATGAAGGAAACAACTGGCATTTTTTGGACTCACTTTTACAGCCAACCGGTGAAAATGCCTGCATCACCAAACCCATTGCCAGGAAAGAATTTGACCATTTCGCAATATTGTCTCATAAAGCGCATATTGAAGATACACCGATAAGCCTCCATGTTGTAAATGGAACCCAAAAGCAATCAAAATATATCTCCAATGGTGCCTATGCTCAAGGCTGGATGGACGAATCAGGTGATATCCACCTAACTTACAATAAAAGAGATGGAGACGATTTTAAAATCCAATATTTCAAAGTCATGGACCTGGGACAGACTTATTCTGAGGAAATCACCCTTTATTCAGGAACCTATGAAGAAAGCAAACTCGGCGAATACCAATCCTTCTACCTGGGCAACGATGGCAATTTCCATTTGATTTTTTGTGACTGGTCAGATGGCTCCAAAGCCAAGCACCTGGTTTTCAGTCCTGATATTTCTGAAGTTCAGGAAACGGAGGTTACTTCTTTTCAAATATTCCCCAATCCGGTAAAGCATCACCTCCAAATTTCACCCCTTGATGAAAACCGCCCTTATAAAATTTCAATCTTGGATGCCCACGGCAAAGTGCTTAAAAGGGTTTCATACGATTCGAATGTAGATTCTCTGCCAATAAAAGTGTCCGACCTGACACAGGGTACTTACTTTCTCCTTTTAGAAACTGCCCAAACTATTCGGGTTACCAAATTCTTAAAATCATAAGTCAATTGTTCGAACAAATTTGAACAAATCGCCATAAATTTTGATAATCTATTAAAAATCAATACTTTAACATCTAACTATAACGCTGTGATATACTTTTTTAAGCATTTAAAAAATAGTATGCACATGAAAATCATCAATGCAAGAATCCACGGAATTATTGACTATCTGGTAGTTGTATTCTTGTGGCTGGCCCCTACCTTGTTCAACCTTCCTGGAGACTACCGCATTATTCACTTACGCTTTAGGTTTCATCCATCTTGCCTTAACTGTTTGTACAAATTTCAACCTTGGATTTATCAACCTGATACCCATGAAAGTACATGGCTGGATTGAATTAATAGTTGCAATGGCACTGATCCCAATAGCACTGCTTCTCGGTGATGAAGAAGGCGACCTGTCTAAATATTTTTACCTCGGATTTTCCGGAGCAGTATTTATAGTTTGGCTGATCACTGATTACAAATCAGCTCATCCGGGGGAACGGTTGGTTGAGTAAGAAAGAATTCAAATAACGAGTGAGGAATTACGAGTGACGAATTGGTTGATTTTTTCCAGGTTTTAAATGGCAATTATTAAAATTTTCAATACCATCGAAAGTCAAGAAGAATCAAGCAATCAAAACCAAAAAATCAAAAATCACTCCACCGCCTGACTCATACCAAACCAGATTAGCAGCGATAAAATATAAATTACAATTCCATACATGGTGGTAATCATGGAAACCTTTAGTCCTCCATACAACATAGCCGGCGAGACATCACCAATTTTTTCAATGACGGAAAAGGCATCGTATAGACCAATCAGTTGGCCAAGAATTCCAATAATCATAGCAAAAAGTCCAATCGATTTCCCATAAGACATGAGACGGAGTTTTGCAGTTTTGTCTTGTTCCGATGTAATTTTTATACGAATAAAATGGTAAATCATCCAGGCAATCATAAGCATAAAAATGATGGAAAGGATTCCCATAAACAGTGGACCGCCCATAAAAAACAAGTCTTTCATAATACTAAATTTTTGGTGATAAAAACTTCCGTAAAGGTATCTACCACCCGGCCTTCCCTTCAAGGTCGAATCCGGTTCTAAACCTGTTGTTTATCGACCTTATGCAGCCTGATTGAATTTTTTAAAGAAATTTGGTCTGCAAATCAAGAATAATGAAGGTACAATCAGGTAAATTAACTTTCCATATCAGCTATTGGTTATTTGTCTTGCTCACTCTGACTATCATCTTTGGAAGATCCTGGGGAAATCCGCTTGCTGCATTTTTCTTCATCGCAATGTTACTTCCAATCGTTTTGGGCACCTCCTATTTTTTCAATTATTTCCTGGTTCCATTCTATTTTATAAAAAAGGAATACTTCCAGTTTGGCTTATATTGCTTTTATACCATCGTAATTTCCCTTTATCTGGAAATCATCGTCCTGATGTTTTCTTTTGCCTACCTGGCAAATTTCAATTTTAAAAACCTTGCTCCCAACGCTGCAGACACCATTCTGTTGGCAGTTGTCTTGTACCTTTTGGTTTTTGTAGGCTCTTTTATACTGATGGCCCGCCAAATCAGAGAAAATCAGGGCACCATACATTCTCTTTTGGAAGAAAAAGAAAAAGCCGAAAAAGGATTTCTTGAAGTAATGTCCAATAGAAAAATGGTCCAAATTCCGTTTGAGGAAATAACCTACCTTGAAAGTATGGCAGATTACATTCAAATTCATTCTTCTACAGAAGTGATTATTAGCAAGGAAAAAATAAGCAAGATTTTAGAACGTCTCCCCTCCAATTTCTTACGAATACATAGGTCGTTCATCATCAATAAAGACAAATTAAAAGCCTGGACCTACAATGAAGTTCAACTTGAAGAAATTGAATTGAATATTGGAAGAAGTTATAAAAAGGATGTGAGGGAGCAATTGGGGTCTAGGTAAAATTTTTCAGACTTAAATCTGAATTCCAGCCCAATTCATAGATTAAAATCAAAAGTTAAACAAGTTGGCCTATACTATTGCAGTTCAAATCAGAAATCACCTGAAATTATGAATTGGCAATACCATGAAGTAAAACCCTCTCCGGTTTTACAAGAATTTATTGATTGTTACTGGTGGGAAGACTATTTTGACACCTTGCAGGAGCATAAATTACACCTGGTAGTTCCCGATAATTCAATTGAATTGATTTTTACAGAAAATCCCATTCGAAGAAAGGATATAAGTTCCTTGGAAGAAAGCACCCAAAACAGCCATTTGAGTGGATTAAAAACCAAACCTCAGCATTGTTTCCTCCAAAAAAGTCCCCTTATGGGAGTTCGATTTAAACCAAAAGGCTTTTATTTACTGACTGACCTAAAGCATTCGGAGACTATCGACCAAAGCCTTGCTCCTACCAATTGCTTTTCAAAGGATATCCGGTTACTTGAAGAGCATTTATTTACGACACCTGATAGCTATATGAGAAACCAATTCCTCAATGATTTTTTTGAAAATATCTTTTTAAAAAATTCAAATAAAAGGGATTTACTCTTTGAAAAATTGGCAGCTGAAATAGAAACCAATCTGGGCATGTTACCAATAAGTGAAATGGCTTTCAAATACAATATTTCAATCAAGACCATTGAGAGAAAGCTCAATGAAAAATTGGGGATCACCCCAAAGAAATATTCAAAACTGGTCCGAATCATCCATTGCCTGCAAAATGGCCCCAAAAATTCAAATCAAAGTCTAACCGGCTTAGCTTATCAATACGGATTTGCCGATCAATCCCATTTTATCAAAGAAGTAAAATCCATTACTTCTGTTGCTCCCTCTACCTTTTTAAAAATGGATCACGGGATTCAAAGCCCTACATTTTCCTAAATTTAGCAATGTCGATTTTTTACAATTTTTAAAATGGAAGGCAGATTTTCTTTGCATTTTATAAAAATTAATGCTGTATGAAAATCACCCTTTTATTATCCTTTTGCCTTTTAGCCGGATTTGGTTACGGGCAAAAATTCTCACCTGATTCCTGGTCTGCAGGTTATTTTGGAGAAATGATTAGCCATCCCGGAATTAAAGTAGCGGCTCATTTTAATTTAAAATCAAAAGAGAAGACCAGGAAGGAAAAGAAAATTACCAAATCCATTGAATGGAGTCCTTCTATTTACGGATTTTATCATCGACGATATCAAACCGGATTTATTCTTATGCCCGAAATAACGGCTAAAAGAATCAATCAAAAAGGCAATTTTTGGAACCTTACTCTTGGTGCTGGTTATTTGAGAACCTTTATTCCGAATACTTATTCCATAGATGAAAAAGGCGAAATCGAAAAGGTATTGGCCGGTCAAAACCAGTTTGTTATGAGTCTTTCGGCCGGTTTTGGCCATAGATTTCAAAGCAAAGGCCTTCAAAATTTTAGCTGTCATTTTCAACCTCAATTCATCTATGCATTACCTGGCTTTCCCAAGGGAATCGGCTACCTCGCACTGAACCTTGGTTTTACTTACCATTTAAAAAACACTACCCATGAATAAAATCAAGCATGTACTTTGTGCCCTGTTACTCTGTTGCTGCCTTCCCGCATGTGAAAAATTTGAACTGGAAAAAAAGGCAGACACCTACTTTCATATTCAATCAGAAAATGCAGTTTTACCCGTCTGGGTTAGAGGAAATACCAGTTCTAAGAAGTTTATCATTTTTGTAAATGGAGGCCCGGGGCTGACAAGTATTGATGTCGCTTTGATTGATTTATTAAAATGGAAAGATGGCTTGGAAAAGGATTTTGCGCTTGTTTATTACGACCAAAGAGGTTGTGGAAACGTACAGTCCAACCTTTCAAAAGAGGATATTAGTGTAGGACATTATGTTCGGGATTTGGATGCGATAATAGAAGTTTTGAAATCCAAATATTCTAATCCGGAAATTATTTTAATGGGACACAGTTTTGGTTCTTATATCAGCATGGAATATCTGCAAAATGCTGATTTCCAAGACAAAATTACGGCATGGATATCCATTGACGGTGCCTTTAACTTTGATCAGGAACTTAGCTGGCAATTTAGAAGAGCATTTCTTGACACCATTGCAAATGAAGAATTGGCAAAAGGTAAGGAAATCCAACATTGGCAAAATGCCTTGGATTGGTTGGACCAAAACCCTGTAATCAGTACCCGGGAACAAAAAAAACAATGGCAGGATTTCATTGGCAGACCCGGTGGAATTATTCTACCTGCAGACGAATTGGAAATCACCGGTAGAGAATTATTAAAAATTGGATTTGACTCTCCTTATAATGTATTCCCGGCATACTTTTCTACCAATCTGGAAATTGTAAATGAGGTACTAAATGACGAAGTCGAAGGCAAAAACTTTATCGCTTATGCTGAAAACATCGAAATCCCAAGTCTTTTTATCTGGGGAAAGTATGATGATTTAATTGTGCCACAAGAAGGAAAAACTGCTTTTGAAAAACTTGCCTCAAAACCGGAGGACAAAGAATTCATTCTATTTGAAAATTCGGGACACGAACCATTTTTAAGTGAGCCGATTTTTTTTGAAGCGACGGTTGCAAACTTTTTAAAGAAGTAATAATTCGGTAAATACAATTCGAAATCAGGTTTTTTGGCCCTGATTAAATCCGGTAGTCCATTCCTGGGTGATTACTTACAAGGAGTGGGCTACTCTTTTTTTGTTTTTCTCTTTTTCATCTCCTCTAAAGATTAACTTGCAAACTGAAAAAAGAAAAACTACCATGGAAAACTCCAATCGCAAGTTAATCGTGTACATCAGTATGAGCCTTGATGGCTTCCTGGCTACCAAAGATGATGGACTTGATTTCCTTTCAATAGTAGAAAAAGAAGGTGAAGATTACGGTTACGCA
>JAWKLG010000038.1:0-52195 GCA_041392845.1 Saprospiraceae bacterium | reverse complement strand
TTGTCAATTCTCAAAGTAAACTGCCCTTCATCCTCATCCGGAAAATTCAAATGGAGCATTTCCAATTCATCTGTAAGATCCTCCCAATTTATTTCCAACTTTTTCCTTAGTCGATCAAAAGGAATATAAAGGTAATGGTAGGCAGCATTGTCTTCATTTTTTAATAAAGCAAAAAAATCCTCGTCTGAATTATGGTTGAAATTCAACTTGACTCCGGCGCCCAGACTTCCTTTGTATTTTTTACCATAATCAGGAATGGACATTACCTCAAATTTTTCAAGATTTTCCACACCATTTACTTTGACCTTATAATATTCAGTTTCCAAAGACTGAAAGCTTTTAATGAATTCATTGGGAAGAATATTGGTTTTGGGTCCAATATTCAATAGCGTGTACATGCAGGTATTGGCATGATCATATTCATACCTTGACAAAGCGAAGCTTAGGAAAAGTGTCAAATTGATAGACACATCATCCAGGGTTTTGTATTTAAAAACCCTTTGCCCCGACAATTGATGATGCTCAAATTCTTCATCCATTAATACATTCCCTTCAGAATCTGAAAGAATAATGATTCCCTTTTCAAGACTTTTAAGAACTTCCGGTTGAATGACTATTTCGTAGTCGTTGGATTGGGCATTTAGGATTATGGAACTTAATACCATTAAAAAACTTAAAATGAACCGGATTTCAATTTTCATACTTTGTCTGTTTAAAGTTCCTTTTTAATCTAATTTATAATCTACCCCTTTTGTTACCTTGTCTACTTCTTCAATGATTTTTAAATTTTGAAAGGTGGCTGGTCGGAATTTGGATAGGTACTCCCGATTTGGAATGTTCAACCATTTATATTCTGGAAACCTAACCATAAAATATTTAGTGTCTTTAGTTGCAATTTCAAAATATAATGGTGGAATATCTATTCCAATATTAAAAACTCCTGAAACCTTTAGTGTTTTGTTTTTTACATCAGACCAACAAGAAATCTTATTTTCTTCTATTTCAACATCTTTTAATTCAAAATCCTGGAACTGGATCTCCTCTATCGGTTCAGGCTCACTTGAAATATATTTATAAAAATGAGTACGCCCTGGAAGTTCAGCTTCTTGATAGTAGATATTTGAATCAAAACAATATTCTTTATCGATCGATTCGGGTAAATAAATTGATATTTTATCTTTATTCTGTTCTAATACACCTGCATACCATCCAAACCTACGTCCAGTTTCCAAATTGGAAAAGTAGAACGATAAATTTGTCTCTCCCGGTTCGGCAAGCTTAAATTCTACAAGACTTAAATCTGAAGACAAATCTTTAAAATTGAACTCATTAAGACTTTTGATATCTTCATTTTTAATATAAATATATTTAGTCTGCTCTTCACTATTGGCAAGAAGTGTAATAAATAAGTCTTCACCAGGAAAGTAATCAATATTTAAAGCTAATTTTCCTTTTGTAATTTTATGAAACACTTCCTTTTTAGGAGATCCATTGTAGGTATATATGGCATCCAAATTATCAATGCCATAAACTCTTATTTTACATGTCCCCCCCTTGCCATTACTTGGATGGCAATAACCTTCATAATCATCTAATATGGTAGTGGTATTAATATCATGATAAAATCTGCTGAAATATCCACCAGCGTATGGAATTCCATTTAGTGGAAGATGCCCTTTGCCAAAAATTGACAATAAGAATTGTCCTTCAGTGGGTCCTTCAAACTGATAGGTAATATCAGCGTTTCTTTCTCCTTCAGGAATGTTGTTGGCCCATATTACAGTTCCAAAGGTATCTGATACGACCATAACTCCCTCAGAAGTATTGGGCAGGAAATCTTTTTTTAAAATAATCTCAAAGTCCTGGACCTGTGAAAAGGAGGATTCGATTACCAGGGAAAAAATCAAAAGAAAAGTAAGTCTTAGTAATTTCATACGGTAGATTTCAGGAACAGCAAATTTAAAAAATTTCCTGTTCCTGAAATGGCAAGTCAGTTAAAATCCATCTCCATCCAACAAGTTTCCTAATCCACCAAGCACACTACCCTCTCCTTTCCTGTTGTTGAAACTTCCATATTGGATAACTCGTGAAGCAAGTCTTGAAATAGGTAAGGATTGCAACCAGACCTTTCCAGGACCTCTCAAATGCGCAAAAAACAATCCCTCTCCTCCAAAAATGGCATTTCGGATTCCTTTTACAAATTGGATGTCAAAATCAATATGACTGGTATATGCAACCACACAACCGGTATCCACTCTTAGCGTTTCACCGATGTCGAGCGTTCGCTCATGTACATAACCGCCAGCATGTACAAAAGCCATCCCGTCACCTTCCAGCTTCTGCATGATGAATCCTTCACCTCCAAAAAGACCAGTGCCCAGTCTTCTTTGAAATTCAATGCCTACACTTACACCTTTAGCCGCACATAAAAAGGCATCCTTCTGACAAACTATTTTTCCATCCAGTTGTGAAAGGTCTAAAGGAATGATCTTTCCCGGATAGGGAGCCGCAAAAGTGACATGTGATTTTCCGGGTCCCATGTGGGTAAAGGCTGTCATGAATAAACTCTCGCCTGTGAGTAAGCGTTTTCCGGCCGAGAGTAATTTTCCAAACATGGAAGAACCTCCAGAAGTAGAGCCATCTCCAAAAATAGTGGCCATTTCAATTCCATCGCTCATGTGCATGAAACTTCCGGCTTCAGCAACAACTGTTTCCTGTGGATCCAATTCAATTTCCACACATTGCATTTCTTCCCCATAAATTCGATAATCAATTTCGTGATTGGTACGCATAAGTATAAAAAATTTTGTTTGCCTCAATTTAAGGAATCCACACAGAATAATAATTCCCTATCGACAACCTTCCATTTTTTAACGATGGATTTAATTGGCGACGAAACTTTACTATTAAATGCCTTACATTTGCAGCCGAATTTGAAAATGACCTATGCTAACATTCCAGGATATCTATGTAAAATATGGTGATCGCGTCGTTTTGGACAATGTCACCCTATCAATTGGCAATCGCGAAAAGTTGGGCCTCATCGGCCGAAATGGAGCCGGAAAGTCAACTTTATTTAAAATTTTATCAGGCAATCTGACCCCGGATGGGGGAAGTGTAGCGATGCCTAACAACAGTACCATCGGCTTCCTGCATCAGGAAATGAACCTGCCAAAAGGGAAAACCGTAATCGCTGAAACGCTAACTGCCTTTGAGGAGTTGAAATCCATCCAAATAGAAATCGCTCACCTAGAAAAAGAGATTGCAGAGCGTACAGATTATACTTCCGATGCGTATTCAAATATTCTAATCCGACATACAGACCTGGTTACCCAGTTTGAAATGTTGGACGGAAACAACATGCAAGGTAATGCCGAAAGAATTTTGAAAGGACTTGGTTTCAAGCAAACGGATTTCCAACGATTGACCGATGAATTCAGTGGTGGTTGGCAAATGAGGATTGAATTGGCCAAAATGCTTCTGCAAAAACCAAATTATCTTCTACTGGATGAGCCTACCAACCACCTGGATATTGAATCGATCCTGTGGTTAGAAGATTTCCTAAGCGATTATCCCGGCGTGGTAATGGTCGTATCTCACGACCGCCAATTTTTGGACAATGTTACCAATCGTACGCTTGAATTGGAATTAGGAAATATCTTCGATTACCGTGCACCTTATACCAAATCGATGGTGATGCGAGCTGAGCGAAGGGAAAAGCAAAAAGCCGCTTATGAAAACCAGCAGAAGGTAATTGCACAAAAGGAAAAGACCATCAACCGCTTTATGGCCAAAGCTACAAAGACAAGCATGGCTCAAAGTATGCAAAAGCAGTTGGACAAGATTGAAAGGATAGAAATTGACGCAGAAGATACTGCGGTCATGAACATCAGATTTCAAGAACCGCCTCGTTCAGGACAAATAGTAGTGGAAGGCAAGGGCGTTTCCAAAAGTTATGGAGAGCTCAATGTATTGGAAAATGTTGATTTTCAGGTTGAAAGAGGAGACCGTGTTGCCTTTGTAGGACAAAATGGACAAGGAAAAACAACTTTGGCAAAAATCCTGATTGATGAGATAAAAGCTTCCAAAGGAGAAGTGAAATTAGGTCATAACGTCCATCTGGGATATTACGCTCAGAACCAGGCAGAGACACTAAAACCAAATCTCACGCTCATTGAAACCATGGAAGAACATTCCCCACCGGAAATGAGAACCAAACTTCGTGGAATTCTGGGATCTTTCCTTTTTAGTGGGGAGGATGTTGATAAAAAGGTTATAGTATTATCCGGAGGAGAAAGGGCCAGACTTGCCCTGGCTTGTATGATGTTGAGACCTATCAATCTCCTGGTACTGGATGAGCCTACCAATCACCTGGACATGCTTTCAAAAGACATGCTTAAGAAAGCTGTTTCTGAATATCAGGGGACTTTGATTGTAGTTTCTCACGACCGTGAATTCTTAAGGGGTCTAACCGATAAAACCATTGAATTTAGGAATCATAAACTACATACCTATTTGGGTGATGTTGATTATTTCCTTGAAAAACGGAAATTGCAGGATATGCGTGCAGTGGAGATGAAGGAAAATAATAAACCTGAACCCAAAGCAGAAGAATCAGAAGGAAAGGAGAAAAAATCTTACACACCCGAAGAATGGGCTGAACGCAAAAAGCTTCAGAAGGATATTCAAAATTTTGAAAAAAAGGTTGAAAAATTGGAAGAGGATATTTCAAAGGCTGAAGTCACCATGGCAGATGCATCTTTCTTCGACGATCCGAACCATCAAAAATTCCTGGACAAATACAATCAAATGAAAAAGGATTTGGAAGTTGCGATGGAAGAATGGGAAGTTGCAACTGAAGCTTTCGAAGCTTTCGAAAATTGATGGAATGATTGAAAAATTTACAAGGGAAATAAACCGATTGGCTGGAACGGATAAGAAGTTTTTGCTGGCGGTGAGTGGCGGGTTGGATAGCACTTGTCTGGTACATTTGAGTGAAGCAGCGGGTTTGGATTTCGCCATCGCCCATTGTAATTTTCAATTAAGAGGTACAGAAAGTGATGAAGAAGAAAAATTTGTCAAAAACCTCGCCCTGACCTATGGAAAGCCATTTTATGCGGTCCATTTTGATACCAAAACCTATTTACAAGAAACCGGCCTGAGTCTTCAGGAAGGTGCCCGTAAGCTTAGATATGATTGGTTTGCAGAAGTAATGGAACACAATCAATATGATTTTCTGCTTACTGCACACCATTTAAATGATAACATCGAAACCTTCCTTTATAATTTCACAAAAGGATCGGGCATCAGAGGACTTACCGGTATTCCTTCTAAAAATGGAAGAATCATCCGTCCGATGCTGGACTTTTCAAGAGAAGATCTGAAAGCCTTCGCTGCTGAAAATAATTATGATTATTGCATCGATTCCTCTAATGAAAAAGATGACTACAATCGAAACAAACTAAGGCATCACGTTTTACCGGTTTTGAAGGAAATCAATCCTTCCCTCGAAAATACCTTTCGCCAGACTTTAAACAACCTTCAACAAACAGCAGGATATTATCAGTTTTTTTTAAACGAACTAAGGAAAGAAATTGTAAGTACCAATCAGGGAATACAATATTTCAATAAAATCAAGCTCCAACATATTCCTTCACCCTTTACTTTTCTTTTTGAAAACCTGTATCCGTATGGGTTCAATGCTGATGCGATATTGGACATGCTTTCAAAAAACGAACATTCAAATGGCCAGTTTTGGGTATCTAATCATTATAAAGTTTGGAACGAGCGGGATTATTTTGTCCTCGAACCCTTGAATGTTCAGCTTTCAAATCCTTTAATGCTTTCTAATAATCCGGGTTATATAAACTACGATGATTGCCATTTTGAATTTGAGCAATTGGAATATATCCCGGAAGATTACAAAACCGCTCCTAAACATATCGCCTACTTTGATGCGGATTTATTTGACTGGCCCATTGTTTTAAGGCACTGGGAAGATGGCGATAGCATCAAACCATTGGGCATGGACGGACAATCACAAAAACTGCAGGATATCTTCAGTAATTTGAAAATAGACCGTTTTCAAAAAAAGAAAATTGTATTGATTGAATCTCAACAAAAAATAGCCTGGATTGCAGGACTTCGGATTCACGATGACTTTAAAATAACCACCCACACAAAAAAGGTTTTAAAAATCACGATGCGTACAGTGTAACCTTTTGCCATTCAATCCGATATTTATATTAAAATTATTATTAGTAAAGAAATTTAAATCTGTAATACATTGATTTAAAAACCTTAAAAATGGGTATTTTAAAAGACATGATTGATTTTCTTATTAATGTAATTTAAATTTGTATTGATTCGCGTACAATTATACCTCCCTTAGTTTCCCTACAAACTTTTAAAAAAGACAGGCTGACACCAAACAGGTTCATAGTAATTGTATGGGGCAATTCGAACCTATTGAAGAACACTTAATTAAGCAGTACAATGGAGCACGGACAAACACGTGTACTTATTTCCGTATGGAAATGGTGCACGCTTGTGGGATTACTTTTTGTGGGAAATCTATCTTTTTGCCAATCTTTAGAAATTGGAGGATTTTATGGAGTCTCAAATTACAACGGAGAACTCCAGGATACCAGATTTGACCCTCGCCAGGCCAATCCGGCTTATGGCATTTTTACCAGAATAAATTTTTCAAAAGACGTAGCCATCAGGGCACAATATTTCAACAGTACTATTTCAGCACATGATACCTATAGTGCAGGATTGTCTAATACAAGAAATTTAAGTTTCAGAACCCCGGTACAAGAAGTGGGAGTCCAATTGGAATTATCTTTAATTGGATTTGGAGGAAACAAAAAGGCTCCTTTGGCTAAATCTTACATCTTTGGTGGTGTTTCCGGAATGTATTTCAATCCACAAGCAAAGTATCAGGACCAATGGGTAGACTTGCAACCGCTGGGAACCGAAGGACAAGGAATGCCAGGTTATCAGGAAAAATATTCCAGATACGCTGTGGTGATTCCTTTGGGTATGGGTTTTAAAGTAAACGTAGCCAAAACTGTTTCCTTAGGTCTTGAATTGGGCGTAAGAAAAACTTACACAGATTATCTCGATGATGTGAGTAGTCAATATCCTGACCTTGAAGAATTGGAAAGAATCAACCCAATGGCAGCCAATCTTTCTTACAGAGAACCGGAAATAACAGGATCACCAGGCAATCCGGTTGGATTGGAAAGGGGAAATCCGGAAAATAAAGACTTGTATTTCTTTGCTGGATTTACTGCCAGCTTTTACCTGGTTAAATACTAAATCAGGTAGCCATACTTGTATTTCGGAAGAGAGAATCAACAAAAGCCTTTTTATTAAAGACCTGCAGTTGCTCCATCCCTTCTCCTACTCCGATGAAGCGGATGGGAACCTTGAATTGATCAGAAATTCCGATGGCTACACCGCCTTTGGCTGTACCGTCTAATTTTGTCAATGCAAGGCAGGAAACTTCAGTCGCTGCAGTAAATTGCTTGGCTTGTTCGATGGCATTTTGACCTGTAGTAGCGTCCAACACCAACATTACATCGTGTGGTGCAGTATCCATCTTTTTAGAAACGGAGCGTTTGATCTTACCGAGCTCGTTCATCAAATTGATCTTGGTATGCAGACGGCCGGCGGTATCTATAATTACAACATCACAATTGTTTTCTATACCATATTGAACGGTCTCGTAGGCAACAGCAGCAGGGTCAGCCTGCATTCCTTTGCTGAAAAAGTCACATCCGACTCTTTCTGACCAAATTTTCAATTGATCAACAGCTGCAGCTCTAAAGGTATCACCGGCTCCCAAAACAACCTTTAAACCTTGCTTTTTATATTGATATGCCAACTTTCCAATGGTTGTAGTCTTCCCTACCCCATTTACTCCCACAACTAAAAGTACATATGGCTTTTTATCAACCGGAACCACATAATCGTCCAAATCCACAACATTATGCTCTGCCAGAAGCTCGACGATTTCATCTTTTAAAATATTGTTCAGCTCGGAAGTACTTACGTATTTATCTCTTTCTACCCTGGCTTCAATCCTATTGATGATTTTAACGGTTGTTTCCAGTCCGACATCTGAAGAAATCAGGATACTCTCCAATTCGTCCAAAACTTCTACATCGACGGTGGATTTTCCGGCGATGGCCCTTCCTATCTTATCAAAAAATCCGGTTTTGGTTTTCTCAAGACCTTTGTCCAGATCTTCTTGTTTTTCTTTTGTAAAAAACTTTTTAAAAAAGCTCATGCATCAATTATAAAAAAGTTGGTAAATCCTCAGTTGAGGTTATTTATTGTTCCAGATAAACCGGATTTCTATCATCATAAATCAACAAACACCTGAAAAGTTTTTGCTCGACTTCATCTTCCTTTAAATCTTCTACGGTGTTTTTCATGGCCGTGTCATCTTCCAACCAGGCCAGCAAATTTACTCTGTTAAAAGTTTTTTCTTCTCCTGTTTCCCAGTGAAGCATTTTTTCTACTTTGATCTCATTAGGTTTTGAGACCGTACCTACCCTAAATGGACGTCCGTTTATAGGATTGTATGCTTTGATAGACACTTCTTCCAACATGGTTTTGGTATAGGAAAAATAACTCAATTTGCCCCTTGCCTTCAATCCTACAAAAGTTGGAAGTGGATTTCCCGTTGAATCTTTGTCTATTCTTTTATAAGGAAGACCATCAAAACAAACTGCCCAAACTGAATCCGGATGCAATTCCAGATTACCTTCTTTCACCAAAATATATTGAACCTGTGCCAGATGGGTTTGAGGGTTCACAAAATGGACCATGTCTACCTCATCAAATTTATAGGCAGGTTTGTTTGCCTTCAGTGAAGAAAAGTCAAGGTAGATGCCGTCTTCAAACCTGAAGTTTTTGGTAACCAAGACCTTATTTTGTGCCTGGCCAGCGCACAAAATCATCATACCCACAAAAAATAAAAATATCCTGACCATATTATTCAGTTAAAACCAAAAGTCGGATTAGCCGACGATTACAGTTTTAATATTTACAAATTCATGGATTCCTTCCTTAGCCATTTCCCTGCCAAATCCGGATCTTTTGATGCCCCCAAAAGGCAATTTGGGATCAGATTTGACCATTTCATTGATAGCAATGGCACCTGCCTCCAATCTGGCTGCAACCATTTTTGCCTTTTCCAAATCTTCTGTCCAAACTGCGGCACCAAGTCCATATCTGGTGTCGTTTGCTCTTACAATGGCAGCTTCCAAATCTTTTTCAATATATAAAACTCCTACGGGACCAAATAATTCTTCTTCATAAGCCCGCATTCCTTCCTTCACTCCGGTAAGTAAAACTGGTCGAAAAAAATTCCCTTCAATGCCTTCTACTTTCCCACCAGCAACCAGAACTTCTGCTCCTGCCTGAATGGTATCCTCCAACTGTTCAGATAATTTATCCAATAAATCCTTCCTGGCCAAAGGTCCAATATCGGTATCCTCCTCAAAAGGATCGCCCCAATTAAGACGGGCATAGTTATTTTTCAAGGCGGTAGTAAATTCTTCTGCAACCGCTTCTTCTACTATAAATCTTTTGGCGGCAATACAGGTTTGCCCTGAATTATTCATCCTTGATTTAACGGCAACTTCAGCAGCTTTTTCAAGGTCTGCATCTTTTAAGACAACAAATGCATCACTTCCCCCTAATTCCAAGACTGCTTTTTTAATTTCACTGGCTGCTTTTGAAGCAACTGCAGCACCGGCTCCTTCACTTCCTGTAAGCGCAATTCCCTGTAAAAGAGGCTCCTCGATCAATTCAGCTACCTGATCATTGTCTAAAAGCATGGTTTGAAAAATGGAATGAGAAGGAAAAACTTCTTTAAACGCCTTTTCAATTTCAAGTCCACATTGAGGAACGTTAGGGGCAGGTTTTAAAAAAATAACATTTCCTGCCAACAAAGCAGGTATCCCAAACCTTAAGGCCTGCCAATAAGGATAATTCCAGGGCATGACCCCTAAAACTGCCCCAACGGGTTGGTATAATAAATAGGCTTCTTTATGATTATCTGTTTGAATGGATTTGGGCGACAGGAATTCTTCAGCTTTGGATGCTGTATAACGACAAAGCAAAACGCATTTTTCGACTTCTGCTATAGCCTGTACAAGTGGTTTGCCCATTTCCATACTCATCAATTTGCCTAATTCTTGTTTTTTATTTTCAAAAACATTGGCAAACTGTTCAATTATTTCTGCTCTTTCATTTACCTGTAGATTTTTCCAATATTGAAAAGCAGATTTAGCAGATGCCACCTTCTTTTGAATCAAATCCCGATCAAAGGTTTCGAAAGTGGCAAATTGTTTTTGGTTGGCTGGGTTTAAAGATTGATACATCACACATTTTTTAAGGTTGGGAAACCATTCTATCAGTTCTTCCAATTGGGAACCGGTTTGAATTGGTAATTTTCATACCTTAAAATAAAAATTGCTTTGTTCTCAAATTGTTCGATTCGACCTGGCTCTTCAACAGTAGAACCTTCTTCTAAAATCGGTTCAAAATGAAAATCCCTTTCTAAAAATGACTTGTTTTCATTTTCAAGAAATGGTTGAAACTTGGTACCGTATTCCTTGAGCATTCTTCCAAAATACAACATTACATCATAGCCCAGAAATGCTTCCTCGCTAGGAACTGTATTGTATTTATTAAAGAAATTTCTTTTGAAAACCTTTACTTCAGCACTATTTTGGTTTACATAAGAAGCACTACTTACATGTAAATCCAGTTTTTCGAAATAATCATAATCTACTTTGCTAAAATCCATCCATTGTGGCATACCGTAAATGGTAACCGGCTTTTCATCATTCATAATCCTGGCGATGTCCACGACCCTCAAAAAATTACTCACAAAAATCTCATCCGACCAGGACGGAACTACAAACGAAATTGGGCCTTCCAGTTCAAAAAATGCCTTCAAATCTTCTTCGTTGAAATCAGTAAGGGATTCAGGAACCACCAACTCTTTGAATACGGTAGAATCTTTTTGGTACATGATTTCTTTCCTTGCCTCCTGAAAAATTGCAAACCTGTCTGCCTCATTTTTTTTGGCCACTAAAATCACATTCCCTGGCTTCGTTTGTTTCAAAACGTGTTTGGTAATGGCTTCACAATGCGTTTCAAAAGTGGGATTTACCTGGATGTATTCTTTATTCAAAGGAGAAAGTCCGGTGGAGGCACTGTAAGGAGATACAAATGAAATTCCATTGGCTTTTGCATATTCTGCTACCAAAGCAATATTATCCCTTCGGTACGGCCCAATCAATAAATCAAAATCGCGCAAGTCCGGATTTTTTAAAATGGAATTTTCAACGGTACTGCTGCTCGCCTTGGAATCAAAAACCTCAATATTCAATTGAACGCCTTCCTGCTCCAATTGACGTAAAGCCAAATTAATTCCTCCATAAAAATTAACTGCCCACAAAGAACTGGAGTAAATTTCAGGTGCGGTCACATCAAAATGTTGACCTAAAAACGGAAGGATAATTCCGACGGTATATCGATCTTTTTTCTCTGAGGTAGGAAAGTATTTATAAACTTCTCCTAATTCTTCATTGACTTCGCCCAAAGGTTTGGAATCTGATAAAATGGGTGGATAAACAGCAGGATCTGCATCTTTCCATTGAACGGTATCCATTTCTCCCTGCACCACTTTTACTTCCTCAAATTGTTGGGTTTCTGGATTGAAAACCCTGTTTCCTTTTATTTCGTCAAGCTTTTCCTTTTCCTCGTAAACCTTGTCTTCTTTGGGTGCTTTTTTAAACCAACCACAGGAACTGATTATAAAAACCAGTGCCGGAAGTAAAACCTTGATCGATGTAGAAGTAAAAGAACGCATACTATTATTATAAAGTAGAGAAAATCAGTTCAAAAGCCTATTCCCACTCAATGGTGGCAGGAGGTTTTGTACTGATATCATACACAACGCGATTGATGCCCTTCACATTATTGATAATGTCGCTGGAAACCTGAGCCAGGAAATCATGCGGCAACCTGCTCCATTCTGCAGTCATCCCGTCAACTGAATTTACTGCTCTCAACACCGCCGTAAGTTCATAGGTTCTTTCATCACCCATAACTCCCACTGATTGAACCGGAAGAAGGATGGTTGCAGCCTGCCAAACTTCATTGTACAAACCGGACTTTTTCAACGCACCAATGTACACAGCATCAGCTTCCTGCAATAGCCTGACTTTCTCAGGTGTAATGTCTCCTAATATTCTAATCCCCAAACCAGGTCCCGGAAATGGGTGACGGTTTAGGATATTTTCAGGGAGACCCAGCTCCTTACCTACTTTTCTTACCTCATCTTTGAACAGCATGCGCAAAGGCTCTACTATTTTAAGATTCAATTTTTCAGGTAATCCGCCTACGTTGTGGTGAGATTTGATGGTTACAGACGGCCCGTGCACAGAAACGGACTCAATAACATCCGGGTAAATCGTTCCCTGGCCTAACCAGGCAACATCCGGAAGATCATGAGCTGCTTTATCGAAAACTTCAATGAATACTCTTCCTATGATTTTTCTTTTGCCTTCAGGATTGGATTCTCCTTTAAGAGCCTCGTAAAATTCATTTTTAGCATCTACTCCAACCACATTCAAACCCATTCCTTTGTAAGAATCCAGTACCTCTTCAAATTCGTCCTTTCGAAGCAATCCATTATCTACAAAAACACAAATTAAATTCTTACCGATAGCCTGATGCAAAAGACCAGCAGCTACAGTTGAGTCAACCCCACCTGAAAGACCAAGTAAAACATGTTCGTCTCCTACTTTTTCCCTCAATTCTTCAATGGTATGTTCTACAAAAGAAGCCGGCGTCCAATCCTGATTACATCCTGCGATATCTACACAGAAGTTTTTCAGGATTTTTAAACCATCTAAACTATGGGTTACTTCCGGATGGAATTGTATACAATAAACAGGCTGATCAAAGCCACTTTTCGATTTGAAAGCTGCTACATCGATGCTATCTGTTCCGGCTAGTAATTCAAAATTATCGGGAATATGAGCGATGGTATCTCCATGAGACATCCAAACCTGAGAACTTTGAGCTACGCCAGCCAGGAAAGGATCCGATTTGTAATGGCGACTTAGGGAAGCTTTTCCGTATTCCCTTTTATTGGAACGCATTACCTCCCCTCCGTAAAAGTCAGCCATCAACTGGGCTCCGTAGCAAATTCCTAAAACAGGAACTTTTCCGGTTATTTCATTGAGATCAAGTCGAAGTGCATTTTCATCCTTTACAGAAAAAGGACTGCCTGATAAAATCACGGCTTTTACTTCAGGAGAAAAGTCAACCGGAGTATTATATGGTTGAATTTCACAATAAATATTGAGTTCGCGGACTCTTCTGGCAATTAGTTGAGTATATTGCGAACCAAAATCCAAAATAACTATTTTCTCATTCATGGCGGCAAAGATAATTTTTTCACTCTGATTACTTATTGAACTAAAAAGTCATGTGAAAAAAAATTTGTTTCCGATGAAAATTATTGGTGTGAAGTTTTGTTACCAGCCGATCTTTTAAAAACTTTGCGCCTCCTAAAATGCTTTTTTATACCCATTAAATACAAAATATAATGTCAGTACTTGTAGACAAGCACTCCAAAGTCATCGTGCAGGGTTTTACCGGAAAAGAAGGAACCTTCCATGCGGGCCAGATGATTGAATACGGAACCAATGTTGTAGGAGGCGTTACTCCGGGCAAAGGTGGTCAAATGCACCTGGATAAACCTGTATTCAACTCTGTAGATGATGCAGTAAAACAAGCGGGAGCCGATACTTCCGTGATTTTCGTTCCACCTGCATTTGCGCCGGATGCAATTATGGAAGCTGCTGAGGCAGGTATCAAAGTTATCGTTTGTATTACTGAAGGAATTCCTGTTCAGGAAATGGTAAAGGTGAAACATTACCTTAAAGACTTCGATTGTCGCCTCATTGGACCTAACTGTCCGGGTGTAATTACTCCTGGTGCAGCAAAATGTGGAATCATGCCTGGTTTTATTCACAATCCAGGTAGAATCGGGATCGTGAGTCGTTCAGGTACCTTGACCTACGAAGCTGTAGACCAGGTTACAAAAGCTGGCATTGGTCAGTCTACTTGTATCGGTATAGGTGGAGACCCAATCATTGGAACTACTACCAAAGAAGCAGTAGAATTATTGATGAATGATCCGGATACAGATGGCATCATCTTGATTGGTGAGATTGGAGGTAGTATGGAAGCAGAAGCAGCTGAGTACGTGAAAAACCATGGAACGAAACCAGTAGTTGGTTTCATCGCTGGTCAAACTGCTCCTAAAGGTAGAACCATGGGTCACGCAGGTGCAATCATCGGAGGAAAAGCAGATACTGCAGAAGCTAAAATGGAAATTATGGCTGCTTGTGGTATCCACGTAGTAAATTCTCCTGCTCAAATCGGACAAACCATGAAAGACGCCCTTGATGGTGTTTTAGCATAAAGAATTCTAGTTTTATTTTCAAAAGGAGAAATTGCAGCTGTGTTTGTAATTTCTCCTTTTTTATTCAAAAAATCTATAATTGAAAGATCAACGCATAACCCTAAATTGTAAAGGCCAACTTTTGGTTTTGGACCAACCCAAAGTCATGGGAATCCTTAATGTGACGCCGGATTCGTTTTTTGACGGTGGGAAATGGAATTCGGAAGATGCTATCCTGAAGCATACTGAGCATATGTTAAGCGAAGGAGCATCATTTATAGATGTTGGCGGTCTAAGTACAAGGCCGGGAAGTGAAGAGATTGGCATTCAGGAAGAATCAGACAGGGTTTGCAAAGCCATATCAAAAATTAAAAAAGCTTTTCCCGAGACTTTGATCTCTATTGACACTTATCGTGCTGAAGTTGCAAAAAATGCCGTTCAGGAAGGCGCTTCGATAATCAATGATGTGTCCGGAGGAAATATGGATCCTGAGATGTTTACCACTGTTGCAGCGCTTAATACTCCATATATATTAATGCATATGCAGGGAACGCCAAAAACCATGCAGGATAATCCGCATTATGAAGACGTAAGCAAAGATGTTTTGGACTTTTTTATAAAAAAAATAGAAGCACTCAGAGCCCTTGGTGTGAAAGACATAGTTTTGGATCCCGGATTTGGATTCGGGAAGACATTAGAACAGGGTTATACCTTACTCAATCAAATGCATGTCTTTCAAATCCTGGAATTACCCATCTTAGCCGGAATCTCAAGGAAATCCATGATTTGTAAAGCACTAAAAGTAAATCCGGAAAATGCTTTGAATGGGACTACTGCCTTACACATGGTTGCCCTGCAACAAGGTGCAAAAATCTTAAGGGTACATGATGTGAAGGAAGCGGTGGAGGTGATCAAATTGTACGAGATGCTGGAAGCAAATCCTTAAACCATGGCAATAGAGCCTTTCCGCTTGAAAAACCAATCGGGATGTTGGATATAATGCCAGGCAACAATGGCTAAAGGCCCTAAGAAATGCGGAAATCGGAAAACTGTTTCCGGTAACCAATGTGAAATGGACTCCATCCACATCTCAGGATAAAAATTGGCCCAAACCCTGGCAATAGAAGTGGCAAATCCCCAAAATACTGCATACATCAAAGGGTAAATCTGTGCCTTCCCAGGGATAAATATTCCTACTGCTACAATGAGATCCAAAATGGCTGCAGTTTTTAAAAAAGTAAAAGCCGTTGAATCAGAAACGCCTAAAATGCTGATGACCATCTGCACAAATTTTCCTGGAACAGGATAATATCCGATTGCATACAATCCATGGCAGGTAAATGTCAAGGCTATGGCAACTTTCACAGCATTCAGGAAATAGTTTGAATTGAAAGTGCTTTTAAAACTCCAGATTAAGAAAATCGGAGCAGTAAACTGTAAGGTGTATTCCAACAACTGCCCCAAACTGAAAAAGGCCACCTTCAAATAACAGATTCCCAATAAAAACAAAAGCCCGGAACCGATGTAAAACAAGATTTCGTGAATCCTGGATTGTCCTTTATAAAAAAGAACAGCTATGGCCAGCAAGGCATAAAACACACCCATTCCCTGGATGGTATGTTGGATGTTTGCATCTACTACCGGACTGGAAACATAATCCCCCCAAGGCATTCCAAACCAACCTTCAACGATGGGTTTCATCCATTTTTCCTCCCACAAAACCGTACGCAAGGGAGCATCCCAAAAAATATGCTGCCAGGCCCTTCCTGCAAATACCGAAAAGGCAGAAATTTTGAAAATTAGTTTTATATTTCTATCTATTCCCGGCATTAAAACAAGTTTATGTCATTTACGATTTTTTATACCACACACGCCGACGAGGATTCGGCGAAGACTATTTGTAATCAACTTTTAAAAGAAAAATTAATTGCCTGCAGCAATGTTTTTCCTATGAAAAGTGATTTTTCCTGGCAAGGAGAAATCCAGCATGAAAATGAAATGGTTGCAATCATGAAAACCAGCAATAAACTTCGTAAAAAAGTCGAAAAGAGAATCGCCGAATTGCACAGTTATGAAGTTCCTGCCATTTTGCACTGGAGGGTAAAGGCCAATAAATCGTATGAAAAATGGATCAAAGAGGTGACGAAGTGATTATTCCTCAGCAGCCTCTACCCCATCGTTCATCAAGAATGATTTTAGGAATTCGTCCAAATCTCCGTCGAGCACATTGTCGGGATTGTGCACCTTGTATCCGGTACGAAGATCCTTGACCCACCTGTCGTCCAAAACGTAACTTCGGATCTGGCTACCCCACTCATTCTTCATCTTACCGGCTTCCACTTCTTTCTTCTCTGCCTTCTTCTTTTCTATTTCTATCTCGTACAGTTTCGACTTCAACATCTTCATGGCCGTCTCGCGGTTTTGAATCTGCGAGCGTTCTGCCTGACATTCTACTGCAATACCTGTTGGAAGGTGTCTAAGTCTAACCGCCGATTCAGTACGGTTAACGTGCTGTCCACCTGCTCCACTGGCACGGAATACATCCCATTCGATATCCGCAGGATTGACATAGATTTCGATCCTTTCGTCTATCATTGGATGCACAAAAACGGAAGCAAAACTGGTCATTCGTTTTCCTTGGGAATTGAAAGGACTCACTCTTACGAGTCGATGCACACCGTTTTCGCCTTTGAGAAAACCATAAACAAAGTCTCCTTCTATTGAGATAGCGGCAGAACGGATTCCGGCAACATCTCCCGGCTGATGATCCAATTGAGTTACCTTATATCCTTTTTTCTCCGCCCACATAATATACATTCTAAGGAGCATATCCGCCCAATCGCAGGCTTCTGTTCCACCGGCACCGGCATTGAGTTCAAGGATGGCGCTTAGCTCGTCTTCTTCTTTGTTGAGGGTGGATCTAAATTCAAGATCCTCCACTTTGGCAAGGGCCTCATTAAATTTAGCATCAATTTCCTCTTCAGTACCTTCTCCTTCTTTGAAGAATTCGAAAAGGACTTCGAGATCGTTGACTGTATTTTCAACCGTAAGGAATTGTTGGATCCAGTTTTTGTGAGACTTGAGTTCTTTCATTGTCTTTTCAGCCTGCTTTGGATCATTCCAAAAGTCAGGTGACATAGATTTTTGCTCAAGGTCTTGAATGGTAAATTGACGTTTATCTACGTCAAAGATACCTCCTTAAAGAAGCCGTCCTGTCTAGCAGGTTTTTAAGTTGATCGGAAGTCATATTGTTAAATTTAGGAGGGCAAAAATAGTCTTTCAATTCTTAAATCAAAATTTAATGGAAAAGGTTCCAACATAAAACAAAAAAGGTCACCCAATTTTGGATGACCTTTTTTGAAGCAGATCTTCTAGTTTTGAAGTTGAACCAGGAAAACAAGTTCTGAGTTACCTGGAATTACCGGTGGGTAACCTCTTTCTCCGTAACCCAATCTGGCAGGTATGAAGAAAATTCTGGTTCCACCTTTTTTCATTAGTGCTACACCTTCATCCCAACCTGCAATCACTCTGCCTTGACCCAATGGGAAAGAAAATGGTTTTCCTCTTTTAAAAGAGTTATCGAATTCAGTTCCATTGGTAAGCGCACCGAAATAGTTCACGTTTACAGTTTCGCCCGGTTGAGGAGCAGCTCCTGTACCTTCTTCCAATATTACATATTTCAAACCACTTGAGGTAGTTTGGATTTTACCACTTAGGGTACCTTCGTTGTATGCTTTGATGTTTTCCTGAACGATCTGTTGGGCTTCTGCTACACCCATTTGTTCAGGAACCTTACTAGTACCGGCATCCTGGCCTTCACCACAAGATACCATCATTACTCCCATAGCAAAAAGGAGCATTCCTTTGAATAATTTGTTCATTTTACCTGTTTAAAGTGTGATTTTTATTTATTCGTAACCAGTCAACGACACGTAAACCAACAAATCAGAATTTGGAGGAACAACTGGAGGATTACCGGCTGCACCAAATGCAAGTTTTGAAGGAATTACAAACATGTAATTGCTGTTGATATCCATAATATTAACTGCCTCTTCCATTCCGGGAATCATGGAATTGTTTCCAAGTCTTACACGAAGTGGTTCCTGATGACGGAAATTTGATTCAACTTTGGTACCATCAAGTAAAGTCACAAAGTTATGAATGTAAGCAACTTTGCCAGCTGGAACATGCGTACCGTCTCCTTTTTCAAGGATCCAGTATTTAAGTCCGGACTTGGTAGTGGTTATTTTATTATTAAAGGTCCCTTTGTTGTATTCTGTGGCCATGGTTTTCATCGCCTCATGAATTTGAATGGACATTTTCTCGTTCCAAAGCTCCCTTTTCTGGGTTTCACTTAGGGTTGGACCATCTTTGTTGACCTTTGGATTTGGAAGATGTTGAATGTCTCCAATTTTAACCTGTTTACCCTCTCCAGGATTGATCATGCTTGCAATGCTATCCTGATCCAACTTTTGAGAGGGAAGTTGGGTAGTATCTTTTAGCGCAACGGTAGTTGCTTTTCCATCCTGGTCTGAATTTCCATCCTGTCCATCTGTTTGGCAAGAATAGAGAAGGAGACCAAGTAGGATTGTAATCGAAATTAAGGATATGTTCTTCATGGATTATAGAATAAATTTATTGAATACTTTTCAAGGTTATATAAAAACAAAGTTCTGAATCGGGAGGAATATTTGGTGGAAAACCAGTTTTTCCATAGGCCAATTCAGCCGGAATAAAAAATGCAAAGGTCGAGTTTTCTTTCATCATTGCAACCCCTTCATCCCAACCTTTTATGACTTGTCCTACTCCCAGCTTAAAGTCGAATGTTTTGTTCTTGCTGTAACTAGAGTCAAATTTCTTTCCATTTATTAATGCGCCGTAATAATCAACACTGACTTTTTGCCCCTTGGAGGCTGTTGGGCCACTTCCTTTACTCATTACAATGTATTTCAAGCCTGAATCTGTCTTTTGCAAAACAGGATCCAAACCTCCCTCCCGGTATTGCTTTAATAATACATTAACACCGTCTGCAATAATGGGTTCTCCGGAAGCGGTAGCAGGTTCAATGTCAGTACTCGGTTCAGCATCCGGATTGATTTTAATTGCATCAGCTGTACTAACAGTAGCAGTCACTTCTTTGTTTCCACTTACTCGTTCTTCCACTTGTTCCGGAGTAAGATTTTTAGTTGGTTCTACCTTCAGCAATGCGATATCGTATTCCATAAACTGAGCATCTTCGTATCCTCTCGGCCTGACCGGTACAGAGTCCAGGTTTAAAAAGGCGGTAACACTATCCCCTTCACTCATCTCTCGCAATGCATCAAGAATTATTGAGGGTCTCCTTGAGATATTGGCATATTCCGGCACCACCATTCTGCTAGGAGTATCTCCGCCTGATCTAGAAGAAAAGGTGACAGTAGAACCATTTCTATGATAAACATGATAATAAACCAAATCTCCGGGTTTCACTTTATCACCCTTTTTATCAATATGGAACACAATCGGATATCCTGCAGAAGTATTGGTTACTTGTTCTTCCGAACAAGATAAAATCATTAAAAAAATAAAAATGTAAAGAAAGCCTCTCATAATATTGGTTTGAAACAGTGTTGGTTTGCTTTATTGATACGGGCTTAATGCCTCTTTGTATTCAGGTAATGCTTTTTTGAATTGACGCACCATCCAACCAAGATTCTTAAAAGCATATCCACCTGATGCATTTTTATGACCTCCCCCATTGAAATATTTACTGGCAATTTCCTGAACAGAAAAATCTCCTTTCGAACGTAAGGAAATTTTTACAATGGTTGGTTGCTCAGTTATGAACGCCGCAATCTTGATTTTCCGCATCATCAGCAGGTAATTAACGATTCCTTCGGTATCTCCTCTTTTGATGTCAAATCGCTCATAATCTGCTTTTGTCAGCACTATGATACCAGCACTGTATTCAGGCAGGATTTCCATTCGATGAGAAAGGCAATGGCCCAAAAGGCGCAATTGCTTTTCATTGAAACTATTGTAAACTTTATCTTGAATATCATAATCATCGACACCCAATTCTACCAAAGCAGCAACTACCCTGAACAGCCTGGGAGAAGTACTGTACTTAAAGGAGCCTGTATCGGTAATGATACCGGTGTAAAGGCAGGAGGCAATATCCACATCCAACTCCTTCATTTGATCGGACAATTCAATATAGGTGTACACCAGTTCGGAGGTAGAACTGGCCGTTGTATCTGACAATTCATAATCCGCAAATGGTTCCGGGTCCAAATGATGGTCGATCAAGACTTTTGGAACCCGCAACTCAGCAATCATCTCCCCCAATTTATCGATGCGATCCAAGGCATTGAAATCCAGACAATAAACGATATCAGCCCTTTCAACCACATCTTTGGCCACTTCAGGTTCATTATCATATATAATAATGTTGTCTGAGTGGGGCATCCAACTGAAATTATCAGGAAATTCTGAAGGGAAGATTACCCTACAGGTATGGCCAAACTTGTTTAAAAAGTGATACAGTCCAAGGGAGGAACCAATTGCATCGCCATCAGGATTTCTGTGGGAGGTAATAACCACATATCTCGGGATGGACAAAAATTCTTTGAGCGTATTAATATTTTCCATAATGTAATTCGAAGGTGCGAATTTCAGTAAAAACATTTACTTGGACAAACCGCACTAAAAGGTTCATGGCTTATTAACGAATGAAAAGAAAAGGGTTTCGAAAATTCCTTAGGTTTTCTCAAATATATCCACTTTGTTTTAGTTTTACAGCCCTCAATCACTTTTGCCTTTAAATAATTTAGTAACACTTTTTATACATGAATTGTAAAATCCTTCTTCATTCGCTTTTCATATTTTCCATATTCTTTGCAGCTTGTAGTACAGGAGAAAAGGAACCGGATTGCAAGTACGGAAGTCCGGTTGCTATGTTCAGTGATAGTATTCCGGGCGTAGTACAGCATACTTTTTCGGTAGACGGACAAGATGGAACCGAAAGCGTTCAGTTGGAGAGAGGACTAAAAATTGAGGTTTTACAGTCGGGATGTGATAAAATCAGGCAGGAATTCAGGTTTAACATTCAGGAATCTCTTCCGGATACTACCAATTGGATTGAAACCAGTGGAAATCTTTTTATTTCGATAAGTGGATTGGATCCCAATTTAGCACCTTTGGCCAATTGGGGTACTGCCATTCAACAGTTTGCTTCTGAATTGAAGCTGGGTGAGTCAAAACAGGTTGGAGAAGGTTTTTATATAAAAATAGACCGCATTAAGCAGGGTCAGAATAACCTGCTTATTGCGGTGCTATCTGAAACAGATGATTAGTTTTGTCCTAAGAAGGAACTGTACATCCAAACTAATTTCTCCTGTTCGCGGATGTAGTCACTCATTAGGGCATTGGTTCCCTCGTCATCCGCTTTATCACTTTTGTCAAGAATAATCCTTTGTTTGGCAATGATGACTTTGAAAGCTTCAAGAATGGCGGAAACCGTTTCTTTGGCTCCGCTTACATTCCGATGAACTTTCACATCGGCCATTTCCAGAAAATCTTCATAGGTATGCATAGGGGTTTTTCCTAAGGTCAAAATTCGCTCTGCGACTTCATCAATCTTCTCTTGCAAGTCGTTGTACAGTTCTTCAAATTTTACATGGAGTTCAAAAAACTTATCTCCTTTGATGTTCCAGTGAAATCCACGAACATTCATGTAAAAGATTTGATAATTGGCCAATAGGTCATTCAGGTCGGTTGAAAGTTCCTTGACGTCGGCAACTTCTAATCCTATCTTATTCATCAGTTGGTTGGGTTTAATGGGTTAATAATGTTTAAAATAGCCTGTTAATCAGGCTTGCTTACACTATTAACAAGTAGATTTTAACAGAAATGTTCAGAATAATTATGGAGAAATTTAGTCCAACTGAAGTTGATAATCCCAATGTTTCATCTGCTTCATCACCCAATCTCTTCTTCCTGTGAGGTAAGACCCCAAGCGATTGGCCTTATATCGAAGCGGACTGGGAAGGGTAACTGCCAGGGCGGCAGCCTGACTGGCATTGATTTCTTTTGCTTCTTTTTTAAAATAATAATAACTGGCAGCGGGCATGCCATAAACGCCATCGCTCATTTCTACAATATTAATATAAACTTCCAGGATCCTGGATTTGGACCAAAATGATTCAATCAAAACCGTGAAATATACTTCCAGGCCTTTGCGCAACCAGGAACGTTTGGGCCATAAAAAAACATTTTTGGCAGTTTGCTGGCTAATGGTACTGGCTCCTCTTTTCCTTCGGTATTTTTGATTGTGTTCAATCGCTTTTTCAATGGCTTCAAAATCGAATCCTTTGTGGTTTGGAAAGTTTTGATCTTCCGAACAAACCACTGCGAGACTGATATTAGGAGAGATATTGGACAAGGGCTCCCAATCTTTGTAAAGACGCAATTCCCTCTTTTCATCCAACGCTTGCTCAAACAACCGAATGACCATCAATGGCGTAACCGGAATGGGAATTATTCGGTATAAAAGCGTTACCAATATGGTGCTTGTAAAACCAAAAAGTACCACATAAGCAAACAACCGGTACCACCGGAACCAATTGAATTTATTTGCTTGCACCTTTGGTTGCACTTCCATTATTGGGAGGGTTCTCTTTTATAAAATACAAATCCGTTTTTTCTGTAAAGTTCTTTCAGCTGCGGATGTTCTTCCAACCCTTTGGTTTTATTGATTTTTGTTACAAAATAAACCGGCTTATCAATATCGCCATTCAACAACCAATCTTTTTCATAACTATTCTGATTTTCAACCGGTTGTTTTTTATAATAATATAAATGGGCATAAGATTTAAACCCATGTGTATTGATGTAACAATCTTCCCCTTGTTTGCTTTGGTAAAACTCAATTGCAGCGCGCTGTGAATAAGCCTCAATATTATTGATATCGAAAATAAGGACCAGGAAAACAAATATCGGAATCCCGGCAAAAAGGGAAGAAATTGCCTTAAAGTTGTTTTTCAATCGGACCTGATATAAAAAGAAACCAAGTACAAGCAGCAAAAACAATCCCGGAAAAGCATCTATGGTTTGCCAGTTTACTTCTGCATCCAGATTGGCCAAAGCAAATTTATCTTTTGAAAATAATGGTTTTAAGACCTCTATATTTTTTCCTAAAAATGGCAAAGCAAGGGTTGCAAGCATGTAAATGCCACCAATAAAAAGTATTGCCCCCTTCATCCATCCTGAAAATTTCACCTTCCCATCCAGTATATCATGAATCGTCCAGGCAGCCAGGAAAGTCATAGGAAAATAACACATGGAACTGTAATGGACTATCTTGGACTTAACGATGGTAAAAAGTATCAAAACGACCCAAAAAAGTATCAACATCCAGGTTCTGAAATTCTTTTCCTGGTCCCCTCTTTCCAATTTATCTTTAAACATAGCCCTAATGGCAAAAATGGATGCGGGAAATACTCCAATCAATAACACCACAAAATGATATCCCGGAAATCCACCATGACCGGCATCTTCTGTGCTAAAAAGTCGGTATTGATACTCGATGAAGGTCGTAACAAACCAGGGGCCATTTATCGCAGTCTCAGTGCCCAACCATAATCCAATTATAAGTAGTGACAACAAAATCAACCAAACAAAGTCAAGGATGGAAACATACCATTTAAACCTAAGCATCACCCAATAAACTATCATAGCCAGACCGGGAATCAACAATCCGACCGGACCTTTGGTAAGCATAGCCAAACCAATTGATAATCCACTGAATATCAAATACCTGTATTCAATCTTTACTGAGTCAAATTGGGAAGAGCGGGTCCAATAAAAACGTATGAAATAATATACACCTGCAAAGATGAACAGGTTGAACCAGGGATCGATGATGCCGGATTTAAAATACAGAAATGGCAAAATACTGCCAAAATAAGCACTCACCCAAAGCCAACCGAAACGGCTTCCTTTTAAAAAATTACCAATATGATAAATGAAACAAAGACTGAGGATTCCGGCAACCGCATTGGGGAAACGGGCTGCAAATTCATTTATACCGAATACCTTCATGGAAAGAGCCTGCAACCAAAAGAAAAAGGGTGGTTTTTCCCAAAAAGGCTGGTAATCTATATGCACCCTGAAATAATCTCCCAGAACCAACATCTCCCGACTGGCCTCGGCAAAATTAATTTCATCCCAATCGAAAAGATGCACTCCTCCCAAGAGTGGAATGAAAAAAATGGAGGCCAATAAAATTATCGCCAAATAAGAAAGCCGGCTCAAACTCATGCGAAATACAAACGTTTTAAAAGACAGGTAAAGGTAATCAGCAGTAGGAACTAAACTTAAATTTAGCAGCTAATTTTAAAGGAAAATCACTTTTAGAAAAAATAATTCAGCTTAAGGTTTGCTTGGGAAAATCTAAAAAACGAAGGACTTCGTTTTAACTAAAATTCCTAAATCAGGGTTAAATTTGGTTAAGCCGGCAACTTTCCCTCAAAATTTCTATCATATAGGTGTGAAATTTATATTTAAAGCATTGTTTAAGCAGCTCTAAAAGCCTTAATCCAAGTGTAAATTTCTACCTTCGCAAACTGGTAAACTACAAAACTTAGTGTCAGAAGATTACAATACTCCGGATGCCTCAAAGGAAACCCGAATGCCAAAAGGGGTGCAATCGGTGTTCAAATGGTTCATAAGGATCGCTCTGGGACTATTTATCATTTTCTTACTTGCTTTTTCAGCCCTTCAAATTCCTGCTGTACAAAACTGGGCTGCAGGTCAGGTTACCAGCTTCCTTTCCAATAAACTACAGACCAAGGTAAGTCTGAGTAATGTTTCCCTCGAGTTTTTTGACAAGGTCGTTTTAAAGGATTTTTATGTCGAAGATTTGGATGGTGACACATTGCTGTATACCAAAAAACTAAAAGCAAATCTGAATTCCGGCCCCATCTCCTGGTTTCAGAGTAATCTTTCTTTCGAAGATGTCACCTTGTCAGGTGCCCGGTTCCACTTAAAAAAGGAGAGAACCGATACCCTCAACAATGTTCAAAAGCTATTTGCCAATCTCAATCGTGATATCAAAAAGGAAAAGAAGCCTTTTTTCCTGGATATGGAGTCCTTGATCCTGAGCAATATCCTTTTTGAAAATGATGACGAAATCCTTGGGGAGATTCAAACCTATTCAATCGATAAAGGTGTCATCAACGTCGACAATATCAATCTTCCCGAAAAGAAATTTGGATTAAAATCCATTCGACTTTACAATCCGAGCATTCATGTAAACAAGTATTACATTGATTCCAGCAAATTGGATTTGAGCACCATTGTCACAAGGGTGGCTCAACCTAATTCGGCTAAAAAAGATTCATCGGGTTTCCTTCTTACAGTAGCTGAACTACAACTGGTCAACGGAAGATTTAGATTGGATAATGAAAGAATAATTGGAAGAGCTCCCGTTCCTGATGGGATTTTTGATCCCGCTCACCTTGACTTTGCTGAAATCAATATGCTGCATAGAGGGGTTGAATTTCAGGGAGGTACCCTGAGCAGCCAAATGTTGCATACTTCATTAGTGAATGATGCCGGATTCAAACTGAATGATCTGAATGCGAAACGATTTTCCATCAGTACCACAAGGATGGAATTTCTGGGCATGTCGCTCAACTCCCCCAATTCGACCCTTGAAGATACTTTCATCATGAAGTATCGGGGATTTCCGGACTTTTCCGATTTTAACAATAAAGTTCTGATGGAAGCCCATTTCAACAACTCCACTGTACAGTTGAATGACATCATGCTTTGGGCTCCTGCTCTTTTAGAAAATCCTTTTTTTCAAAAAAATAAAAATGAAACCGTCGAAATTGACGGAACCATTACGGGAAGAGTAAACAACCTGAGAGGAAGGGACTTGCAGATCAAATTGGCCAGAGGTGCATATTTTGAAGGAGACTTTAGTACCCGTAACCTTGCAGTCAAAGAAGAGGAATTTATCAACCTCAGGGTCAATAAATTGCAGACAACAATGCGTACCATGGAGGAATTGATTCCAAAATTCAATCCTCCTACTAATTTTCGCAAGCTGACAAATCTCAACTTTAAAGGAAGTTTTGACGGGTTCTTCAATGACTTTGTAGCCTATGGAGACTTGCGTACCAATCTGGGACGGGCCATCATGGACATGCGCTTGAACACAACCAATGGGCGCGAAAAGGCGGAGTACTCCGGAAAACTTTCTTTGCAAAATTTTGATCTCAAAACATGGTCCGGCAACCCGAATCTCGGCAATGTTACTATGTCATCGGAAGTAAAAGAAGGAAAAGGTTTGACCGGAAAAACTGCCAGTGCCAAGCTTGTTGCTAAGGTTGACACTTTTTCTTACAATGATTATAAATACGAAAACATCGTCTTTAACGGAGAATTAAAGTCCTCTTTATTAGACGGCGCTGTAGAAGTGCATGACGATAACATAGACCTGACCTTTGCCGGAGAGATAGATTTTACCGACAGCATTCCAATTTTCAACTTCGAATCGAAGGTTTCCAAACTGGATCTTAAGAATTTGAATTTGTCCAAGCAGGATCTGGTACTTTCAGGCTTTATCGATATGAATATCCGGGATCAAACACTTTCCAATATGGAAGGTCGGGTCGCTGTGAAGGATTTTGGAATTATCAGAAACAGAGAAGAATATTTTAATGCTGATTCCATTATTGCTACTTCCTATTTTGACAAGGTAGGCACCAAACATTTTGACCTTTCATCTGATTTGATGCGGGGTGAGATTACGGGTGTTTTCGACATTGAACAGATTCCGGATGCCCTGGTACAATACCTGCAAAGGAATTATCCCGGATTCATGGATCGTTTTGGAGTCAAAACCAATGAAAGGGTCATCAAACCGGCACAGTTCACCTACAATCTCGAAATTCTGGATGCCGGAAACTTCACTCATTTCATCCATCCCAAGCTGGATTCCATCAACAATCTTGTTTTAAAAGGAGCCTTTAATAGTTTTGGAGATGAATTGAGTCTGGATTTATCCATCCCTACCCTACAAATAAAGAATTGGAATTTTTACAATCTGGCAGTTTTGGCAGATTTGGAACAAAGCGACGGAACACTGGATGCGGCCATTTCTAGAACCATGCTCAATAAAAAGTATGAGTTTTCGCCGGTTACCATTTTAAGTTTGGTAAGCAAAGACACAGTCGAATTTGGTTTGACTTCTCAGTCACCCATGTTTCAGACCATTGAAAACCTGTATTTGAATGGTAAATTCTTCCTGGCTGACAACAATGATTACATGATCTCCTTCCTGCCCTCCAATGTGGTGATTTGGCAGCAACAATGGGATATTGTCAGGGATAACTTTATCCGATTTGGTAAAGGTGAAATACGGACCAAAAACTTTGAATTTAAAAATGAAGACCGTAGCATTTTAGTGGAATCTTTAGGCAAAAAGGGTCTGTCTTTTGATTTTGAAAATTTTGATCTGGATTTCATCCAACAGATCTGGAAATATGACAAGCTGAATTTCAGCGGAAACTTCCAATTGAATGGAGCCATTCAAAACGTATTTGAATTGAAAGGTTTTACTGCCGATGCCAGTGGTGATTCTATTTTCATCAATGGAGATTATTTTGGGGCGCTTGATTTGCAAGCTTCCCTGGCTGATTTTAAATCCATTATTCGTTCCAATATCAGCTTGATCAAAGGTGAGCAGCAATTGCATGCCAAAGGATTTTATGTTTTGCCTGAAGCAGCCAGGTCTGTTAGGGAAAATGCAAAGAATAAATACGAAGCCAATTATACAGAAATTGATATAAAACTGGACAAGTACCCTTTGTCCATGCTGGAATATTTCGTGACTTCAGGAATATCTCAAACTTCTGGTTTTATTGATTCTGAATTTAAAATAAATGGAGTTTTTCCTAAACCCGACATCAATGGCTCAGCCACTGTAACCGATGGAATGGTCAAGATCGATTACCTGCAAACGACTTATTGGGTGGTCGATGGAGAAATGGACATCAATAGTACCATGTTTGATGCTACCGGAGCTAAAATGCGGGATAAAGAAGGAAATTTGGCCGATATCACCGGTGGAATCAGACATGATCACCTTACCAATTTTGAATTGGACCTAAGAGTACAGGCCGACCGATTCCTGGTTTTGGATACCAAAAAGGATGACAATCCAACCTATTATGGTAGGGGTATCGGCAAAGGAGATATCAAATTCACAGGAACTTTCCAGCAGACTAATATAGACATCAATGCTGTTACCGGAAAAGGGACGCGATTGGTTATTCCAATTACGTCAGAGCAAACAGCTTCTGAAGTAAAATTTGTCCGTTTCCGTGATAAAAATCCTTATAAAAAAGAAGAAGATAATAAACCACAAACGGTAGAACTTAGAGGAATCAATCTGGTGCTTCAAATGACCGCCACCGAAGATGCTGAAATGCTGCTGGTTTTTGATGAAAAAGCTGGAGACATCATTCGTGGTACCGGACGGGGCGATATAGAAATCAGGGTAACCCGAGCCGGAGAGTTCAGCATGATTGGTGATTATTACATCGGAAGTGGTGAGTATTTATTTACCCTGCTCAATTTCGTCAACAAGCCTTTTGAAGTGCAAAGAGGAGGAACCATCCGCTGGTTTGGCGATCCATTTGGCGCAGAAATCAACCTGGTAGCAGAATACAAAGGATTGAGCACTCCACTGAACACTTTGATTCAGGAATATCTGGAATTGTTACCTTCTGATGTCAGAAGAGAAGCTTCCAAACCTACGCCAGTCGATTTGACGATGTTGTTACAAGGTCCACTTTTGAAGCCAAATATTAGTTTCGATATTGATTTCCCAAGATTGCAGGGTCCTTTGAAAAATTATGCCCAAAGTAAATTGAGGGTATTGAAGCAGGATCAAAACGAATTGAACCGCCAGGTATTTGGATTGATCGTAGCCGGACAGTTTTTGAATCCGGCCAACAACGTAAACGGAACCGATGTAACCATCAATACCGTGACCGAACTCTTATCCAACCAGTTGTCTTTATACTTCTCAGACCTTTTGTCAGAACTCGTAACGGATGTAAAGTTTTTATCGGGTATCGATTTGAATATCGGCTATACTTCTTATCAAAACGTCGACCTTGCCACTGCCGGCGACGAAAGCTTCGGTGTATCCGGCCAGGAATTACAATTGTACTTCCAACCCTACTTCTTCAACGATCGCTTATCCGTCAGCGTAGGAACCATTTTCAACCTCGATGAAAATTCACCCCTGGGAACCAGTGTAAACCAGGGAAGCCTCACTAGCGGTGACTTCACCATAGAATATGCCCTTACTCCTGACCGTAGATTAAAACTGAAAGCCTACGCCAGCCAGGAAACCGTAATTGGAAATGGTACGCGTACCAGATATGGCGCTGGTATCTCCTACCGAAACGAATTCGACAATTTCAAGGAGCTGATTGATGGGATTAAGGAGGGTTTGAAAAAGGCGAAAGATTGAATTGGCTTTTGGCTTTTGGCTTTTGGCTTTTGGCCGTTGGCCTTTGGCTTTTGGCCATTGGCATTAACCTGATAACCCAAAAATAAGTGTCATTCCGGCCTCGAGCCGGAATCTCCCAGGCAGGGAGCAGGATGTATTTTTTGGCGATTGGCATACTAATCGGAAGCAGCCAACCGGGTGCCTGAGCCTGTCGAAGGCACCCGGACGAAGATTCCTTCGCTCAAGTAAATTTCCAGCTCGTGGCGATTGGGCTTCGACAAGCTCAGCCACCGGCGTTGATATTTTAAAAAAATATTCCCCCCATAGTAAGCGTCATTCCGGCCTCGAGCCGGAATCTCCCAGGCAACTAGCAGAATGTATTTTTAAGGGATTGGCCATTTGCCATTCACAAATTTCAACTCGTCACTCGAAAGATCCACTCTGCTGGAAGACGGGCGCGGCCCGCCGCTACAAAAAGCCAATGGCCAACAGCCAATTGCCTATCATATGCGACCCCTAAGGGGGTCGGATTCTCTTCACCTTGCCATGTTGCTACGGAGATTAGACCCTGCGGGTCTAGGAACCACCGGGGACCCTTAGGGTCCTATATCCGTAGCCCCGTAATCCATATAAAAATCACGACCCGGAGGGTCGAATATTTATTTAACACGAACGGATACCGGACAAAAACAATTACAGAATTGCACTTTCATCAATTTTTTTGTGAATTACCCGGTCGATCAAATGGAAATCATAGACGGAAAAAAGCCTTGAATGATGGTAAAACCAAAAAGGAAATTTTTGCAGTTAAAGATCAACTCTGCTGGAAGGCGGGCGCGGCCCGCCGCTACAAAAGCTAATGGCCAATGGCTAACAGCCAATAGCCATCCACAAATTTCAATTCGTCACTCGTCATTCGCAACTCGTCACTTGAAAGATCCATTCTGCTGGAGGGCGGGCGCGGCCCGCCGCTACAGAAAGCCAATGGCCAATGGCTAACAGCCATCCCCAAATTTCAACTCGTCACTCGTCATTCGCAACTCGTCACTCGAAAGATCCACTCTGCTGGTAGGCGGGCGCGGCCCGCCGCTACAAAAAGCCAATGGCCAATGGCTAACAGCCAATAGCCTGTCAAAGGCACCCGGACGAAGATTCCCAATCTTTTCTTAATTTCCCGCCATGATAAATACGCTATTCAAAGATCTGAAAGTAGTAGAATTTGCTGGGGTACTTGCCGGGCCTTCTGTTGGGATGTTTTTGGCGGAGTTGGGTGCTCAAGTGGTGAAGGTGGAAGCCAAAAATGGTGGGGATGTGACGCGGCATTGGTTTGTGCCGGGTGAAGATACATCCAAGGCAGTTTCTGCCTATTATGCCAGTATCAATTGGGGGAAGGAGGTGGTTTTTCTCGATTTAAAGGATGAATCTGATCTACAAAAGGCACAAGAGTTGGCCTTGGGAGCAGATATCGTCATTTCCAATTTCAATGAAAAAAGGGCGCTTAAGTATGGTTTGGATTATGCTACTTTAAAAAAGGGAAATCCGGGAATCGTTTATGCTTCCTTGACCGGATTTGGGAAGGAAGATCCGAGGCCGGCTTTTGATGTGGTGCTTCAGGCGGAAGCGGGCTTTTTATATATGTGTGGCGAGCCGGGTGGCAACCCGGTCAAAATGCCGGTGGCTTTGATTGATGTGTTGGCGGCGCATCAGATGAAGGAAGGAATTTTGGTGGCACTTTTAGAAAGAGAAAGAACCGGTGAAGGCAGTTTGGTGGAAGTATCCTTGTTTGAATCTGCCGTTGCTTCATTGGTCAATCAGGCTTCGAATTATTTGAATGCAGGTCATATTCCTCAAAAAATGGGGATGCAGCATCCGAATATTGCACCTTATGGCGATTATTTCAAAACGGCCGATGGGAAATTGGTGGTTTTGGCTGTTGGTTCGGATCAACAGTTTTCTTGTTTGATGGATTTTTTAAAAATAAGGAAGGAGGATTATGCTACATTTAAAAGCAATCTACAAAGAGTTGCCAACCGTGAAAAATTAAATGCCTTTTTAGAAAAAGAGCTTTTAAAGTATGATTTGGCCACTTTGAAAGAAGGTTTTTTAAAAATGAATATCCCTTTTGGAGAAATCAAAGACATGAAAAGCGTTTTTGAAAATCCTTTGGCCAATCAAATGATATTGGAAGAGCACCATGAAGATGGCAGTATTTCAAAAAGAGTAAAAAGTGTCGTTTTTACCATAGAAGACTAGAAACAAATCAATGGAATTTCCTGTCTGAGTAAAATTTAAAAACATTATTGTTTTATATTTGAAACATTTGGTTTTGTTTTTCGTATAATTTATCTTTGCAATCGTACAAATGCAGCAGCAATATGAAAAAACAAGCCAGCCAGCGGAAACACAATTTTCCGGACGCCGACCTGTACCTCATCGCCCTCGAAGCCATCAAATTGGCCAAAGTGGATCTCAGCTTTTTTGAGACTTATGGCTACGATGAGGAACGACTCAAAAATTTCTACCAACAATGTGAAGGATTCAAGGACTTTCCCGACGATGATGAATTGCTGGGAGACCAAATGTTGTTGACCGAAAAGAAATACGAAGCTGCAGAAAGTCTCAAAGCCTCCATTCGAAGTTTGATGACCCGAATTGCCACCAAATTTGGCAACCGATCTGGCCGATACAGGAAATTTGGCGCCAATAAATTGGGTGACATGACAGATGCCCAGCTGATTTTTTGTGGCAGACGCGTGGTAAGGGTTGCCCGCAGCCAGATAGATTTCCTGGCAGAGGTGGGAGTGAATGAAAACGTCTTAAAAAGAATAGTCGATGCTACCCAGGCCTATGAAACTGCTGTCAATCTGCAGCTGGATCGGGTGGCGGAACGGGACATAGGAGTAGAAAAAAGGATAGACCGCGGGAATAAATTGTACGAAGAGCTGGTCATCCTCTGCAATATTGGAAAAGACATCTGGCGAGAGAAAGACAGGGTGCGATATGACCAATATTGTTTGTATGAAAGCAACAACGAACAAAAAAAAGCAAGGAAAGAAAGAGAAAAAGTAGCCGGATAATGATACCTTTTTCCAAATTTTGGTACCAATAAAATAGAATTACCTTCGCAGGGTATTTCCATTTTTTATCCGGAAAATCATTCTTTTGGAACCTGTTGAGATTCTTAAAAAATATTGGGGGTACGATTCATTCAGGACTTTACAGCCTGAAATCATCGATTCCGTCTTAAACGGAAACGATACACTCGCACTTTTGCCCACGGGCGGAGGAAAATCCATCTGTTTCCAGGTTCCTGCCCTTGCCATGGAGGGGATTTGCATCGTGATTTCTCCCTTGATTGCCCTGATGAAGGATCAGGTGGATCAATTGAAAAAAAGAAACATTCCGGCCGCTGCGATTCATAGTGGACTCTCCTATCGGGACATTGATCTGATATTTGACAATGCCGCTCACGGTTCACTCAAATTCTTGTATCTCTCCCCTGAACGTTTGCAGACAGAAATGGCCAGGGAAAGGATTGCCCGCATGAAAGTGAACCTGATCGCGGTCGATGAAGCACATTGTATTTCGCAATGGGGTTACGACTTTCGTCCGCCTTATTTAAAAATTGCTGAACTTAGGGAAATCATACCCGGAGTGCCTGTTTTGGCACTTACGGCTACTGCTACACCGGAAGTGGTCGAAGACATTCAGGAAAAGCTTGAATTCAAAAAGGAAAATGTATTTCAAAAAAGCTTTTCAAGGGAAAACCTTGCCTATGTAGTCCTGCAGGAAGAAAACAAAACGGAGAAGCTCAAGGAAATACTCAACAATGTAAAAGGCAGCTCGGTGGTCTATGTCCGCAACAGAAGACTGACCAAGGAGATAGCCCTGGACTTGCAACGAAAAAAGATTTCAGCCGATTTTTATCACGCAGGACTGGACCATGAAAGCCGGAATAAAAAACAGGCCAACTGGATACAAGGAAAGACCCGGGTGATGGTCTCTACCAATGCATTTGGGATGGGTATCGACAAACCCGATGTACGCACCGTGGTGCACATGGATTTGCCGGACAGCCCAGAGGCATATTTTCAAGAGGCAGGAAGAGCAGGACGAGATGGAAAGAAAGCCTATGCTGTGCTTTTGTATGAAGAGGCAGACAAGATGGAATTGTTGCGCAATCTGGAGATCTCTTTTCCGGAATTGAAACAAATCAGGCAAACGTATCGAGCCTTGGGTTCTTTTTATCAGCTGGCGATTGGAAGTGGTGAAGGACAGGCTTTTGATTTCAATATTGTATCCTTTACCCAAAACTTCAAGCTGGATTTACTGAGCACCCTGAGTTGTCTGAAGATACTCGAACAGGATGGTTGGATATATTTGAGTGAGGCGATTTATACGCCTTCTGTGGCTCAGATCGCTGTCAATCGGGAGGTTTTGTATGACTATCAATTGAGGAATTCAAAATTGGATCCTGCCTTGAAGGCTTTGATGCGGGCGCATACCGGTATATTTACCCATCGGGTGCCGATTAGGGAACAGAAGTTGGCAGAATTTGCAAGGATTTCGAAGGAGCAGTTTGTCAAGCAGTTGAATCTGTTGGTTAAAGAAGGCATCATACATTATGAACCACAAAAGGATGAACCCCAGCTTACTTTTACCAAAGAAAGAGTCGATGCCAATGACCTGACCATCGACATGGAAAAGTACAATTTCAGAAAGCAGCGGGCCAAACATCGGGTGCAGTCCATGATTGATTATTGTGAGACTGCCAAATGTCGTAGCCGCATGTTGTTGGCTTATTTTGGGGAAATTCAATCGGGTCCATGTGGGGTTTGTGATGTTTGTTTGGGTAGAACCGAAGGCGATATTAGTCCGGATGAATACCAGAGGTTGAAGGATAAAATTATCATGGTTTTGAAGCGGGAACCCCTGAGTGAAATTCAAATCATAGAGTCTTTTCATCCAAATAAACGAGAAAAAGTATTTACTGCTTTGACCTATTTGCTGGAAGAAGGGTTTTTAAGAAAAGACGATGACCTGGTGAAATTAAAGGGAGCATGAAGAAGATAATATGTACGGTAACCAACGACCTGAATTACGATCAGCGGATGATAAGGATTTGCTCCACGCTGGCTGATGCCGGTTACGATGTTACACTGGTCGGAAGGAAAAAACCCGATTCCAGGGCACTGAAAAAGCAAAATTTCCATCAAAAACGCATGAAATTGTATTTTTTAAAAGGAAAAGCCTTTTACCTGGAATACAATATTCGGCTGTTTTTCTACCTGCTTTTTCATCGATTTGATATGGTCTCCTCAGTCGATTTGGATAGTATCCTGCCGGGAGTTTTAGTAGGCAAACTGAAAGGCAAAAAGGTAGCCTACGATGCCCATGAATATTTTGCAGAATTGCCGGAGGTGGTCAATCGAAAGGCTGTGCAAAGTATCTGGCAAAAGGTGGCGAACTTCTGCATTCCCAAAGTCGATTTTGCCTACACCGTTTGTTCCAGTTTAGCCGATATTTTTAAAAAAGATTTTAAAAAGGAGTTTGGGGTCGTAAGAAATGTTCCTTTTAAAAAAAATACTCCCGAGGATCAAAGGATTCCTTTGGATGAAAAGAATACCGTGATTTTGTATCAGGGCGCTTTGAACGACGGTCGAGGAATCGAACAGATGATAGCAGCGATGGAATACCTTGAAGATGTGGAACTTAGACTGATTGGTGAAGGAGATTTATCGGATGATTTGAGGGCAATGGTGGCTGAAAAACATTTGAGTCATAAGGTGAAATTTTTGGGATATGTCTTGCCCGATGATTTGCCCAAACATACCCGGGCGGCACATATTGGCATCAATTTGCTGGAAAACAAGGGACTCAATTATTATTATTCCCTGGCAAACAAGGCTTTCGATTACATTCAGGCGGGAAAACCATCCTTGCACATGGACTTTCCGGAATATCGAAAATTGAATGAACAATTTGATGTTTTTCTTCTTTTACAATCACTTGATCCGAAAGAGATTGCCGCGGCAATTCAGAAGCTCAAGGATGACAAAAATTTGTACAAAAAACTATCAGAAAATTGCCGGAAAGCTGCCGGAACCTTACATTGGGAGAACGAAGCAAAAACGCTGATTTCGATGTACGAACAGCATTTACCGGTTCAATAAGATTCATTATGGCAAATCCAACCCAATTTCCCCTTTCAAAATATTACCATCCATTCTGGATAGCGGGCATAGCCCTCGGAATCGGATTTGTACTGATGATTTTGGGTGTCATACTGCAGGGAGCAGGCATGGAAGTTTCTGAAAACTTTGCCTGGATGGCAGCAGGATCGGCCATTATGTTGTTTGCTATTTTCAATAGCATCTTCAGTCTTTTTGCCAAAGATCCTCTGAAAAACTGGGGACAATCATTCTCTTCCTTCATTGCCCTTTTGATAACGACCGGACTATTGGCCTGGGCATTTTCGGGCAATTCCATTCGCGAAGCAGGCTCTTTTACCTGGATTTTTATGGTATTGAGCATCGCCTACCTTATATTTATGTCGATGGTCAATGTAATGAAACAAATCGTGGAATTTGCCATGAAGGAAGAGTGGCAGCATCCGAGGATCAGGAACAAGAAGCGGAAATAATCCAACACAAACGAAAAACACCATATGAAGATTTCTACCATTCATGCCGGACGATTTAAGCTGGACGGCGGGGCTATGTTTGGCGTCGTACCCAAGACCTTGTGGACCCGTGGCATAGAGCCGGATGAAAAAAACCTTTGCACCTGGGCCATGCGCTGCCTGTTGATTGAAACCGGCGACCGAAAGATATTGGTTGATACCGGAATCGGCGACAAGCAGGATGCCAAATGGCAGTCTTTTTTTGAGCCGCACGGTCCCGAGACCTTGAAAGGATCACTGGCAGAGAAAGGATTGACTTTTGAAGACATTACCGATGTATTTCTTACCCATTTGCATTTTGATCATGTAGGAGGTGCCGTTTCTAAAAATGAAGCCGGTGAGCTGGTTCCTACCTTTCCCAATGCTACTTACTGGAGCAATGAACAACACTGGGATTGGGCGTATACGCCTAATGCCAGGGAGCAGGCCTCTTTTTTAAAAGAGAATTTTGTGCCTTTGAAAGAGAGGGGTCAGTTGGAGATGGTTTCCTTTGCCAAAGGTGAGGAATTTGCAGATTGGTTGCCTGGTATACGCTTGCAAAAGATATTTGGCCACACCGATGCCATGATGATGTTGCATCTGGACACGGCCAAGCAGGGCAAGTTTGTCTATTGTGCCGATTTGATTCCTTCCAGTTTGCACATCAGCATGCCCTATGTAATGGCCTACGATGTACGGCCTTTGGATACTTTGAAAGAAAAAGCTACTTTGTATGAAAATGCATTGGAAGCCGGTGCCAAATTGATTTTTGAACACGATCCAAAAGTAGCCTGTGCCGAGATAAGTATGGATGAAAAAGGAAGAGTAAAACTAGGGGAGACTTTTGGGGAGATTTAAAATAAAGGATAAAGTCTAAGGCGGGTCTCTCGAAGAGGACCCGCCGACTCCAGCAGAGTGATTTAATTTTACAAACGTTAATGAATGATATTCAATTAATTTTGAATTTCAATTCCTGATATTTTGGTTCACGCAACGGCCGCAAAGGTTAAACGCAACGGCCGCAACTCAATGATTTGAATGTATTTCACCTTTCATGCCCTTAACTTAATAACATTGCGCCTTGTATTGCCATCGCTAGCTTTTTTTGTACGCAACTTGAAGGACAAATCACCCGCTCCTACCCTATGGACACCGTTTTTGTTGTAATGGTGGCATTGCTTACGATCTCAACCAGGACAATCAGCCCGACCTACTTCTTGAATCCAAAATTTTAACCGACTTAGGGTATTACGGCGCCAAACCATGGCAATACCCAGTATCGTCGATCACTTCCCAAGGCGAAACATTTCAGAGATTTCTCCAACGAAAACACCATTGCCATCGGCCCTGGTCGGCACTGGTGGTCCCAAAACCTTCGAGCCTGGCAGTGCGGACAAATACCTTGGTTTACAAACCAATCAATGGAACCGACACCATCTGGTCCTACCTCCGCCCAGAATTCGACTGGGTAGATGAAGACACCAGCAATTTTTGTCGCGCGTTACAAATCGTGGTTAAAGAACTGGCAGTTCAACAATTTCCTAACGTCCCTTTTTGCAGGCGAAGGCAGTCGATAGCACTTCCAACAATGACATTTCTGCTAATAATGAAGTTTGGGTGTATCCGAATCCTACTAGTGGAGTTTTTGTATTTCAAGCCAGGATTGAAGGTTAAAAATGTGCAGGTTTTGATTTGGCTGGGAGGTTTTTGGGGCGGTTTGGGGTTGAGGATGGGAGGATGGATGTTAGGCATTTACTACCTGGATACTATTTTTGAAATCTAATAATTTTGGGCAATGGATTTTTGGAAGGAGTGATGTTTGAAATACAAGACCATTTAATAGTAAAATATAGGAGGTTCAATTTTCCCATATCAGGGTGTTTTCGTTAACCAAATTTGTATTCAAAAAGCAATAAAAGTCTAGACAGTTTTTTTAATTTAAGTATTGTAAAAAAAGTTTAAAAAATTATCCTTTGTAGCAATTTAGTCAGGTTTAAGCTGACATTTTAACTACAATCAATTTCTTTTAAAAATTATTATTCATATCATTATAGTCAGGTTAAAGCTGACATTTCGACTATGAAAGATAAGTTTATATCAACTCAATCTAACGAAGTACTTTCCCATTTTAATCAAATGGACCAACATTGTTTTGATTTTTCTGAAGCAAATAAGCTTTACCAGATTCTAGCGAAAGTGCTTTAAAGGAATTGTTAAGTGATATGGTTAAAAGGGGGCTTTTAATGAGATTGAAGAAAGGATTGTATTACATCATTCCTTATGAAAAAAAGCCAGTTCATTTTATGCCAGATTGGCATTTGCTCGCAGATCCATCAACCAAAAGGACTGAACACTATATTGGTTATTACTCCGCATTGCAAATACACAGATTTAATCACCTGGCTCATCTTTAAAAGAACAGATTGTAGTCGCTAAACAAATCCGGCCTTCTACTTTAAAGATTAAAAGTAAGCTTTCAATTTATCTATCATAATAACCACCACTTTTTTGGCTTTAAGAAAATTTGGATTGATAGTTTTAACAAGGTTATGTGCTCCTGACTTGGAAAAAAACCATTATTGACTGTTTATTTAAACCGGATTATTCCGGTGGCATAGTTGAAATAGCCCGTGCTATTCATACCTCAAAAATAAAATCAAGTATGACAGGTTGCTTGAATACGTTCAAAGATTTAAATCTCAAGCAGTCATTAAACGATTGGGGTTTCTTCTCGAAACGCTTGAAATAAATTCCGGAATTACAAACAACTTCATGACTCTAAAACTAATTCTTATGTACTACTAGACACAGAACTTCCGAAATCTGGTAAAATGATTAGTCGTTGGAGTATTCAGCAAAACCTGGAAATTGAAACCACGTCTAAATCTGCAATTTTATACATGATTAAACCCAGAAATACAGAAGAAACCGGGAAGTTGGGTCAAGGATCACATAATTCTGAGAAAGATTACATCCTTTCATGGATTTTGCAAGGAATTTCTCAACATGATAAACTCGCTAAAACCATAGTATTTAAAGGCGGTACTGTTCTAAAGAAGGTCTATTTCGAAGATTATCGTTTTTCAGAAGATCTTGATTTTACCTTGCTGGAAAAGGATATCACAAACGAGCAAATATTTGAATGGTTCTCAAAAAGTTTTGAATACGTTAAAGATGAAGTCAATATCCCCATGGAAATCATTGGCTCTAAAACAAGAACATAGGACGGAGGTATCAATTTTTATATTAGCTATGTTGGTCCACTAGGTGGATTAGGTGCTAACAAAAATGTCAAAGTCGATATTTCCAGAAGTGAATCGTTGGTATTCAAACCAGTAATGAAAAAGGTAATTTTGGGATATACCGACCAAGAAGTTCATGAATTACGATGCTATAAGTTGGAGGAAGTATTGGTAGAAAAAATGAGATCTGTATGGTCGAATGCAGGCTCGTGATTTTTACGACATCTGGTACCTCTTGGAAATTTATGAAATGGAAGTTGATTTTTATCTATCAGAATTTCGAACCAAGTGTGAAACTAAGGAATAAACCCACTTGAATTTCATATTAAAATGGAACAACGGATACCTCAGTACAAAGGACGTTGGAAATCGTCCATGTCAGATCCAAAATGGGATTTGCCTGAATTTGACAAAGTGGAGAGAGAGAGTGATGCGACATTTAAAGCAATTGGATATTTGACAAACAAAACATCAAGTATATTGACCTTATAAACCTTAAATTTTAAAACGACTTAAATTATATGGAAGCTATAAAAAACCCTTTGTACCAAAAAAAGAAAGTGATAGAAAGAAATAGGAAATAAGAACACCCAAACGGTTATTATCCCACTTTAAGCCGGCAAAGACAGCCTAACCAGCACTTCCAACAATGAAATTTCTTTTAAAAAGGAGATTTAGGTGTATCCGAATCCATCTAGTGGAGTTTTGTATTTTAAGCCTGGATTGGAGGTCGAAAATGTGGAGGTTTTTGATTTGGCTGGTAGATTTTTGGGTAGGTTTGAGCTTGGGGATGGGAGGTTGGATGTAAGTTTTTTGGAGGCAGATGTTATTTTTTTAAGGATTGAAGGGAGGATGGTAAGGATTTTGAAGGAGTAGTGTTTGTATTGTAAAAGGAGATAAATTGGAAAGTACACACTTATATATGACTAAAACAAAATTTCGGTGCAAAAAGTAAAAACAAACATTTATTCCAAAAAACAAGATTTTCGTAAATTAACTATTGAGAAAGCATTTACACCGAAAATCAGCGTAATTTAATTCAAGAGGTGGGTAAATGTTAAAAACAATGAAGAAATATACAGCAAATTATGCCTTCACAAATCCAAATTTTGTTGTTCAAAACCTTGTAGAAAATGAGGTTGAAATACAAGATAAGGCGTTGCTGTTTGTGTTGAAGAACATACTGCAAAGAGGGTTTCCAACCATACTATCAGAATATCTACAAGGAAAATTAGGAAGAACTCATTTAGAGGTAGAATTTAAGAAGCCATTTTTACTTATAAGCCCAAGTCCACCAAAATGGATAAATACCATTAAGGGCGATGAAGCAAATCAGTATTTTCCTGCAAGAGAATTTTTGGAGATTATTATTCCCAGAGACTTTGGAGAATTTTCTTTTATCCAATCATTACTTCTTCCAGAAGTTGAAATTAACGAGATTGTAGGAGAAGATAATCCAGCATTTGTCAATCAACAAGTAGATTTTTACTTCCCACAGGCTCAACTAATAATTGAAATTGACGGACAACATCATAAAAAGAATGATGTCACAAGAATTGGAGACCAACAAAGAGACAACTATCTAATATCAAAAGATTTTAAGGTAATCAGAATTACAACAAGTGAACTAAGAAATGGAGGCTACAAACAGAAAATTAAAGATATAATTAGCCACCTGAAAACCAAAAGAATTTCTAAAAGACTTGCCTTGTATAAGGAGAGTTTTGATTTAATAAAAAATAGTGAATTAGATGAATTAACTTTAAATCGAAAAATTCTACCAACCGCAATAATTAGGCTTCAAATACTTATTATAGATTTTTTACTTAATCAATATATCTCTTTTGATGACAATTGGAATTTTAACATTATCCTCAGAGAAAATGAAAATTTAGAGGGTTTTGCTGAGCTGGCTTTAGAAGATTTTTTCATTTTGTATGAACACCTTTACAAATTAAAACACAAAGAAGATTTTAGAAGACCAAATTATCATATAAGTTATGCTTATTCGATAGATGATTTAATTTTTCTTCCAAAGGGTCAATATTGATTTTAGTTTATTTAAATTTGTGGACTGATGAAAACACCATGTATCCTGGATTTAATTTTTGTTCGAACCGATTACTTCGAGTAGAAAAAATTATTTCAAAGTAAGTTGTACTACTCCTTTAAAATACAACATCACAGAAGAAGATGAACCTACATTAGAATTCTTCCTAAAGAATATTATTGAGAAAAAAATCTTTCAATGAAGGGCAGTTTCCAATCATTTCAAATGTTCTAAATCAAGAAAGACACAATTGGTTTACTTCCAACAGGAGGAGGCAAAATCAATGTGTTACCAACTTCCATGTTTACTCCAGCCGCGGTAGTTAATTTCGTTGTTTGGTCCCATTAAATCTTTAATGTATGACCAACAACTTAATATGGAAGCGACTTATGTGACAAATACTAATTCTATAACAAGTGACTTATCAGCACAAGAGAAAGCCAGAATTCAAATTGAGTTCGCACAAGGGAAATACTTATTCATTTGGATTTCACCCGAGCGATTTCAATAAAAGAGCTTAGAGATTACATCGCTGATGTTTACGCCAATCTTTCAATTTCCTATGCTGTGATTGATGAAGTGCATTGTAGTCAGAATGGGGGCATGACTTTCGAACGTCTTATCTCAACCTGACAAAAACCATTCAAAGATATTGTCCGAATTCTAAGTTTATTGGGTTTGATTTACAATGCATCAGTAAACGTTTTGAAAGATAAAGTCGAATTTTCTAGGAACGAAAGAAAATTAGGAGATGAAAACATCAACCTTTACTTGATTATAGCCGAAAAGAGTTAGTATTCCAAATAATAATTGACCAAAATAATAAACCCAATAAACTCAAAGAGATTATTAAAAGTGAGAATATTGTTGAGGATAACAACAATGCTTGTTTAATTTTTACACCCCATGTAAATGGCAGTTACGGATGTTATTCCAGTTGCAACAATATTGATAGAATTTCTATGGAAAACAAAGTGGTATTCAGGCGAAGTTCCAAAATTCCAGAATATGATGAAAGAGGAAATAATACAGGGAGGAAGGTTGCTGTAATGAGCGCCAAAGAATTCAAAAAATATAAAATTGACGTTCAAGCAATAAAAAAGATAAATTCCCCGTTCTTGTAGCTACGAAAGCCTTTGGAATGGGGATTGACAAAATAATATCAATTATACTATCCACTATGGAATAAGTTCTGTAGAGGCACTTTACCAAGAAGCTGGGAGAGCAGGACGGTGGTTAGATAAAATAAAAAGGCAAAATGCTATGTTCTTTTATTCCCAAGAAACCATAGATGAAGAAAACATAAAAAGACTTTTTGAGATAGACACAACATTTGCAGTAATAAAAGTAATAAACGAGGAATGGGAATAGACGAGATATTTTTAGACAAATATTTTTATTCCTACAAGGTCAACGAGATATTAACGAAGACTTTATAGCTACCAAATTAATAACAAAAAAATATTTCCAATCTCATTCTAAGCAAAAAATATGGTTTTCAACCATTTCAGAAGAACTTAGGACTATTGGGTTTTCTGGTTCTATTGAAAGCTTAAAAGAAATCGCTCAAAAGGCGATAGATATCGACTTAGAATACTGGGTATTGTTGGAGATTGGACAACTGATTTTGTCAATCACTTTGAAGTTGAATTTGGTACAATTGAAGAAAAAAGTGTTTACAACTGTTTACTGAATTTCATTTCAAAATATCAAGCAGATGTTAACCTGAGGAAGAATTAAAATCAAATCAATAAAGGAAGTGCACTTGACAATTCAATTTGGTATCTGCTTAAATGGACTTTGAGAATATAACCTACAACAGAAAACAATCTTTAAGGACACTTGCTGATTGGTGATGAATTTGAAGATATTGGAAATGAGGCTTTCAAAAGAAGGATTGACAACTATTTTAGATTTACTGATACAACCTTCATTTTCCAATATTTATAGCCGAAAATCCTAGAGAATTTGAAAAATGGTTTGAAGTATTTTAAGTGCGAAGGGAGACCTAATCGAAAACAAAGAAGGTATTTGTTCCTAATATATCTGATGAGAAAATAAGGGCAGGAAGAATTTGAAAGACTTAGGGATAGTTTAAGCAGATTTAGAAAGCTACAGAAATAACAGAAACATTTAATACATAGTGGTCTAATTAGATTGAGTTTAGGTAGTTATGAGAACCAAGACGGGAAAGAAAGGTTTGAAGTTGGGTTGACATTTATTAAAGATAGATTTGAAAAATCAGACCAATTAGAAATCATTGAAAAATTGAAGAAATTTGGAAACAATTTATCCGAAGAAAAACAAGGAAAATCTATGCTTTTCAATTGTTAAATTTTATCCTGACTTACTTTGTGATTCTTGCAGATTATTATGGATTGTTTTACTTGTTTGACGATACCATATCTAAGAAAGTAAGTCATCTGCAAATTTAAACACAAATTATATGAAGAATTCGAGCAAATTGGAACGATTTGATAACACGCTAAATGATTTAGAGGGCGAATTGTTAAAACTTAGAAATACATCAGAGGCTTATGTGAAATTGCAAGAATTGTCATCTTCATATAAATTGATTTTAGAAGAATTTCAACAAAATAGTTCTGCTTTAAAAGATTTCGCACAAAAACAGATAGCCAAGCATCAGGAAATCAAGAATTCTTTAGTAGATATTAGTGAGGAAAATAATAAGAGCTATGAGCAATTAAAAAGCCTAAATAATGAAATTGGGAAAAGTCTTAATTCGTCCATTGAAGAACTTAGGAAAGAAAAATTCGTCAATTCTATTTGGATTTTGAGAAAGTTAAAGAATTAAGCTTGAAGAAAATAAATCAGAGATTAAACAGCTTGCTATCGAAAATGAGCGATTACGAATTAAAGAAATGATTGATAGTAAAGTTGATAAGCAGACTGAAATCTTAAATAAAATCACAAAAAGACAAGCAATATGATTTTAGCTTTTGGGATTATTTCAATTCTTTTGTTAATAGGAATATTGATAAAGCAATTCATATAAAAAAACCAGCACAGAATGAAGCATGCTTGTCAAACTTCCTTATCCAGGTAACCGTTGAGAAATAGACCGCTATTGCGGCATACAAAAGTAAATAAAACACAAATAGTTAAAACCAACTCCCTGGCAAAACAGAACGAAATTCTGAAACTGGTAAAAAGAAATAAAAACTAAATGGCGAAAAAATTGACAAAAAAGAAACCAATTGAAGTACCCATGGATCGCTGCCGAACTCAGGAGAAGTAACTTAACCCCACAGAACACAAATATGTTGAATTGATTTTCCTGAAATTTGCAAGGAAGAAATTGAAGAACAATCGGCGCCAAAACTCTATCAAACAGCAAAAGAGAAGTATATAGAGATGCCTGCCTTCTACACCAAAATAATATTTTTTTTTGGGAAGTAAACAAGTCATTGGTCCTATTGATGTGTGATATGTAAAACGACATTGCCCTGGCTTATAGACACTGCCTTACATACGATCGAGAAAAACAATACAGCCTTGAAAGGGGCTTGCCTGACAATTACTTTTCTAGATTAGGTTTGATGTACCAAACTAGCCTCTCTTACTGGACACCATCAATGATATTGACACTACTAAAGATCCAAAACAGGATGTGTGGTAAGGTGGATGTGAATATTTCCTTTCCAAATTTGCCCTGGCAGAAGGGAAAGGGAAAGCAGAATTTTATACGCCAAAAAGTATAGTAAACCTGATTGCTGAAATGATTGAACTGCACAAGGGGATTATTTATGACCCTGCTTGTGGTTCCGGTGGTATGTTTTGTGCAGAGTGTCAAATTTATTGAGGCACATCATGGTAACAAAAAGGAGATTTCTATCTACGGACAGGAATACACCAATACTACCTATAAACTGGTAAAAATGAACCTTGCCATCAGGGGGATTAGTGCCAACCTGGGTGAGAAAGCAGCGGATACCTTTGGAGACGACCAACACAAGGACCTGAAAGCAGATTACATCATGGCCAATCCGCCCTTTAACCAAAAGGATTGGCGGGGAGAAAATGAATTGACAGATGACCCTAGATGGATGGGGTATGATGTACCGCCTAAGAGTAATGCAAACTATGGATGGATTCTAAACATAGTGAGCAAACTTTCAGACAACGGTGTAGCGGGGTTCATCCTGGCAAATGGTGCCCTAAGTGGTGGTGGTGAGGAATACAAAATACGCAGAAAGCTGATTGAAAATAAATTGGTGGAAGCATTTAGTTTTGCCACAGGATATGTTTTACACCACCAATATTAGTGTAACCCTTGGATTCTGAACAAGAACAAAAAAAACCTGACCTGAAAAATTGAGATGAAACCCGAAATTACCGTGACCGTGAAAACGAGATTCTGCTTCGGCGGATTTGCGCCAGATGGGCATTCCATTTGAGAAAAATATATTCAATTTTTCAGATGACGATATAAAAAATCACAGGCACTTATCATCAATGGCAGGTAGAAGATATACAAAATGAACCTGAATTTTGCTATGCAGCAAATATAACTGAAGTGAGAAAAGGATTTCTCCCTTGTGCCAAGTAAATATATAGAATTTGTAAACCGTGATGAAAATATTGACTTTGATGAAAAAATGACAGTATTGAAAGGCGAGTTTGCTGAATTGCTTAAAAAAGAAGCCCAAAGCAAAAATGATTTACTAAAGTTCAAAGAATTGTAGATATGAAATCACTTATAGACCTATTGATAAACAACATCCAACTGTAGATGAACGAAGAATTACATAAAAGAACAACTTTTAGATTGAGTATTTCCAAATAAGTTTATTCCATCTGTTGCCAATATCATTGGAACAGATATGAAGAACTACAAAAATCATCCGTAAAAAAATCAATTTGCGTGCAGTAAATTACGCAGGTAAGGCGGGATAAGAAAATGCCTGTTGCTTTATTGCAGATGCTACGAAGCTTATAATATCATTAAGCTCATCCTGTTTTTGAAGGAAGGATACTTCAAAACTTTTGCCCGAATATTTGATGATGTGGTTTGAACGTACGGAGTTTGACCGTGAAGCATGTTTCCACGCGGTAGGTGGAGCTAGAGGAAGTTTAGAATGGGAAGATTTTGAAAATATGTAGCTCCTCATCCCACCCATCGACAAACAAAGAGCTATCAAAGAATACAACACCATTCAAAACCGCATCCAAATCAACGAGCAACTCATCCAAAAACTCGAAGAAACCGCAACAGGCGATTTATAGGGAGTGGCTTGTAGAGGGGGTTGATTTGGAGAATTTGCCAGAGGGGGTGGGAGATTAAAACACTTTCAGACTTTTGTGATATTAAAGGAGGGAAAAGTTGCCAAAGGGCAACGAATTGAATAATGATAAAAAATGGCAATCCATATATCAAGGTTGCAGATATGTCAAAGGATAAGTTTATTATTTTGAATGATTCCTTTCAATTTGTCTCTGATGAAATCCAGAAATCAATTTCAAGGTATATTGTTCAAACAGGTGATATAATTATTTCAATTGTTGGAACCATTGGTTTGGTTAATATAGTAGATAACACCTTATTAAATGCTAACCTAACTGAAAACTGTTATCGGTTAACTAATTTCAAAGTAGTTCATTCAGACTACATTTATTACTATTTAATTTCTCCATTTGGAAAATGGGAAATTGAGTCAAGAACAGTAGGTGGAGTTCAAGCCAAGTTACCAATGTATAATGTTCAATCATTACCAATTGTTTTACCTAAAGAAGTATTGCAAAAATTGAAATGGCTTTGAACCCGATTAATAATTTGCAAAATACTTAACAAAAGAAAACCACAAGCTCTCAGAACTAAAAGCATTGTTGCTTTCTAAATTAGCGACAGTGGAGTAAATAAACAAAGCAGCCATCATGAATTTGGATGAACCAGAAATTAAGGCATTCGTAAATGATTACGTTAAAAAACTAAGACAGGTACCGGAAACTATTTTTAGGGGCTGGAATGTCAAAATCATTGATTTGTTGATTGGAAAGGACTTTTAAGGGATTTAGCAACTGAGTTGGGATTAAAAAATAGAAGATGAAACGGATTTAATCTCTGTTGCTCAATTTCACAAAAACAAAAATAATAACAGAAATAAAATTGATGAGAAAATAGTTAACGAGTTTACCGATTCAGACGTAGAGACAGAAAATCATCGGATAATTGCTAGACTTCCTTTTAATACGATTTGGACAACCAATTATGATGACTTAATAGAGGATGCTCACAAGAAATTTATAAAAAAGTAGATGAAAGTGATGTTGGTGACCTTTTTATAAATCGTGATAATCGAGCATGCATACTTTACAAATGCACGGTGATAAAGACAAGCCAAGTAAGGCTGTTTTGCTAAAAGAAGATTATGAAAAATACTATTACACCCATGAGCCATTTATTTCAATTCTAAATTCCGAGTTAATTACAAAATCTTTTTTGTTTGTTGGTTTCAGCTTTACAGACCCTAACATAAATTACATTTTTGGTAGGCTCACACACAGATATAGTGATAAAAGCAAAGACCATTATTGTATAATGAAAAGAACGGCTCTTGAAGATTGGGATAATGTTAAGGAGAAATACGAATATGAAAAGATTAAGCAAGACCTATTTGTAAAAGAGCTTGGTCGTTATAGAGTTAAAACCATTTTAATAGAAAAGCAGTGATTTAACATGGCTTCTTTTCGAATAGAGAAAGGTATAATTCCCATTCTATCTTAATTTCAGGTAGTGCTGCTGAGTATGGTGATTTTTCAGAAAGAGAGGCGCACAATTTTATTCATCTTTTGTCCAAAGAAATTATAAGAAACAATCTTACAGTTATTAATGGATTTGGTTTGGGCGTTGGTAGTGCAGTGATTAATGGGGCACTTGATGCCGTCTATTCTCATCAAAAAAAGTTTTCCGAGAATCAACTAGTGGTAAAACCTTTTCCGCAGTTTCCAAGTGGAGGTAAGAAATTGGAAGAACTTTGGGAAGAATACCGACAAAATATGATTTCACGCGCAGGAATTGTATTAATCCTTTTCGGCAACAAAAGACTTGAAGATGGCTCAATCCAGAACGCTAAAGGCGTTAAAAGAGAGCTTGAAATTGCCTTGTCTAGCGGGGCTTGGCCTATTCCAATACATTACACAGGTTATATGGCATTTGAATTATTCCAATTCCTGCAAAGTGAATACAAGAATTTCGGTATTCCAGAATCATTCATTAAGGAAGTGGGAATGTTAAAATACGACCAAAAGGATGTGCAAAAATCCGTAACCGAAATCATTACATTAATCAAAAAAGTTGTAAGCTAATGGGAAGAATGTTTTTGTTTCTTATAAATATTCTGACTCTTCAGTTCAGGACTTAGGATATTTATGTAGATACCTTTTTGGGAAGAATGAAAATTCAAACTACCGCTAGACACTACGTTGATAAACTCGTTGAAATTTTAGAAGACGATGATTACATCTATAAGGGAGAAGATGATGGAGAGAGTATGGAGTCACTAGCAGACTCAACCATTGGTTCAAAATTAGGTGATAAAATATTTTATAGCAGTGTGACTATTGTTTTAATTTCTAAGGGAATGAAAGATCCATTTTTAGCGGAAAGGGATCAATGGATTCCTTGGGAAGTATCATACTCTTTAAAACAACAAGATAGGAAAGGACAAAAGAGCAAAACAAATGGAGTTATTGCTGTGGTATTGCCAGATGAAAACGGAAGTTATGAATACTATATAACAAGAAATGAAGAATGTAATTGTCGTACTTTAAATACACCTATCCTTTTTGAAATTCTCCAAAAAAATATGTTCAACGAAAAAGTTCCCAATAGACGACTTTGCAATGGTAGTTATATTTACAGTGGTGATTATTCCTACATTCAGTCTGTTAAGTGGGCAGATTTCATGAATAATCCTTCAAAATATATCGAAAAAGCTATTGAATTAAGAGATAGAAAAGATGACTTTAATCTTCAGAAGAACCTATAATACAAAGCGGATTTAAATATTTATCGAAAGGATAAGAAACATTTAAAATGAAATTCACCGAAGCACAATTCAAAAAACCCTAATGAGCGAAAGCCAAAACATAGAACGGAGGCAAAGTTGGCACGATGATTACCTGAAGGTGGTCTGTGGTTTTGCCAATGCCATAAAAATTATTGAGGCATGTAAAGAAGCCGGTTTGGCTGAACCACTGATAGAAGAGACGAATGGAGTAATTGCTGTTACCCTTTTCAATGGGGAGTTCGGAAGAAATTCGGAAGAAATTCGGAAGAAATGTGGAAATGACCTTTAATGTCATAGTCGCAAATCCTGGATACTCAGCTGAAAAAATAGCCAATGAACTAAATATTTCACCACGAACAGTAGAAAAACACCAGGCAAAACTAAAAGATGCAGGAGTAATCGAAAGAACAGGAAGTACTAAAGCTGGCTACTGGAAAATTCTAATTGAACCATGAAATTCACTGAAGCACATTTAGAAAAAGCCTTTGCAGAGTTGTTGGGACAAGAAGGTTTTCCCCATCATTTGGGTCTAAGTATCACACGAAGCCTGGATGAGGTGTTGATAGAGGAAGATTTACGGAATTTTCTTTTAAATCAATACGCAGCACAAGGCATTACACTAAATGAAGTGAATTCGATTATCCTTGAGTTAAAGTCGCTTCCCTCCTACGATTTATACGAAAGTAACAAGACCTTTTTGCGGATGCTTTCAGACGGAATCATCCTAAAACGAGAGGACCGCAACCAAAAGGACATTTATATACAGTTAATCAACTATGCCGGCCTCAATAAACATCACCAACCAAAAGAAGGTGAAGTAATTTCCATTTTTGCTGACGATCTACCTAATTACAAGAAAGATACTAACATCTACAAATTTGTCAACCAGTTTGAAATTTTAGGTACAGAAAAACGTATTCCGGACGGTATTATTTACATAAACGGATTACCCTTAGTGGTTTTTGAATTTAAAAGTGCCATTCGGGAAGAAGCTACCATTTATGATGCATACAAACAATTAACCGTTCGCTACAGAAGAGATATTCCGGAACTTTTTAAATACAATGCTTTTTGTGTCATCAGTGATGGGGTAAACAACAAGGCAGGTTCATTCTTTGCGCCGTATGAGTTTTTCTATGCCTGGAGGCGAGTGGCAGGCTTGGCGAAAGATGTTGATGGCATCAATAGTATGTATACCTTGATACAAGGAATGTTTCATAAAAATCGATTGCGGGACATCATTCGCAACTTTATTTATCTACCCGACAATAGCAAAAAAGAAGAAAAAATCGTGTGTCGTTATCCGCAGTATTATGCTGCGCGGGCATTGTATGAAAATATCAAAAAAGCACAAAAACCTAAGGGAGATGGAAAGGGAGGAACCTATTTTGGAGCCACCGGGTGTGGAAAAAGCTTCACTATGCTTTTTCTTACAAGGTTATTGATGAAAAGTGAGCATTTTGAAAGTCCTACGATTGTATTGATAACCGATAGAACCGATTTAGATACCCAACTAGCAGAGCAATTTGTCAATGCTAAAAAATACCTAGGCGATAATATCGTAGAAAGTGTTGAAAGCAGAGAAGACTTGCGAACCAAACTGGAAGATAGACAAAGCGGTGGAGTGTTCCTGACTACCATTCATAAATTTACAGAAGATACAAAACTACTTACCGAAAGGAGCAATGTGATTTGCATCTCAGATGAAGCTCATAGAAGCCAGGTGAATCTAGACCAAAAAGTAAAAGTCACTGAAAAGGGAGTTACCAAAACTTACGGCTTTGCAAAGTACCTGCATGATTCATTGCCCAATGCCACTTATGTTGGTTTTACCGGTACTCCTATCGATGCTACCTTGGATGTGTTTGGTAAAGTGGTTGATGCCTACACCATGACCGAATCTGTGAAGGATGAAATCACGGTGCGAATTGTGTATGAAGGCAGAGCGGCAAAAGTTGCCTTGAAAAATGGTGAATTAGAAAAAATTGAAAAATACTATGAGGAAGCTGCTGAGTTAGGGGCCAATGAATATCAAATTGAAAAAAGCAAACAAGAAACGGCTAACATGTATGCCATCCTGGGCGATCCGGATCGTTTGCAAGCCGTGGCAGAAGATTTTGTTAATCACTATGAAAGCAGGATTTCAGAAGGCGCTACTGTAAAAGGTAAAGCAATGTTTGTGAGCAGTAGCCGGG